>NZ_CP088261.1:1962779-2617039 GCF_021117345.1 Microbacterium sp. cx-55 | reverse complement strand
AGCCGCCGGCAACCGGCGACAACGCCAACGGCGTGCAGGGCGCCTTCAACGGCGACCGCACGCGTCAGGCGCAGGCGCTCGTCGCTTTCGCCGACGGGCTGAAGGCCTCGGTGGGCACGGATGACGTGTTCCTGCTCGGCGACTTCAACTCGTACACGCAGGAGGACCCGATGCAGGTTCTCTACGAGGCCGGCTACGCGAACCTCGCCCCCACGGATGAGTACACCTACTCGTTCGGCGGCCAGGTCGGTTCGCTCGACCACATCCTCGCGTCCACCGAGGCGCAGAAGCTCGTCACGGGTTCGGATGTCTGGAACATCAACTCCGTCGAGTCGATCGCTCTGGAGTACAGCCGCTACAACTACAACGCGACGAACTTCTACGACGATTCGCCGTTCCGCTCGAGCGACCACGACCCCCTGGTCGTAGGCCTCGACCTCGACCCGACGGTTGAACTCAACCTGCTCAACATCAACGACTTCCACGGTCGGATCGATGGCACCACGCTGAAGTTCGCCGGAACGATCGAGCAGCTCCGCGCGCAGTACGGCGAGGACAACACGCTGTTCCTTTCGGATGGTGACAACATCGGTGCGTCGCTCTACGCCTCGGCGTTCCAGGGCGACAAGCCGACGCTCGACGTGCTGAACGCGCTCGGGCTGCAGGCGTCGGCCGTCGGCAACCACGAGTTTGATCAGGGGCTTGCGGATCTGAAGGGCCGCGTGTCCGACGTGGCCGCGTTCCCCTACCTGGGCGCCAACGTGTACGAGAAGGGCACGACCACTCCGGTGCTCGACGAGTACACGATCATCGAGGTCGACGGGCTCAAGGTCGGCGTGATCGGCGCCGTCACCGAGGAGACGCCGACGCTCGTGTCGCCCGGCGGAATCGCCGATGTCACGTTCGGTGACCCGGTCGAGGCCGTCAACCGCGTCGCGGCCCAACTGACCGACGGCGATCCCGCCAACGGCGAAGCGGATGTGATCGTGGCCGAATACCACGAGGGTGCTGCTGCCGGCGAGGTCGAGAAGGCCACACTGGAAGACGAGATCGCCGACGGCAAGGCGTTCGCCGACATCGCGACGAAGACCTCTCCTGCCGTCGACGCGATCTTCACCGGCCACACGCACAAGCTGTACTCGTGGAACGTGCCGATCCCGGGCACCGACAAGACGCGCCCGATCGTGCAGACCGGTAACTACGGCGAGAACATCGGCCAGGTCGTGTTGACGGTCGATGCCGAAACCGGCGACGTGCAGTCCTACACCGCGAAGAACGTGGCCCGCGTCGCGATCGTGGACGACAAGAATTCTGCCAATGACGCTCAGCAGAACGCTGATCTCGATGCGCAGCTCGTCGCCAAATACCCTCGGGTCGCCGCGGTGAAGACGATCGTCGACAAGGCGATCGCGGAAGCGAAGGTCGTCGGCAGCGTGAAGGTCGGCGACGTGTCGGCAGACATCACGACGGCCTTCACCGGAGGCACGTACGTCAACGGTGTCTACACCGGCGGCACGCGTGACAACCGTGCGAAGCAGTCGGCGCTGGGCAATCTCGTCGCCGACTCGCTGGTCGCGACCCTCTCCGAGGAACGCCTCGGCGGCGCCGAGATCGGCGTGGTCAACCCGGGCGGACTCCGCGCGGAGCTGCTGAAGGATGCCGACGGCATCACGGTCGCCGACGCGAACGCCGTCCTTCCCTTCGCGAACAACCTGTTCACGACAAGCCTGACCGGCGCGCAGTTCAAGAGCCTGCTCGAAGAGCAGTGGCAGACCAACGCGGACGGCACCATCCCGTCGCGTTCCTACCTCGCGCTCGGCCTCTCCGAGAACGTGCAGTACACGTTCGACGAGTCGGCGGCCCGTGGCTCGCACATCACCGGAATCTGGATCGACGGAGAGCCGATCGACCCCGCCCAGCAGTACCGGGTCGGTTCGTTCAGCTTCCTCGTGCAGGGTGGCGATAACTTCCGCACCTTCACCCAGGGCACGAACACGCGCGACTCGGGCCTCATCGACCGCGACGCGTGGATCAGCTACATCAAGGCAGCGGGAACGCTCACCCCGAACTTCGCGAGCCGCAGCGCGCAGGTGACGGGCGTGCCCGCATCCGCCGCCGAGGGCGACACCGTCACGTTCCAGGTGTCGGGCCTCGACCTCACGTCGGTCGGCAGCCCGGCCACCACGACGCTCCTCGCGAGCTTCGCGGGCAGCACGACGGTGTTCGACCCGATCGCCGTCAGCGGCGGTTCGGCGACGGTCACGCTGAAGGTGCCGGCGGATGCTGCCGCCTCCAGCACGATCGTGCTGCAGGCCCCGCAGAGCGGCACCGAGGTGCGTGTTCCGATCGCGGTGACGTCCGTCGAGGAGCCGCCGACCGGCGAACCGGGCACCGGTACGCCGACGCCCACGACGCCGCCCCTGCCCGAGACCGGCGGAGGCAGCACGCCCCCGACGACCACGCCGCAGCCGGTGTCCGTCTCTGAGCTCATCGAGGCGCTGAAGAACGTGATCCAGGTCACGATCGGAAACCTCGTCGCCGGGGGAGAGATCACGATCTACGTCGGTACCAAGTACGCCGGCGCGTGGGTCTCGATCTGGCTGTACTCCACCCCGCAGCAGCTCGGCGGGTGGCAGCAGGTGAGTGCGGCCGGTACGGTCACCGTCACTCTGCCGGATGGCGTGTCGGGCTCGCACCGTCTCGTGGTGCTCGACGCGGCCGGTGACGTGATCGGATGGCAGCCGGTCACCATCGCGGCACGTTCCGGAGCGCTCCCGGCGACGGGCGGCGACTACGGCTGGGTCGGTGGAGCGGCGCTCCTCGGCGCCCTGCTGATCGGCTTCGGCATCATCGCCCGCACGACGGGTCGCCGCCGGCACAGCTGATCGGGAAGACACAGAGCGGGGCCTCGGCGAGAGCCGGGGCCCCGCTCTCGTGCGCCCGCCGCCGCAGATCTGCGACCTCCGCGCCGCGCGGGAGCGGTCAGCCGACCGGCAGGATTCCGTTGTCGGCGACGACGACGGATGTGGACGGGTTCACGGGCGCGGTCGAGTTGCGCACCACGAGCCGGGGTTTCACGCGCACCACGACGGGCTCCGCATCCGGGTCCTCGATCTGCCGCATGAGCAGGTCGACGGCGGTGCGGCCCTGCTCGCGCGGGTCCTGGTGAAGGGTCGTGAGTGCGAACATCTCGGCGTGTTCGTGGTCGTCGATGCCCACGACGCTGAGGGCCGCCGGCACCTGGATGCCGAGGCGTCGCGCCGCGATGATGGCGCCGATCGCGACCTCGTCGCACGCCGCGACGATGGCGGTCGGCCGAGCACGCGAGTCACTGAGCAGGTCGACCGCGGCCGCGTAGCCGGAGGGCATGGTGAGCGCGCACGGCACGTGGGCGATCGTCTCGTCGAGCCCCGCACGACGCATTGCTGCGTGGTAACCGCTGACGCGCGCCGACTCCACGTGCGGGCGGTGCGGATCCGCGCCCGCACCGAGGAAGGCGATGTCGCGGTGGCCGAGGGCGATCAGATGCTCGGTCGCCCGGTGCGCCGTGTTGCCTTCGTCGAGCGAGACGGCGCTCGTCCTCGGGTGATCGCCGATGACGCTCACGACCGGCTTGCCGAGCGACAGCATGCTCTCGAGTTCGTTCTCGGCGGGTTCCAGACCGACCGCGATGAGGCCGTCGAACCGCTTGCGGGCGAGGAAATCCTCGAAGATCCGCCGTCGGCTCTCGGTTCCGGGCTTCGCGTCGTAGAGCATCAGGTCGAGGCCGCGCTCCAGGAGCTCCTGCTGGATCCCCTCGAGCACCTCCGCGAAGAACCACCGGTTGATATACGGCATCACGACGCCGATGTTCTGCGTCCGGCCGGTCGACAGACTCTGCGCGTTCGTCGAGGGGACGTAGCCGAGGGATGCGGCGGCAGCGGCGACTCGTTCTTTCGTGGCGGCCGAGACGTAACCGGCGCCGCTGAGCGCCCGACTCGCGGTCGACTTCGACACACCCGCGAGGTGCGCCACATCGGAGATCCCGCTCATCATCACCACCCCTCTTCCTTGATGGGCTCGGGTCCGCAGTCATCGTAGTACGAGTCGGCCGAAAAAGATGAAACCGGTTCCACATACGAAATGCATTGAGGGAGCGCTCCCATTCCCAGGTCGGAGGCGAGGGAGCGCTCCCATCGCAGCTTTACCGAGTTGTGATGCGGCGACATTGTGTTGTCTGTCAGATTGGTTTACGTTTGCCTGGAATCGGTTCCTGAGGAGCCGGATGCGTGGGTGCAAGGAGCATGCGCGTACTCGAAGAGGAGGAATCACATGATCAGATCGCAGCGACGCCGCCTGGTCGCACCGATCGCGCTGCTGGGGGTTGCGGGACTCGCACTCGCCGGTTGTGCGGAGGGCGGCTCCAGCGACAGTGGATCGGTCGAGGGGCAGACCGTCCAGATCTCCGGAGGGATCACGGGTGTCGAGGCAGACGACCTGAACGCCTCGTTCACGCAGTTCACCGAAGACACCGGTATCAAGGTCGAATACACCGGTGACAAGAGCTTCGAGGGCAACATCGTCACCAAGGTGACCGGTGGTTCTGCTCCCGACATCGCCATCGTTCCGCAGCCGGGTCTGCTGAAGGCGCTCGTCGACACGGGCGAGGTCCAGGCCGCGCCCGAGGCTGTCGAGTCGAACGTCGACGCGAACTGGTCGGCCGACTGGAAGAGCTACGGCACCGTCGACGACACGTTCTACGCCGCGCCGATGCTCGCCAACGTCAAGGGATACGTCTGGTACTCCCCGAAGAGCTTCGCCGAGTGGGGTGTCGAAGTTCCGAAGACCTGGGACGACCTGCTGACGCTCACGCAGACCATCCGCGACACGACCGGCGCCGCCCCGTGGTGCGCCGGCTTCTCGTCCGACGCCGCGTCCGGCTGGCCGGGCACGGACTGGATCGAAGACCTCGTGCTGCGTCAGTCCGGCGCCGACGTGTACGACGACTGGGTAGCCGGCGACGTGCCGTTCACCGACTCGAAGATCAAGGATGCCTTCGACTCGGTCGGCGACATCCTCCTTAACCCGGACTTCGTGAACGCGGGCTACGGCGATGTGAAGAGCATCAACTCGACCGCGTTCGGTGACGTCGCCGCCGCCGTCGCGGACGGTCGCTGCGCTCTGACGCACCAGGCGTCCTTCCTCTCGGCGAACTTCCTCGAGGCGAAGACCGCATCCGGTGAGGCCCCGACGATTGCCCCCGACGGCGACGTCTACGCCTTCCTGCTCCCGGGCATCACGGCCGATGGCGAGACCTACGTCGAAGCCGGTGGCGAGTTCGTCACCGCGTTCTCCGACTCGGAGGCCGTGCAGAAGGTGCTCGAGTTCATGTCGACGCCGGAGTTCGCTGACGCTCGTGTCGAGCTCGGCGGGGTCATCTCGGCCAACAAGGGCGCCGACCCGTCGCTCGCATCGAGCGAGTTCCTGACCGACGCCATGACGATCCTCCAGGACCCGAGCACCGTCGTTCGCTTCGACGCCTCGGACCTGATGCCGGCCACGGTCGGTAACGGTTCGTTCTGGAAGGGCATGGTCAACTGGATCGACGGTCGCCCGACCGACCAGGTCCTGAGTGACATCCAGGCGGGATACGAGAACTAGCCCACCCGGGCTGCGCCGCACGGGGGTCGCTCGATACGAGCGGCCCCCGTGCCTGCACCCCTCAGCCGGAGAGATAGGACAGTGATGTCGCAGACCACCACGAAGGAGCCGCACGTCGTTCCCGACGACGCGCTCGCACCCCCCGCTTCCGCGCGTTCGCGCCGCACGACGGGCATCGTCGCCCTCGCCGCCGCAGCGATCGCGCTCATCGCCCTCGTCCTGCTCTTGATGAGCACGCCCGTGGACGACGCCCGGCCGACCTCGCTGGGATTCTCGCTCAACAGCTTCTTCACCTGGATCGGCAACCTGAACCCGCTGGTGCAGATCCCGATCATCGTCGTGGTGTTCGGCATCGTCGTCGGTGTGGTGCTGCTTCTCATCGAGTTCGCACCGCGCCGCGGCAAGGGCTACATGTGGCTGCGTCTGGCCGCCTGCTTCGTCATCCCGGTGCTGGCGTTCATGCTGCTGCGGCCGTACCAAAACGCGCTGCTCTACGTCGTGGCGATCGCGCTCGGCGTCGGCGCGCTGCTGTTCTTCGCGGACTACCGCTCGCGCGAGGGCTCGGGCTACGTGTTCCAGCTCGTCGTGTTCCTGGCACCCGCGCTGCTGATGCTGCTCCTCGGGCTCGTGTACCCGGCGATCTCGACCATCTTCTCGTCGTTCTTCGACAAGACGGGTGACACGTTCGTCGGCCTCGACAACTACATCTGGACCTTCACGAACCCCGAGGGCTTCTGGTCGGTCGTCAACACGATCATCTGGGCGCTGTTCGCCCCGACGCTCTCGACCGTCATCGGCCTCGCCTACGCGGCCTTCATCGACCGCGCCCGCGGCGAGAAGATCCTGAAGGTGCTCGTGTTCATGCCCGTCGCGATCTCGTTCGTCGGCGCCGGCATCATCTGGAAGTTCGTCTACGACTACCGTCAGGGCGAGCAGATTGGTCTGCTGAACGCGATCGTCACGATGTTCGGCGGGCAGCCGGTCGGCTGGCTGGACGCGCAGCCGCTGCTGAACACGTTCGCCCTGCTCGCGGTGTTCATCTGGACCCAGACCGGGTTCGCGATGGTCATCCTGTCGGCCGCGATCAAGGCTGTTCCCACCGAACAGCTCGAGGCGGCGCAGCTCGACGGCGCGAGCCCCTGGCAGCGGTTCCGCAACGTCACCGTTCCCGGCATCCGCGCCTCGTTGATCGTCGTGCTGACCACGATCACCATCGCTTCGCTGAAGGTCTACGACATCGTCGCCGTGATGACCGGTGGTCGCTCGAACACCTCCGTCCTCGGTTTCGAGATGGTCAACCAGCAGCAGCGGTTCCAGAGCTACGGGCACTCGTCCGCGCTCGCCGTCGTGCTGTTCCTGTTCGTTCTGCCGCTGATCATCTACAACGCGCGTCAGCTGCGCCAGCAAAGGGAGATCCGATGAGCGCCATCGCTCCGGCCGAGACGCCCCCGGCATTCGATCGTCGAGCCACCCGCAAGACGGCGCGAGACACGCGTCGCAGCGAGAACATCGCCCAGAAGAAGCTCACGTCCAAGACCGCCACGATCATCGCGGTCATCATCGCGATCTTCTGGACCATCCCGACCTTCGGGTTGTTCGTGACGTCGTTCCGACCCGGCTCCGACTCGCAGACCTCGGGCTGGTGGACGGTCTTCACCAACCCGAGCTTCACCCTGCAGAACTACGCGGACGCGTTGACCTCCGGGGGAACGGCGCTGACCCTCGGTCAGTCGTTCATCAACTCGCTGGCCATCGCTATTCCGGCCACGATCATCCCGATCGCGCTCGCGTCCCTGGCCGCTTACGCGTTCGCGTGGATCGACTTCAAGGGCAAGAATCTGCTCTTCGTCTTCGTCTTCGCGCTGCAGATCGTTCCGATCCAGATGGCTCTCGTGCCGCTGCTGACGCTGTTCTCGCGCGGACTCGAGATCAACGGCGTCGGGGTCTTCCCGGGCTTCGAGCTGCGCGATGTGGACCACTCGTTCGCGACCGTCTGGATCGCACACGCGATCTTCGCGCTGCCGCTCGCGATCTTCCTGCTGCACAACTTCATCGCGGAGATCCCGAGCGAGGTCATCGAAGCCGCGCGGGTCGACGGTGCCGGGCACGGACAGATCTTCTTCCGGATGATCCTGCCGCTGGCCATGCCGGCAATCGCTTCGTTCGCGATCTTCCAGTTCCTCTGGGTGTGGAACGACCTGCTCGTGGCGACGATCTTCGCGCCATCGTCGTCGTTGCCGCTGACGCAGACGTTGAACTCGCTGTCGGGCTCGTGGGGCGACCGCTGGTACCTGCAGTCCGCGGGCGCGTTCATCTCGATCATCGTGCCGTTGATCGTCTTCTTCGCGCTGCAGAGGTTCTTCGTCCGGGGCCTTCTGGCTGGGGCGACGAAGGGCTGATCCGCCGCATCCGCAGTACTCGTCGCGCGGGAGTGCACCATCCGGTGCCTCCCGCGCGACGCGTATGTGGCGGCGCGTCGAGACGACGTCTCGCGGCGATCGAACGCAGGCGATGAACGTGACAGCGTGAGTGGATGTCCCGAAGCGCTCGTCCCGCGGTCGTCGTTCCGCTCCCGAGCATCAGGACGACTGTGCGGGAGACTGAGCAGATGACCGACTTCGCCGCGCCCCTGGCCGACCTCTACCGCGATCTGCATCGCCATCCGGAACCGGCGTTCGAAGAGACGCGCACGGCGGGCGTCGCGGCGGCCTGTCTCCGATACTCCGGCTACGAGGTCATCGAGAGAGTCGGCCGGACGGGCGTCGTGGGAGTGCTTCGCAATGGCGAAGGCCCGACCGTTCTGATTCGCGCGGACATGGATGCGCTTCCGGTGCACGAGGACACCGGCCTGGATTACGCCAGCACGGTCGAGGGCATGATGCACGCGTGCGGCCACGACGTGCACGTCGCGGCTCTGATCGGTGCGGCCGATCGACTCGCACAGACCCGACACGAGTGGTCAGGGACGGTGATCGCCCTGTTCCAGCCCGCCGAAGAGAGCGGCGACGGCGCGCAGGCGATGATCGATGACGGCCTCTACGAGAAGGTGCCCCTACCGGACGTGGTCCTCGGTCAGCACGTGGGTCCGGCCCCCGCCGGTGTGGTCGGCGCCCATTCGGGTCCGGCCTTCGCGGGGGCGAACAGCATCGACATCACGGTCTACGGGCGCGGCGGGCATGGATCCCGCCCGGAGACGACCATCGATCCGATCGTGCTCGCCGCGTCCATCGTGCTCCGCCTGCAGACCATCGTCGCTCGTGAGGTAGCGCCGCAGGAGACAGCGGTGGTCACTGTGGGGCGTATCTCCGCGGGCACGAAGAACAACATCATCCCCGACACGGCGAGTCTCGGTCTCACCGTGCGCGCCTTCAGCGAGCCGGTGCGTATCCGCATCATCGAGGCGATCGAGCGCATCGTGCGCGGCGAAGCCGCCGTTTCCGGTGCGCCCGAGCCGCGCATCCACTACGCACAGTCGTTTCCCGTGATGGTCAACGACCCCGACGGGACGGCGCGCACGAACGCGGCATTCCGCGCGGCGTTCGGCGACGCCAGCGTACTGGCACCGGGGGCGGTCAGCGGCAGCGAGGACGTCGGCATCCTGGCCGCGGCGGCGCAGGCGCCCCTCGTCTACTGGATCCTCGGTGGAGCGGACGCCGCGTTGTACATGGCTGCGGCCGCCGCGGGCACGCTCGACAGCGACGTGCCATCTAACCACTCGCCGCACTTCGCGCCCATCATCGAACCGACGCTCGCCCGCGGCGTCGATGCCCTGGTGGTCGCCGCGCGCGCCTGGCTCGCCCCACAGTCGTGGGAGATGAAGCGCGGAGAGATCCGGTCGCTCTGACCGAGCAGGTCGGACGGAACTGTTTGCCCGCGCGACGCGCGTATGCGGCCATCGTTACAGTGAGCCTATGAACGCGGGGGATGCAGTGGCGGACGCGACCGATCGATCCCCGAAGGTCGACCCGGCAATCGGTCTCACCGCCGCGCAGGTCGCGGAACGCAAGACCGACGACCGCGACAATGCCTACGTCGCCGACACGAGCCGCAGCGTCGGCAGCATCGTGCGGGCGAACGTGTTCACGCTCTTCAACGGCATCGTCGGCGGGTGCTTTCTCATCCTGCTGCTCGTCGGGCGCTGGCAGGATGCGCTGTTCGGCCTCGCGGCCTTCGCCAACGCGATCATCGGCACCGTCCAAGAGTTCCGGGCGAAGTCGGCACTCGACAAGCTCGCGCTTCTGAACGCCGCGCAGGCACGGGTCCGCCGGGACGGCATCGAGGTCGAGATCGCTCCGGTGGAGGTGGTGCAGGATGACGTCCTGGTGCTGCGCGCCGGAGACCAGGTCGCCGCCGACGCGGTCGTCGTCACCTCCCGCGGACTGCAGATCGACGAGTCGATGCTGACGGGCGAGGCAGATGCGGTCGACAAGAAGCCGTCCGATGAGGCGCTCTCGGGCTCGGTCGTGGTCGGTGGCGAAGGGGACGCCATTGTCACCCGAGTGGGGGCGGATTCGTACGCCAACCGGTTCCAGGGGGAGGCGAAGCGGTTCTCGCTGGTGTCGAGCGAGCTGCGTTCGAGTCTCAATCGGGTCCTGAAATGGGTGAGCTGGGGCATCGGGCCGATCGGCCTGCTCGTGCTCAACGCCCAGGTCATGGTGACGGGAGGCTGGGCGACGATCTTCGGTGAAGGACGCTGGGTGCAGGCGGTCGTCAATACGATCGCCTCGCTGACCGCGATGATCCCGCTCGGACTCGTGCTGATGACGTCGATCGCCTTCGCGGTCGGTGCGGCGAGCTCGCCGCGAAGCAGGTGCTCGTCAACGAGCTTCCCGCCGTCGAGGGCTTGGCCCGCGTCGATGTGATCTGCCTCGATAAGACCGGGACCCTCACCGTGGGCGAGATCGCCTACGACGATGTGCACGCACTGCCGGGTGAGGTGGGCGGATGGCGTGACGCGCTCGCGTGGTACGCGGCGGCTCCCGACGCGAACGCGACGGCGCGGAGCCTTCGCGAGGCCTACCCCGTGCATGAGACCCGCGCTGCGGTGCGCACGATCCCGTTCTCCTCTGCCCGCAAATGGAGTGCCGTCTCGTTCGACGGCGACGGCACCTGGGTGCTCGGGGCGCCCGAGATGGTCTTCGGCGACGACGCGACGGATGCGGCATCCGACCTCGGCGCCCAGGTGGTGACGCTGGCGTCCCGGGGCCTCCGGACCCTCGTCCTCGGACACGCGCCGACGGTGTTGTCGGAGGAGGACGCGGATGCGGAGCACCTGCCCGCCCGCCTCCGCCCGATCGCGGTCGTGACCTTCCGCGAGCAGGTCCGCGACGACGCCGCGCAGACGCTCGCGTACTTCCGCGCCCAGGGCGTCGGTGTGCGGATCATCTCCGGGGACAATCCGCGCACGGTCGCTGCGATCGCGCGGGAGGTCGGGCTCGACGTCGCCGAGGGCTACGACGCGCGCACCCTGCCGACCGATCAGGAGGCGATGGCGGCGGTGTTGGAGGCGCACACCGTCTTCGGTCGGGTGACCCCGGAGCAGAAGAAGGACATGGTGGTCGCTCTGCAGAGTCGCGGGCATACCGTGGCGATGACGGGCGACGGTGTGAACGATGCACTGGCCATCAAGACGGCCGACATGGGGATCGCGATGAACTCGGGGGCCGCCGCCACCAAGGCGGTCGCCCGTATCGTGCTGCTCGACGGGCGGTTCTCGCACCTTCCCGACGTCGTCGCGGAGGGTCGCCAGGTCATCGCCAACATCGAGCGCGTGTCGATGCTGTTCCTGACCAAGACCGTGTACGCGACGGGGCTCGCGCTGCTGTTCGGACTGCTCGTGCTGGAGTTCCCGTTCCTGCCGCGGCAGCTGTCGATCACCGACGGGCTCACGATCGGCATCCCGGCGTTCTTCCTCGCGCTGATGCCCAACGCGCGCCGCTACATTCCGGGGTTCCTCCGCCGTTCCCTGTCGTTCGCCATCCCGAGCGGTATCGTCGTCGCGCTCACGCTCACGGGATACACGCTCGTCGCGCAGTCGCTCGGGGTCGGCGTCGACGAGTTGCGAACCGGTGCGACCATCATCCTCGCCGTCGTCGGAATCTGGGTGCTGGCGATCCTGTCGCGCCCGCTCAACCGCTACAAGGTGCTGGTCGTCGGGGGCATGTTCATCGCGTTGACCGCGATCTTCACCGTGCCGTTGTCGGTGCAGTTCTTCGCCCTCGTCGACCCGGGACGCGAGGCGGCGTACGCGCTGACGGCGTTCACGATCGGCGCGATCGGTGCGATCGAGATCGTGCGGATCTTCCACATCCGCTTCGTCCGCCGCGCGCTGCGCACGGCGACGGCTCATGCGTAGGGGTCTGCCGCTACCGTTCGAGAGACGAACCAGCGGGACGCCGGGGGAATCCAGACGATGACCAGCAACGCCACCTGGACAACGATCTGAGCGGTCGATACGGCGTCCCACGCGTCGCTCGTCGCGATCGCCACGGCGTGCAGAACGAGCTCCGCTGCGAGGTACAGCGTTAGCAGCAGGCGGGACAATCGGCTGCCCCTCGCCATCCCCGAGGCGACCGCGAGGGTCAGGAGCCCGAACAGGATGATGCCGATCCCGATGAGGGAGACGGACAACACGTCATCGGCCGGCACGTCGTACCGGCTCAACAGGATCAGGATGCCGAGCGCCGTGTTCGCGAGTCCGCTGAGAGTGACCAGGACGACGACGATCGTCACCAGCAGGGGACGCCGAGCGATCTGGGTGGCCACGCGACCACCCTAGCCTCAGCCCGCGCAGCCCAATCGGTTCTGGATGGACTGCATCGCGCCGATCTCCGCGCCCTGGTTCGTGGCCATGGTCTCGGCGACCTGTAGCACCCGCGGGATGCTGCCGAGATCGGCGACCGCATCCGTCATCTCGAGTGCGCCCTGGTGGTGGCGGATCATCAGGCCGAGGAACATGCAGTCGGCGGGGGTGCCGGTGGCGGAATCGAGCGCGGCGAGTTCGGCATCCGTCGCCATGCCCATCTGCGCACGGAGCTCGTCCTCGGTCGCCGCGGACCCGGCCGAGTGGGCGTGCTCGTCGGAGTCCGCCATCCACGACATCAGATCGCCGGACTGCGGCACGTTCCACTGCACGAGCCAATCGAACATCTCGCCGCGCTGAGCGGCCTGCCCGGTCGCGATGTCGTAGGACAGAGCGCGGATGTCGTCGTCCTCGGTCACGCGGTAGATCGACATGGCCATCTGCACGGCTTGATCGTGGTGCACCTGCATGTCGCGGGCGAAACCGATGTCGGCCGCGTTCGGCACGGCAGGACCGTTCGAGAAGAGCGAGAACCGTCCGATGGCGAACGCGAGCGCCGCCACGCCCACGACGGCCAGCACGATGATCGGCCAGCGTCGAGGGCGGACGGCGTCGGTCGTCATCGGGTCACTGCCGTCCTTCTGCGTCGACGCCGCCGCTGCAGACGGCGTTCGGCTCGGGAGCGTTCTGGCTGCGCCAGTACTCTTCGAAGAACTCGGGGATGCGGCTGTCTTCGGCGGAGTCGACCTTCAGCTGCGCGTTCCACGCGCTGAGGACGATGGGGGAGTCCAGGCCCTCGTAGGGCGTGAGCAGCGCGTAGCTCGAGGGGAGCTGGGCGCGGAGCGCGGCGACCTCGTCTGCGCCCACGCGCGATGCGTCGTACGTCACCCAGACGGCGCCGTGCTCCATCGAGTGCACGGCGTTCTCGTTGGGAACGGGCTGGTTGTAGACACCGCAGTTCAGCCAGATGGGCGCGTGCGGGCCGCCGGCGGGAGGCGATTGGTCGTAATCGACCGTGCCCTCGACGTGCGTGGTGACGTTCTCGAACGTCTCGACGCCGTCGATGACGGCACCGGTGGAGTCCTGTGCTCCGTACGTGACGGGCCGCGGGGTGAACACGATCGAGGCGACGACGACCGCGACGACCAGCAGCGCGGCCGTGGAGCCGACGATCCACCAGACAAGCTTTCCGCGCTTGCGGCGCGCGACCTGGCGCTGGTACTCGGCGAGCTTCTCCTGCCGACGTTGTTCACGCTCCTGCTTTGCAGTCAGGGCGATCTTGGCTTGTTCGGCGGGGTTTCCGCTCCGGCGCTTGTCGGGCGTCGTGCTCATGTCGGGAGGTCCTCAGATCAGCGCGGTCGAGCCGCGGGGCCGTGCGGGCGTGCGCCGTGGAGCGGATGGCGCCTGTCGAGCCTATGTGAACGCATACGCCCGGGGCTGGGAGAGCGCCCGGACGGCGGCGGCGTCCATCCGGCGTCCTCGGGGCGGATCACCGCGGCGGGGTTGCTGCGGCCGGGTCGTCCGCTAGCATGGGAGAACACGCGTCGAATCGTTTCGAGGTTCCCGCGCAGCGTGACCCCGCCCTGGCCGGCGAGAGCGTCCCCACCCCGTTCGTCCTTCAGTGAAGTGGTTCCCCCTGTGACCGACACCTCGTCCATCCCTGTCGTGCCCGACTCCGCCGCCGAGCGTACGGCGACCGGCTCGGTGCGGACCCCGCGGTCCTCGACCGGCGCGATCCGTACGCTCGGGTCCAATCCGCGCACCGCGCCCATCGTGCTGCATCCGGGGGATGCGATGCCCACCTGGCGACGGGTGGTCTACATCATCCTGCTCGGCGCGCTCACGGCGCTCGGCCCGTTCACGATCGACCTGTACCTTCCCGCCTTCCCGGTGCTCGAGGCCGACTTCAACACGACCGCCGCAGCGATCCAGCTGACGTTGACCGGCACGATGATCGGGTTCGCGCTCGGACAGCTCGTGGTCGGCCCGCTGAGCGACAAGGTGGGCCGCCGCGTGCCGCTGCTCGCGGTCACCGCACTCCACGTCGTCGCCAGCGCCGCTGCCGCGTTCGCCCCCGACCTGCTGCTCCTCGGCGCGACCCGCGTACTCATGGGCGCCGGCGCGGCGGCCGGTGGCGTGGTGGCTGCGGCGATCGTCCGCGACCTCTTCGGCGGTCGTCGCCTCGTCGTGATGCTGTCGCGACTCGCCCTCGTGTCGGGCGTCGCGCCCGTGCTCGCCCCCCTGGTCGGATCGTGGCTGCTCGGCGTCATGCCCTGGCGCGGACTGTTCGTCGTGCTCGCGATCTACGGTGTCGTGATGCTGATCGCGGCGGTCATCTTCGTGCCCGAGACGCTGCCCCCCGCGCGTCGCCGCGAGCGTGGTCTGACCGTCTGGCAGCGCTACCGCAGCGTGTTCAGCGACCGCGTCTTCCTCGGCGTGCTCGTGATCGGCGGCATGACCTTCAGCGGTCTGTTCTCCTACCTGTCCGCATCCTCGTTCCTGTTCCAGCAGAGCTTCGGTTTCGATGCGCAGCAGTACGGGCTGCTCTTCGCCATCAACTCGGTGGGCGTCGTGGTCGGCGTTCAGACCGCCTCGCGTCTCGCCGCCCGGTTCGGCCCGCAGTGGGTCATGGCGTTCTCGACCGCCGCGCTCGTCATCTCCGCCGTCGCGATCATCGTGGCCGACCAGGCCGGTCTCGGGCTGTGGGGCATCGTCGTGCCGCTGTTCGTCTTCATGACCGCGTGCGGTTTCACGTTCCCGTGCGCCCAGGTGCTCGCTCTCGACCGGCACGGCAACGCGGCCGGCACGGCGCAGTCCATCCTCGGAGCGACGAACTTCGGTGTGGCGGGGATCGTCTCCCCGCTCGTCGGGCTGATCTCGCACGACTCGGGGATCACCGCGACGACGATGGCGACGGTGATGGCCGGATGCGGCGCGATCGCAGTTCTCGCCCTGTGGTTCATCGTGCGCCCGCGGTCGGTGGCACAGCTGACGCCCTGAGGAAAGGGGCCGCTCCGGCGACCCCGGAGGGGCCAGAATGTGGCGATGACCGACTCCACTCCCGCCGCGCACCGCACTTCGCGGGACCGCGCCGTCACCGTCGGCGCGGTCGGGGGAGCGCTGCTCCTGTGCGCGGTGTTGCTGGGCGTTTGGATCTTGAACCGCGGACCCGAGCCCTTCGCCGTCGACGAAGCCTGGAACCGCGGCATGATCGACGTCGACGGGGCGGTGTTCGACATCCTCGCGATGTTCCTGAACGTCGCGGGCGGAGTGCTCGCCAGCTCGCTCATCGTCCCCGGCGTCGCCATCGCGATCCTGCTGTACCAGCGGCGCCCCTGGTCGGTCGGCTACCTGGTCGCCACCCTCGTGCTTTCGGCGCTGTTCGTGCAGGCCCTCAAACACCTCTTCGGGCGCGCGCGCCCGGAAGACATCCTGGTCGTGAGCGATTACGGGTCGTATCCGTCGGGTCACGTGGCCAACGCGGCGACCCTCGCGGCGATCCTGGTGGTTCTGCATCCGCGCATCTGGACGGCGATCGCCGCTTCCGTCTGGGTCGTGATCATGGCGCTCAGCCGCACCTACCTGCACGCCCACTGGCTCAGCGACACTCTCGGAGGCGCTCTCGTCGGGGTCGGGATCGCGCTGGCGTGCGCCGCGTTCATGGCGGAGCGGCTGCGCGGCGAACGGCGTCCGGGACGAGCGGTCCCCGCGGGATGAACCCGGCGCGGATCCCCTGCCCGGGTGTCGGACCGCGGGGTTAGCATCGGACCATGGTGACGAAGCCTCCGCAGAACGACATCGACGAGACCGCGCTGCGCGTATCGAAGGCGAAGAAGGTCGCGGTGGGTGTTCCCGCGGTCGTTCACGCGCTCGAGATGTCCATCGAGCAGATGGGTGCGGTCCGCTCGGCGAGGGCCTTGCTGCGCGTCAATCAGAAGGACGGCTACGACTGCCCCGGGTGCGCCTGGCCCGATCCGGCCCACCGCCACGTGGCCGAGTTCTGCGAGAACGGCGCCAAGGCTGTCGCCGAGGAGGCGACTGTGCGCACGGTCGGTCCGGCCTTCTTCGCCGAGCACTCGATCGACGAGCTCCGCGGGCACGACGACTTCTGGCTGGGCCAGCAGGGGCGGCTGACGCATCCGATGGTCCTCGATGAGGGCGCGACGCACTATCGGCCGGTGAGCTGGGACGACGCGCTCGGCGAGATCGCCGACCAGCTCCGCGCGCTCGCCGACCCCGATGAGGCCGTGTTCTACACCTCCGGGCGCACGTCCAACGAAGCGGCGTTCCTCTACCAGCTGCTTGTGCGCGGTGTCGGCACGAACAATCTGCCGGACTGCTCCAACATGTGCCACGAGTCGTCGGGATCGGCGCTCACCGAGACGATCGGCATCGGTAAGGGAACCGTCTCGCTGGAAGACATCTACGCCGCACGGCTCATCATCGTCGCGGGCCAGAATCCTGGCACCAACCACCCGCGCATGCTCAGCGCGCTCGAGAAGGCGAAGCAGAACGGCGCGAAGATCATCGCGGTGAACCCGCTGCCCGAGGCGGGTCTGCTGCGGTTCGAGAACCCGCAGACGGTCAAGGGTGTGCTGCTGGGCGGCACGCCGATCGCGGATCGGTTCGTGCAGATCCGGCTGGGCGGAGATCAGGCGCTCTTCCAAGCGATCGGCAAGCACTTGCTCGAGGCAGACGCGCACATGGGCGGTGTGCTCGATCACGGCTTCATCGACACGCACACGACCGGCCTCGATGCGTACGCGCGGGCGATGGCGGATGCGGAGTGGCCCGAGCTCGAGGCCGCGACCGGACTCGACGAGCTCGAACTCCGCGACATCGCCGAGGCCGTCCGGCTCTCGCCGTCGACGATCGTCTGCTGGGCGATGGGGCTCACCCAGCACAAGAACTCGGTGCCGACACTGCGCGAGGTCGTCAACGTGCTGCTCCTCCAGGGCAACATCGGGCGCGAGGGCGCCGGCGTCTGTCCCGTGCGCGGCCACTCGAACGTGCAAGGCGATCGCACGATGGGGATCTACGAGAAGCCGTCGGAGGCGTTCCTCGACGCCCTCGACGAGGAGTTCTCCTTCGCCGCCCCGCGCGCACACGGATTCGACACGGTCGCCGCCATCCGCGCGATGGATGCGGGGCGGGTGCGCTTCTTCATGGGAATGGGCGGCAACTTCGTCAGCGCAACCCCCGACACCGAGGTCGTCGAGCGGGCCATGGCACGGCTCGATCTGACCGTGCACGTGTCGACGAAACTCAACCGGTCCCATGTGATGACGGGACGACGCGCGATCATCCTGCCGACCCTCGGCCGCACCGATCGCGACCGTCGCGGCGGGCGGGAGCAGCGCGTCTCCGTCGAAGACTCCATGGGCGCCGTGCACTCCTCGCGCGGCCGGCTCTCGCCGCCCGCCGACGACCTGCTGAGCGAGGTCGCCATCATCTCGCGCCTCTGCGACGCACTGTTCGGGCGGGGCGCCCGGCCGGGACGCACCCCCTCGCACTCGGGCGATGTCGACCATGATCAGGTCGAGCGTCTTCCCGCCGAGCACCCCGTCAGGGGGGATGCGGCGGGTGGCGCCCGCCCCGCGAACACGCCTCAGGCCGACTGGCGGGCGATGGAGGCGGACTACGCGCTGATCCGCAGACACATCCAGAACGTGATCCCCGGTTTCGAGGATTACAACGCGCGCATCGACAAGGGCCGTACGTTCTTCCTCCCGAACGGCCCCCGAGACGCGCGACGGTTCGCCACCAGTGACGGCTTCGCGCATTTCACGGTGAACCCGTTGGAGTACCCGCGGATCCCGGCGGGCCGGCTGCTGCTGCAGACCCTCCGTTCGCACGACCAGTACAACACCACGATCTACGGCAAAGACGACCGTTACCGGGGCATTCACGACGGGCGCCGGGTGGTGTTCGTGCACGCCGACGACATCGCCGAGTTCGGTTTCACCGACGGAACGATCGTCGACCTGGTCTCGGAGTGGACGGGGGTCGACGGTGTTCTGCAGGAGCGCCGGGCCGAAGCGTTCCGCATCGTGTCCTACGCCACACCGCGTCGGAACGCCGCGGCCTATTACCCCGAGACCAACGTCCTGGTACCGCTCGACTCCGTCGCCGACGTGAGCGGTACGCCGACCTCGAAGTCGGTCGTCGTGCGGCTCGAGGCGCGCGCGGCCTAGCAGCTGCCGGAGCGTGGTGCGGCGAGCGTCGGATGCGCCATCCGGCTGGATGCCGGCGAGCGTCGGATGCGCCATCCGCAAGCCCCCGGGTTCGCGGATGAGGTCGGCGTAACGTCGCTCGCATGATGGAACTGACGACCCCCACCGGGCGCGAGCCGGCGCTTCGCGCGGTGCCCCGCGCGGATGGAACAGCCCCGCGGGCCCTCGTCCTCGGGGCGACCGGCTACATCGGCGGCCGGCTCACGCCGCGCCTGCTCGCGGCCGGGTACCGCGTGCGCGTGCTGGCGCGCGACGCCGGGCGGGTCGCCGCATTCCCCTGGGGTGCGGAGGTCGAGGTCGTCGAGGGATCGGCGACCGACGACGCGTCGGTGGCGCGCGCGACCGAAGACGTGGACGTCCTGTTCTACCTCGTGCACGGGATGGGCGGCGGCAAGGGCTTCGAGGAGACCGATCTGGTCGCCGCGCGGACGGTCGTCGCGGCAGCGGATGCCGCATCCGTCGGCCGGATCGTGTACCTCGGGGCGCTGCATCCGGACCACGTGCCGCTCTCGCCGCACCTGCGATCGCGGGTCGAGGTCGGCGACGTCTTCCTCGCCGGCCCGGTTCCGACGCTCGTGCTGCAGGCCGGAATCGTGATCGGGTCGGGGTCGGCGTCGTTCGAGATGATCCGGCACCTGACCGAAGTGCTGCCGTACATGCCGGCGCCGAAGTGGGTGCGCAACCGGGTGCAGCCGATCGCCGTGCGCGACGTCATGCACTACCTCCTCGGCGCGGCCAGGCTCGACCCGTCGGTGCACCGCGCGGTCGACATCGGCGGTCCGGATGCGCCGCGGTACGGCCAGATGATGAACGGCTACGCGGTCGAGGCGGGGCTGCCGCAGCGGCCGATCGCTCCTCTGCCGGTGCTTACTCCCGGCCTCGCGTCGCACTGGGTGAACGTCGTCACGCCGGTGCCGCGCTCCATCGCCCGCCCGCTCATCGCGTCGCTTCAGAACGAATGCGTGATGAAGGATCACGACATCGACACGCTGATTCCGCGGCCCGAGGGCGGGCTCACGTCGTACCGACGGTCGGTGCAGCTCGCGATCGGCCGCGTCGACGCGGATGCCGTCGAGACCAGTTGGCAGGATGCGGAGGTGTCGGGCCTGCCGAGCGATCCGCTTCCGAGCGACCCGGAGTGGGCTGGCCGCACGGTGTTCGTCGATCAGCGGACGGTGACCTCGACCGCGACTCCCGCGGCCCTGTGGCGCGTGATCATCGGGATCGGCGGCGAGAACGGCTGGTACTCGACCCCGGGACTGTGGGCTCTCCGCGGATTCATGGACCGGATCGTCGGGGGAGTGGGGCTCCGCCGTGGACGCCGCAGCCGCACCTCGGCGGTCGTCGGCGACGCGATCGACTTCTGGCGCGTCGAAGCGATCGAGCCGGGACGCATGCTGCGCCTTCGCGCCGAGATGAAAGTGCCGGGTCTGGCCTGGCTGGAACTGCGCGTCGTCCCCGACGGGGACGGTACGCGGTACGAGCAGCGGGCCGTTTTCTTCCCCCGAGGATTGGCGGGCCGGGCGTACTGGCTGCTCGTTCTCCCGTTCCACGCGCTGATCTTTCCGGGCATGGCCGCGCGCATCACCGCGACTGCGCAGGAGAGCGTCGCCGACTGACGCTGCGCGGGATGATGGGGGTCGTGGCCGCGCCGGCGCAGCGGTGCTGTGCGGGGGTGCGACGATGGCCGCCGCGCCGGCACCGCGGGGCGGAGCTAGGGTGAAGAGATGCGGCGTGCCACAGTGATCACGGTGTCGGACCGGTCGGCCGCGGGGCTCCGCGAAGACGCGTCCGGGCCGGTGGGAGTCGACCTTCTCCGCGAAGCGGGATGGGACTGCCCGGATGCGGTCGTCATTCCCGATGGCGCCGATTCCGTCGAGCGCGCGCTGCGCGCCGCGGTCGCATCCGGTGTCGAGCTCGTCGTGACGACGGGCGGAACAGGCGTGTCACCGAGAGACGAGACCCCCGAGGGCACCGCGCGCGTCATCGAGCGGGAACTTCCCGGCCTGGCCGAGGAACTCCGGCGCCGGGGAGCGGCGGAGAAACCGGCCGGCATGCTCACCCGCGGCGTCGCGGGCGTCGTCGGGCAGACCCTGATCGTCAATCTGCCCGGAAAGCCCGCTGCCGTGTCGTCCGGCATCCCGATCGTGTTGTCCGTTGCCGGGCATGTCGGCGACCAACTCGCCGGAGGAGACCACTGATGCCTGTCGTG
Organism: Microbacterium sp. cx-55; assembly: GCF_021117345.1. NCBI lineage: Bacteria > Bacillati > Actinomycetota > Actinomycetes > Micrococcales > Microbacteriaceae > Microbacterium > Microbacterium sp. cx-55. The sequence continues at coordinate 2,596,152 of NZ_CP088261.1, read as the reverse complement.
CACGCGGCCATCTCGACCGATGCCCTCGACATCGATGCCCATCTCCGCGCGGTCGACGACGCCGCATCCGGTGCTATGACGACGTTCGTGGGTCGGGTTCGCGACAACGATCCGGATGCCGCCACCGCCGTGGTCGCGCTCGAATACTCCTCGCACCCGGATGCGGAGCAGATCCTCCGCGGCATCGCGGAGCGGGCGATCGGCGACACCGGCGCGCTCGTCGCCGTGAGTCACCGCATCGGGCGCCTCGCCGTCGGCGATGCCGCTGTGGTGATCGCCGTCGCATCCGGGCACCGGGACGTCGCCTTCACCGTGTGCCGCGAGGTCATCGAGCAGATCAAGCACGAGCTGCCGGTGTGGAAGCGTCAGGTCGAGTCCGACGGCACCACCGCCTGGAAGGGCCTCGGCGGCTGACCCGCGGCCCGCGGCGCGCTTCGGCCGCGCCCGTGGCGCTCGCGCGCGCCCGTGGCGAGGTGATCTGCCGTAGCGAGGGCGGATGCGGGGGTTTTGGTCCTCGCTTCGGCAGATCTCCTCGCTTGGGGCCGGGATTCGACCGGCCGGGGTGAGGTGGGGGCCCGGACTGGGACCGTCGCCCGGGTGTGGCAGCTGCCGTAGCGAGGTGATCTGCCGTAGCGAGGGCGGATGTGGGGGTTGTGGTCCTCGCTTCGGCAGATCTCCTCGCTTGGGCAGATCGGGTTGGGCAGATCGGGCAGGGCAGATCGGGCAGGGGAGATCGGGCAGGGCAGATCGGGCAGGGCAGATCGGGCGAGGCAGATTCGGCGAGGCAGATCGGGCCGGGCGGATCGGGGTAGATCGGGCTGGATCGGGCCGTGAGTATCCCCCGAGTGAGGGATGCGGCGCGCCGCGCTCAGCCGCCGGCGAAGGGGGGCAGAACGTCGACGACGGTGTCAGTGTCGAGCGGGGTGTCGTCGTCGGTCCGCGCACCCGCGACGAGCACGGCGCAGCGGGGAAGGATGCCGCCGAGTCCGGGCCGCTCCGCTGTGAGTGCCCGGCGGAGCTCACCGAGGGTCTGCTCGGTGCGGGTCTCCTCGGCGCGACCGGCGAGCTCTTCGGCGGCGGCGAAGTAGCGGATGCGGGCCATCAGCGGGGCCACTCGGCGGCGAGAGCCGAGATGGCCGCGGCCGCCTCGCGCACCTGGTCGGGGGATCCTCCGGCGCGGCCGGCGGCGAGCCCGGCGGCGAACGCGCTGAGCGGTGCGGCGGGGCGAGCCACCCCTCGGGCCACGTCGCCGGCGAGATCCAGGATGAGCGAGATCGGAAGGTCGTCAGCGCCGAGGCCCAGGCGCTCGCGGATGGCGTCGGCCCAGTCGTCCAGCGCCTCGGGGGGCAGATGCTCAGTCATGGGGTCTCCTCCTCGAGGCGGCTCGGGCCGCCCACCGCCTGTGCGTTCGCGGTGTCGTCGTAGAGCCGCCGCGCCTGCTCCAGATCCTGCCACGTGTCGACGTCGTGGACGATGTCGTCGGGGACGCGGAAGACGGCGATCGACAGGTCGTCCAGCAGTGCCCGCACGGGAGCATCGCGGCCCGCATCCGGTAGCGCCTTCGCGGCGCGTCGGAGGGATGCGGTGCGATACGCCCCCGTCAGCCACTGCGGGCGCGACGAGCCGTCGGCGAGGCACACGCCGTCGGTATCGGCCGGCAGAAGAGCCAGGTCGGCGACGAGTCGGGCGACCGCCGCATCCGGTCGCGCCAGATCGGCCGCCAGCACGAGCATCCACTCCGGATCGTTTGCCGCATCGACCGCAGCGAACCACGCCGGATCGATCGCAGCGTCCGCCGCCCGCCCTGCCGCGGTCTCCAGCGCGCCGAGCCCCGCGACGATCGCGGCGGCCGGCCCGGCGAACGCCGGCTGCTCCTGCACGCGCACCGTGTGCGGCAGTTCTGCGCCGGGCGGTCCGACGATGACGACGGATGCTGCGCCCGCCGCCTGCGCCGCGGCCACGGCGCGTTCCAGCAGCGAGATGCCGCCGACCTCGAGCGCCGGCTTGTCGACGCCGTCCAGACGCGTCGCCCGGCCCCCGGCCAGCACGATCGCGCCGAGAGTCGCGCTCATTCCTCGCCGGGGCGGGTCCAGGTGCCGGACTTGCCGCCCTCTTTGCGCACGATGCGGACGTTGTCGATCGAGGTGCCCTTGTCGAGCGCCTTGACCATGTCGACGACGGTCAGCGCCGCGACGGACACGGCGGTCATCGCCTCCATCTCGACTCCGGTGCGGTCAGCGGTCCGGACAGTCGCTTCGATCTCGATCCCCGCATCGACGATGACCAGGTCGACGGTGGCGCCGTGCACGCCGATGACGTGCGCGAGCGGGAGGAGATCCGGGGTGTGCTTGGCGGCCTGGATGCCGGCGATGCGCGCCACGGCGAGCACGTCGCCCTTCGGAACGCTGCCGTCGCGGAGCGCCGCGACGACGCCCGGTCCACAGTGGACGAACCCGCGCGCGGTCGCCGCGCGAACCGTGGGCTGCTTCGCGGTGACATCGACCATGCGCGCGTGGCCGGCCGCATCCAGGTGCGTGAAACTCATGCCATCAGCATGACATCGACGAGATCGCCCTCGGCCACGGCGTCGATCTCGGCAGCGACGATGGCATACGCCTCGGCGCGGGCCAAACCGCCGGCCAGGTGCGAACCCGACCCCCCGCCGGTCGCCGGCCGCACGGTCCACCGTGCCGGGTCGGATCGGTCGATCGCCGCGGGCAGGTACTGCCGGCGGGACGGCGGCGTGCGCCATCCGGATGCGGCGGGCAACCGCAGGATCGGTCGGTAAATCTCCGAGCGCCCCTGCATGCGAAGGAGCGCCGGGCGCACGAAGACCTCGAACGAGACCGCGGAGCTGACCGGATTTCCGGGCAGCCCGAAGAGCAGCGCGCCGGTCGGGAGGCGGCCGAACGCCTGGGGCTTTCCGGGTTGCATGGCGACCTTGGAGAAGGCGACATCGCTGCCCTGCAGCACGTTCTTGACGACCTCGAAGGCTCCCGCGCTCACCCCGCCGCTCGTGATCACGATGTCGGCGCGGGCCTCGGCGGCACGCCGCAGCGCCTCGAGGAACGCCGCGTCGGTGTCGTCGACGCTCGTGCGCCAGGCGATCTCCGCGCCGGCATCGGTCGCGAGCGCCGCGAGCAGAAGGCCGTTCGACTCGGGGATCTGGCCCCGACCCAGCGGTTCGCCGGCGGCGACGAGCTCGCTCCCGGTGGAGATGACGGCCACACGGGGCCTCGCGTGCACCGAGACGACGGCAACGCCCGACGCGGCGGCGGCAGAGAGCTGCAACGGGCCGAGCGCGGTTCCGGCGGCGACGATGACATCGCCGACCGACGCATCCGCCGCCCGCCGACGAAGGTGCACCCCGGTCGCCTGCGGGGCGTGCCGCACGATGACATCGGTGAGCGAATCAGCGAGCCCGCCGACGGTGTCTTCGAACGGCACGATCGTGTCGGCCGACGTCGGTACCGGAGAGCCCGTCATGATCCGCGCGGCCTCGCCCGCCTGCAGGACGGGGTCGAGCGCGGTGCCCGCGGGCAGGTCGGCGACGACGCGCAGGGTCACCGGATGCTGCGGGTCTGCCGCCGCGACATCGGCGTAGCGCACCGCGAAGCCGTCCATCGCGGAGTTGTCGAACACCGGAATATCGACGGCCGCGCGCACCTCGCTCTGCAGCGTGCGACCCTGCGCCTGCGCGAGCGGCACCGACTCGGCGGCGGTCGGGGCGACCTCCGCGAGGACGCGCGCCACCTGTTCTTCGACGGTACGCAGCTCGTCGCTCATGCGGTCGCCCGGTGTCCGGTGCCCTGCCAGGCATCCATTCCGCCGGAGAGGACGGATGCGGATGCCCCGGCCCGAAGGAGCGCCACCGCGGCTCGCTCCGCCCGCACGCCCGCCTGGCAGACGACCACGAAGGGGCCGGTGCCGAGCGCCGACGGGTCGGCGAGCACCTCGCCGAGGGGAACCAGGCGCGCGCCCTCGATCGTGCCCGTCGCCGTCTCGCGCGGCTCGCGCACATCGAGCACCGTGGCGCCGGCGGCCCGGCTGTCATCGAGGAGGGTCGGGGAAACGTGCACCGGCACCGGCGCATCCGGCACGCGGGCGGGTGATGCCGAATCCGCCTCGCCGCTCAGGCCCGTCTCGCCCATCAGGCCCGTCTTGCCGCTCGGAAAGGCGGCGTCCGTCGCTGGGGCGGGGGTGCGCGATGACCGCAGCGGGATCTCGCGCTGCCGGGCCCGGAGCGAGTCGATCAGCAGCACGCGTCCGAGTAGCGGTTCGCCGATGCCCGTGAGGAGCTTGATGGCCTCGATCGCCAGCAGGCCGCCCACCTGCACGCAGAGTGCGCCCAGCACTCCGACCTGCGCGCACGTCGGAACCTCGCCGACGCTTTCGGGGGGATAGAGATCGTGCAGCACGACGGCGTCGTGTCCGGGCGGTGGGCTCGACCAGAAGACCGTCACCTGCGCGTCGAACTCCTGCAGGGTGCCCCAGACGAGCGGGATGCCGGATGCCTCGGTCGCCGCGGCGACCGCCCCGCGGGTCTCGAAGGTGTCGGAACCGTCGATGACGAGGTGTGCGCCGGCGAGCAGCTCCGCCGCGTTGTCGGCGGTGAGCCGCCGTCGTACCGCGCGGACGGTCGTGGTGGGGGAGAGGTCGGCCGCGGCGCGCACCGCGCTGTCGACCTTGGGGGCGCCGAGATCGGCGTGCCGATGCAGGATCTGCCGGTGCAGGTTCGATTGATCGACCACGTCGTCGTCGATCACGACGAGTTCGCCGACGCCGGCCGCAGCGAGGGCGAGCACGACGGGAGAGCCGAGGCCGCCCGCGCCGATCACGGCGACGCGGGATGCGGCGAGCCGTCGCTGCGAGAGTTCGCCGAAGCCGGCCAGCGCCGCGTGCCGGGCGGTGCGCACCCGCTCGGCGTCGCTCAGAGTATCGGTGGGCTCGACCAGCGGCGGGAACGGCATGGATCCAGCGTAGGCCCGCCGCATCCGCCCGGATCGGGAGCGCTCGCATGTCGCAATCCGTCGCCCGGGATCGCGGATCGCGTCACGTGAGCGAAGGATCGCGCCTTCACGAGCTCCGGTCTGCACGCAGATGCGGAGATATCTCGCGCCTTAACCCGTATGTGCGGCACTAGAGTGGCGGGATGCACAGCTACAAGGTCGCCCAGGCCGCCCGGTTGCTCGGGGTGAGCGACGACACGGTGCGCCGGTGGATCGATCAGGGGCTGCTCCCCGTGACCGACGCGACCCCGGCGGAGATTCCGGGCGCCGCCCTGGCCGAGCGGGCCGTCGCGCTCGCGGCATCCGCATCCCTCCCCGGCGATGTGCTCTCGAGCGCCCGCAACCGGTTCACCGGCCTCGTGACGCGCGTGCAGATCGACGGGGTGATGGCCCAGGTCGATATCCAGGCGGGCCCGCACCGGGTGGTGTCGCTCATGTCGGCCGAGTCGGCACGCGAACTCGCGCTCGAGCCCGGGTCGCTCGCGGTCGCCGTCGTCAAAGCCACCACCGTCATCGTCGAAACCCCGAAGGACTGACATGCGCCGCCGAGCCGCCCTCGCCGCCCTCCTCGCCACGACTGCCTTCCTCGCCGCGGGCTGCGCGGGCAGCACCGCCCCGGCCGCATCGACGGCCGCGAGCGACGAGCTCACCGGATCGCTCACGATCTCGGCCGCCGCCTCGCTCGGCACCGCGTTCGACGAGATCGCCGCGGCCTTCGAAGCGCAGCATCCGGGAGTCGATGTGCGCCCGATCTCATACGACGGATCGTCGACGCTCGCCAACCAGATCATCGAGGGCGCGCCGGTCGACGTGTTCGCCTCGGCGGACGAGAAGAACATGGCGAAGGTCGTCGACGCGGGTCTCGCCGCAGACCCCACGCTCTTCGCCTCCAACACGCTCGTCATCGTGGTGCCCGCCGGCAACCCGGCCGGCATCTCGTCGCTGGCCGATCTCGCGGCACCGGGTGCGACCGTCGTGCTCTGTGCGCCCGAGGTGCCGTGCGGCGCGGCCTCCCAGACCCTGCTCGCGAACGCGGGGGTCACGGTGACGCCCGCCAGCGCCGAGCAGAATGTGACGGCGGTGCTGACGAAGGTCGCCGAGGGCGAGGCCGACGCGGGGCTCGTCTACGCGACCGACGCGCTCGGCAACGCCGACGTCGAATCGATCGTTCCGGACGGCGCCGCCGACGTCGTCAACCGCTACCCGATCGTGGCTCTCACGGACGCACCGGATGCCGACGCCGCCGCCGCCTTCGTCGCGTTCGTCGCGGGAGACGAAGGCCGCGCGATCCTCGCCCGCCTCGGCTTCGGACCGGCGTGAGTCGTCGGACTCCGGCGTTCGTGCCGCGTGCGCTTGTCGCGCCCGCGGCACTCGGTCTGGCGTTCCTCGTCGTTCCCCTGGTCGCGCTCGTCGCGCGCGTGCAGTGGTCGACGCTGTGGCAGGACGTCACCTCTCCGGCCGCGCTCTCGGCCCTCGGCCTCTCGCTCGGCACCGGGCTCGTGGCGACCGTCCTGTGCCTGCTCGTGGGTGTTCCGCTCGCGCTCCTGATCGCCCGTTCCGGGGCGAGGGCCGCCGCGATCCTCCGTGCGGCCGTGACGGTGCCGCTCGTGCTGCCGCCCATGGTGGGTGGAATCGCGCTCCTGTTTCTCTTCGGCCGCAACGGGTGGCTCGGCGGCGCCCTGGATCTCGTGGGCGTCCGGTTGCCGTTCACGACGGCGGCGGTGGTGCTCGCGCAGGCCTTCGTCGCGCTGCCGTTCCTCGTGCTGGCCCTCGAGGGGGCGCTCCGGGCAACGGGCACCGGGTACGAGCAGGCGGCGGCCGCCCTCGGTGCCGGGCGCTGGACAGTGCTCCGTCGGGTGACCCTGCCGTTGGCCGCCCCGGGGCTCGTGACCGGAACGGTTCTGTGCTTCGCGCGGGCGATCGGCGAGTTCGGCGCCACCGCGCTGTTCGCGGGGAACGCGCCGGGCGTGACCCAGACCATGCCGCTCGCGATCTACACCGCGTTCAATGGCGCCGGGGTGTCGCAGGGCACCGCCGTCGCGCTCGCGCTCCTGCTGCTCGTGACCGCCGTGCTCGTGCTCGTGCTCGTGCGGGCCTGGCGACCGGAGGCGGTGCGATGAGCGAGACGCTCGATGCCGACGTCACGGTCGACTACCCCAGCGGGTTCACGCTGTCGGCGCGGCTCGTGGCCGCATCCGGCACCACTGTGGCCGTCATGGGTCCGAGCGGCGCCGGCAAGTCGACCCTGCTCGCCGCGATCGCCGGATTGGTGGCGCTGGACGCCGGACACGTCAGGCTCGGCGAGCGCACCCTGTCGGACGGGCGGATGCGGATCGCCGCCGCGCGTCGCGGCACGGTGCTGCTCGGGCAGGACCCGCGGCTCTTCCCGCACCTCTCCGCGCGTGAGAACGTCGCCTTCGGTCCGCGCGCCGCCGGTGTCGCGGTGGCCGAGGCGCGCCGGACGGCCGACGAGCTGCTCGCGCGCGTCGGTCTCGCCGAGGCGGGCGACCGTCGCCCCGCAGCCCTTTCAGGGGGTCAGCAGCAGCGCGTCGCGGTCGCGCGGGCGCTCGCCGCATCGCCCGGCCTCATCCTTCTCGACGAGCCGTTCACCTCGCTGGATCCGGTGACCGCGAGCGGCATCCGGACGATGCTCAGTGCCCAGCTCGCCGACCGCACGTGCATCATCGTCACGCACGACGCCGTCGATGCGGTGGCGCTCGCCGACCGGGTCGCCGTCGTTGAGGACGGGCGGATCACCCAGTCCGGGCGCGTCCGTGACGTGCTGCGTGCGCCCTCGACGGCCTTCGTCGCCTCGCTCGCCGGCCTCAACCGGGTCGTCGGCGTCTCAGCCGGTGGCGCGTGCCGCGTCGGCGACGTGGCGTTCGCGGGGGACCGCGGGGCCCGCGTGCCGGACGGCCAGTCGGTCGCCGCCGTCTTCCGGCCCGCCGACGCGCGCATCGTGCCCGGGAACGTGCACGGGAGCGGCACCAGTAGGACGACCACCTGGCACGCCGTGGTCGCACGACTCGAGCAGACCGTCGGCGGGGTGCGCGTGCACACCGTGGCCGCGGGCGGCAGCATCCAGGTGGCGGTCGACGTCGCGACCGACGAGCTGGCGGATGCGGGCCTGGTTCCCGGCGTCGAGATCGTGGTGCAGGTGCCGGCGACGACCGTGCGGCTGCTGCCGGTCTGAGAGGACGGGCTCGGGAGAGTCGCGGCCGCGTCGTAGGCTCGGCGAATGAGCCGCATCCGCCCTTTCCGCGTCGGCGATGAGGCCGACCTCGCCGACATCTGCGTGCGGACGGCTGCCGCGGGTGCGGATGCGACGGGCGCGCTGTCCGACGACGGCATCTGGGCTGAGATCTTCGTGCTGCCCTATGTGGCGCGACACCCCGACACCGCGTTCGTGGTGGAGGGAGAGGGGCGGGTGCTCGGCTACGCCGTGGCCGCTCCCGACACGGTCGCTTTCGAAGAGTGGTTCCGGTCGGAGTGGTGGCCGGTGCGCGCCGCCCGCTTCGCCCGCGAGGGCGCCGACCCGCGCGAGGCCGGGCTGCTCGCGTACGCCGACGCGCGGGGCAGTCGCGTCGATCCGCGCGCGGCGAAGTATCCCGCCCATCTGCACATCGATCTGCTTCCGGACCTGCAGGGGCAGGGGTTCGGGCGCGCCCTGATCGAGCGGCTCGGTGAGACGCTCCGTTCGCGGGGTGTCACCGGCGTCCACCTGGTCGCGTCCGCCGAGAACACCGCCGCCGTCGGGTTCTACGACCGGCTCGGCTTCACGCGACTGCCGTCGGCCGCGGGGGAGCAGGCCTTCGGGCTCATCCTCTAGCCCGTGACGGAGGCTGCGGTCAGGCCAGGCGCCCGGCTTCCAGGCGCACCTCGCGGTCGACGAGTCCGGCCGGCACGTCGACGTGCGAGATGAGGATGACGGCGCGTTCGGTGCCGACTGCGCCGAGCAGGTCGCCGAGCAGCGCATCGGAGGCGGCGGGGTCGACCCCCGCCGTCGGTTCGTCGAGCACGAGCACCGGGAAGTCGGCGAGGAGGGCCCGCGCGAGGGCGATGCGCTGGGCCTGGCCGCCCGAGACGAGCGCGCCGCGTTCGCCGAGGCTCGCGTCGAGCCCCCCGCGCTCTGCGGTCCACCCCGCGAGACCGACCCGTTCGAGCGCCGCCCACAGGTCGTCGTCGGTGGCCGAGTCCCGGGCGAACAGCAGGTTCTGCCGCAGGGACTCGTCGAACAGGTACGGCGACTGCTCGCATAGCCCCACGGTGCGCCGCAGATCATCGCCGTTCACCGTGCGGGCCTCGACATCGCCGATCCGATACGACCCGCCGTAGTCCAGGAAGCGCACCAGGACGTGCGCGAGCGTCGTTTTTCCCGCGCCGCTCGGCCCGGTGATCAGCACGCGCTCGCCCGGCGCGACGTCGAGATCGACCGCGATGAGTCGGCCCGAATCGGAGTCGGATGCATCCACCGGCGGTGCGGGCGTCGCCGCGGTGGGCGCGACGGCGTCTCCATCGACGTTCCCGCCGCGGTCGGGCCAGCGTGCGCTGAGGCCCCGCAGCGAGATACCGGTGCCGAGGGCAGGCGCCGATCCGGTCGCGGCCGGTTCGTTCTGCGGAATGCCGGCGGGCACCGCATCCGGAACGGTCCGTGCGACGCGTTCGGCCGCAGACCGCACCTGGCGCCATGACGCGAGCGCGAGCGGAACGGGGCCGAAGATCTCGAAGACGGCCATCGGCAACAGCACGACCACGGCGAACGCCGGGCCGGCCATCGCGCCCGCGCTCAGCCCGGGTAGGGCGACGAGCAGGGCAGCGACCGAGGCGACACCCGCGAGCAGTGACACGGCGCCGGAGGTGAAACCCTGCGCTCCGGCGCGGCGGACGATCGCTCGGCGCAGCGCCTCGTCCGCGGCACGAACCCGGGCATGCGCCGCATCCGTTGCATCGAACGCGGTCAGCACGTCGAGTGACGTCAGCTCGTCGACGAGCGCGTCGGCCAGACGTGAGCGCAGCGGAGCGATCTGACGCTCGGCGCGGGCGCCGAGGAGCCAGCCGAGCCAGACCGCGAGAGCGAAGGCGACGACGAGGCAGGCGGCGAGGGTGACGGCGGCCAGGGGCGAGAGGAATGCGACGAAGACGACGCTCGCGAGCGACGCCGTTCCGGCCACTGCGAGTGGCATGACCACGCGCAGCGGCAGGTTCTGCAGCTCGTCGACGTCGTCGACCAGCCGCGAGAGCAACGCACCGCGCCGCGCACCGCCCAGGCCGTCCGGGGCGAGCGGCACGATCCGGCGCACCAGCGCCGCGCGCACCCCGGCGAGCTGACCGAGCGTCGCGTCATGCCCGGTGAGACGTTCGAGGTAGCGGAAGACGCCGCGACCGAGCGCAAACGCGCGTACCGCGACGACGACGGCCGTGATGTACATGACCGCGGGCTGTTCGGCCGATCGTGTGATCAGCCAGGCGCTCGCGGCCAACAGGGCGATCGCGCTGACCGCGGTGCCGAAACCGGCGGCCAGCGGCCCCCAGAAACGACGGATCGGGGGTTGGGCGGAGCGCAGCACCTCGGCGGTTCTCATGCGCGTCCTCCGCTCGCACCCTCGAGCGCGGGCAAGGAGGTGATGCGGTCGGCGATGTCGCGGGCGGACCGGCGGTGCGAGATCAGCAGCACGCCCGCCTGCTCGGTATCGGCCACCCGTCGAAGCGTCTGCCACAGCCGAGCCTCGGTCGCGCCGTCGAGGGCACTCGACGGCTCATCGAGAGCGAGAACCCGTGCACGTCCGCTCCGCAGGCGGTACAGCGCGCGCGCGATCGCGACCCGCTGCGCCTGCCCGCCCGAGATTCCCGCCCCGGCGGCGCCCAGAACGACGGATGCGGGCACATCGACGCCCGCGTCTGCGAGGCATCGGGCGACGCGCTCCGCATCCGGTGCCGGATCGCCGAGCGCGACGTTCTCCGCGATCGTGCCGGAGAGCAGGCCCGGGCGCTGGCCCGCCCACGCCAGCACCTCACGCGCCGACGTCGCGCCGGCGTGGATGATTCCCTCGGCGGGCACGAATCCGAGGAGTGCGGACAGGATGCTGGACTTGCCCGCGCCGCTCGGCCCCTCGAGCAGCACGATCTCGCCCGCGGAGACGTCGAGGTCGAGCGGTCCGATGACGCGCTGGCCGCGGCGCACGACCAGGCCACGCGCCGACACCAGCGGCCCGGCCGGCACGGCGTCGGCCCGCGCTTCCGGGGCCGTCGGTGCCGGGACGCCCTGCGCGGTATCCAGCACCTGGAAGATCTCGTCGGTCGCCGCCACGCCCTCGGCCGCGGCGTGGAACTGCACGCCGACCTGACGGAGCGGCAGATACGCCTCGGGCGCGAGCAGGAGCACGAAGAGTCCGACGAGCAGCGGCATCTCGCCGCCGAGGAGGCGGAAGCCGATCGTCACCGCGAGGATCGCCACCGAGATCGAGGCGAGGAACTCCAGCGCGAAGCCCGACATGAACGACACCCGCAGCACCGACATGGTCTCGCGCTTGTAGTCGCGGGTGACGGTCTCGATGCCCTCGGCGGCCCGGTGCTGACGGCCGAAGATCTTCAGCGTGCCGAGGCCCGCGACCGTGTCGGAGAACCGTGCCGCGAGTCGATGGAGCGTCGCATACTGCCGGTTCTGCACCGCGCGCGTCGCCAGACCGATCAGCACCATGAAGACGGGGATGAGCGGGACGGTGACGATCACCGTGATCCCCGAGATCGGGTCGGCGACCAGGATCGCGAGGATGAGGATCGGCATCGTGATCGCGGTGGCGACCAGCTGCGGCAGGTACCGCCCGAAGTAGGCGTCGAGGGCTTCCAAGCCGTGGCCGGCGGTGACGGCGAGCGACGAAGTGTTGCGCGCCGCCAGCCATCCCGGGCCGAGGGCCTCGACGGCCCGCACCAACCGGTCGCGGAGCTGCAGCGACGCCCGCGCCGCGCCGATCGCCGACGTGCGTTCGGACGCCGCGATGAGCAGGCCGCGGAGGAGGGCGAGTGCGGCCGCGCCGGCGAGGGCGGGGATGAGATCCGCGACCGGCTCGCCGGCGATCGCACCGACGAGGGCCACGGTCAGAAGCCAGGCGAACCCGAGGATCACGCCGGTCTGGGCGAGAACGATGGCCGCGGTGACCAGCAGGAACCCGCGCGACGCGGTGCTGTACCGCAGCAGGCGCGGATCGACCGGCCGATTGCTCACGCGCGGGGCGGCGGGAGCAGCATCCGTGGTCACTCTACGATCCTGCCTCATCATGCGGGGACGAACTGCGGGGGTGCGGCGCGGGCGGGCGCCGCACCCCGATCAGTGCGCGACTGCTGCTGCCTTCTCGATGCGCGACCGCGTGACGCGCTTGCGGAAGATCCAGTACGTCCAGCCCTGGTACAGCAGCACGAGCGGAAGGAAGATCACCGCCGCCCAGGTCATGATCGTGAGCGTGTAGTCGGTGCTCGACGCGTTCTCGATCGTGAGCGTGCCCGCCGGGTCTCCCGTGGAGGGCATCACGTTCGGGAAGAGCGCGAACCACAGGGTGAGCACGGCGAACGCCACCGTTGCGGCGCCGAACGCGAACGCCCAACCCTCGCGGTCGATCCGGTTGGCGATCAGCGAGCCGATCAGCAGCACGGCGGCGAGGCCCGCGCAGACGACCACGAGCATGAGCGCCGGTGCGCCCGCGTTCGTCGCGTTCAGCACGGTCCAGAGCAGGAACACGGCGGCGACGACGACCGTGAGCAGCCCCGACCGGCCCGCGAGTCGACGCGCGTCCGAGCGCACAGCGCCATCGGTCTTCAGCGCGACGAAATACACGCCGTGGGTGAAGAAGAGCAGCAGAGTCGTCAGGCCGCCGAGCAGGCCGTACGGGTTCAGCAGTGTCAGCAGGGAGCCGGTGAACTCGTGAGCGGCATCCAGCGGCACGCCCTGCACGATGTTCGCCACGGCGACGCCCCAGAGGAACGCGGGGACCGCGGAGCCGACCACGATCATCGTGTCGAAGCCGCGCTTCCACTTCAGGCTGTCGCGCTGGTGGCGGTACTCGAATGAGACACCGCGGACGATGAGCGCGAGCAGGATCAGCAGGAGCGCGAGGTAGAACCCGCTGAAGAGCGTGGCGTACCACTCCGGGAAGGCCGCGAATAGGCATGCGCCGGCCACGATGACCCAGGTCTCGTTGAGGTCCCAGACCGGGCCGATCGTGTTGATGATCTGCCGGCGACCGATGTCGTCCTTACCGAGGAAGGGCAGCGACATGCCGACGCCGAAGTCGAACCCGTCGAGCACGAAGTACCCCACGAACAGGATGCCGACGATGAAGAACCAGACGTATGCGAGATCCATGCCGCGCTCCTAGTAGACCGTGGTCGGGGTGTAGTGGCCGTCGGAGTCCGCATCCGCGCCCTCACCCGGCTCGGGGATGGGCTCCGGCCCCGCCTGCGCGGCCTTGCGGATGAGGCCGAACTCGACGACCGCGAGCACGGCGTAGGTCAACGTGAACGCGACGAGCGATATCAGGACCGTCCATCCGGGGACGCTGGGGGAGACGCCGTCCTCGGTGAGCATGAGCCCGAACACGATCCAGGGCTGCCGGCCCATCTCGGTGAAGACCCAGCCGACCAGGCTGCCGAGCATGGGGAGGGGCGCCGACCAGATCGCGACCCGCCATGCCCACTGGGGCACCGCGCGCTTCGCCTTCGTGCGGGTGAGCCACAGGCCGACCACGGAGACGAGCGCGGCGGCCGCGCCGAACGCCATCATCCAGCGGAACGACCAGTACGTGACCCAGATGACGGGCGCGAACGGAAGTTCGCCGCCAAGCTGGTCGGCGAACATCGGCCAGTTCTGGGTGTAATCGGCGTTCAGGTTGTTGATGCCCTCGACGCATCCGTCGAACGTGTGGGTCGACAGGAACGAGAGCAGATAAGGCACGCGCAGTGACCAGATCTCGCTCGTCCCGTCGGGCGTGCCGAGGGAGAAGAGGGAGAACGAGGCATCCGGCCCGCAGGCGGTGTTGTACAACGCTTCCGCCGCCGCCATCTTCATCGGCTGCGTCGCCACCATCTGGAGACCGAGGGCGTCTCCGGCGATCGCGACACCGGCGAAGGAGATGAGCATCATCCACATGCCGAACCGCAGCGCCGGACGCATCGTCTCCTGGTTGCGGTGACGCGAGAGGTGCCAGGCGGCGACCGCGATAACGACCGCCGCGGCGAACATGAAGGCGGCGAACATGGTGTGCGGGAAGGTCGCCAGAGCGACGCGGTTGGTCAGCACGGCGCCGATGTCGATGAGTTCGGCGCGGCGGCCGTCGCCAGACATCTGGTACCCGACCGGGTTCTGCATGAACGAGTTCGCGGCGAGGATGAAGTAGGCCGACATGACGGCGCCGATCCACGCCATCCAGATGGTCGCGAGGTGCAGCCGTTTCGAGAGCCGATCCCAGCCGAAGATCCACAACCCGATGAACGTCGCCTCGAAGAAGAAGGCGAGGAGTCCCTCGAAGGCGAGGGGAGCCCCGAAGACGTCACCGACGAAGCGCGAGTACGACGACCAGTTCATGCCGAACTGGAACTCCTGCACGATGCCCGTCACCACACCCATGGCGAAGTTGATGAGGAAGATCTTGCCGAACAGACGCGTCAGCTGCAGCCACTTCGTGTGCCCCGTGCGCACCCACGCCGACTGGAAGATCGCGACGACCAGACCCATGCCGAGAGTGAGGGGAACGAACAGGTAGTGGTAGAGCGTGGTGAGCCCGAACTGCCAGCGCGCAAGCGCGAGCGGATCCAGAAATTCCATCGACATCTCCTTCTCGGCCGTGCCGACGAGAGCGGAGCCGATCTCGAGGCGGCGCCGCCGGTACGGGTCGCCCTCAGTATGACACAGAGGTAAGACCACTGGAAGCGGAGATCTGCCGTCTCGACCCACGTCGGGTCCTGCGCCGCGTACCCTCGAGACATGACGACGGAGATCATCGGGCGGGCGGGCGCGTGAGCGTCGTTCCGGTCGCGATCGCGCGCCGTCGTCCGAGCGCGGCGCTCGACGCCCGGGGCACGATGACCGCTCCCGGCGAAGGCGGTCCGCTCGCCGACACGTTCGGCCGGGTCCACCGCGACCTGCGCATCTCCTTGACCGACCGCTGCTCGCTGCGCTGCACCTATTGCATGCCCGAGCAGGGCAACGAATGGCTGGCGCGTCAGAGCATTTTGACGCTGGATGAGATCGTCCGGGTCGCCCGCGTTGCCGCCGCCGCCGGGATCACGACGTTCCGCCTGACCGGCGGGGAGCCGCTCCTGCGCCGCGACATCGTCGATGTCGTCCGCGAGCTCGCCGCCATCGAATCCCCCGACGGCCCGGTGCAGATCGCGATGACCACCAACGGCATCCGTCTTCCCGACGTCCTGCCCGCGCTCATCGACGCGGGTCTGAAGCGGGTGAACATCTCGATCGACACCCTCGACCGGGAGAAGTTCGCAGCGCTCACCCGCCGGGACCGCCTCGACGACGTGCTCGAAGCGATCGCGGCGGCTTCCGCATCCGGTCTCCGCCCGCTCAAGCTGAACGCCGTCGCGATGCGCGGCGTGAACGACGACGAACTCGCCGATCTCGTGGCCTTCGCGATGGAGCACGGGGCGCAGATGCGTTTCATCGAACAGATGCCCCTCGACGCCGGACACACCTGGGATCGTTCCGCGATGGTCACGCGGGAAGAGATCGTCGGCGCGCTCGCCGCGCGCTGGACCCTCACGCCCGTGCCCGGTCGCGGCGGCGCACCCGCCGAACGGTGGACGATCGACGGGGGCCCCCACACCGTCGGTGTGATCGCCTCGGTGACGGCGCCGTTCTGCGGTGACTGCGACCGACTGCGCCTCACCGCCGACGGCCAGCTGCGCAACTGCCTCTTCTCCGAGACGGAGTACGACCTCGTGCCGATCCTTCGCGCGGACGGTACGGATGCGGACGTCGACCGGATGCTGCGCTCCTGCGTGCACGGCAAGCTCGCCGGCCACGCGATCGACGACCCGTCGTTCCTGCAGCCCGCGCGCGGCATGAACGCCATCGGCGGCTGACGTGGGGCGCATCACGACCCGGCGGCCCGTGGTTCGGATCACCCTCGGGCAAGAACCGCACAAGCGAGCCGACGTGCTCGCGGCAGAAGAGCCCCTCGAGATCCGGGTCGGCGGTCGCCCGCTCGCTGTGACGATGCGCACCCCCGGACACGACGTCGAGCTCGCCGCGGGCTTTCTCGTCTCGGAGGCGATCATCGGTCGCGGTGACGAGTTCTCGAACGCGATCCACTGCGGCGGGCCGGGAACGGGCGGCGTCGAGAACACGTACAACGTGCTCGATGTGACACTCGCCCCGGGCGTCGCACCTCCCGCCCCGGAAGCGACGCGGAACTTCTTCACGACCAGCTCGTGCGGTGTGTGCGGGAAGGCATCGATCGAGGCGATCGAGACGGTGTCGCGCTACGACGTCGCCGGCGACGATTCCACCGTGGATGCGGCCCTGGTCGCGACCTTCCCCGACCGGCTCCGCGCGGAGCAGGCGGTGTTCGCGAAGACCGGCGGCCTCCACGCCGCCGCGCTGTTCGATGCGGCGACGGGCGAGCTTCTCGTGGTTCGGGAAGACGTCGGTCGCCACAACGCGGTCGACAAGGTCATCGGCTGGGCGGCGCTTCACGATCGCTTGCCGCTCCGGGGCGCCGTGCTCCAGGTGTCGGGGCGCACGAGCTTCGAGCTCGTGCAGAAGGCGGTCATGGCGGGGATCCCGATCCTCACCGCCGTCTCTGCGCCGTCCTCGCTCGCGGTCGAGCTCGCGGATGCGTCCGGTCTCACGCTCGTCGGATTCCTTCGACCGCCGTCGATGAACGTCTACACGCGGGCTGACCGCATCCGGACCTGAGCCTGCGGGGGATCCGGAGCGCGGTGGGTCAGACGGCGACGGGCAGGCGGGTGGATGTGGCGGCGCGCTCGGCGAGCATCAGGCGCACGATGCACTGCTTCGGGTCGCAGGATGCGGCCATCGCGTCGACGCGGAGCGGGCCGTCCGCCTGGGCGAGGACCGAGTTCATGAGTCCGAGGTGCACGGCGCACAGGGTCTCGCGGTGGGTGGGCTCGGCGCTCGCGTGGGGGCAGGGGCTGATGTCGACCGTCAGGGTGCGTTCGTCCACGGCCGGGTCGAAGCCTGCTTCAACGAGGTCCTCCACGAGGGCGTCGATCTGGTGCACGGCGCTGGTCGGAAGGTCCGCATCCGCGTCATCGGTCCACGGCATCACACGCCGCATGAGGTCTCCGCGCTGGGCGGCCTCGCGCGCCTTGCGCTGAGCGATGGGACTGACACGGTGGGCTCCGGTGGCGGCGCTGTAGAGCGTGCGCGGCCGGCCACGCGTGGTGCGGTGCTCGGTCTCGGTGATGACGTACCCGCCGTTGATGAGACGCTGCAGGTGTTCGCGCACCGTGTTCGGGTGCAGGTCCGTCGCCGCGCACAGATCGGCGATCGTTCGTTGCCCGCGAACCTGCAGCGACTGGAGGATCTTCACGCGTGAGTAGCTCGAGATCGCGTTGTACGGTGCAGTGGTCATACCTCTAAGTATGTACCTGACCGGGTCGGATAGCGAGCATGAGTCCGCCGCGATCGCGAGCGGGTGAATTGTCGCTGGCCGAGGCCGCGGAATACCGGTCGGCGTGCCGCGGTGCAAGCCCGAGTTCGCCGGTGCCACGCGGGTGAGAGAGTAAGCGCATGACTCCTCTGCGCGCCGGCATCGTCTTCAACCCGAGCAAGATCTCGCGAGAGCAACTCGAAGCAGCGTGGGACGCGGAGGCGGACGGCGCCACGGCGGAATGGTTCGAGACGACCGTCGAGGATCCCGGACAGGGGCCGGCGCGCGCGGCGCTGGATGCGGGGTGCGATGTCGTCATCGCGGCCGGCGGTGACGGAACGGTGCGTGCCGTCGCCGAGGCGCTCGGCGGGTCGGATGCGGCCTTCGGCATCGTGCCGCAGGGCACCGGCAATCTTCTCGCCCGAAACCTGGGCGTGCCGCTCGGGAATCCACGCACGGCGCTGCGCCGCATCCTCACGTCCGAGCCGAAAAAGCTCGACATGGGATGGATCGAACTCGACGGCGGCGAGCCCCAGGCATTCGTCGTCATGGTCGGATTCGGGCTCGACGCGCAGATGCTCGCCGCGACCGACGACGAGGCGAAGGCGAAGGCCGGATGGCTCGCGTACGTCGCCGCGATGGGCCAGGCCCTGACGGCGTCCGAGATGGTGTCGGTGAAGGTGACCGTCGACGATCGCGAACCCCGCGAAGTGCAGGCGCACACGGTGCTGATCGGCAACTGCGGCACGCTGCAGGGCGGTCTCACCCTGTTCCCGGATGCGGAGCTCGACGACGGCGTCCTCGACGTGCTGATCGTGAGCGCCGAGGGTGCCGTCGAATGGATGGACACGCTTCGTGCCGCGGTGTGGGACAACGGCATCATGCGGCTCTTCGACAAGCAGAAGACGGCGACGAGCACGGAAGCCGCCCGTCACGGGCAGGCCGTCCGTATCGAGGTCGAGCTTCCTCAGCCCCACTCATTCGAGATCGACGGCGAAGAGGTCGGCGACGTGCAGCGGTTCACCGCGCGCATCGATCCGGGCGCGCTGCGCGTCTACTGACGCGGCGACGATGCCCGAAGTCCGGCAATCCTGCCGGGTTTCGGGCAAAGGAAAAGGCCCCGGTGCACCCGCGTCGCCAGACGCTCGCACCGGGGCCTTCGCCGTGTCAGACGCGGCGGTAGCTCGCAGCCATCGGGCAGTCGAACGGGTCGCGGGCAGCCAGTCCCACGCGGTTCAGATAGTCGATGACGATCGCGTACGAGCGCCACAGCGACGTCTCGGCGTACGGCACGTTGAGCGTGGCGCAGTGCTCGATCACAATCGCGCGGGCGCGGGCGAGGTGCGGGCGCGGCATGTTCGGGAAGAGGTGGTGCTCGATCTGGTAGTTGAGGCCACCCATCAACCAGGTCGCCCACCATCCGCCGCGGATGTTGCGGGAGGTGCGCACCTGCTTGCTGAAGAAGTCGAGCTTGGCATCGCGAGCGATGACCGGCATGCCCTTGTGGTTCGGCGCGAACGATGCGCCCATGTAGAGGCCGAACACCGCCAGTTGAACGCCGAGGAAGGCGAACGCCATGCCGAGCGGCAGGAAGAAGAAGATCGGCGTCAGCACGACGGCGAACCGTGTGAACAGGAGAGCGATCTCGATGAATCGTCCCTTGACCGGCTCGCGGCCGAACAGGTGGCGCACCGAGATGAAGTGGAGGTTCGCGCCTTCGAGAAGCAGCAAGGGGAAGAAGAACCAGCCCTGCTTGCGGGTGATGAGGCGCTGGATGCCGCGGGCCTTCGCTGCATCCTCTTCGAGGAATGAGATCGTGTCGATCTCGATGTCGGGATCTTTGTCGACCCGGTTCGGGTTCGCGTGGTGACGCGTGTGCTTCGTGGTCCACCACGAGTAGCTCATGCCGACGACGCCGGTCGCGAGGATGCGGGCGAGGCGGTCGTTGGCGGGGCCGGACGCCAGGATCTGGCGGTGCGCGGCTTCGTGGCCGAGGAAGGCGACCTGGGTGAAGAGGATGCCGAGGGCTGCGGCGATGAGGAGCTGGAACCAGCTGTCGCCGAGCAGGATGAAACCGGTGATCGCGCCGCCGAAACCGACGGCGATGACGGCACCGACGATGGCGTAGAAGCCACGTGCGCGGTTGAGAAGACCACTCTCTCGAACGACCTGCGAGACGTCCGTGTACGCGCGGGTGATCGGGGGGAATTCCGCTGTTCCGGAATAGGTCTGGCGAACGGGTCCGAGCCGCGGCTCGAGGGTGGTGGAGGAAATAACGACACCTTGTCGATCGTCGACCGCTACAGCCGTGAAGTGTGAGGCGGATGCCTCGTGCTTGCGGTTCAGCGTACGCGGATACGCATCCGTGAAACGGAATACGATCGATCTCTCAGGGAGTCGTCAGCCGGGGCGGTTGCCCGCCCCGGCTGAGGAAAATTCAGAGCGGACGGATGTTCGCTGCCTGCATGCCCTTGGGGCCACGCTCGGCGTCGAATTCGACCTTCTGCTCCTCGCGGAGCTCCTTGAAGCCGTTGCCCGTGATCGCGCTGTAGTGCGCGAACAGGTCGGCGGAGCCGTCGTCGGGGGCGATGAAGCCGTAACCCTTCTCGGAGTTGAACCATTTCACGGTGCCAGTGGCCATCGTGTCTTTCCTTCTACTTTTCGGGCCGCGAATGCGACCGGTGGTGCCGCGCCGACGTGTGCGGTGCGGACGGGCGAGGTGCTGCATGTCCGAGGGGACGTGTGCGGCACGAGTGTGGTGGGCGTCGACGGCGCTGCGCGCTTCGTCGTCGCCGGAGTGCGAACCGAGGTCTTCGCCACGCGGGCCACTCGCAACGAAACCGAGCGAGGTCGTGGTGACGAAACCGGCGTATTCGCCGTGCGAAGTGGCGACGAAGACATCGTCGTCCGCCTGGCGCCACTCGAGCGAGTAGGTCATCAGGAGGGAGGTGGTACTGAACGGCAAGAAGAAAGGCTTTCGAGAAGACGTTGTGACGTCGGAAGACGCGCCAGAAGCGCTAAAACAGTTGGGGCGCCGACCGATGTGAACAGGTGGCGCATGGTTCGTATCGATGACTCCACAACGAGGATCGAGCTTCGAAGCAGTGTGTCCGTTACGTGCGGGACGTCATTACTGTATCACCGGATCGCCCGTCAGTGCTAGAGCGGTCCGCAACCTTCGCCGGCGCCGTGCCGAGCGAGGAAAACGGACGTACGGTCGGCGTATGCGCCATCCGAAGCCAGATCCCGTCCAGCCCGGCCAGGAATCCGTCTGGAGCTATCCGCGTCCGCCCCGCCTCGAAGCGGTCGACCGGCGCGTCGTCGTCCGCCTCGGCGGTGCGGTGATCGTCGACACCTCCGACGTCGTGCGGGTGCTCGAGACGAGTCATCCCCCGGTGTACTACCTTCCGGTCAGCGCGTTCGCGGACGGAGCGCTGAGAGATGGTGTGGGAGCGTCGTTCTGCGAATTCAAGGGGTCTGCTCGGTACCTCGACGTCGCCGGCGGGGTCGCTCTGCGGCAGCGCGCGGCGTGGAACTATCCGCATCCGTTGCCCGGATTCGCCGAGCTCGCCGAGCGCGTCGCGCTCTATCCCGGGATGATGGACAGCTGCACGATCGACGGCGAACTCGTGATGGCCCAGCCGGGCGGCTTCTACGGCGGCTGGATCACGTCCGACATCGTCGGCCCCTTCAAGGGTGTCCCTGGGTCGATGGGCTGGTGAGCCTCAGGTGACCTGAGCGCCGCAGTTGCCGCACAGGCCCGTCGCGGAGACCTCCATGAAGCAGTCGGGGCAGACGGCGCGAGGGCGCTCCGGTGCAGCCTCGACGCGGCGCGCAGCCGCAGCACGCGGGCTCGCACTGCGCGGGGCGCGGGGGGTGCTCGCCCGCTTGGTCGCGGCGACCGGCGCGGACTCCGGCTGGCTGATCTCGGGGACGTGCTCGGCGCAGTAGAACCGAACGAATCCGGCGTGGTTGTTCGGATGGCGATGCTTCACGGCCCAGAGCTCGTCGCGGGGGAGCGGCTCGGACAGGACGCCGCACGTCGCGCAGCGGGTGGCCTCTCCGGGTGCAACGGTGTCGGCGACCAGAGGGGTCTCGAACGGGATGGCATCTCGCCAGTCGGCGGAGGCGACGATTTTCACGGGTGTCCTGTTCTCGCGGCGGGCGCGGGTGGAGCTCGGGTCGGGTCCCGGACTCCGGGGGAGTACCCCTCTGTCTACGGTACGTCCTGCGGGGCGAGGGCGCGCCGGAGGCGGTTCGTACCGGCATAGCTGAGCGGTCGGCGCGCGGCTCACCGGGGGCCGCCGGGCGGTTCGCGCTGGGTGGCGGCTCGGTTCGTGCTCGCTGCCGCCGTCGGCTGGGTCAGCGGTCTTCAGGTCTCGCTCGTCGTCTCACTCGCCCGGGGTCGCGCTCGTCGTGCTGGCCGGGAAGGGCGCCGGGTCGCGCTCCGCGTTCGTCGGTGAGCCCTCCGCGGTTGCCGTCATCAGCGCGCAGCGGCGTGAGCGTGCGATCGTGAAGAAGAGCATCACGGTCACCGGTTCCGCGCCGGGCGCACGTCGCCGACGCTGAAGCAGCCCGGGCAGGGAACCGCGAGCAGGTCCCCGGCGCGAACATCGTCGGGGAGTCGCACGAGCCCGAGGGGTGACGGGCTGTCGGCCCCGGCGATCGGCATCCGCAGCTCGTACGCGTGCGACACCCGGCCGAGAAGGCGTGCTTCGCGCCAGAGCGGTGCGTGGCCGTGGAAGGTCGCGTCGAGCACGATGCCCGCACCGCTCACGCCCGTCACCCGCGCGATGACGATGGTCGTCGAGTCGGTCGGCGAGGCGTGGCCGCCGCTGTGCGGGAGCACGGCCGCGCCGGTGTAGACGCACGGGGTCGCGCAGATCTCCGCGATGCGACGAACGGACACGCCCGCCACCACGACATCGTCGGTGGTCGCGCGGGTGTGCACGGGCCAGACGCTGTCGTCCAGGGGAGCGGGGATCGAATCGCGGAGCGTCGGGAGGATCGAGGTGAGGGTCATGTCCTCAGGCCTACGCCGGTGTGTCGACGTCGTCGCCGGCGCTGACGGAACCCATACGGCCGGCGAGCGGATGCTGACGAAAGCCCGACGAGCGGCCGCGTGCGACGGATGCGGCGGCGCATTCGGGTCGCCGGAGCACCCTGTAGGATGGGTCGCACTGGTGACGTACTCAAGTGGCCGAAGAGGCACGCTTGGAAAGCGTGTGTTGTGCAAGCAACCGAGGGTTCGAATCCCTCCGTCACCGCCACCCACGAAAGCCTCGGCCGTTCCGGCCGGGGCTTTTCGTCTGCCCCGCCCCCGCCCCCGCTCCTCGCGGCGCCGTCGCCGCGCCCGGGCCCCGCGGCGCCCTCGCCACGCGCGCTGCGAGGCCCGGGCGCTCACGTGTCGCAATCGGCCTCCCTCGGCGACGGATCGCGACACGTGAACGGCCGCGATCTGCGCTCAAGTGTCGCAATCGGGCACCGCGAGCGGCAGATCGCGACACGTGAGCGAGAGGGCGAGGCCGGCTCCCTAGCGGGTGGGCGTCGGCGACGCGCCACCGGCGGACGCGCTGCCGGGACGGACCACGAGCGAACGGGGCGCGATCACCGCGAGGCCGCGCCGGAGCGGCGACGCGTGCGCGCGCAGACCGGCCGTGACCGCGGCGAGGGCCGCGGCGAGCGGCCCGCCGCGGCGCGAGGGTGGGCCGGCAGGAGGGAGCCCGCCGCGGCGGGCAGGCGGGAGCCTGTCGCCACCCGCGGGTGAGCGGTCGGCGCCCCCGCCGGTCGGGTCATCGGCGCCATCCCCACGTGGGCGGTCGGCGCCGCCGGCGGGCACCGCATCCGCGGGCGCGTAGCTCGCCTGCTCGACCGCAGCGACGAGCGTGTGGACCGCATCCGCATCCGCTCCATGACTGCCGACCAGGCGTGCGCCGAACGCGCGCGGCGATTCGCTCGGGGGCACGGGGATCCCGAGGTCGATGGCCGCGCTCTGCACGGCGCTCCACGCGGCCACCGCGTCGCCTGCGCGCGCGGCGACACGCTGACGGGTGCGGCGCAGCGCGCGCGCGAGTGCCGGCAGAAGGAGGAGAGCGATCGCCAGAACGACGATGCCCGTGCCCGGCCAGAGTGCTCCGAGCGAGAACCCGGTGCCCGAGGCGCCCGCGGCGGGGGTGTCGGGGGTGTCGGGTCGGGTCGTCGGCGCGGCGGATGCGGTGGGCGACGGCGCGGACGTCGGGGCGGGCGTGTTGAGTGGATCGGTCGACGAGGTGCCGCCGCTCGCGAACACCGGTGGCGCTCCCAGGCTGTTCGTCGGCTCGAATGCGACCCACCCGATTCCCTCGAAGTACACCTCCGGCCAGGCATGCAGCAGGTCGCTCGTGACCGAGTAGACCGTCTCGTCGTCGACCGTGTCGGAAGTCGCCCGCCCCGGCAGATACCCGATCACGATGCGGGTCGGCATCCCGAGGGAACGCGCCATCACCGCGAAGGCCGATGCGTAGTGCACGCAGTACCCCTCGCGGGTGATCAGGAACTGCTCGAGCGCTTCAACGCCCTCCCCGTCGAAACCGTCTTCGACGGGAGCATCGAGCGAGTACGAGAACTCCGACGAACGGAACCAGGTCTGCAGCGCGGCGACCGCGTCGTAGTCCGTCGAGGTCCCCTCCGTCACCTGCCGGGCAAGGTCCGTGACGAGTGACGGCGTCTCGGTCGGGATGTCGGAGTACGCGGCCGGGACGTCCGACCCGCGCGAGGCCGCGGCGCGGATCTGCGGCAGCGTGGGGCGCGGCGCCTCGGTCGAGACGGCGTAGTCCTGCCCGGAGGAGTCTGTTCCGAGTCCGATGACGGTGCGGTTCTCCGCCACGACACCCCACTCGCCGGTGAGGCCCTCGATGGAGGTCGCCGGGAACGGCACTGGCAGGTAAGGCGTGTTCAACTGCGAGACGTCGACGCGGACCTCGTCCTCGTCGCGGAGGATGTCGGACGCGGCGACGAGCGGACCGAAGCCGTCGCCCCCGGCGAGGGGCTCGGACGCGGGGTCATCGGGCTCCCACACGTCGCCGGCGAACGTCGAAAGGGTCACGGCGCGGAGGTACGGAGCAACGGCGTCAGAGGTGCGCACGCGCAGCACCTCGACGGGATTCGGCCGCCGGAGGTCCTCGCCGAGGCTGAGGGTCGGGTCGATTCCCGACGCCCCTCCCGAGCCCCACACGCCGGAGCGGTCCGCTGGCGCGGGCAGCAGAGGGGTGACCACGACGGCGACCATGACCGCCGCCACCCCGATCACGGCCGCGGCGACCGAGGCGCCCGGCGACCGAGGTGCGCGCGTCGCCGCGGGCACGCGGGTGCGCGTCTCGGTGCGGAGGAGGAACAGGATGCTGAGCCCGAGCAGGGCGAAGGCGCCGACGTCCATGGGAGCGGGCACGGCGATCGCGGGTACGAGCGCGACCGAGACGAGGGCGACGGCGGCGAGCAGCGGCATCCGGGTCGTGATGACCACGTGATCGAGGACGATGGCCAGAAGGCTCACGGCCGCCACCATGAAGAACTCCATGGACGGCGAGGGAACGAGCGGGGCGACCCCGACCGAGATCTCCTGCCCGGTGGCCGCGATCGCATCGCCGACTGCACGGATCGTGTTCGGCGACGGCACGACGAAGAACCACGCGCCGGCCCGGAAGAACCCGGCGGTCAGGGCGACGACCCAGATAACAAGCTGCACGATCGTCACCCCGATCGCCGGGGTGCGGATGCGGCGCAGTAGCGCACCGATCGCGAGGATCGCGGCCGCGAGCGCGAAGGCCCCCACCGTCCAGGTTCCCGGGGAGACGACGCGAAGCACCGGAAGGGTGGTCGCGAAGAGAGCCACGAGGACGCCCAGAGCGAGGGTGACGGTGCCGCCCCGGCGCGCCCGCTCAGGCCGGGACATGACCGCCCCTGCCCGCGCCCCGCCACGACTGCGCGAGATCCTCGCCGAGCTCGGCGGCCGCCCACCCGTGCGCGGCCGTGAAAGCGCCGGGTTCAGGGGCGGTGGCGAGCAGCAGCGGGAACGAGCTGTGGTGCGCGACGGCGGCGAGCGGTGCCGCATCCGCCGCCATGAGTCTTCCGCTCACGAGCACGAGCGGCCCGGTCGTCGCGCCCGCGAACAGGTCGACGATGGCGGGCAGGCGGTCGTCGGTGCGCGCCGTCACCGTGGCGAGTGCGAGCAGGGCGTCGTCGAGAGCGATCGAGTCCGCGGACTCGACGCGCCGGCAGAGCGGCATTCCGTCCGGCTCGATCACATCGACCGCGTAGCCGTCGTGCACGAGCCTCACGAGGGCAGAGGCGCAGAGCGTCACGGCACGCTCGAAGGTCGGATCGGTTCCCGGATGCTCCATCGCCACCGGCGACCACCGCGACGACGCCCGGTCCAGCACGATGGTCGCTTCCGGGGAGGTCTCTTGCTCCTCCTGCCGCACCATCAATTGGTCACGATGTGCGGAGGCGCGCCAGTGGATGCGACGCATCGAGTCGCCCGGGGCGTACGGCCGCGCGACGACATCGTCGGCTCCCTGTCCGAGGCGGTTCACGGGCGAGGCAACGGCGCCGCCGGCGCGCCCCACCAACCCGGGCAGGGTGGGCAGATCGATGACGGCCGGCGTCACGACCAGGCGGGTCGGTTCTCCGAGCGACACCGTGCGGCGCGCGATGCCGAACGGGTCTGCCGTCGACAGCCACAGCGGCCCGAGCCAGTGGATCCCGCGGCGCTGCACGACGGCCGTGTAGTCGAACGCGGCGGATCGATCGCCGCGGCTGAGGCCCGACGCCAACGCGGGGAAGGCGCCGGTCGCGGGGCCGTCGACGCCGCTCGGAAGCTCATCGCGCCAACGTCCGCCGAGCGACGGCGCCCCGCCGCGCAGCGCCACCTGCACCCTCACGCGGACCTCCGTGCCGACGACGGGCGATGCGGGGTCGAACGTGCGGGCGACATCGGCTCGGCTCCGCGATGCGAGGACGGCGACGAGCGACCCGGCGACGAGGGCGACCAGCAGGACGCCCAGCCAGACGAGTTCGACGAGCCCGAGCTGTGGGGCGAGCAACCCGCACGCGAGCGCCAGTACGAGCGCACTCGTCCCGCGCAGGGTCAGGGGCCAGCTGCGCCACATCGAGGTCAGGTCCGCGCGGCGAGCGGGACCCGCACCGAGCCGACGATCTGATCGAGCACCGCGGGCACGCCCCGAGAGTCGCCGCGGGCGCCGCTGGACCGGTGCGGGATCAGGCGGTGCGCGAACACCGGGCCGATCAGCGCGGCGACGTCGTCGGGGATGACGAACGCGCGGCCGTCGAGCGCGGCCCACACCTTCGCGGCGCGCACGAGCTGCAGCGTCGCGCGCGGGCTCGCGCCCAATCGCAGGTCGGGGTGCACACGGGTGGCGTGTGCGAGAGCGACCGCGTATTCCTCGACCGCGGGCGACACGTGGATGCGGCGCGCCCAGGCGATGAGATCCTGCACCCCGCGGGCGGTGACGACGGGGGTGATGGCCTCGAGAGGGTTGGTCTGCTCGCGCTGGCGCAGCATCAGCACCTCGGCGGCCGCATCCGGATACCCCATGGAGATGCGCATCATGAACCGGTCCCGCTGCGCTTCGGGGAGGGCGTACGTGCCCTCCATGTCGAGCGGGTTCTGCGTCGCGACGACGAGGAACGGGTCGGGCAGGTGGTGCGTGCGGCCATCGACCGTGACCTGGCGCTCTTCCATCGCTTCGAGCAGCGCCGACTGCGTCTTCGGCGAGGAACGATTGATCTCGTCGGCGATCACGACGTGCGCGAACACCGCGCCCGCTTTGAACTCGAACTCCCGCTCGACCGGATCGAACACCGAGATGCCGGTCACGTCTCCCGGCAGCAGATCGGGGGTGAACTGGATGCGGCGGACGGTGCCGTCGATCGTCGCCGCGAGCGCACGGGCCAGCATCGTCTTGCCGACCCCCGGTACGTCCTCGATCAGCAGATGCCCCTCCGCAAGAAGAGCGACGAGAGCGGCGCGCACCGCGGCGGGCTTGCCGTCGATCACGGTTGCGACGCTTCGGCCGATGGCTCTCGTGATGCGAGCGAAGGACTCCGCGGAGGCCGTCACGTCAGCGTGCGGGTCCGGAACCGTGCGGGTGTCGGTCATGCCAGGCCTTCCAGGTCGGCGAACCCTCCGATCGTAAGCCCCGGCCACGGGGGCCTGGCCCGAGGATTCGCCGAGAACCGCGGCGGGGCTTAGACTGGGATCAGCTCTCCGCGAGGCGGCATCCAGGCCAAATCCCCCAGGACGGAAACGTAGCAAGGGTAACCGGGCTCTGCCGGGTTCGCGGAGAGTCTTTTCTTTTCCCGGACAGTGAGCAGCGCTCGTCCCCGCGGTCCGGGTGCCAGCGAATCGGTCCGGTGTCAAGCGCTCGACGGCGGTGTCGGTCGCTCGCGACGATGGTCACATGCCTGCACTCGCTCTCATCCTTCTCATCATCGGCATCGTCCTCCTGCTCCTCGGAGTCTTCGTGGAAGCGGTGAAGTTCCTGCTCTGGGTGGGCCTGGTGATCGTGATCATCGCGATCATCGCCTGGCTGCTGCGCGTCATCCGTCGCCAGACCTGAGCCGCGGGTCGGCCCGTGCCGGGGGCGCGGCAGTTATTCACGTCCGCGCTCCCTGGTCGGTCATAGCAACGGCGACCTAGGGTGGAAGCGTGGCGCACAGCATCCTCATCACGTCCGCCGAAGGTCATTCGGGTAAATCCACTATCGCTCTCGGCGTTCTCGAGGAGATGAGTCGAGCGACCCCACGGGTCGGGGTGTTCCGCCCCGTGGCGCGGTCGACCGACGAGCCCGACTACGTGCTCGAGATGCTTCTCGGCCACGACGGTGTCGACCTCACGTACGACGAATGCATCGGCGTCACGTACGACGACATGCACGCCGATCCGGATGCGGCGCTCGCCCGCATCGTCGAACGGTTCAAGACCGTCGAGGCGAAGTGCGACGCCGTGGTGATCCTCGGCAGCGACTACACGGATGTCGGCAGCCCGGCCGAGCTCGGCTACAACGCTCGCGTCGCGGCGAACCTCGGCGCACCGGTCGTGCTGGTGCTCGGTGGGCGCGCGCAGCAGGGCCAGAGCGAACAGCTCGGGGCCAGCGAGCCGCGGACGCCCGCAGAGATGGGCCAGATCGCGACCCTCGCGCTCGCGGAACTCCGCGCGGCGCGCGCCGAACTCCTCGCGATCGTCGCGAACCGTGTGGACCCGGACTCCGCAGAGGGGGCCATCTCCGCCATCCGCGACGCTCTCGCGCACAGCGGCGCGACCGATGTGCCGGTGTGGGCGCTCCCGGAGGACCGATTTCTCGTGGCGCCGTCGGTCCGCAGCGTCATGCTCTCGGTCGAGGGGGTCCTGCTGAAGGGCGATCCCGAGCTACTCACCCGCGAGGTGCTCGGGGTGGTCGTGGCCGGCATGTCGATGGTGAACGTCCTGCCGCGCCTGGATGAGAGCGCGGTCGTGATCATCCCGGCCGACCGCACCGAAGTGCTGCTCGCGACGCTGCTCGCCCACTCGTCGGGCACCTTCCCCTCGCTTGCCGGTGTCGTGCTGAACGGGCCGTTCCCGCTGCCCGAGGACATCGACCGGCTGATCGACGGACTCGGCTCGAACCTGCCGATCATCACCACCGATCGCTCGACCTACGACACGGCCGTCCGCATCATGAACACCCGCGGCCGGCTCGCGGCCGATTCGCCGCGCGGGTACGACACGGCGCTGACGCTGTTCGAGAAGCACGTGGACGCCGCAGAGCTCACCCGCCGCCTCGGGCTCGCGCGCCCCTCCGTCGTGACGCCGCTGATGTTCGAGTACGGCCTGGTCGAGCGCGCGCGCTCCGACCGCCGCCGCATCGTGCTGCCCGAGGGCGACGACGACCGGATCCTCCGCGCGGCGGCCACCGTGCTCGCCCGGGGCATCGCGGACCTCGTGATCCTGGGCGAGGAGATCGAGGTGCGCGGCCGCGCGCTCGAGCTCGGCCTGGACCTCTCGGGTGCCGAGGTCATCAGCCCCTTCGACGCGGTGCTCGGTGCCCGGTTCGCCGAGGAATACACGCGTCTGCGCGCCCACAAGGGTATGACGCTCGAGCGCGCCGCCGACACGATCAGCGACCCTTCCTACTTCGGCACGCTGATGGTGCACCTGGGCCTCGCCGACGGCATGGTCTCGGGCGCTGCGAACACGACGGCGCACACCATCCGTCCCGCGTTCGAGATCATCAAGACGCAGCCCGGCGTCTCCGTCGTCTCGAGCGTGTTCCTGATGGCGCTCGCCGACCGGGTGCTCGTCTACGGCGACTGCGCCGTGATCCCCGACCCGACGTCGGCTCAGCTCGCCGACATCGCGATCTCGTCGGCGGCGACCGCCGGTCGCTTCGGCATCGACCCGCGGGTCGCGATGCTGTCGTACTCGACGGGCGAATCCGGATCGGGTGCCGACGTCGAGAAGGTGCGCGAAGCGACCCGCCTCGTGCGCGAGCGCGCTCCCGAGCTGCCGGTCGAAGGGCCCATCCAGTACGACGCGGCGACGGATGCAGCGGTCGCCTCGAAAAAGATGCCGGGTTCCGCGGTCGCCGGGCGCGCGACGGTGTTCGTCTTCCCCGATCTGAACACCGGCAACAACACGTATAAGGCTGTGCAGCGCTCTGCCGGCGCGGTCGCCATCGGCCCGGTGCTGCAGGGCCTCAACAAACCCATCAACGACCTTTCGCGGGGTGCTCTCGTGGGCGACATCGTCAACACGATCACGATCACCGCGATCCAAGCTCAGGGTGACGTCGTCGCCGACATCGAAGGAGTTCTCGCGTGAGTGTCGTACTGGTCGTCAACAGCGGGTCGTCCTCGTTCAAGTACCAGCTCCTGGAGCTCGACACCGAGCGCGTGCTCGCGAGCGGGCTCGTCGAGCGGATCGGCGAGGAGAACGGCCGCGTGATCCATAAGGTCGCGCTCACGGCCCCCGAGAGCACGGCGACCAACGCCGAGTACACGCGTGAGCTGCCCATCCCGGATCACACCGCAGGGTTCCGCGAGATGCTGTCCGCTTTCGCGGAGTACGGTCCCTCGCTGCAGGAGAACGCCCCCATCGCGGTGGGACACCGGGTCGTGCACGGCGGCGCCCGATTCTTCGAACCCACGCTCGTCACCCCGCTCGTCGAGATCAACATCGACGAGCTCGCCGTCCTCGCTCCGCTCCACAACCCGGGCGCCCTCCAAGGGATCCGGGCCGCGAAGGACGCGTTCGGCGATCTGCCGCACGTCGCCGTGTTCGACACGGCATTCCACCAGTCCCTCTCGCCCGCGGCCTACACCTACGCGATCGACAAGGAACTCGCCGAGGCGCACCGCATCCGCCGCTACGGCTTCCACGGCACCTCGCACAAGTTCGTGAGCGAGGCCGCGGCCGCGTTCCTCGAGCGTCCGCTCGGCGAGCTGAAGCAGCTGATCTTCCACCTCGGCAACGGGGCATCCGTCACCGCCGTCGACGGCGGCCGTTCGGTCGAGACCTCGATGGGGCTCACCCCTCTCGAGGGACTCGTGATGGGAACGCGATCGGGCGATCTCGACCCGGCCGTGATCTTCCATCTCGCCCGCCGCGGAGGACTCTCCATCAACGAGCTCGACGAACTACTCAACAAGAAGAGCGGCATCCTCGGGCTCACGGGTGCCGCCGACATGCGCGACGTTGAGGATCGCGTCGAGGCGGGCGAGCCGGAGGCGGTCGCCGCGTTCGACGTGTACCTGCACCGGCTGCGCGCGTATGCGGGCGCCTACATCGCCCAGCTCGGCGGTGTCGATGTCATCTCCTTCACGGCGGGCGTCGGCGAGAACTCGCCGCTGGTGCGCGCGGGTGCGCTCGCGACCCTCGGCTTCCTCGGCGTGCAGATCGACGCGGAACGCAACGAGACCCGCGCCCGCGGCATCCGGGTCATCTCCACCGACGACTCTGCCGTGACGGTGCTCATCGTTCCGACGAACGAAGAGCTCGAGATCGCGCGGCAGACGCTCGCCGTGGTCGAATCCCTTTGAGGCGACACGGTCGATAACGGTGCGTCTCCGGGCCGCCTCGCCATCGCGTGGCGGCCCGATACCGCCGCGTAACCTGCGGCCAGTACGCTTTCTGGCACCCGATCCTTTGGAGACGTCGTGACAGACCTGCCCGATCTCGCCCGCTTCGACGGCGTGCTCTTCGATCTCGACGGCGTACTGACGCCGACGGCAGAGGTGCACATGCACGCGTGGCAGACGATGTTCGAAGAGCTGTTCGCGGCGTGGGAGATCACCCCGCCCTACTCCGAGAGCGACTACTTCGAGTACCTCGACGGCAAGAAGCGCTACGACGGCGTGGCGAGCCTGCTGCGCTCGCGCGATGTCGAGGTGCCGTGGGGCGACCCGTCCGACTCGCCCGCCCTCGACACGATCTGCGGCATCGGCAACCGCAAGAACGAGGTCTTCGCTCGCGTGCTTCGCGCGGAGGGGATCGCCCCCTACCCCGGCTCGCTCGCGCTCCTCGACGCCCTCATCGCGAAGGGCGTGCCCGTGGCGGTGGTGTCGAGTTCGAAGAACGCCGAGGAAGTGCTGACCGCCGCCGGCATCCGCGACCGATTCGACGTCGTCATGGACGGGGTCATCGCCGAACGCGACGGCCTCGCCTCCAAGCCCGCCCCGGACGTGTTCGTCGAAGGCGCGCGGATGCTGGGCGTCGACCCGGCCCGGAGCGCCGCGGTCGAAGACGCCACGAGCGGTGCGCGTTCCGCATCCGCGGGCGGTTTCTCGCTCGTCGTGGGCGTGGACCGCGGCGTCGGCGCGGACGCGCTCCGTGCCGCCGGTGCCGACGTTGTCGTCGACGACCTGTCCGCGTTCGTAGACTGAACCGTCGCGCGAGCGTCGCCCCGAACTCCCCGCCCGACATCCCTGCGGAAGGCGCCCCCATGATGGATCGAGACCGTTTCCCGGTCGACCCTTGGCGACTCATCGAACGATCGTTCGACGTCGACAACACGGGCGTCACCGAGACCCTCTTCACGGTGGCGAACGGCTACCTGGGTCTGCGCGGAAATCACCCGGAGGGCCGGTTCGCGCACGAGCAGGGCACCTTCATCAACGGGTTCCACGAGACGTTCCCGATCCGTCACGCGGAGCAGGCCTACGGCTTCGCGGAGGTCGGCCAGACCATCATCAACGCACCCGACGCGAAGGTCATGCGCGTCTACGTCGATGACGAGCCCCTCTCGTTCGATGTCGCCGACCTCCTGCAGTACGAGCGCACGCTCGACATGCGCGACGGAGTGCTGCGCCGCGATCTGCTGTGGCGCACCCCGTCGGGCAAAGAGGTGCGGATCAACTACGAGCGGATGGTGTCGTTCGAGGAGAAGCACCTCGCGATCATGAACCTCGAGGTCACGGTCGAGAACGCCGACGCTCCCGTCACGGTGAGCTGCCAGCTCATCAACCGGCAGGACGGCGAGGACGTCTACGGCGGTCGCCCCCGCGGGGCGACGAAGGCCGGGTTCGACCCGCGCAAGACTGAGAAGCTCAACGAGCGCGTGCTGCAGCCGCGCGAGCACTGGCAGGACGGCGAGCGGTCGGTGCTCAGCTACGAGGTGACCGAATCCGGAATGACGCTCGCCGTCGCCGCCGATCACCTCATCGTCACCGACAACGAGTACACCGCGCGCACTCTCGTGCAGCCCGACATCGCGAAGAACGTGTTCCGGGTGCAGGCCAAGGCCGGTGTCCCGATCCGCATCACCAAGCTGGTCAGCTACCACACCTCGCGCGGCGTGCCCGCGGAGGAGCTGGTCGACCGCTGCCGGCGCACGCTCGACCGCGCCCGCAGCGAGGGTGTCTCGGTGCAGTTCGAGA
This sequence comes from Microbacterium sp. cx-55, assembly GCF_021117345.1. NCBI lineage: Bacteria > Bacillati > Actinomycetota > Actinomycetes > Micrococcales > Microbacteriaceae > Microbacterium > Microbacterium sp. cx-55. The sequence goes on along the minus strand of NZ_CP088261.1, from coordinate 2,562,617 downwards.
AGCAGCGCTTCTGGCTCGACGGGTTCTGGGAGCGCTCGGACGTGCGGATCGCCGGCCACGACGACCTGCAGCAGGCGACGCGCTGGTGCCTGTTCCAGCTCGCGCAGGCCACGGCCCGCGCCGACGGCCAGGGCGTTCCGGCGAAGGGCCTGTCGGGCTCGGGGTACAGCGGCCACTACTTCTGGGACACCGAGATCTACGTGCTCCCGTTCCTCGCGTACACGACGCCGCAGTGGGCTCGCAACGCGCTCCGGATGCGGGTGCACATGCTGCCCGCGGCACGCAAGCGCGCCTTCCAGCTCAACGAGGTCGGGGCACTGTTCCCGTGGCGGACGATCAACGGCGAGGAGGCGTCCGCGTACTACGCGGCCGGCACCGCGCAGTACCACATCAACGCCGACGTGAGCTTCGCGCTGGCGAAGTACGTGCGCGCCACGGGCGACGTCGAGTTCCTCTACCGCGAGGCCGTGGACATCGCGGTCGAGACGGCGCGGCTGTGGACGACCCTCGGATTCTGGCGCGATGAGATGGATGGCGAGGACTCGTTCCACATCCACGGCGTCACGGGCCCCGACGAGTACACGACGGTCGTCAACGACAACCTGTTCACGAACGTCATGGCCCGGTTCAACCTGCGCTTCGCCGCGCGAACGGTGCGCGAGATGGAGTTCGACGCGCCCGAGGCGTACCGGCACATGGTCGACCGGCTGGGGCTCGACCCCGACGAGCCGGACGTCTGGGAGCGTGCCGCCGACGCGATGCACATCCCGTTCAGCCCGGCGCTCGGCATCCATCCCCAGGACGCGGTATTCCTGGAGCGCGAGGTCTGGGACCTGGAGCACACCCCCGCTGCGCAGCGTCCGCTGCTCCTGCACTTCCACCCCCTCGTCATCTACCGCTACCAGGTGCTCAAGCAGGCCGACGTGGTGCTCGCGCTGTTCCTGCAGGGAAACCACTTCAGCGACGAGGAGAAACTCGCCGACTTCCAGTACTACGACCCGCTGACGACGGGAGATTCGACCCTGTCGGGCGTCGTGCAGTCGATCCTCGCGGCCGAGGTCGGGTATCAGGATCTGGCGTTGGAGTACTTCCTCGACTCGATCTACGTCGACCTCGCGGACCTGCACCACAACGCCGCCGACGGCGTGCACGTAGCCTCGGCCGGAGGTGTCTGGACGTCGCTCGTCAGCGGGTTCGGCGGCATGCGCGACCACTTCGGCGAGCTGACCTTCGACCCGCGCCTGCCCGAGTCGTGGCCGGAACTGTCGTATCCGCTGGCCTGGCACGACACCCGCCTGAACATCACGCTCCGCCGCGACGAGATGATCGTCCGCGCCGACACCGGCGGCGAACCGGTGTCGTTCTCGGTGAGGGGCGTGCCGTACACGGTCGACGGCGGCGATGAGATCGTCGTGCCGCTCGCGACGCAGGGGCCCGTGCGGGCCGGACGACCGACCCTCCGCATGTTCGCGGACGTCCGTCGCGAGGACGGCACGCTGCTGTCTGCCTCCGTGCCGAGTCTCACCTCGTCGATGCCGATCATCACCACACCGAACGCCGTCGTCGATCCGGAAGCCTCGGTCGACGCGTGATCCGGGGGGCGGCGCCCGTGCGGAGCGCCGCCCATCGGGCCGTCCCGATGTCGGGGGCACGGCTTAGGCTGTGGGGGTGACCACCGCCCTTTATCGCCGCTACCGGCCCGAGTCCTTCGGCGAGATGATCGGTCAGACGCAGGTCACCGATCCGCTCATGACGGCCCTTCGCGGTGACCGCATCGGCCACGCGTACCTGTTCTCCGGTCCGCGCGGATGCGGCAAGACGACCTCGGCCCGCATCCTCGCCCGCTGCCTCAACTGCGCGGCCGGACCGACCGACACCCCGTGCGGCACCTGCGACAGCTGCGTCGAGCTCGGTCGCGGCGGCGGGGGCTCGCTCGACGTGGTCGAGATCGATGCCGCCAGCCACAACGGTGTCGACGACGCCCGCGACCTGCGCGAACGCGCGATCTTCGCTCCCGCCCGCGACCGGTTCAAGATCTTCATCCTCGACGAGGCGCACATGGTGACGCCGCAGGGGTTCAACGCCCTGCTCAAGCTCGTCGAAGAGCCGCCCGCGCACGTGAAGTTCATCTTCGCCACGACCGAGCCCGAGAAGGTCATCGGCACGATCCGCTCGCGCACCCACCATTACCCGTTCCGGCTCGTGCCGCCCGCGGCGATGCTGGAGTACGTCCAGACGATGTGCGAGACCGAGGGCGTCACGGTCGAGCCCGGTGTCCTCCCGCTCGTCGTGCGTGCCGGCGGCGGGTCGCCGCGCGACACCCTGTCTCTGCTCGACCAGCTGATCGCCGGGTCGGAGAATTCTGCCGTCAGCTACGAACGCGCGGTCGCCCTCCTCGGCTACACCCACGCCGAGCTCCTGGATGAGGTCGTCGAGGCGTTCGGCGCGAAAGACGCCGGAGCCGCCTTCGCCGCCGTCGACCGGGTCGTTCAGACCGGGCAGGATCCGCGTCGGTTCGTCGAAGACCTCCTGGAACGGTTGCGCGATCTGATCGTGATCGCCGCGACCGGCCAGGGCGCGTCGGCCGTGCTGCGCGGCATCCCCGCCGACGATCTCGAGCGCATGGCGCGTCAGGCGACGATGGTCGGTACCATCCGGCTGTCTCGCACCGCCGACATCGTCATCGCTGCCCTCGACGAGATGACCGGGGCGACGTCGCCGCGATTGCAGCTCGAACTCATGGTCGCGCGTGTGCTCGCGCACACGGCGCCGGCCGCCGAACCCCTGGCAGTGGCGGCTCCCGCCGTGCCGACCCGTGCGGTTCCGGCTCCGGCCGCTCCTGTTGCGGCTGCCCCGGCGGCGGTTGCGCCGGCTTCGGTTGCCCCTCCGGCCGCGTCGGCTCCGCCTCCGTCTCCCGCAGCGGCTGCTCCCGCGGAGCGCGTGCCCGAGAATTCCACCGCTCCCGCGGCCGCCGCCGAGGCGCCCGCGACGCCGGCGGAGGCCCCCGCATCCGCCGACATCCCCGCGGGTCCGATCACGACGCAGCGGATGCGCGACGCGTGGCCCGAGGTGCTCGCGCGCCTCGAGACGATCAGCCGTTCGTCGTGGCTCATCGCGACGGTGGCTCGGGTGGCCGCTCTCGACGGCGACATCCTTACGCTGACTTTCCAGAGCCAGGGCGACGTGGCGGCGTTCAAGAAGCGCACCGCGGGGTCCGGCCCGAGCGAAGACCTTCGTCAGGCCATCCAGGGTGTGCTCGGTATCCGCGTGAAGTACATCGCCCGTCACGACTCCGACGAGCCCGGCGGCGACGGGCCGGGTGCGCCCCCGGCGGCCCCCGACGTGCCGCCGACCGGAGGGCGCGAGCCGAACCGTGCGGCGGATGCGGCGCCGCAGGCGAGCGCCCCGCGCACATCGCCCGCGGCCGCGCCACGCTCGTCCGCCCCCGTCACCGAGTGGGCAGTCGCCTCCATCCCGACGGATGCCCCCGTCGAGCCTTCCGCGCCGGCCGGGTCCGCATCGCGGGCCGCGGCGTCCTCTCCGCGGACGACGATCGCCGCTCCCCGCCCCGAGGTCATCCGTGAGGCGCCGGCGCAGTTCCCGGTCGACGACGAGCCCGAAGATGCCGCATCCGTCGCTGCGGGCGCCGCGGTAACGCCCGCCCGCGACGGCGTCGTGCTGCCCCCGGCCGAGGTCGCCCCCTCAATCGAACCCGACGAACCCGATGACCCGGCCGACGAAGAGACCTTCCCGATCGATGCACCGGTGCCGCCCGTGATTGCGCCGCCGGTGCGCGCCGCCGCACCGACCGGCGTGCAGCGCTACGGCGAAGCGGTCGTCCGGCAGGTACTGGGCGCGCGGTTCGTGCGTGAAGAGACCTACGAACGCCCGACGAGGTTCGCCTGATGTACGACGGCATCGTCCAGGATCTGATCGACGAGTTCGGGCGCCTGCCCGGCATCGGGCCGAAGTCCGCGCAGCGCATCGCGTTCCACATCCTGCAGACCCCGAACTTCGACGTGCTGCACCTGTCGAAGCTGCTCGGCGAGGTGCGCGACAAGGTGCGCTTCTGCGAAGTGTGCGGAAACGTCTCGGAGCAGGACCGCTGTTCCATCTGCCGCGACCCGCGGCGCAACGAGACCCTGATCTGCGTCGTCGAAGACGCGAAGGACGTCGCGGCGATCGAGCGCACGCGCGAGTTCAAGGGGCTCTACCACGTGCTCGGCGGGTCGATCAGCCCGATCGCCGGCGTCGGTCCTGACGATCTCCGCATCGCCCAGCTCATGCAGCGCCTCGCCGACGGCACGGTGCAAGAGGTCATCCTCGCGACGAACCCGAACCTCGAGGGAGAGGCGACCGCGACCTACCTCAGCCGCCTCCTCACCACGCTCGAGATCCATGTCACGCGGCTCGCGTCCGGGTTGCCGGTCGGCGGCGACCTCGAGTACGCCGACGAAGTGACGCTCGGCCGGGCGTTCGAAGGCCGCCGCACCGTCTGACACATGGCCGGCTCGGAATGAGAGCTTGCCTAAGATGGGGCGTTGGGCGCAGCATCCGAGCGTCGTGATCCCGGGAGTTCCACGTGGCGTTGATCGTGCAGAAGTACGGCGGGTCGTCGGTCGCCGACGCGGAAAGCATCAAGCGAGTCGCGAAGCGCATCGTCGACACCCGGCGTGCCGGGCACGACGTCGTTGTCGCGGTGAGCGCCATGGGCGACACGACCGACGAGCTGCTCGACCTCGCGAACCAGGTGGCGCCGATCCCCGCGCCCCGAGAGCTCGACATGCTGCTGTCGTCGGGGGAGCGCATCTCGATGGCGCTGCTCGCGATGGCCATCCACTCCATGGGTTTCGAGGCGCGCTCGTTCACCGGTAGCCAGGCCGGAATGATCACGGATGCCACGCACGGCGCCGCGCGGATCGTCGACGTCACCCCCGTGCGACTGCGCGAAGCGCTCGACGAAGGCGCGATCGTGATCGTCGCCGGGTTCCAGGGATTCAATCGCGACACTCGCGACATTACGACTCTCGGCCGCGGCGGATCCGACACGACCGCCGTCGCCCTCGCCGCCGCGCTGAACGCCGACGTCTGCGAGATCTACAGCGACGTCGACGGCATCTTCACCGCCGACCCGCGCGTCGTGCCCAAGGCCCGCAAACTCAGCGTCGTCTCGACCGAGGAGATGCTCGAGCTCGCCGCGAACGGCGCGAAGGTGCTCTACATCCGCGCGGTCGAGTACGCGCGGCGTCACGGTGTCACGATCCACGCGCGCTCGACGTTCAGTTCGAGCGAGGGCACCTACGTGCTCGACCAGGTAAAGCTTGCCGCGCAGAACCCCGAGGGAGACCCAGTGGAAGAGCCGATCGTCGCGGGAGTCGCGACCGACCTCAGCCAGGCGAAGATCACCGTCACCGGTGTGCCGGACGTTCCCGGGAAAGCCGCGGAGATCTTCAAGATCGTGGCGAAGTCCGGCGCGAACGTCGACATGATCGTGCAGAACGTCTCGGCGGCCACGACCGGCCGTACCGACATCTCGTTCACCCTGCCGACCTCCGATTCCGGGACGGCGCTGAAGGCCCTCGCCGCCGAGCAGGCCGAGGTGGGCTTCGCGGCTCTCGTGCACGACGACCAGATCGGCAAGCTGTCGGTCGTGGGCGCGGGCATGCGCACGCACTCCGGAGTGTCGGCGACGCTGTTCGAGGCGCTCAGCACGGCCGGCATCAACATCGAGATGATCTCGACCTCCGAGATCCGCATCTCGGTCGTGCTTCGTGCCGACGACATCGCCGAAGCCGCCCGGATCGTGCACACGGCCTACGGTCTCGACGGCGATTCCGACGCCGTCGTCCACGCCGGCACCGGTCGCTGACCGTCCACGCCCTCTTCGCCGACCCACCCCCTTCTTCCCGACCCACCCGCTTCTGTGCGGGTCTTAGAGGGGTGGCTCGGGCATAAGGGGGTGGGCCGGCACCCGCGCCGCGGGACACGTTAGAATTTGGCAACCCTGCGCACTACAGCATCGAGGACACTCATGACCCGCATCTCTGATTCCGGACTCTCCGTCGCCGTCGTGGGCGCCACTGGCCAGGTCGGCACGGTCATGCTCGAGATTCTCACCGAGCGGGCATTCCCGATCCGCGAACTGCGGCTGTTCTCGACCGCGCGTTCCGCAGGTACCGCGCTCGAGTTCGCGGGCGTCACGGTCATCGCCGAAGACGTCGCGACGGCCGACCCGGCCGGCATCGACATCGCGCTCTTCTCGGCGGGAGCGACGGGTTCCCGCGCGCACGCCCCCCGCTTCGCCGCGGCCGGTGCGGTCGTGATCGACAACTCGAGTGCATGGCGGATGGATCCGGACGTGCCGCTCGTCGTCAGCGAAGTCAACCCGCACGCGATCGCCGACGCGCACAAGGGCATCATCGCGAACCCGAACTGCACGACCATGGCGGCGATGCCCGTCCTCAAGGCGCTGCACGCCGAAGCGGGGCTCGAGCGTCTCATCGTCAGCACGTACCAGGCCGTTTCGGGCTCCGGTCTGGCGGGGGCGCAGGAGCTTCTCGGCCAGGTCGAGGGTGTGCTCGCCCAGGGCGACACGCTGCGTCTCGTGCGCGACGGTTCGGCAATCGACTTCCCGCAGCCGGAGAAGTACATCGCGCCGATCGCCTTCGACGTCATCCCGTTCGCCGGCAACCTCGTCGACGACGGTGACAACGAGACCGACGAGGAGAAGAAGCTTCGCAACGAGAGCCGCAAGATCCTCGAGCTCCCCGATCTCCGCGTGGCGGGCACCTGCGTGCGGGTGCCGGTGTTCACGGGTCACTCGCTGAGCATCAACGCCGAGTTCGCTGCCCCGCTTTCGCCGGAGCGTGCCCGCGAGATCCTCGCTCACGCACCCGGCGTCGCGCTCGAAGAAGTACCGACGCCGCTGCAGGCCGCGGGCAAGGACCCGAGCTTCGTGGGCCGCATCCGTGCCGATCAGTCCGCACCCGAGGGGCGTGGGCTCGCCCTCTTCATCAGCAACGACAACCTGCGTAAGGGTGCCGCGTTGAACGCCGTGCAGATCGCGGAACTGGTCGCCGCTCGCATCGGCGCCGAGGTCTGACCCGCGGGCAGAGCCGCCGGGTTTCGCGCTCAGTAAGAACCGCCTTCCTTGCCGGGGAGGGGGTCGTTCGGCGTGCCGAGGTCACCGGCGCGCGAACTACACTTGACGGGTGACAGGAACCGTCGACGTCCTCCTGATCGGTGGTGGCATCATGAGCGCCACCCTCGGGACATTTCTCCAGCAGCTCCAGCCCGACTGGAAGATCGCCGTCTACGAGCGACTCGGCGGTGTGGCCGAAGAGAGCTCGAACGCGTGGAACAACGCGGGCACCGGCCACGCGGCGCTGTGCGAGCTGAACTACATGCCCGCGGGGCCCGACGGGTCGGTGGATGCGGCGAAGGCCGTCACGATCAACGAGCAGTTCCAGCAGAGCCGGCAGTTCTGGACGAGCCTCATCGAGCGCGGCGTGCTGGATGGCCCGAAGACCTTCATCAACGCCACTCCCCACATGACGTTCGTGCAGGGCGAGAAGGATGTCGCGTACCTGAAGCGTCGCTACGAGGCGCTCCGTGTGCAGCCGCTGTTCGCGGGAATCGAGTACAGCGAAGACTCGCGGGTGATCAACCAGTGGGCGCCGCTGCTCATGCAGAAGCGACGGAAGGGCGAGCCGTTCGCGGCGACGCGCGTGCCGAGCGGCACGGACGTCGACTTCGGTGCGCTGACGCACCAGCTCATCGACACGCTGCGCGAGAACGGCGCGGATGTCGTGACCAACCGCGAGGTGAAGAACCTGAAGCAGATGAAGGACGGCACCTGGCGGGTCGACTTCCGCAACGTCGTCGGTGGCACCCCCGGTCAGATCAACGCGCGCTTCGTCTTCATCGGCGCCGGCGGCTGGGCGATCAAGCTCCTGCAGAAGTCGGGAATCCCGGAGATCAAGGGATACGGCGTCTTCCCCATCGGGGGGCAGTGGCTGAAGACCAGCGACCCGAAGATCGTCGCTCAGCACAAGGCGAAGGTGTACTCGCAGGCATCGGTCGGTGCCCCGCCGATGTCGGTGCCGCACCTCGACACCCGTGTCGTCGACGGTGAGACCTCGCTGCTGTTCGGTCCGTTCGCGACGTTCAGCCCGAAGTTCTTGAAGACCGGCAAGTGGTGGGACATCATCACGCAGGTGCGGCCCTCGAACCTCGGCAGCATGCTGAAGGTCGGTGCGACGAACCTCGATCTCGTCAAATACCTTGTCAGCGAGCTCATCAAGACGCACGCGAAGAAGGTCGACAGCCTTCGCCAGTTCATGCCGACCGCCACGGCGGAGGACTGGGAGTTGCTCGACGCCGGACAGCGCGCGCAGGTGATGAAGGGTGGCAAGCTGCAGTTCGGCACCGAGGTCGTCTCCAGCGCCGACGGCTCGATCGCAGGCCTTCTCGGCGCATCGCCGGGTGCGTCGACGGCTGTCTCGATCATGCTCGGTCTGCTCAAGGACTGCTTCCCCGACCGCATCGCGGCGTGGGAGCCGGCCCTCGCCGACCTGATCCCGAGCTACGGTGCGACGCTGAATCCCGATCCCGCCGCGGCCGCCGCATCCACGGCTCGGACCGCAGAGGCGCTCCAGATCAACCCCTGACGGCCGCCCGGTCGGGGCGGGTCGCGCCTATTCGGGGGAGGTGTGGTCGGTCTGCTCTCCGCGCCACTCCTTCTCCTTCTGCACGAACTCGTTGTCGGAGTAGTCCGCGAAGTCCGTTTCGTCGGTGAGGCGGCGGATCTCGATCTTGTTGCCGGCTCCGAGCGGCGCGCGCACGGCCCATGCGACGGCGTCTTCACGGGAGGCGACCTCGATGGTCCAGAACCCGTTGAAGAGTGCCGGGGCGTCGCCGTACGGGCCGTCGGTGACGCGGGGCGCACCGTCGGTGAATTCGACGACGGAGCCCTGCGCCGCATCCGTCAATCCGTCTCCGCCGACCAGGATTCCGGCCGTGATCATCGCTTCGTTGTAGGCGCCCATCGCGTTGATGACCGCTTCGAAGTCGACGTCTTCGGGGTTCTCGATCGAACCGCTGTTGCGCATGATGAGCATGTACTTCGACACGAGGTCTTCTCCTTGAGGGGGCGGGATGCGGGCTTCCCTCCCACTATCGCGGGGATCGGCGTCTACGGGAACAGGCGCCCCCGTAGAATCCACAGGTGGCGAAGCTGTATTTCCGGTACGGAGCGATGAACTCCGGCAAGTCGACCGCTCTTCTGCAGGCGGCGTACAACTACGAGGAGCGCGGGCAGCGCGTGCTGCTGGCGAAGCCGGAGATCGATACGAAAGAAGCCGACCACATCTCGAGCCGCCTCGGGGTGACGCGCGAGGTCGACTTCCTGATCGGCCCGGATGCGGACCTCAGAGCCCTGTTCGGCGAACATCGCACCCGGGTGCGCGGGTCGGCATCCGATGATGGCCTCTCGACGGACGTCTCGTGCCTGCTGATCGACGAGGCACAGTTCCTCACGCGCGAACAGGCCGATGACCTGCTGCGCATCGCGGTGATGGATGGCGTCCCGGTGCTCGCCTACGGCATCCGCACCGACTTCCTGACGCAGGCCTTTCCCGGCTCTCGGCGGCTCATGGAACTCGCGCACAGCCTGGAGGAGCTGAAGACGATCTGCCGCTGCGGACGCAAGGCGATCTTCAACGCTCGGCTCGTCGGCGGGCGCTTCGTGTTCGACGGCGACCAGGTCGCGATCGACGAGTTGACCGCGGAGCGGGTCACGTACGAGTCGATGTGCGCTCAGTGCTACCTGACGGAGTCCGGCGGCCGCCTGGGCTGATCGCCCCGTTCGCCCCGCGCGCGCCGCGCGTGCGTGTCCGCGCGTGGCGCCTGTGCTTCCGCCCCCGCTCGTCGCGCCTGCGCCTGCGCCCCCGCCCCGCCCCGCCCCGCCCCGCCTGTGCGCGCCCGCCCCGCCCCCGCTTGTCGCGCCTGCGCCCGCCCGCGCCCGTGCGTCGAACCGCGGCTCACGTGTCGCAATTGGCGCTCTTCGCCGACTGATTGCGCCATGTGAACCCATCCCCAGGATGTTCACGTGACGCAATCCGTGGTCGGGACCGACCGAATGCGACACGTGAGCGAAAAGGGTGAGCCCGGGTCAGCGGCGAAGGCCCCCGGGTCAGCGGCGAAGCCTGCGGTGGAGGGACGAAGGCCTGCGGTGGAGGCACGAGGGCCTGGGGTCCGCGGCACGCCGGGGGTTAGCGGTGGGGGAGTGTGGGGAGGAGTTGTTCGAGGTATTTGGCGGTGTCGTGCCATCCGTCGACGGCGTGGCAGGTGACGCCCATGGCGAGGACGGGGTAGTCGTTGCCGTCGGGGTCGAGGCGGTCGCCGACGAAGAGCATGTCGTCGAGGGGGATGCCGGTTTGTTCGGCGAGTTGGCGCATGCCGTAGGCCTTGTCGATGCCGCGGTGGGTGATGTCGACGGAGGTGGATCCGCCGGAGCGGACTTCGAGGTCGGGGATGCGGGCGGCGACGGCTTCGCGGAGGGTGTTCTTCTTCTCGCCGGTGGGGTCCCAGGCGGTTTTCGCGTCGAGGGGTGCGGTTTGTCCGAGGGCGGAGAAGGTGATCTGCGATCCGCGGTCTTCGAGGATGTCGCCCCAGGTTTCATCGGCCCAGAGCCCGAGACGGCGGGCTTCTTCTTCGACGGCGGTGAGGGCGCGGGTCTTCTCGTCGTCGGTGAGGGCGTGGGCGTAGATGGTCTGGATGCCGTCGGCGTCGATGCGGTAGTACTGGGTGCCGCAGGTGGGCAGGAGGTGCAGGTGAGAGAGGACCTCGGGGGTGGTCTCGGGGAGTTGTTCGACGACCTGGGCGCGAAACTGGGAGAGCTGGCCGCCGGAGATGATCGCGACCTCGACGCGCTCGGCGAGGTCGAGGAGGATGCGGGCGATCCGCGGGTCTACGGCGCTCTTGGAGGGAGCGAGCGTGTCGTCGAGATCGAAGGCGATGAGCCTCGGGGTCGCGGGCATGGGAGGCTCCAGGAGGGTCGGCGATGCCGGACAGGACCAGATGATACGAAAGGCTCCGCCTTGCGGCGGAGCCTCCTCGCGTCGGGGTGACAGGATTTGAACCTGCGGCCTCTTCGTCCCGAACGAAGCGCGCTACCAAGCTGCGCCACACCCCGTGGCAACCGTTCGAGTCTACCCCAGCGGAGCCGCAGGGCCGAATCGGCCCGGTCACCGTCGCGCGGTCACCGTCCGTCGCCGTGCGAGAGCCGCGAGGGCGCAGCCCGCGGCCAGGACGACGGCTCCGATGCCCCCGATCGTGCGGATCGGCGAGCTGCTGCCTCCGTCCGCTCCGGTCGCGGCGAGCACGTCGACGTAGGTCGTTTCGAACTCCTCGCCGCACACGCCGGCGGCGAGTGTGACGGGGGTGCTGCCGTCGGTGGGTCGCGTCCTCAGCTCGGCGACCCAGTGCTTCGCTCCCGCCTCCGACGAGGTGAGAGTCGGCGAGGTGTACTCGCCGCTGCCCGTGACGGGCACGGCGTCGGTGACGGCTTCGAGGGTCTCGGGCGTGCAGACGGGCTCGTCTCCGGCGGCGGTGTGGAAGATCGAGAAGACCAGCTCGGCATCGACTCCGTCGCCGAGACCCGTGACCGTCGCGGTATCGGAGAACGGCTCGCCGGTCGCTGCGCGCTCGACCGCTCGCGTGGTGAGCGCGGGCTGCTCGACGACGGTCGTCTCGTTCTCGAGGCCGCAGGCGCCTCGTGCGATCTGCCGGGCCTCGCCGCCCTCGGGGGTGTGCCAGAGGGTTTCGATCCAGTAGTGGGTACCGACGTTCTGCAGCCGCACGACCGGCGACGAGAAGGTGCCCTCCGTCGTCACGGCGACCGGCGTCGCGCTGGTGTCGGCGACGCGTCGTTCCGGTGTGCAGGCATCCGCGGGGGCCGCGCCCTCGGCCGCGTGGAACACCTCGAAGGTGAGCGTCGTCACGCCCGTGCGGGGCACCGGGCCCGACACGGTCGCGGCATCCGTCGCCTCTCCGCCCCACCCGACGGTCGCGGTGGCCTGCGTGGTGACGGTTGGAAGCGGAGCCCGGGTGGTCTCGCTCTCCACACCGCACGCGCCCTCGTGCACGAGCCGTCCTTGCGCGTCGGTCGCTCGTTCCCGCCAGACGTAGGTGCCGAAGTCGGGGACGACGGGCCCCGGGATGCGGACGCTCCCGGCGGATGCCACGTGCACGGGGTCGTCGGGGTTCGCCCAGAGCAGGTTCTCGGGAGTGCAGGCGTCGACGGGGTCGACCCCGTCCGGCACGCGATAAACGGTGGCCGACAGGTCAAGGCCGTCTCGGGGCACGACCCCCTCGACGATCACCTCGTCGCCCATGATGTCGCCGACCGAGACGATCGGATCGGCCTTCGAGGAGACCGCGGTCACCATGGTGATCTGGCTCTGCTCACCGAACTGCTCGCGCCAGGCGTAGTCCGCCTCGAGGGCGGCGACCGCATCCGGATGCTGACCCTCTGCCGCGATCTCCCAGACCGCGGTGTAGAAGCCCGGGCCGGGTAATGGCTCGGCGGTCTCGACGCGGTAGGGCGCGGTCGGTCCGATGACCGGGTCGGTCGTCAGCTCGAGCGTCGCGACCGGCTCGGCGTCGGCGGGCGCCTCGGGAGCGAGTACGGGCTCGTCCTCCGTGCGGTAGAGCGTCGCGGTGGCGCGCACCGGCACGTAGTTTCCGTCGCCCGTGCGTCCCCAGGTGCCGCGGACCACACCGAACGTGACGTCGTCGATGTAGGTTCCGCCGGGCACGTACCGCGAGGCGACCTGCGTCGAGATGACGGGCGCGAACGTTGTGACGCGCGGGGTGGAGTCTTCACCGGCGACCGGAAAGTCGAGCGGCCCGACGGGACCCGCGGTGTCTTGCCCGCCGGCTGTCGTGAAGTGGTGCACGAGCGGGGCGAACCCTGCGCGGAAGGTGCCGCTGCCGCGCACGGTGAACGTCGTCTCGCCGTTCGGCGGCGTGGCCGTGATCGGGTACGTCGCGCCGACCGCCGCTCGCTCGAGCGTGGGCTGGCCGGACTCGGTGAACACGGCGTTCTCGAGCGTCAGGGTGCCGCGAGCGTCGGGAACATCGGCGATGACCGTGACGGTTCCGTGCCGCGGGTCAGCGGCGTCGGTGGCGAATTGCAGCGATCCGGATGCGGACGCCGGACCGGCGGCCATCGCCATCCCCTCGGCGTAATAGGCCGCGGCGAGGTTCTGCACGGCGACATTGTGCTCCGGAGCGATGTGGCGGAACACCCAGTCGATGGCCCCCTCGAGGCTCTCGCCGGCGTACCCGAACGTGTGCAGTGTCTCGTTCCAGTTCGCGATCGCCTTCACCGCCCACCCGACGCTGGCCGCCTGCACCGGATCGTCGGTCTGCCCGTAGGTGGACACGAGCATGTTGATGGCCGTGAGGCGGCGGGGATCGAGCCCGGCCGCGTCGCCGCTGATGCCGCGGTCCTCGGTGGCTCCGGTCGGCAGTGGACGACCGGGGAAGATGCAGTACGTGTGCACGCCGCCCACCAGCATCGAACCGTGCCAGCCGTAGCGTGTGGACGAGGCCCACTCGCCGAAGCCGCTGCCCGGAGAGGCGGCGCGTGCGGGGGCGGTGGAGACGATGCCGGCGACGATGAGCGCCGCGGCGACGGCGAGGGTGGCGAGGAGGGTGGTGAGCACACGTTTCATGCTCCGAGCGTGCGGGGAGAGCCCCATCCCTCGCCGGCGGATCGAGGCAGATGTGGACGATCAGGGCCGATCGTCAACCTGTGGAGGAGAGGACGCGACGACCGTCGTGCGCCCGGATCAGGCGATCGGGCGGAGGATGAGGAGCGTCGCTTCGGGGCGGCAGGCGAACCGCACGGGGGCGAAGATCGAGTGCCCGATTCCGGCGCTGACGTTCAGCGGCACACGGCGGTCGTCGTGCGCCCAGGTGCTGAAGCCCCGGGCCTGATCGAGCGGGATGTCGCAGTTCGCGACGAGCGCCTTGGACGACAACGGGATGCGGACCTGGCCGCCGTGCGTGTGTCCCGCGAAGATCAGGTCGGCCCCGAAATCGGTGAAGGCGTTGAGCACCCGTCGGTACGGCGCGTGCGATACCCCGATCGTGAGTGCTGCGCCCCCGACCTGCTGCTGCGCCGCGCGTTGCGGCGCGAGCCCGGCGATGTCGTCCCAGTGGCGGTGCGCGTCATCGACCCCGAACGCGTCGATACGAAGGCCGTCGACGTCGAGGCTCGTCGTGGTGTTGTCGATGCCGACCCACCCGAGTTCGTCGCTCAGATAGCGATCGAGCGCGTCGACGTCGAGTGCCTCTGCTTCCGGCTTGTTCTTCGACGGGCCGGTGAAGTACCGCAGCGGATTGCGAGGGGCGGGCGCATACGCGTCGTTGGAGCCGTGCACGAAGACGCCCGGGATGCCGCGGAACCCGTCGAACGCGCGGCGAAGCCCCGCGAGCCCGTCGGCGTGACCCAGGTTGTCGCCCGTGTTCACGATGAGGTCCGGCTCGAGTGCGGCGAGCGACGCGATCCAGCGCTGCTTGCGGTGCTGCCACGGGGCCATATGGGCGTCCGAGATGTGCAGCACCCGCAGCGGGCGGGAGCCCGCCGGCAGAACGAACAGATCGTGCTCGCGCACCGTGAACAGGTAGCGCTCCACTCCGACGCCCCAGATCGCGGCGCCGAGCCCGACCGCCCCCACCGCCGTGATGGCAGTGAGGGCAGTGCGGGGAGCGGTCGTCGTCAGCACCGTGCGGCGGCGTACTCGATAGCGATCTGCGTGTTGCGGTTGGCCGCGGTTCCCCCGGCGGGGTTGGTGGCCGTCGCGCGGGTGTCGTTACCGGTCAGTTGCGGATCGACGGTGCACGTGCCGAGCGCGACGTTGCCGAATCCGGCCGACGTGAGCTGCTGCTGAGCGTTCTGGACGGTACCGCTGACACTCGGCACCGTTCCGCCCTGGCCGTTGCTGGGGTTGATCGTGATCGTCGAACCGCCGGCGGTCGAGCCGCTGGGGTTCTGCGCGGCCACGATGTCGGTGGCCTGATCGGAATCCACCGCCGGGCCGACCGAGACCGTGAAGCCGGCATCCTCGAGCGCAGCCTGCGCGGCCGCGATCGTCTGGCCGACGACGTTCGGAATCGGCGTCGTGACGGTCTTCGTCAGGTTCGCTGCGGGGGCCGGGAACGCGCCGCCGCCGTAGATGTCGTTCGCCGTGCGCTGGATCGTGCGGGCGAGCGAGTAGCGGATGTTCTGCAGTCCGCGCGCCTGGATGTTGGCGGTGCCCTGCACGGTGCCGACCCACGCGGCGGTCGTCACCGCGGTGCTCGACTCGACCATCCACGTCTGCAGCTGCTCGTGGGTTCCGGTCTTGCCGATGAGCTGCGTGCCGTCGTTCGTGTTGGCAGCGCCGCCCGTGCCGCCGTTCATCACACCGCGGAGGGCGTATGCCGCGGTCGCCGCCACCTCGGGGGCGATGACCTGCGAGCAGGTGCGCTGCGGCTTGGGCAGCTCGTTGCCGTTCGAGTCGGTGACGAGGTCGATCGCCTGGGGCTGGCAGTACACGCCGTTGTTGGCGATCGTCGCGTAGGCGCCGGCGATGGCGAGAGGCGAGACGTTGTCCGATCCGATGACCTCACCGGCCCGTGTCATCGGTACGGGTGTGCCGTCGCCGAGCGTTACGCCCATCTTCGTCGCGACGTTGCCGATATCGCAGAGGTCGAGTTTCTCGGCCATCGCGAGGAAGCCGGAGTTCAGCGAGGCGGCGGTGAACTGCATCGGTGTTCCCGTGTAGCCGCCGACGCCACCGAAGTTGCCGATCTTCGTATTGCTGACGTTGACCCAGTCGCCCGCGCACGAGTTGGTCATGCGGGGGAAGACACGGTTGCGGCCGTTCAGTACCTCGTTGACGGAGTGGCCCTGCTCGAGCCAGTCGACCAGGGTGAAGAGCTTGAAGGTCGAGCCGGCGTTGAAGCCACTGGAGCCGCCGAACTGCTTATCGCCGGCGTAAACGAGAGAGGTCTGGCCGGGGCCGGGGTTCGGGGACTCGTTGAAGTCGGTGTTCTGGGCGATCGCGAGAACGCGACCGGAGTTCGTCTCGACGTTGACCGTGGCGGCGCCGAAGTCCATGCCGTCGACCGACGTCGGCGTCTGGTCCCGCATCGCCGTCGTGGCGACGTTCTGCAGGTCGAGGCTCAGCGTGGTGTGCACGCGGAGTCCGCCGCGGCGGAGGGCCGCCTGGCGGTCGTCGGCCGTTTCGCCGAACGCGGGGTCGTTGCGCACCACGGAGACGACGTACTGGCAGAAGTACGGCGCAACGCTCGCGCCGCATCCCTGGGTCGGGTTCGTGATCTGCGGTGTGATCGGCTCCGCGACCGCGGCGTCGTGCTGCTCCTGCGTGATCTTGCCGTCTTCGAGCATGCGGCCGAGCACGTACTCCTGGCGCTTCTTCGTGAGCGAGTACCCGTCGGCAGCGCCGTTGACTTCATTGTTCGGCTGGTCGATGCGGTAGGTGTTCGGGTTCTGCACGACGCCCGCGAGGATCGCCGCCTGGCCGATGCTCAGCTGGCTGGCCGGCACGTTGAAGTAGTACCGGGCTGCGGCGTCGACGCCGTAGTTGACCGAACCGAAGTTCGCGATGTTGAGGTACCCGAGCAGGATGTCGTTCTTCGAGTACTCCTGCTCCAGCTGGATCGCGTAGCGCATCTCCTGGAGCTTGCGCTCGATGCCCTCGGTTCCGCTCGAGTTGGTCGCCGCCGTGAAGCACGCCTGCTTCGCCGCGTCGTCTGCCGCATCCCATTCGCACTTCTGGATCAGGATGTTCTTCACGTACTGCTGGCTGATCGAGGATCCGCCCTGGGTGCTGCCGCCGCCCTCGAGGTTGGACAGGAGCGCGCGGCTCGTGCCGATCAGGTCGACGCCGCCGTGCTCGTAGTAGCGCGGGTCTTCGCTGGAGAGGATCGCGTCGTACATGACCGGCGCGACCTGGTCGAACGTGACCGGCGAACGGTTCTGCTCGTAGAAGGTGGCGAGAACCTGGTCGTTGCCCTCGTTGTCCTTGTAGAGAATCGTGGAGGGCTCCATGCCCTCGGTGAGCTCGAGGTAGCCGGGCATGTTGTCGAACAACGTGATGGCACTCGAGGCCGCCGCGCCCGAGATGGCGATGGCGGGAGTCACCGTCGCGGTAATGAGAACTGCGGCTACCGCGCTCAATCCGACGAGTCCGGCGAGGCCGCCGAGCACACCGGTGGCCGTGCGTTTGGTATCGGGCATAGGGTGATCGTAAGCCAGGATGCTGAGGGATGACCCGATGGCGCCCGGTACGCCTGGCATCCGAACGGGCGGATCACCGCCCCCGATGCGCACATTCCGGGAGTCGCGATGACCACGTGGGAGTACCTCACCACGCCCCTTCTGATCCATAACACCGCCGCGATCCTCAACAACTGGGGCAAGCAGGGCTGGGAGCTCGTGCAGATCGTGACCGGGCCCGAGGGCGGGCTTGTCGCATACCTCAAGCGTCCCGTCGGCGCGGACTCGTCGGCGAACGCCGGACTGTCGGCCGCGGCAGAAGCATCCCGTCGCTTCGACGGAGCCGGCGCGTGAGCGGCGTCGTCGAGCGCCTCGCCGCCCTCGGGTTCGAGCTGCCGGGCGTCGTGCCGCCCGTCGCCGCCTACGTGCCGGCGAAGGTCCATGCCGACCTCGTCTACACGGCGGGCCAGTTGCCGTTCATCGCCGGCGCCCTCCCCGCGACCGGCAAGGTCGGCGAGGGCGACGGGCTCGTTGCCGCATCCGATGCCTATGGCTACGCGCGGCAGAGCGCGCTGAACGCGATCGCGGCCGCCGCATCCGCCGTCGGAGGCGTCGAACGGCTGACCGGCGTTCTCAAAGTGACCGGCTTCGTGGCCTCGGTGCCCACGTTCACCGGCCAGCCCGGCGTCATCAACGGCGCGAGCGAGCTTCTGGCCGAGGTCTTCGGGGAATCGGGCCGTCACGCCCGCTCGGCCGTCGGTGTTCCCGTGCTGCCGCTCGACAGCCCCGTCGAGGTCGAGGTCGTCTTCACCTTCGCCTGAGCGCCGTCAGCAGCATGTCCCACTTTTTGCCGACCGTGTCCCAGTTTTTGCCGCTTGGAGCAGGTCAATGCGGCAAAAACTGGGACATGGTTTCGTGGGGGATGCAGATGCCGGACCGGCCGCGCGGATGCCGGACCCGCGGAGGCGGCTACCTCACCTGCGCGGAGATCACCGACATCACGGCGGTGTCGCCGACCTCACGCCCTTCCGCCACATCGCGGGAGCCGGCGCATGATCCCGTTGCCGCGTGAACTCCCGCTGCTCCCGTAGAATTCGTCGGGATGAGCAGGTCCCGGACCGCCGAGGGAAAGCGTGTGTCATGGCCGCATTCAATACCGAGTTCGCCCGTCATCCCGATCGGTTTCGGAACGGGCGGTCCTGGCCGCGCACCATCATCATGATCGTCATCGCCGTTGCCGCGTTGGTCGCCTTCGTCTACCGGGCCATCAACTTCGGTGAGCTGCAGGATCAGGCCGTCGAGGCGACCGGATCGGTCCGCTTTGTCGCAGGCCAGCGCATCGGGCTCCTGGTCTCCCCGATCCTCCTCGTGCTCGTGGCGGCGGCATGCGTGTTCGCGGCAATCCGGTGGGGACGGGTGTGGAGCATGGTGGGCACGGGAACGCGACTCCGTCGACGTCACCGCCGCGGGATGTTTAGCGGACGCCGACTCTTCGACGACATGGTCCTGCGGTTGAAGACCGGGGACCCCTCCACCTTCACGCCTCTTCCGACACAGCCGTGCTTCGTCGACGTGGACCTCGAGTTCTGGACCGCCGATGCCGACCGTGTCGGCTTCGCCAAGGACATGCTCCTTGAGGAGACGAACAACCAGGATGTCGCCTTCGCGGAGCCGATCGCCTTCGAGGGTGCCTCCTACGACGCGCTGAAGGCCGCGATTGCGCAGGGATTCGATGAACGAGCCGCCCCGCCCGTCGCCCCCGGTCCAGGTCCCGTGGCTCCCGGCACGTCTGCTCCGACGGGACCCACGTCGTGAACGTCCCGGGAGTCCCCGCCGAGCTTCAGCACTGGGCTCGCGTATTCGAGGGCGGGAACCACTACGACGCCGTCTACGACCGTGCCGCAGCCGACGCCGTGCTGGCGCGCAACCGTCGAATGGCGACCGTGCTCGCCATCGTCGGCGGCGTGAGCCTCCTGCTCTGCCTCCTACTCCTGATCTTCGGAGGAGCGTTCACTCGGCTCCTCATCCTCCTCGGCGTCTTCGGGTTGGTCATGGTGTTCGTGACGCTCCCAACGATCCTGAATGTGGGGCGGGGGATGCGCAGACTGGCCGTCGGTGAGGGTCTGCTCGCGCGGGTGTCGGGTGAGGGCGTGTCCTTCAGCCTCGTGGGTCCGATCGCCTGGAACGAGGTGGTCGGGGTCATCGAGTACGACTCCACTGCTCGCGCGCGGGCCAGCGCACGCATCCCGATCATCGGCTGGGGCGCTCGATTCTCGCAGAAGGCTGGCAACGGCTCGCGCGGTCTCACCCTCGCCCTCCGCGACGGTTCGGCCGTGCAGGCGCGAGTCCGAGACGAGAACGAGCGCGGCTTCGTGCGGTTGTGGGGGCCGAGGTCGTCGCCGGCCCGCCCCGGCGACATCGCGATTATCCTCGATTCGTTCCTCGATGAGACCGGTGTTCGTCAGCTCCTCGAGACCATCGTCGTGGGCGCGCTCATGAACGGTGTTCCCGTGCACCACCCACGGTCGGCCGCCGACTACATCCAGACGCTCGGCCGCCTGGTCGACCCGAAGTTCCCCACGGTGTAGCCGGCCCCCGCAGGAGCCTCCTCCGGCCGCTCCATCGCAGCCTGAACGGTTGAGGGCGGACGACAGAGGCGGATGACGGCGCCGGTGGAGCGTGGCCGTGTGTGGTGCACGGTCATCGGTCGGCTTCGCCGGAGTCGAGGGGGATCCGCGCCTTCCAGTCGTCGGACGACGCCGCCTCCAGGACTGCTAGAACGGAAGAACCCGCTACCGCGTCGTCGGGTGAGTCGGGTTCGAGCGACAGCATTGCTCCGTCCGGGAGGATGTCCACCCGGGCCGGGACCGACGGAACCGGGAACGAGCCCGCCCGATCGCTCAGGTAGGTGATCGCGCCGATCCACGGCTCATCGACGTGGGGCACGAGCTGGTCGTTCACTCGGCGCTGTTCCTTCGACAGCAGCGCGGCGTGCTCAGGTTGCCACGCCCCCACGAGGCCGGCGAAGGCAGCGGGCCAGAGCGGGAACGTCTCCTGTTCGGGAAAGAGCGATGTGCCGTCGACGAAGACCGTGTTGTGAAAATTCCGCCGGGGTGTGACGGCCGATCCCGCAGCGATCGTGAGACGGAGGGTCGAACGCGACTCGAATGACGATTCCCCGGCGGGTACGAGAACGAGTACGACACTGAATCCCTGCTCTGCGAAGGTCCTCCCGTCGATCGAGCTCGGAACGCTCCGGGCGACGAGATCCTCGGCCGCCTGAGTCGTGCGTTCCACATCGTGGCCGGAAGCGTCGACCCAGCGCCCACCGATCGCGTCTCGGAACCCGTCGAGAGCCGCGAGGGTGTCGATCAGCCGGCGAGCGACCGTGACGGAGTCTTCCTCGCGCGCTCCCCAGAACGCCTGGAAGAGGAGCCCCCACCGGTTCGTCGCTTCCACCGTCATAGGATTCATCCTCTCGCGTCCGCCGAACACTCACGAGACGGTCGCGGGATCAGCATCGGGAGCCCGCCCGAACCCACTGACGCGGAGACCGTAGAAAACGTCGCGTCGTCGACAGCCTAGGAATCCCCTCCTCGGCGTGGTCAGGGAAGGGTGGATTCGGCGAACGGGCCGTCGTAGACGATTCGACCGGAGTCGTCGTGCACGGCGAGCACGGTGTTCCTGTCCGCCACGACGACGAACCCCGGCGGCAGGTTGACGGTCGCGAGGAGGGCCGGCCGCTCGAGGAACACCGTGTAGGCCTTGGCGATGTGTGCCGAGTCCACATCCGACGCGGGCTGTGGCGGGACGGCCACGTCGACGAGCCATCCCGAGAACGGGGATCCGTCGAGCTCCTCTCGGTCTTCGGGGCGGCGAAGATCGTCATGAGTGCAGGCCGACTGGAGGACGCGCAGGGCCGAGGCGGTGAACCCGGGGTCGCGCACCTCGGCGACCAGGTCGAAGAGGATCGACGTCGATGTGAAGTCACCGATCTTGAACAACTCGAGCGAAGCGGCGAGGTACTCCTGAGGAGTCCGGGCGGCGCGAAGCTCCTCGAGGAGTCGAGGCTTGTCGGCCAGCGGTGCCGGCGGTCCGTACCTCCCGTTCGGCGCGATGGCTGTCGGCGTCGTCATCGGAATCCCCCCGTTGGCATGGGCGCAATACTATCGACCAGAATCTCAGCGGCCCGTCGAGGCGGGGTCGCCGTCAGTAGAGCGGGCCGGCGACCTGCGTGACGAAGAGGATGTGCTCTCTCAACGACACGGTCGTCAGATGGTCGGCGTCCTCCGGGCCTCCGAGGACGAGCAGAGGGGTGAAGCCGAAGCACTCGTCCGCCAATGGGATTCCGAGTCTCTCGACCGCCTGCGGGTACGGGTTCCAGTCGAGATAGTCGGCGTGTTCTCGGCGCATCGGGCTGCCGAGATACGTGAGGAGCCGGGCCGGGCGGACGGTGAGGATGTCTACCCGTCCGCGGCGGTACTTCAGCAACTCGACGGCGCCGTCACGGAGCACGCCGATGTCGCCGAGCGCGGTCGAGAAGAGAGGCACAGCTCCGGCACTCCGCTCGAACGTCTCCTCGACGATGTCCGTCAGGGACCTGGGGTCCACGAACCGCACGAATCCGCCGACTGTGGTGCCAAACCCGTGGGTCTCCCACACATTGACCAGCTCCTCGGGCACGACCCCCCTGTAGCGCTCGATGACCTCCGGCGGTGCAGGTTCTCCAGGCAGCAGCGTCTTGAGAGGGTCGTTCGGGAGGGGGTCGGTCACGATGAGTTCTCAGTCGGTAAGGGAATGGCCGGTTTCGTCGTGCAGGAGCGGTCGATCGTTTCGGGGATTTTCACGGTGTCGGGCACCGCGTCATCCGTCGTCGTTGTCCGAGGTGGTGCCCGACGCGCCGAGCTCCGTGAGCCTGGCGAGGAACGCCGCTGAGTACATCGATTCGCCCATCCAGTTGAAGGAGTCGTGGGCGCGTTCGACGACGTCGGGGGTCACGTGCGCTCCACCGTCGATCAGGGCGAGACAGATCGCCTCGACGGAGGGACCGGTGCCGAGCTTGACCGTCGTCAGGGCGGCCCGGAGCGGGGTGCGGCCCATGGGGTCGACGGCGTTGGGGTCGGCGCCGACGTCGATGAGAGTCCGCACACTCTCGAGGTCGCCACGTTCGATCGCGAGAGTGAGTGGGGAGTAGTCGTGTCGAGGTTTGCCGATGTTCATGGCGCCGTTGATCTCGACCCCCTGCGATGCGACGTCCCGGATTCCCTGTACATCGCCGACGGAGACGGGACCGAGGAACGGTCGCGACGAGGTGTCTCGCATCAGGTACGTCCTTCTCTCGGGATGTCGAGGGGTTCGGTGTTCAGGGCGTCCGGAGGACGAACTTCTCCGGTGGGGTGCGGGTTCCGGCGAGGAACGCGGCGAGACCGGTTTCGAAATCCATCGTCGAGGCGACGAAGAGAACGCTCTCATCCGGCGCGACGTAGATCTTGCCGCCGCCCCGCACGGCGTGTACGACGCAGACGCCAGCGTCGTTGTCCAGAGGGATCGTGCGGAGTTCTGCGTCGGGCGCGAGTTGCGCGAAGTAGCGGTGCCCGACCGCTGTCAGTCGTTCTTCGTCATCCGCGCTCACGTTGTGTTCCCCTCGTCGTCCACCTGCACTCAGCCCGTCACGAGCGGGCGGATGTGCCCGCCGTCGATCAGCTTCTTGTACACCGCCAGTACATCATCCACGCGAAGCGAGGGACCGTGAGGCCCGTTCACCGTCAGCAGAGTGCCGCCGTCCACGCGATCGATCGAGGCACCCGCCACCGTATCGGGGATGGAATGCGTGCCGTCGCGGAGCCAGGTGACCGCGCCCAGCCGCGGCCAGGAGACAGGGATGAGCTTCCGGGTCGCCTTGGCGATCGCCGTGCTGCTGATGGTGCTGTTGAGGGCGTCCCACTCGAGGGCCAGAGTCCGCACGATGGTGGAAAGGTCCGCGAGGAAGGGGCGGACGACATCATGAAGATATCCATCGTCCGCGCGCCACCGGAGAGGCGTGTGATTTCGGACTGACGTGTCATGAGGTTGTCGTTGAGCATCGTTTCTCTCATGCTGTCGGGATCGAACGGGGGCTCAGGATGTCGGGGGAGCGTAGCCGGGGACGGCGTGAACGCCGGCGATGTTCTTCTTGACCTGCGCGTCGATGCGCTCCGGTGTCCAGGTGCTGGAGCCGCCGCAGACGGAGATCGAGGCAAGAACGAGGAGGTCAGTGGCGATGCGTCCGGCGTGGTACGAGGCTGGAAGGACGTCGTACTTCACGGCTTCATCTGCCGGCATTTCGAGCATGCCCCGGAGCTGGCCGCCGCGCAGATAGCCGGGTGGTCGTGTGAAGTCGGCTGGGACGAATACGGACGGATCCAGAGCTCGCAGCGTCGTCGCGTCAACACGTCGGTCGGCAAAGTAGGCGGCGGTGTGAATGATCTCCCGGACGGGTTCGTAGATCGCCGCGTTCCCGGTGTGGGGCGTGGGGGCCACCGCAAGCGCGATTTCGTTGAGGCGATCGAACTGGCCGTACGTCGCGAGAAACGCGACGACCTCATCGAGTTCAGCGAGTTTCACCTCTCGGGTGAATGAGAACGACTTCGCTGCTCTGACGGCTCGTTTGTGAACGGCGGCGGGCAGGGGAAGGGCCGACGTTTCCAGCAGCTCGGTGATGCGGGGCGAGACCTCGGCGGAGAACGCCTTGAGCTCGGCCTTGGTCGCCCACATCGTGGAGTCGTGTCCGGTCATCGGTCGGCCGCTCCGTCGACGGCCGGGGAGGCGTCACGGTGAAGCGCTGGAGAGCGTCGTGAGTGGCGATGGTTCCCACGGTTTCGTTGACCGCTTGGAGGAGCCGGTCGAGTTGGTCATCCTCGTCGGGGTTACCGGTCTTGACGAAGCTGTTGCTGCTGTAGAGGTCGCGGACGGTGGCGCCGGGCGCGGTGTCGGGAACCGTCGAGTAGTCGGGGAGCTCGTCGATCTCGAGTTCTCGTTGCTTCTCGATGGGGAGCGATTTGAGGGTTTGGTAGAGGTGGAGGAGGTTCGGGAGGGACCGATTGAAGACGTGGCGGTCGAGCGGCCCGTTGGTGATCGTCTGTAAGGGACCGTCGAGGATCCAGAGTGCTTTTGCTTCGGTGAGGTCGGGGTCGACGAGTTCGGCGGAGAACTCGTCGGTGAGGGTGGCGATCTGCTGGGGTACGGCGGCGTGGATGTCGGCGATGAGCGACGCCCACGCGGGGGAGGATTCGGAGAGATGGGCCTCGAAGGGCATTGGCGTCACGGTCCGGTTGAGGGCGTTGGCGAAGTACCCGGTCGAGTTGCCTATCCGCGGAGGCGTGACCTGGCGCAGGTACCAGTCGGGGATGAATTTTTCGTCCCGAGGGAAGCGCTCGAGGTCGAGCGCGTACTCGTCGTCGGTGAGCGCGTCATGGCTCGGCGGAACCGGCGTGAAGAAGTCCCCGCCCCCCACATTGAGGTAGACGCGAGCGTCGTAGTTGAAGACGAATTCGAAGCTGCCAGACGGCGCGATTTCTACATGCGCCGAGAGCCATGTTCCTCGGCCGGGTTGATACATCGCCTCACGAAGGGATGTGAACGGGCCACTGAGAACACCAGCCAAACGCCTGATCTGATCAACGGAACCGTCGCTGCGATAGACGAGATTCCGCGTGCGGCCGGTCGAGCCGACTGTGCAGTACCAAGCGATCGCCCGGTCCCAATCGCCGTCAGCCTTCCCGAAGAAGAGGCGTGCGATATCGGACTGACGTGTCATGAGGTTGTCGTCGAGCATCGCTTCTCTCTTGCTGTCGGGACCGAACGGGGACTCAGGATGTCGGGGGAGCGTAGCCGCGGACGGCGAAGACGCCCGCGATGATTCTGTCGACCTGCGCGTCGATCCGATCGGGGGTCCATACGGACGAGCCGCCGCAGACCGAGATCGAGGCGAGGGTCAGAAGGTCGTCGGCGATCATTCCCGCGTGATACGAAGCGGGGAGTGCCCTGGCTTCCTCAGCCTTCTCGGCCGGCAGGTCCAGCCAGTTCTGCAGGTGTTCTCCGGTGAGGTATCCGGCAGGGCGTGTGAAGTCGGCGGGAACGAACAGATGGGGATCGAGCGCCTCCATCGTCGAAGCGTCGTGGCGCCGCTTCGCGAAGTAGGTCGCCGTATGGACGATGTTCCGGATGGGCTCGTAGAGCGTCGAGTTCCCGGTGTGTGGCGTGCGGGCGACGGTTCGGGCAAGCGCGTCGAGGCGGTGGTACCGACCATAGGCTGCCAGGAACGACACGACCTCGACGAGTTCGCCGAGCTTCACTTCACGAGTGAAGGAGAAGGACTTCGCCGTACTCTTTGCCCGTTGATGGACGGGTCGGGGAACGGGGATGTCTGACGTGTCGAGGAGCTCGACGACGCGAGGGGACGTTTTGTCGGAGAACGCCTTGAGATCTTTTGCGGACTCCCACTTGGGTGGTTTGATGTCGGTCATCGGTCGACTTCCCCGATGGGCTGCGAGATGGTTCCGTCAGGGAAGAACGAGCGAACGTGCTCGAGTGTGCCCGTCATTGTGCCGATCCTTTCTGGGTCGCTTGCTCGAGCTTCTCGATCAGCGACGCGGGGTATGCCGGCGAGCCGTAGGCGTCGTAGGTGTTCCGCACACGATCGAGCGCTCGATCTGTCACAGTCGCCCCACGCGCGACGAGTTCCTCGACGATGGCGATGGTGAGCGGGCGATCGCGGTTACCGCCCGCGAACAGGGCAGCCTCGAGGGGAGTGCGCCCCATCGGGTCTGCCGCGTCGATACCGGCACCGGCGTCGAGAAGCGCCGTGACGCTCTCGATCTTCTTCACCTCTGCGGCGAGGGTGAGCGGGGTGCACTGATGACGGGGGAGCGCGTCGACGAGGTCGTCGAGTGGGACGCCTTCGGACGCGAGCGCTTGGATGGCCGCGACATCGCCGTGCTTCACCGGGGTGCTGAACGCTCGCGATGGGGTCGGTGTCGATGTCATGGGCGGGGACCTCGGGCTCTCACGGGCGTCGGTTGTTGCGGTTGCTGCGGTTATCCGACGGATTCACGCCACTGGTGGCCCGGGGCGTGAACGAAGTCGAAGCTGGGGTGCGAGGTCGGAGATTCGGCGTAACGCTTCGGGCTCACCAACCACGGCTGTCTCCGACGACGCCGGGCGGCGGGACCGTGACGTCGAAGCGGTTGAGGGCGTCATTAGTCGCCACGGCGCTGGCGGTCTCGTTGACCACCTGGGTGAGAATGCTGAGCAGCTCCGTGTGTTCGGTCTTTCCGAAGGTGTTGGTGTCCCACAGCGTCCGGACGGTTGTGTCGGGCGCGGTGGCGGGCACGGTGGTGTAGTCGGGGAAGGTCTCGAGTTCGAGGACGAGTCCTTCCCGAGCATCGATCGGGAGTGACTTGACCGCTCGGTAGAGGTCTAGGAGGTTCGGGAGGGACTTCTGCCACATGTGCCGGTCGACCGGCTCGCCCGTGATGGTCTGCAGGGGTCCATTCAGGATCCAGATCGCCTTCGCCCAGGACAGGCCGGGGTCGATGAGCTCCGCGGAGAACTCGTCGGTGAGTGTCGCGATCTGCTGAGGAACGGCGGTGTGAATCTCAGAGATCATCGACGCCCAGACCGGGGAGGCATCCGCAAGACGCTTCTCGAGGCGCAACGGGGTGACGGTTCGGTTGAGCGCGTCGGCGAAGTACTCGACGGGGTCGGCGATCGGTGCGGGTGCGTTCTCTCTCGGGTACCACTCCGGGATGAACTGCTCGTCGCGAGGGAACTGCTTGAGGTCGCGGACGTAGGAGTCGTCCTTCAGGAGGTCGTCCTGGGGCGCGACCGGTTCGAGAAAGTCCCCATCGTCGTCCAACGGGATGAAGACCCGGTTGTCGTAGTTGAAGGTGAATTCGAAACCACCCGATGGTGCGACCTCGACCCGGGCGGAGAACCAGGCGCCGCGTGTCGGCTGGTACATGATCTCTCGAAGGTTCGAGAACGCATCAAGTGTCGAATTGAGAAGCCGGATCCGCTCAGTTGATCCGCCCGAACGAGACACCCAGTTCTCGGCGGTTCCAGTCCCACCGACCTCGACGTACGAGATGACGCCACGCTCCCATTCGCCCTCGATGGCGGCTATGAAGGTGCGAGCGATCTCGCTCTGGATCGTCTTCGATGTGTCGTCGGTCATCGGAATCCCCCTACCCTTCCGAAGGAGGCGTGACCGCGACCTGGGAGCCTTCGGGGAGGTCCCGTGACTGCGCGCGCACCTGGCCGACGACGGCCCAGAGGACGCTCGTGTCGGTGACGCCCATGTTCTGGGTGGTGTCGTCGCCGCCGAGGAAAACGGGGACGTCGTATTCGATGCACTCGTCGAACCCCAGCGTGGCCGTGGGGACTCCGTTCGCCGTGCGCCATTCGGTGAAGGTCTGCGCGTCGAGTGCTTCCTCGATCGCTCCGTTCTGGAGCGCCGCGCCGAACTCGGCCGGGGTGGCGGCCTCGTAGAGGGTTCCGGTGCCGAGGTCGGCGATGTGGATGAGCAGTTCGCCCCAGGTGCCGCCTTCGGCGCGGGTGCGGAGGCTCACCAGCTGGCGTCCCATCCAGTCGAACGCGACGACGCCGGCGTCGGGGTCGACGATCTCAGGGAACGCCTCCCGGACCATGTCGGTGAACTCCGGGCCGCTCGTCGCGTCGTGAAAGCGGATGAGCCCCTGGTTGAACGACCGACCGCAGTATCCGGCATCCGCGAGAGCCGACGGGAAGTTCGGCGGGGCGTATGCTCCGCCGGCGTTGTCGATGGTGGGATCCACGGTGAGAGGCATGGTTTCTCCTTCAGAGATCGACCGGACGGAGGTGACTCAGGGTGCAGGGGGAGCGTACCCGCGAACGGCGAAGAGGCCCGCGATGGTCTTGTCGACCTGTGCATCGATTCGTTCCGGTGTCCATGTGGACGACCCGCCGCAGACCGAGATCGAGGCGAGGTCGAGAAGATCCAGCACGATCATTTCGGCGTGGTAGCGCACCGGGTGCTTGCTGTACGTCGCTGCTTCTTCGACGGGCATGTCCAGCAACCGCCGTAGCGACCATCCTGCGAGGTAGGTCGGGGATCGGGTGAAGTCCGCCGGGACGAAGAGATACGGCTGGAGAGTCCCTGTGGTCGAGGAGTCAGCGCGTCGGGCTGCGAAGTAGTAGGCGGCGTGAACGATACGCCTGACCGGCTCGTACACGGTCTCGTTGCCTGTGAAAGGGGTCGGCGCTACCGTCATCGCAATGCTTTTCAGGTGGTCGAACTCACCGTACGCAGCCAGATAGGCGACGATCGACGTGAGTTCGGTGAGCTTGACTTCCCTCGTGAACGAGAACGACCTCGCAGCTGTCTTGGCACCCCGTCGTTCAGGTGCGGGAAGAACAGGCTGCAGTGTCTCGAGCAGCTCGACGATCCGCGGCGATGTCTCATCGGAGAACGCCCTGAGGTCCTTCGCGGTCGCCCAGCGGGGCTGCGCGTCAGTCATGGACGGGTGCTCCCAGAGGTCTGTGCATCGCTCATTGCCTTTCCATCCCGCACGCAGAGGGGTGACGTGTCAGGACTTCGGGCGGAGGGACTTCTCCGGCGGGGTGCGGGTGCCGGCGCGGAATGCGGCGAGGCCGGCATCGAAGTCCATCGCCGAGCCCACGAAGAGCACGCTCTCGTCGGGCGCGACGTAGATCTTCCCGCCACCGCGAACGGTGTGGACGACGCACACGCCCGCGCCGTCCTCGAGAGGGATGGTGCGGAGCTCGGCGTCGGGAGCGAGCTGAGCGAAGAGCTCCTCGGCTACCGCGGAGAGTCGGTCGTTCGGGTGTGGGTCGGTCACGTTAGATCCTCGCGTCGGGCGGTCAGGGAAGGGTGGGATCGGCGAAAGGCCGTCGTAGGCGACTCGACCGGACTCGTCGTGCACGGCGAGGACGACGCTCTTGTCAGCGACGACGACGAATCCCGGCGGAAGGTTGAGGGTCGCGAGGAGTGCCGGCCTCTCAAGGAACACGGTGTACGCCTTCGCGATGTCGCCCGCGTCCACGTCCGACGCCGGCTGCGGCGGGACGGCTACGTCGACGAGCCATCCCGAGAAGGGGGAGCCGTCGAGTTCCTCACATCGGATACAGACGGTGTCGGCCTGCCATGCCCCCTCGATCTGGTAGATCGAGTTGTCGAAGTTCGTCGGAGGCCCGAGCGGGAGACCGCTGCGCTCGTGGAAGTCGTCCTGCATCGCCCGAATCCAGAGTGCGTCCGTGAGGTCCTCGCTCACGCGACGGCGCGGGAACATCGACCGGAAGTTCGGTGCGACGGCGATGAGACCGTCCTCGACCTCGCGCAGTCTGATGGGCGCCCACCCCAGGTCGATGGACGCACCACCGATCACCGTGTCGCGCTCGAACAGGTCGAGCGCAGCGACGGCGGACGCCACCATGTCGTCACGAACGGTCGCGCGGATGTTCACTCCGGTCACGCGATGGTCGATCGTGACGCGATTCGCACTCGTCATCCGTGGTCGCCGTTCACAACGGCCCCTGAGCCAGGATCGAGAAGTCGGCCTCGCGGAAGACCGCTTCCATGCCCTGGTCATTGACCACGGCGGCGACGCCGGGCGGGAGGAAGAGCGCGCGAACCACGTGCTTCTTCAGCTGCAGGAGCTGCGCGGCGGGATAGCGGGTCATCTCCCCGGGCGGCAGTGCCTCGCCGGGCGGAGTGGGGTAGACGTCCATGTACCACCCGCTGTCGTGCGGGCGAGGCGCGCTGCGTGACAGGGTCCAGCGCTCGGCGTCGATCGCCCGGTTGGCGATGATCACGTCCTGGTCGAAGTTCGTCGGGGTCGGCTCATCGATCTCCGCCATCGACAGGACGAGAGTCTGCCCCACGAGCGTCCACAGCGCGAGCGTCAGGTCGTCGGTGATCTCCCCGTCCGCATGATCCTCGTATCGTGGGGCGACCACCGTGTAGGCGTCCTCTGAATCCTGGCGGAGGATGAAGGGCCCCCATCCGAGCTGCACGCTCAGCCCATCGCGGAACTCGGCGCGGTATGGCCGGAGGGCTTCGATGATGCCGCCGACTTGTGCGGACAACTCGCCCATGGCGCTCCCGCTCACGCGAGCTCCGTCGATGTCGGTCGTCACGGTCTCCAGCACGTCGTACCTCCTGTCGTCTCGTCGTTCCACATTAGGTGCTCACCGTCGCCCGATGAGCGATCACGCACCGTCGAGGAAGTCGTCGATGGCATCGGTCACCGCGTCGAGAGCCTCATTGCTGATCCTGCGCAGCATGGCGCGCGTCTCCGGCGTGATGGGAGCAAAGGCGGGGTGCCCTGGCCATGCTTCGAGCGGCTTGGAGCCCGTCGACGCGTTGGTCCGCGGACCCATGCCCCAGAAGTTCGCGGAGAGGTTCACGATGTCGAGCATCTGCTCGTAGGTGAGGTCCCGGAAACCCCGGAGGTCGACGATCCTTCGAAGAGGAATGATGTGGTCCGCTTGGAACGTCGTGGGACGGTAGTCGGGCTGCGCCGGGTCGGGGCGCTCTTCGCCCCTCTCGTACGACCCTTGAACGAGGTCGCGGATCTCGTCGGTCGGTGTCTTCGGCTGGAAGTGCTCGGCGAGCTGCTGGGACGTCATCCCGTCAGTCCGGCCTGGGGGATGTCCATGCCGGCCAGGTTGGTGAGGGTGCCGTTGAGCTCGCCCTTGGCGCTCGTGATCGACGAGCTGAACTCCGACCACGCGGAGGCCGCGTCGCCGAGCTTGCCGGTGTCGGCGTCGGGGAGGACCATACCGATCTGCGCGAGGGCGTCCATGACGAACTCGCCGTGCGACACGGAGGGGAGTGCGTGTCGCACGTCGCCGCGATTACTTGCTCTTCACTTGACCCTTGATCGTGCTCATGACCATCGTGTCTGCCAACGTCGTCGTGTCGCCGACCTCGCGCCCCTCCGCAACGTCACGAAGGAGGCGACGCATGATCTTTCCGGATCGCGTCTTCGGAAGTTCGGTCACGATATAGATGTCGCGAGGACGAGCGATCGCGCCGATCTGTTGCGCGACCCACGCGCGTAATTCGACTATCAACGCCTCGAGTTCATCGGGATTCACAGCGTGCGAGTTCTTAATACATACAAAAGCGACGACCGCCTGGCCGGTGGTCTCATCCGAGGCGCCGACGACGGCCGCCTCGGCGACGGCCTCGTTCCCGACGAGGGCCGATTCGATCTCGGCGGTCGAGAGTCGGTGCCCCGAGACGTTCATCACGTCGTCGACGCGACCGAGCAGCCAGACGTCGCCGTCGTCGTCCAGGCGCGCACCGTCGCCCGCGAAGTAGAAGCCGCGAGCCGCGAACTTCTCCCAGTAGGTCTCGACGAACCGGTCGGGGTCGCCCCAGATCCCGCGCAGCATGCTCGGCCACGGACGCGTCACCACGAGCAGACCGCCGTTGCCGTTGCCGACCTCCGTGCCGGTGTCGTCGACGACGTCCACCGAGATCCCGGGCAGCGGCACCTGCGCCGACCCGGGCTTCGTCTCGGTGACGCCGGGCAGCGCCGAGATCATGATGGCGCCCGTTTCGGTCTGCCACCACGTGTCGACGATCGGTGCGGTTCCCGCGCCGATGACCGACCGGTACCAGACCCAGGCCTCGGGGTTGATCGGCTCGCCGACCGACCCGAGCAGACGCAGGCTCGATAGGTCGAACTCCTGCGGCACCTGGCGCCCGATCTTCATGAACGAGCGGATGGCGGTGGGGGCCGTATAGAGGACCGTCACGCCGTACTTCTCCACGATCTCCCACCAGCGTCCCGGATGCGGTGAATCGGGCGTTCCCTCGTAGATCACCTGCGTCGCGCCGTTCGCGAGCGGCCCGTACGTCACGTAGGTGTGGCCCGTGATCCATCCGACGTCCGCCGTGCACCAGTACACGTCCGACTCGGGGTGGATGTCGTGCACCACGCTGTTCGTGAACGCCGCCTGGGTGAGGTAGCCGCCGGACGTGTGCAGGATGCCCTTCGGCTTACCGGTCGTGCCCGAGGTGTAGAGGATGAACAGCGGGTTCTCCGCCGGAAACGCGTGCGCGACGTGGTCGGCGGATGCGGTGGCCACCGCCTCGTGCCACCACAGGTCGCGACCGTCGACCCAGTCGACATCGTTGCCGCCGCGTCGGACGACGAGGACGTGCTCCACCGTCTCCTGGGGGCCGGCGCCGTTCCGATCGGCGAGGGCGAGGTCGACGGCCGGCTTCAGCGCCGAGACCTTGCCTTTCCGATACCCGCCGTCGGCCGTGATCACGAGCTTCGCTCCGGCATCGTCGATGCGGGCGCGCAGGCTGTCGGCCGAGAATCCGCCGAAGACGACCGAGTGCACCGCGCCGACGCGGGCGACGGCCAGCATCGACGCCACCGCCTCGGGAATCATCGGCAGGTAGATCGCCACGCGGTCGCCCTGTCCGATGCCGAGTTCGGTGAGCAGGTTCGCGAGCCGCTTGACCTCGTCGGTGAGTTCCGCGTAGGTCACCCGTCGCTGATCGCCGGGCTCGCCCTCCCAGAGAAGTGCAACGCGGTCGCCGTGGCCTGCCTCGACGTGACGGTCGAGGCAGTTGTACGCGACGTTAAGCTCGCCGTCGGCGAACCAGGTCGCGAACGGCGGATTCGACCAGTCCAGCACCTCGGTGAACGGGCGGTGCCAGTGCACGTACTCGCGCGCTCGCGCGGCCCAGAACGCCTCCGGGTCGGCGGCCGCCTCGGCGTAGAGCGCGGCCGTGCCGACGGCATCGGCGGCGAAGGCCGCATCCGGAGCGAACCGGCGGTCCTCGGAGAACAGGTGGTCGATCTGGCTACTCATGTGCGCTCCTTTGCGTACCGCGCCACCGGGCGCCGTGAGGGTGGCGCGACCTACGCGCCGGGTCCCATCCTGCGACCCGCGGCGAGGGACGCGCCACCCCCGTTAGTTGGTGACGGATGCGGCAGGGGACACGCGCCGATTGCTGTTGGCGCGTCCCATCGGGCGCGCGTATGCTCATGGTCGCCCGCGATCTATTCGGGTGTGCGCGATCTCTCAGTGCCCCCCATTCGGAGGGTCGCGCACGGCGGCATCCTCACCCCCCATGAGGATGCCGCCTTCTTTTTTGTGCGAGGGTGCGCCCTCGCGTGACGGAGGGGCCGACCGCATCTCCACAGCGGCGATATTCGGCGAGCTGTCCACGGACGGGGGTCTGGGCGGGGTGCCGCCGTCGCTCGCGACCTAGCGTCGTGCCATGCCCCCGCCGTTCGTCGTGAGTCCCCGCGCGGAGACGCCAAGCCTGCCCGACGCCTCGGTGTCTCGAGCGGTGGCGCGCGGTGTGCCGGCCGGGGTGCGATCGGATGCGGCGGGCGCGTCGCGTGCGGATGCATTCGGGGCGCCGCGTGCGGATGCATTCGGGGCGCCGCGCGCGGATGCATTCGGTATGCCGCGTGCGGAGCCGTTCGTGGTGCGCCCCGCGGCCGCGTTGGGCGCAGCAGCGACTTCGGCGGTTGCTCGCGCGGACGCTTCCGCGCCGCACGCGCCGCGGATCCCGCCGGCGAGGGCACGCCTGCCGGAGGCGTTGCGCGCGCACGCCGATGATCCGGCGGTCACCGACATCTTCGTCAACGGGGCGCGCGGACTCTTCGTCGACCGCGGCGCCGGCGCCGAGCGCGTGGCACAGTGGCGGGCCGGCGAGGAGGAGGTGCGTGAACTGGCGGTTTCCCTCATCGCGCTCGGCGGTCGGCACATCGATGACGCGACGCCGTGCGTGGATGTGCGCCTCGATGGCGGCATCCGCGTGCATGCCGTGCTGCCGCCCGTGTGCGCCGACGGCACGACGATCTCCATCCGCGTGCCGCGTGCCGACATCGTCGACCTCGCGGGGCTCGAAGCGCGCGGGGTGTTCGGGGACGCCGGGCGCGCGATGCTCGAGGGCTTCGTCGCCGCGCGCGAGAACCTGCTGGTGACGGGTGCGGCCGGAACCGGCAAGACGACTCTGCTGGGCGCACTCCTGGCAACGGCGCCCGCGGGGGAGCGCATCGTGACGATCGAGGATGTCGCCGAGCTCCGCATCGATCATCCGCACCACGTCCGGCTCGAGGCGCGCCAGCCGAACCTCGAGGGGGCGGGCGGGATCGGGCTCGCGCAGCTCGTCCGCGAGGCGCTCCGGATGCGGCCCGACCGGCTCGTGGTCGGGGAGTGCCGGGGCGCGGAGGTCCGCGAACTCCTCTCCGCACTCAATACGGGTCACGACGGCGGGGCGGGGACGCTGCATGCCAACGGTCTCCGCGACGTGCCGGCGCGGCTGGAAGCGCTCGGCGCCCTCGCCGGACTCGATGACCGGGCGCTCGCGCGGCAGGTGGCGAGCGCGATCGGGTGGGTCGTGCATCTCGAGCGCGGCGCCGACGGAGTGCGCCGGGTCGCCGGAGTCGGGCGCCCCGGCATCCGGAACGAGCGGCTGGTCATCGAGGAGGCGCCGTGGCCCGTCTGACTCTCCGCCGTGCTCCCGCACCGGCTGATCGCACGCCGGAGATCGCGTTGCGGCTTGCCGTCCTGCTGCAGGCCGGCGTCGCTCCCGCGGGTGCATGGCGCTTCCTTGCCGAGTCCGGCGAAGCGGATGCCGCGGCCATCTCCGCCCGTCACGCTTCCGGTTCCGACCTGGCCGGCGCGATCGCCGCGCAAGGCGAGCGTTGGGCGCCGATCGCCGCTGCGTGGCGGGTCGCGACGGAAGTGGGCGCTCCGCTCGCCGCCGGGCTCCGTGCCATCGCCCGTGCGCTCCGAGAGGCCGATGAATGCCGTGACGAGGTGCAGGTCGCGCTCGCCGAACCTGCCTCGACCGCACGGCTGATGACCTGGCTGCCGCTCGTCGCGGTCGTGCTGGGCGTCGCGCTCGGGGTCGACACGCTCGGGGTGCTGACGACGAGCCCGGGCGGGATCGCCTGCCTCGCGCTGGGCCTCCTGCTCATGGGCGCCGCCCACGTGTGGACGCGTCGGCTGGTCCGAGGAGCGGGCCCGCCCCCGCAGGTGGCGGGGCTCGGCGCAGAACTGATCGCGATCGCCCTCAGCGGAGGCGTCTCGATCGAGCGCGCGCGTCGGCTCGCGGACGACGCGCGTGGGCGGGACGCAGCGGGGGCGGACGCTGCGGCGCCCGAAGCGAGGAGATCTGCTCGGGCGAGGGCCGGAAACCCCGCATCCGTCCTCGCTTCGGCAGATCTCCTCGCTTCGGGCCGCATCGGTGCGCGCGGCCACCCCCTCGGCGCACCGAGAACCCCGAAGACACGGAAAACCCCGAAGACACCAGGAACTCCGAAGACTGCGCAGCCCCAGGGAACCTCGCAGCCTCCATCCAGCTCGGGTGCCCGCGGCGCGCCTGGCCGCTGGAGCGCGCCCGGCCGTCGGAACGCGCCGAGCCGCCGCAACGCGCCGAGTCGCCGGAGCGCGCCGGGCCGCCGGAACGCGACGGTCACCGAGCCTGCCGCCCCCGCGTCGACATCCGCTTCGCACGAGGACGGCGATGCCGAGATCGATCGGATTCTCGAGCTCTCGCGGTCGGCGGGTGTTCCGGCGGCGGAGTTGCTCCGCGCCTCGGCGGCGATGGCGCGTCAGCGTGCCCGCACCGAGGGGCGGATGCGGGCGGCCCGGCTCTCGTCCGCCCTGCTCGTGCCGCTCGGCGTCTGCGTCCTGCCGGCGTTCATCGTGCTCGGCGTGGCGCCGATGCTCATGGCGATCCTGTCGTCGACCTCGCTGGGGGTGTGAGCGACCGTGCCCACACAGACCGTGCCCACCCCTCGCCCGCACAGACCGTGCCCACCACCGTGCCCACCATCGTGCCCACCATCGTGCCCCTCTATAGAAGGAGACATCATGTCCGTCATCCGTCACCGCACCACGCTTCGCCCTCACCGCGCGCCTCTCGAGCGGCCCGCGTCCCCCGGGGTCGGTCGCCCGCATCCGCCGGTTCTCACGTCGCTCTGTGCCCGCCGCCTCTTCGCCGACGACACCGGCGCCGCAACCGCGGAGTATGCGATCGCCACGATGGCCAGTGTCGGCGGATTAGAGCAGACTGAGCGTATGACCCCGAAGACGAAGCCCGCGGCCGTTCGTGCGGCGATCTACGCCCGCCAATCGGTGCAAGAGGACGAGCGCATCGCGGAGCAGATCATCGCGTGCGAGCACGTCGTCGCCGCGCGTGGCTTCGAACTCGTAGACACCTACCGCGACAACAACGTCAGCGGGTACAAGGTCCGAGGCGAAGGGACCGCGTTCGCGCAGATGCTCAGCGATGCTCACGCGGGCCGCTTCGACGTCCTCGTGGTGCGGAAGCTGGACCGCCTCGCCCGATCGCTCTCCGCGCTGGAAGCGCTGACCGCCGCGAAGGTGGCCGTGGTCACGAGCGACGGCGAGGTCGACCTTACGACAGTGAACGGGCGACTCATGGCGAACGTACTCACGAGCGTCGCCCGCGCGGAGAGCGAGACGAAGGCCGAGCGGCGCGTGTTCGCGAACAAGGCACGGCGGCGCGACGGCGTACCGACGTCGGGGCGGGTGCCGTACGGCTATATGTGGGTGCCGACGAAGGTCCGCGCCGATCGCGTGAAGGCGGGCGAGAGTGGCGAAGCGTACGAACGCGACCCGGACCGCGCCGACGACGTGCGGCGGATCTTCGAGATGTTCCTCGCCGGCGTGCCCCTCGGCTCGATCGCGCGCGACCTGAACGAGGCCGGGAAGCGGACGGCGCCCTACAAACGCGGCGGCGTCGTGGTAGCGGGTGTGCCGTTCACGGCGACGACGCTCCGCCGCATACTCCTCTCGCCCTACTACGCCGCTCTGTTGCCGCTCCCGCCGGAGGACGGCGAGCAGCGACCCTACGATCAGGCCGCGATCACCCGTGAGTCGTGCGAGGTCGGGAAGTGGCCAGCGATCGTTACCGTCGCGCAGTGGGAGGCGGCGAAGGCGAAGCTCGCACACCCCGACCGACGCACGTCGCCCGGCCCGACGCGGCGGTGGCTCTTGAGCGGGCTCGCGCTGTGCGGCGTCTGCGACCGCCCCATTCACGCGGGCGGCGGTGAGAAGGGCGTGCACTCCTACCGGTGCGGCTCCATGGCCCACTTCATGCGACGCGGCGACCCGCTCGACGCCTACGTCGAGCGCTACGCGGTGGAGTACATCGCGAAGCACCGCGGCGCGCTTCTCGAGCCCCGTGAGCGGGCGGACGCCGGAGCCTTGATAGTCGAACTCGCGAAGCTCGACGCGGCCCTCGCGGAGCTCGGCCAGGATCGGGACGAGGGCGTCATCGACCGAGCGGAGTACATGCAGCGCCGCGGGCGCATCGTGTCGAAGCGGGACGGAATGAGGCGTGAGCTAGCCGCGGGCGCCGACCGCTCGACGCTCGAGGGGATCGTCGGCTCCGGCGATGTTCTCGCCGCGTGGCAGGCGCTCACCCTCGGCGAGAAGCGGACCGTGCTCGGCGACCTCTTCGAGATCCGCGTGCACAGCGTTGGTCAGGGGAACCGGCGCAACATGCCCGCCGAAAAGTTCGCGAAGACGATCACGATCACGTCGGCGGGCGGCGCTTAGACCGCGTCGACGAGCGCGGCGTCGCCCGTGTTGCTCGGGCATTCCAAGTTCTGGCAGACACGCACTACTTCGAGCGGCGGGCGAGCGTCCGTGATCGTCTTCTCCCCTCGCTCGAGCCTTTCGTGCACGGGCGAGTCGCAGATTCCGCAGCGCTTCACAAGTTCATTCGCGTCCATTCCCTCAAGATAGCCGCGTCAGCCGACAGTTCTCGGCCCCGGGTCCGCTCTGCGCGCGACGGCGGGCGCTGTTGTTCGTGCCGCGTGTCCCGGATAGTGGCGGGCAGCCCTGGCGACGAGGCGGCGGGGTAGCTCGAGTACGCGTTCGAGGTCACTATCCGGCCCCGGCTCACGGGATAGGCCACGCCCCCCGGTGCTAAGTCCCCGCGAATCGGACGATAGCGGCTCAAACGCTCACCAGATTTGTTGGTAACCCCCCTACCCCTAGAAGAGAGGTTCACGAACCGTCCTCCACGCACACCCCCTCCAACAAATCTGGTTAGCCTCATGCACTGGGCCGGAGCGATCTATCGACCAATAGGTGAGAACGCCTGGTCAGGTACTGAATCCAGCTTGCGGTCCGCTTAGTAGAAGAGGTACGCTCGTCAGATCTACAGTCGAGCGATCGGCGACAGTGTCGGAATGCTTCAGCAGAACGCGCCGGCATCGTGATGGTAGACGTGGAGCGTGAGGTGACGCGTATCGGTCTTTGACCGGCGCCACTCCCTCACAAACCGGAAGCCCTTCAACCGGCTTCCGGGGAGACGGCAGCAGCCCACCCCGAACGGGGCGGAGGTCATCGCCGGTCGATCCGACACTCGGCCCGATATCGGGAAAGGGGTGCTCGAGGTTCGACCCGATAGGCCCGCCCGTGGCTCACACCACTTCTCTCTCGATGTCCACCGACTCGCTCGACGACGTCTTCTCCGATCCTGACAACGCGATTGCCGCGCTCGTCGACGCCATGCCTGCGCCCGATCCGATGCGCGCCGCGCGCGTCGCCTCACTCTTCGCGAGTGCGCGATGACGGGCGACGAGGGCGCCGACCTCGACGCGGCGCTACCCGAGGACCGGCATCCTTCCGGACTGTCGCGCGCCGCGAACGCGCTCGGCGGCCTTCGTGCCGCCGCCAATATGACGCCTGCCGAACGAAGCGAGCGCGCACGGAAAGGCGCCCTCGCTGTCCACGCCAAGCGCGACGCCGAGCGCGAAGCCGCCGGACTCCCGCCTCGCAAGAAGCGCCCGCCTGAGCCGTCGGCCGCCGAGCTCGAACCGTGGCTCGACGAAGTTGATCGCCGGTGGCCGGAACGGCAATGGCCGAGCGGAGGCCGCCGTCGGCAGGCGATCATCCTCGCCCGCATGGCCGTCGCCGAGATGGTCAGCGAAGCCATGAAGCGCAGCGGCGGCACTGCATGACCGCCCTCGATCGCGCTCTCGCCGCGGCCCGCCTCGGCTGGCACGTTCTGCCCGTGAACGCCAAGAAGCGGGCGATCGTGAAGAGCTGGGAGACGAAGGCGACGACAGACGAGGCGACGATCCGCGGGTGGGCCGAGCGCCACCCCGACGCCCTCTTCGCCGTGGCGGCCGGTCCCTCCGGCCTCGCGATCGCTGACCTCGACGTCGATGCCGGGAAGGACGGCCACGCCGCGCTCCAGCGCCTCGGGTACCCGCTCCCGCCGACGTGGATGCAGGACACCCCCCGCGGCGGCTCGCACGCCTTCTACGTCGCTCCCGTGGGCGTGGACCTGCCCAACGGCACCGCGAATCTATTCGAGGTGGACAGTGGCATTGACCGCCGCACGGGCAACTCATACGCCGTGCTTTACTCTGCCCCTCCGACGTCGGTCGAGGAGCTCGCCCCCGCGCCCGAGTGGCTCACCTCGGGCGACGCACGCCGCCCCGCACCCGCCGATCGCGCTTCTAACGCCGACGAGAGCGCGTTCCGTGCTCGTCTCGGTGGCGGCAAGGCCTCCAAGGCCGTCAAGAAGGCGACGAAGAACTTCCGCTCCGAGGGCATGTCGCACGACGATCTCCTCACCGGGGTGACGCGCCTCGTCACCCTCGGAGTGCAGGGGCACCCCGGCGTCGGTAAGGCTCTCGACACCGCCCGCGCCACCTACGCGGAAGGATGGGGCTCCGAGTACCTCTCGCACTTCGACAAGGCGCTCGCGGGCTCGATCCGTCGTCTCGGTCTTCCGCCGGTCACCTTCGCCCTATCGAAGGCGCAGCGCCGAGAGCTCCGCAAACGACAGGCCGCGCGACTCGTTGGACCCGAGCGGCCTCAGCCGGTCTCGCTCGCGGCCTGTCATGATGCGTTCCGCGGTTGGCTCGGCATCGACTATGACCTCGGCGCGCTAGACGCGGTGCTCGCAACGGCTGTCATCGAGCGCATGGACGGCGACCCGGCGTGGCTTTGGCTCGTGTCGGGGTCAGGCAATGCGAAGACGGAGACGGTGCAGTCGCTGGCCGGAGCCGGAGCACTCGTGCTCTCGTCCGTCGCTTCTGAAGGGGCTCTCCTATCTGCAACCTCGAAAGGCGAGCGCAGCACTGACGCAACCGGTGGTCTCCTTCGGCAGATCGGCGAGAGCGGAATCCTCGTGATCAAAGACGGAACCTCGATGCTGTCCGGTGATCGCACTGCGCGCGGACAAGTCTTCGCGGCATTCCGCGAAGTCCACGACGGGCATTGGGTCCGCAACGTCGGCACGGACGGCGGTCGTTCGCTCGAGTGGAAAGGCCGACTTGTCGTAATCGGCGCCATCACGACCGCGTGGGACCGCGCGCACGCCGACACGATCTCCGCATTCGGTGACCGGTTCGTCATCGTCCGCATGGACTCCTCGGTCGGTCGCATCGCCGCCGGACGGAAGGCGATTGGCAACACGGGGAGTGAAGAGGCGATGCGTGCCGAGCTTTCCGCTGTGGTTGCCGGCGTGCTCGAGGGTGCTGATATCAATGCGAGCGGCCCTGACGACGACGAAGCTGCGCGCATCCTCGCCGCGGCCGATCTCGTTACCCTTGCTCGCACCGCAGTCGACCTCGACTATCGGGGCAACGTCGTCGACTCGCACGCACCGGAGATGCCGACCCGCTTCGCGAAGCAACTCGCGCAGATCTTCCGCGGTGCCGTCGCAATTGGCCGCACCCGCGAAGACGCAC
Source organism: Microbacterium sp. cx-55 (assembly GCF_021117345.1). Classification (NCBI taxonomy): domain Bacteria; kingdom Bacillati; phylum Actinomycetota; class Actinomycetes; order Micrococcales; family Microbacteriaceae; genus Microbacterium; species Microbacterium sp. cx-55. The sequence continues at coordinate 2,521,559 of NZ_CP088261.1, read as the reverse complement.
TCGCCCTCGCGATCCGCGTCGCCCGCGACTCGATGCCGCCCCTTCGACTCGAGGTGCTGGAGGACGTCGCGGCGAACCCGTGGAGTCCGCTCCGCGACGTCGTGAAGCGCGTCGACAAACCGCGCAGCACCGTCGACCGGCAGTTGCAAGCGCTCCACCTCCTCGGCCTGCTCACGGTCGACGAGGAGGTCGCGACGGTCGGCCTCAGCCTCAAGGAAACGACGACCTGGCGATACACCGTCGCCGACGGGATCGACGTCGCGTCGATCGCCGACCCCACCACCGAATAGGGAGAACGACCACCATGAAAATGCAGCAGATCTTCTACAGTGACGCACACGGCCGCCCGGTTCGACTCTCGATCCTGAGCGATACCGGCGTAAAGGCGATCGATAAGGCCGCCGTCGAGCTCGCCGAGGCCCACGCCGGCTACGTGCAGGCGACCCGTGAGCGAGATGCGGCAAACACCGCCGTGGATCGCCTCGACGACGAGTCACGCGCAGCGGCCCTGCATGCCGGCACGATGAACAAGCCGATCGACGCGAAGGGGGTCCGGAAGAAGAAGGAAGCCGCCCGCGACCGCGCTGAGGACACCGAGCTCGAGCGGCAGACTGCGGTCGCCAGGCTCGACCAAGCGCGTTACGACTACTTGGCGATCCTGGCCCACCACTCGCCCGCTCTCGAGTCGGCAGCACGCGCTGAGGCGGATGCTGCCGTGCTCGAGTTCGCTTCGGCGCTGAACATCGCCCGGCGCGCAACTCCGCGCCTCGACGCATCGTTGACGGTCCTCGCTGCGCTGCCCGCCGTGCGAGCCGGCGGCGACTTCATCCCGACGATGCCGTCGCCCCCGAAGACCCCCGCCGACGACTTCGACGATGGAGGGTCGCCGATCGTGTGGGCCCAGGAGGGCGCGGAGGCACTCGTGAAGAGCGTTGGGTGGGCCGTCCGCACCCTCGAGTCGCTCGACGCTGCGGAGAAGGCCCGCAAGGCCGCCGCCGCCGAGGCCGCCGCCGCACGCGAGGCCGAGGAGAAGGCCGCGGCCGAGGAGAAGGCGGCCGCCGAGGCCGCCGAGGGCAGCGACCACCGTGGGTAAGAAGTCGAAGGAACTCGAAAGGGCGTCCGCCGCCGCAGAGGTGGAGGCCGATCGCGCCGTTGAACGAGCCCTCCGCGCGGTGGTCATGCGCCGAGAGGGCTTGTCGTGGGGTGACATCGCCGAGCGGCTCAGCGTGTCCCAGATCGAAGCGGAGGAGCTCGCCCGTGTCGCATATGCCCGCCTTGGAGAGCAGGAAGCCGAGCATCTTCGGACGGAGGTCGAGGACCGGCTCGACGCGCTCGTGCGGAAGGCGAACCTCGACCTGTCGCTCGCTCAGTCGCAGGGCGAGCGCACGGCGCTCTACCGGTTCCTTGCCTCCGTCGAGGCGCAGCGCGCTCGGCTCCTCGGCCTCAATCTCAAGGGCGGCGACGATGCCTAGGGCACGTCGCACGAACGACGAGCCGATCTTCGACCCGGTACTCGATGAGATGCGGGAGGCGCTTCGCGCGCTCGGCCACGACACGGATGCGCCCCCGCAGCCGTGGCCGGCGTGGGACAAGGCGACGGCGAAAGCAGAGCGCACGTGGGACGCGATTACGCCGACCGAGCGGCAGACGTGGGGCGCCGAGTATCTCCGCGAGGAGCGTCGCCGGTACGCCGAATCGGCGACGCTCCCCAGGCGCGAAGCGGACCGCCGCGTGCTGTACGTCGTGAGCGTCGCGGCCGAGCGGATCGCTCGAAAGCGATCGAAGCGCGCGGCGAAGGGTGCCGCTGAGCGAGCACAGCGCGAAGCGCCCGTACGCCGTACGCGGGAACCCGCGCCGCCACGCGCTGTGCGCCCCGTCCTCGCGGCCGACACACCGACCGAGGGTGACGAGCCACCGCAGTCGAAGAAGACCCGCACGCGGCGTCGTGCCGGCGTCGCGTTCGTGCAACTCGCCGACGGGACTCGCGTCGCCCCCATCTATGACGACGACGACCGCTAACCCAACAGAAAGGCCACCGACCGTGACCGACAAAAAAGTGACCGCGAACAATTGCTGGTCGTGCGGGGTTGAGCAGCATCCCGAGCGGCCCTCGGGCGCGCAGTTCGCCTCCGAACCCGAGTTCCTTGTGGCCTCGCTCGTCTGGCTGGATTACACCTACCCGCAGCGGGTGCAGCAGCGAGAGCGCATCCGACAGTGGGATCTCCTCCGCGAAGAGACCGAGCTCGAAGCCCTCGCCGCCCGTATCCGGGACCTACTCGCGATCGACGACGTGTGGACCGAAGACCAGCAGGACGAGGGCGATCGGCTACTCGCCGAGTACCTAGAGCGTTGCGCGGCAGCGCGCGCCCGCAAGCAACAGATGAAGGAGAACGCAGCATCATGACCACCAACCGAGAAGCCCACCTCCGCCGCCGCCTCGAACAGATCGAAGCCGAGATCGAGCGTCGGATGACACCGTCGCAGAAGCAGGCAGCCATGGCTACCCGCACGTCGCTGGACTACGACGGCGATCTCACCGCGACCGAGCGCCAGATCCGCCAGGTGCTCGATGACTGACGTCCGGCATTGACTAGATCCGCGTGAGGCCACACGAGGGACAGCGCCAGACTTCGAGGTAGCCGTCCGGCTCGAGGCGTGTGAGGCAGGCGACGCAATTCGGCGTCGCATCCGCCAACACGTCGTCGTCCATCGCTCCATCATGCAGAACGCCCCGCCTCCGATGCGGAGGTGGGGCGTTCTGTGGAAAACGTCAGCCGCGGCCGACGACTTCATTCAGCCGTGAAGCCCTTCACGCGGGTCAGGCCACGCACGACGTTGTCGCGCGAGCGGAGATCCTCTTTGGCGTGCTCGACGATGCGACTCATCTCGTCGCTAGGATCAAGCTTCTGAAGTGTGCGGAAGTATCGTTCTTCTGGCGAGAGCTCGTGCATTATTGCCACCCTCAATCGTTCTTCGCTTGTGGTTTGAGAATACTACCGATGGTCGCCGACGCGGCGAAGACCAGGCGCTGTTTTGGTTCTTTGCCCAGGACTGGCGCGAAGCTCTGTTCCGAATCAAAGAGCCTGTCAACAGACAGCACGCCTAGTTGCTTCTCGTCGTTCAACGGGTCGTAGATGGGAACCGCAAGGAGCTCTGAGTACTTCCGCGCGATCGAGTTGAACTCCTCAAGGGTGAAGCCGTTCTTCGTGGACTTGGACACCCGCGCATACTCAGTTGCTGTGAGCGGGTCGGGGTACTTGGAGGCAACCGCGTGCCAGTCCTTATATATGTGACGATGTTTCTCCCAGCACTCGCCAACAGCGCCGGTGCGGGCCGTCCAGGTGATTCCCGAAGGCGGCGGGTAGGCGGAAGGGCGGAAGCGGTGAACTCGCTTTAGACGCTGACTTTTCGTCCCGTCCTCGTGCGTCACCGTGCGCCGCCAGCGTGCTCGGCGGTAGACCGAGCCTCCGAGGTCCTCAAAGCGCAGCGTTCCGTCGCGGCAGAGTTCGATGACCATCGACATCAAGGCGGCGTCGTAGCGGCCCTTCTTCTCCGCGAATCGATTCTTGACGGCCTCCCCGATCAACTCGCCGACGCTGCCGACGCCGAGGATGATGAGGGAGATCACCCAGACTGTGGGCTGGAGGTTGTCGTTTGGCTCGACCACCTCATAGCGGGTGAGAACCTCGAGCAGGCCCACGAGGCCTACCCAGATGGCGGCTGCGACCTTCGCCCAGAAGACGACGTGTTTCCACCACATGAAGCTCGATCCTATTGGGATGCATGCACCTCAAAACGCATTACGCCGCAATCGCGCAATACTTGCGGCCGTCGCGTTCGCGGGTTTGCTGGTCGTGATCATGCGCTCGGACGAGGTGCGCGGCATCCTGGAGGATCTCATCCGCCGCGCGCTCACGGTCGAATGAATCCGCCGCGCGCTCACGGTCGAATGAGCCGCCGGCTCGGCGACCGCGGCTCGGTGAGCGCCGAGTTCGCGGTCGCCCTGCCGGCGATCGTGCTGCTGCTCGTGCTGTGCATCGGCGCGCTGTCGTCGGCGTCGCGGCAGGTTCGGCTGCAGGACGCGACGGCGGATGCGGCACGCCTGATCGCCCGCGGCGACGACGAGGGCCGTGCGCTCGCTCTCGTCGCGGGCTCTGCTCCGGGGGCGCAGGGCGTCGTGGAGTACGCGGACGACCTGGTGTGCGTGACCGCGACCGCGCCCGCCGGGATTCCGGTCGTCGAGCTGCGGTTCACCGCATCCTCGTGCGCCCTGGGCGGCGGCGGCTGATGGCCGGATCCGCCGCGTCGACCGGGGTCGTCGCGGTCATCGTCACGCTGACGCTCGGCCTCGCCGCGGCGGGAGCGGCGGCGGTTCATGCGCAGCGCCTTTCGGGCACGGCGGATGCGGCGGCGCTCGCCGCGGCGGACGCCGCATCCGGCGCTGTTTCGGGATCTCCGTGCGCCCGCGCCGACGAGATCGCGACCCGAGCCGCCGCAGAGGTCGTATCCTGCGAAGTGGTGGGTCTCATCGCGACCATCCGGGTCTCGGCCGCTTTCGGGCCGTTTCCCGCCTCGGCAGCCGCGCGAGCGGGGCCGCCACCCGGCCAGACGATCGTCGTCGGCCGCTGATGCCTCCCAGCCGCCCCGATCTTGCGGGTGTGTATGGTGTGCATCGACGAAAGGACCACTGTTGGCACAGGGCGCGAAGGCGAAGACCGGTCAGGGCAAGAAGCTCGTGATCGTCGAGTCGCCGACGAAGATGACCTCCATCCAGGGCTACCTGGGTGATGCGTACGAGGTGTTGAGCTCTGTCGGCCACATCCGTGATCTGGCGAGCAAGAAAGACATCCCGGCGGAGAAGAAGACCGCGTACGGCAAGTACTCGATCGACGTCGACAACGGCTTCGATCCCTTCTACGTGGTCAACGACCGCAAGACGAAGACGGTCACCGAACTCAAGCGGGCGCTCAAGGATGCCGACGAGGTCCTGCTCGCCACCGATGAAGACCGCGAAGGCGAAGCGATCGCGTGGCACCTGCTCGAGGTCCTGAAGCCCAAGGTCCCCGTCAAGCGCATGGTCTTCCACGAGATCACCGCGGATGCCATCCGTGCCGCCGCCGAGAACACCCGCGAACTCGACCTCGCCCTCGTCGACGCGCAGGAGACCCGTCGCGTGCTCGACCGCCTCTACGGGTGGGACGTCTCGCCGGTGCTGTGGCGCAAGGTCGGCAGCGGTCGCGAAGGCACGGCGCTGAGTGCCGGCCGCGTGCAGTCCGCCGCGACCCGCATGGTCGTCGAACGTGAACGCGAGCGGATGGCGTTCGTCTCCGCCAGTTACTGGGACATCGAGGCTCTCGCCGCCAAGGGCGAATCCGCGTTCACCGCGCGGCTGGCGCGTATCGATGGCGCACCGCTCGCCCGCGGCACCGACTTCGATGACCGCGGCACGCTGAAGAAGGCCGTCATCGTGCTGTCCGAGACCGAGGCGCGCGCTCTCGCCGCCGCGATCGAGACGACCGGTGAGTTCACGGTCGCCAGCGTCGAATCCAAGCCCGGTACCCGCAGCCCCAAAGCCCCCTTCACGACCTCCACCCTCCAGCAGGAGGCGGGGCGCAAGCTCTCGATGAGCGCCAAGCACACGATGAGTGTCGCCCAGCGTCTCTACGAGAAGGGGTACATCACTTATATGCGCACCGACTCGACGTCGCTGTCGAAGCAGGCCATCACAGCGGCGCGCGAGCAGGCCGTGTCGCTGTACGGCGACCGCGCCGTGCCCGCGAACCCCCGCACGCACGCCAGCAAGAGCAAGAACGCGCAGGAAGCGCACGAGGCGATTCGTCCGTCGGGAGAGCACTTCCGCACCCCGGCATCGATCTCGTCCGAGCTCGACCGCGACGAGCAGCGCGTCTACGACCTCATCTGGAAGCGCACGGTCGCCAGCCAGATGTCGGACGCCAAGTACGAGACGACGACCGTCACCCTGGCGCTCACCGCCGACGGCAAGGCCGTCGAGTTCACCGCATCCGGCACCGTGTACACCTTCAAGGGCTTCCTCGAGGCGTACGAAGAGGGTCGCGACGAGAAGCGCGCCGACGCCGACAAGGCCGACGACCAGTCGCTTCCCGCGATGGCGGTCGGCGACACGCTCGCCGCGAAGGACGTCGAGCCGAAGGGCCACAGCACCTCCCCGAAGCCGCGCTACACCGAAGCGAGCCTCGTGAAGGCGCTCGAAGAGCGCGGCATCGGCCGCCCCTCGACGTTCGCCAGCATCATCGACGTGATCCTCGACCGCGGCTACGTGAGCAAGCGCGGCCAGGCGCTCGTGCCGAGCTGGCTGGCCTTCAGCGTGGTGCGTCTTCTCGAAGAGCACTTCGCCGACCTCGTCGACTACGACTTCACGGCCGCGCTCGAAGACGACCTCGACGCGATCGCCCGGGGTGAGCAGCGTCGGGAGCAGTGGCTCCGCGACTTCTACTTCGGGTCCGAGAACCACGTCGGTCTTCGTCACATCGTCGAGAACCTCGGCGACATCGATGCGCGCGAGCTCAACTCGACGCGCATCACCGACACGGCGACGCTCCGGTTCGGCAAGTACGGCCCGTACCTCGAGGTCACCGAATCCGATGACCCCGAGGCGAAGCCGCGCATCGTGAACGTGCCGGAAGAGCTGGCGCCCGACGAACTGACGCCCGAGAAGGCGCAGGAGCTCATCGATGCTCCCGTGGCGGGTGACCGCGTGCTGGGGGAGAACCCCGGCAACGGCAAGCTCGTCGTCGTCAAGGACGGCCGCTTCGGTCCGTACGTCCAAGAGGTCGAACCGACCGATCCGGATGCGGTCGACGAATCGACCGGCGAGGTCGTCGAGGCCCCGAAGAAGCGCGGTGCCAAGAAGGAAGTCGCCCCGAAGCCCCGTACGGCGTCGCTGTTCAAGAGCATGTCGGTCGACACCGTCGACCTCGAAACCGCGCTCCGGCTCCTCGACCTGCCGCGCGTGGTCGGGGTCGACCCGGCGACGGAAGAAGAGATCACCGCGCAGAACGGCCGGTATGGTCCGTACCTGAAGAAGGGCACTGACTCGCGCTCGCTCGACAGCGAGCAGCAGATCTTCGACGTGACCCTCGAGCAGGCGCTCGAGATCTACGCGCAGCCCAAGTACGGCGCGCGGCGCGCATCGAGTGCGCTCAAGGAGTTCGACGCCGATCCGGTCAGCGGAAAGCCGATCAAGATCAAGGACGGCCGGTTCGGCGCCTACGTCACCGACGGTGAGACGAACGCGACGATCCCGCGCGGGGAGACCGTCGAGGACGTCGACTTCGAGCGCGCGAAGCAGTTGCTCGCCGACAAGCGTGCGAAGGGCCCGGCGCCCAAGCGCACGGCGGCGAAGAAGACCACGACCCGCAAGCCCGCCGCGAAGAAGTGAGCAGCGCGCCCGGCCTCTGGGTGACGTTCGAGGGCGGAGACGGCTCGGGCAAGACCACCCAGGCCGCCCTCCTCGAGCAGTGGCTCACGGATGCGGGGCGCACGGTGACCCGCACCCGCGAACCCGGCGGAACCGAGGTGGGCGTCCTCATCCGTGACATCGTCCTGCACCACCGGGGCGAGATCGCGTCTCGCGCGGAAGCACTGCTCTACGCCGCCGACCGCGCGCACCACATCGAGACCCTGGTGCGCCCGGCGCTCGCGCGCGGCGAGGTCGTCATCCAGGACCGATATCTCGACTCGTCGGTCGCGTACCAGGGTGCCGGGCGCGTGCTCGACCCCGCCGAGATCCGTTCGTTGTCGCTGTGGGCGACCGGAGATGCGCTGCCCGAACTGACCGTCCTGCTCGATCTCGCCCCGGATGCGGCACGTCGCCGACTCGACGCGGCAGACAAGCCCTTCGATCGTCTCGAGGCGGAGAAGGCGGACTTCCACGAGCGCGTGCGCGCGGCTTTTCTCGCGCTCGCCGCCGAGGAGCCCGATCGATTCCTGATCGTCGACGCGGCACTCCCGCCGGCCGAGATCGCCGACGTCATCCGTCAGCGGATCGCTCCACACCTCGCTTGAGCGGCGTTCGCCGTCGGGGGTCGCCGTTAGGGTGAACCGTATGGAAACTGCGCCCGCCACCTTCCCCTGGGAAGACGTGTGGGGGCAGGACGACGCCGTGCGGATGCTGCGCGCCGCGGCCGATGATCCGTCGCAGATGACGCACGCCTGGCTGATCACGGGGCCGCCCGGGTCGGGTCGGTCGACGCTCGCCTACGCGTTCGCCGCGTCGCTGATCGCGGAGCCCGGCGACGAGCCGGCGATGCGTCAGGTGCTCGCCCGGTCGCATCCCGACCTGACGGCTCTGCGCACCGAGCAGGTCATCATCCGCATCGAAGAGGCCCGCAAACTCGTCGAACGGGCGTACTTCTCGCCGTCGCTCGGGCGCTACCGGGTGATCGTCGTCGAAGACGCCGATCGTATGGCCGAACGCACCTCCAACGTGCTGCTGAAAGCGCTCGAAGAACCTCCCGAGCGCACCGTGTGGGTGCTCTGCGCGCCGAGCGACGCCGACCTGCTGCCGACGATCCGTTCCCGCGTGCGCACCGTGCGCCTGAAGGAGCCCGAGGTCGACGACGTCGCCCGCCTGATCGCTGCCCGGACGGGAGTCGACCCGGCGATCGCTGCGCAGTCCGCGCGGCACGCGCAGCGCCACATCGGGATGGCGCAGCGGCTGGCCACGGATGCCGACGCCCGCGCCCGGCGCGACGACACGCTGCGTGCCGTGCTGGCCGTCCGGGGCGTCGGCGACGCCGTGGAGGCGGCGACCCGGATCGTGCAGGCCGCCGGCGACGATGCCAAGGCCATCACCGCCCTGCGCGACGAAGCCGAGCGCTCCGATCTTCTCCGGATGGTGGGGGTCGCCCCGGGCGCCGCGGTTCCCCCCGCGGTCCGTGCGCAAGTGAACGCCCTCGCCGATGAGCAGAAACGCCGCGCGACGCGCAGCCTCCGCGACGGGATCGACCGGGTGCTCACCGATCTGCAGTCGATGTTCCGCGACGTCATCATGCTCCAGTACGGCCGCGCGGACGACCTCATCAACACCGAGCTCGACGACGACCTCCGCGCGCTCGCCGCCGCGTGGTCGCCCGCGCGCACCCTGCTCGTGCTCGATGAGATCGCCCTCACTCGGCGCAACGTCGAACGCAACGCCGCGCCCGCCCTCGCCATCGAAAGCCTGCTCGTCGCCGTCGCCACCGGAAGGACCTCCTCATGACCCGCACCTCCCGCACGATCCGCGGTGTGTTCATCGCGGTGGTCGCCGCCGCATCCGTCGCCCTCGCGGGGTGCTCGTTCATCCCGGACTCCCCGACGCGGCCGAGCACGAGCGCGGAGCCCGACGTGTCGGGCGTCGAGGAAGCGCTGATCCCGTTCTACAGCCAGGATCTCGCCTGGGAGGACTGCGGGGGCACCTTCGACTGCACGACGGTGCGCGCACCCCTCGACTGGAACGAGCCCGACGCGGGTGACATCGAGCTCTCCGTCGTGCGCCAGCGGGCCACGGACGGCGAGCCCCAGGGATCCCTGCTCACCAACCCGGGCGGCCCGGGCGCGAGCGGTGTCGACCTGATCCAGGGGTCGATCGACTTCGCCGTCGGCGAGGCGCTGCAGGCCGACTACGACATCATCGGGTTCGACCCGCGCGGGGTCGGGCGGTCGACCGCGGTGAAGTGCTACGACGCGCGCGACATGGACGCGTACCTCTTCGACATCCCCGCGGGAACCCGGGGGAGCGCGCAGTGGACGGATGAGCTGACCCAGCGCAGCGCCCAGTTCGCGGCGGCGTGCGACGAGAACAGCGATGGCATCCTCCCGTTCATCACGACGGTGCAGTCGGCGCGCGACATGGACCTGCTGCGCGGGGTGCTCGGCGACGAGAAGCTCAACTACCTCGGCTACTCGTACGGAACGTTCCTCGGTGCGACCTATGCCGACCTGTACCCCGACCGCGTCGGCCGCCTCGTGCTCGACGGTGCGCTCGACCCGCAGGCCAGCTCGCTCGAGGTCTCGACCACGCAGGGCGTCGGGTTCGAATCGGCGCTGCGCAGCTACATGGCCGACTGCCTGGGCGGCAGCGACTGCCCGTTCGCCGGAACGGTCGATGACGCCATGGCCGACCTCGGCACGCTCCTCGCGAGCGTGGATCGCACTCCGCTCGCCAACGACGACGGCCGCCAGCTCGGTGCCGACTCGTTGCTCACCGCGATCATCGCTGCCCTCTACTCGCAGGACAGCTGGCCCTACTTGACCACGGCGCTCAGCAGCGCGCTGCAGGGTCAGGCCGGTCCGGCGTTCCAGCTCGCCGACTTCTACTACGCCCGCTCCGGGGGAACCTACTCCGACAACTCCACCGAGGCGTTCACGGCCTACAACTGCATGGACTACCCGGCCGACAACGCCGACCACCAGGCGGCTGCGGAGGCGCTGCTCGCCGAGAAGGCGCCGACGGTCGCACCGTACTGGGGCACGACCGACGGCTGCGCCTCGTGGCCGGCAGAAGCCACCGGCACGCGCACCGCGCTGACCGCCGACGGTGCGGCCCCGATCGTGGTGGTCGGAACGACCGGCGACCCGGCGACGCCCTACGAGTGGTCGGTGGCACTCGCCGACCAGCTGTCGTCGGGCGTGCTCATCACCCGCGTCGGTGAGGGGCACACCGGCTACAACAAGGGCAACGCGTGTGTCGACGACGCGGTGGAGAAGTACTTCACCGACGGCACCGTGCCGACGGACGGCCTGCGCTGCGAATGAGCGCGGTGGTCGCCGGTTCGCTGGGACGCTCGTGAACATGTAGGATCGATCATCGTGCGCCGCGCTCGCGCGTCGCGCCACCTTAGCTCAGTCGGCAGAGCGATTCACTCGTAATGAATAGGTCAAGGGTTCGATTCCCTTAGGTGGCTCCACACGAAGAGGCCCGGTTTTCCGGGCCTCTTCTGTTTTCCCCGACGCGCCTCGGTGCCCGGGAGTTTGAGGCGGACCGGAGCGGTAAGGGATACTGCAGGGGAGGCTGCGAGGGGCGGACGAATGGGAAGCACTCTCGAGATCCTGTTCGAGACGTTCACGTGGATCGGCCTGGCCGCGGGCGTTCTGCTCGCGCTCGTCGCCCTCATCCTGACTCTCGCCGACGGTACGTGGCTCTCGGCGTCCGCGGTGCTGGAACCGTCCGATCACGGTCGGATCGCGCGCTGGTTCACCCACGACGGGGGAGTGGGCGTGGCGGTGCTCTCGCCCCACGACGACGCGCACGTGGGACCGGGCGACACCGTCGAGCTGTTCTACCGCCGCGGATCGAACCGCGTTCGCCTCACCGCGCACTGGCCCCTCGCGAGACTCGCCTGGTGGCTCGCGGCCGGCTTCTTCGCGCTCGGTGTGCTGTCTTTTGTCGTACCGCTCGTGATGATGCTGGCGGGGGAATCGCCCGGGTGATCAACTTCGGGATGCGGAAACGGAGATAGCTAGATAATCTAGCTACATGGCTTCGTCTTCTCCGAGCGGTTCCGCTCCCTCGCGCTGGTTGCGTCTCGGCATCCCGGTGCTGCTCGTGCTGATCTGGGTCGCGGGCGGCTCGATCGGCGGCCCGTACTTCGGCAAGGTCGACGAGGTCTCCACGAACGACCAGTCCTCGTTCCTGCCGCAGAGCGCGGCGGCCACGCAGGTGAACGAGCGGCTCACCGACTTCCTCGGTGATGACAGCATCCCGGCGGTCGTGGTCATCGAGGGCGGTGCGGCGCTCGATGACGCGCAGCTCGCCGACCTGCAGACCGTGGCCGACGACATCGCGAGCCTCGGCGGAGTGCTCGATGGTGTGTCCCCGCCGATCGCCTCCGACGACGGCAACGCCGCGCAGATTTTCGTGCCGGTGGACAGCTCCGGCGAAGTACGGGAGATCGTGGAGTCGATCCGGGAGATTCTGCGGAGCGACCTGCCGGCCGGGCTCGAGGGGTGGGTGACGGGTCCCGCGGGCTTCACCGCGGACCTGACCGAGGGGTTCCTCGGGATCGACGGGCTCCTGCTCCTGGTGGCGCTCGGAGCGGTCTTCGTGATTCTGATCATCGTCTACCGGTCGCCGCTTCTGCCGGTGCTCGTGCTGATGACCTCGCTGTTCGCGCTCTGCGTCGCGCTTCTGACGGTGTGGTGGCTCGCGAAGGCCGAGATCTTCGTGCTGAACGGACAGGTGCAGGGCATCCTGTTCATCCTCGTGATCGGTGCCGCGACGGACTACGCGCTGCTCTACGTGGCCCGATATCGGGAGGCGATCGCGGCCGGTGCGCGGCGATGGGAGGCGACCGTGCGCTCGTGGCGCGGCGCTTTCGAGCCGATCCTCGCCTCCGGTGGCACCGTGATCGCGGGTCTGCTCTGCCTGCTCCTGTCGGACCTCGCGAGCAACCGCGCGCTCGGCCCGATCGCCGCCATCGGCATCGCCTTCGCGATGCTCTCGGCGCTGACATTCCTGCCGGCGCTTCTCGCCCTCGTCGGGCGCGCGGCATTCTGGCCCTTCATCCCGAAGGCGCCGGCCGCGGAGGTCTCCGATGATGCGGACCGGCCCGTGCGCGGACTCTGGCCGCGCGTGGCGCGCTTCGTCGCGCGCCACGCCCGACCGGTGTGGATCATCAGCACGATCGTGCTGCTCGTCGGCACCGCCGGGATCACGCAGCTCAAGGCCGACGGCGTTCCCTCGAGCGACCTGGTGCTCGGGGCGTCGGAGGCGCGTGACGGACAGGACGTGCTCGCTGCCCACTTCCCCGCCGGGTCCGGGAGCCCGGTCTACGTGCTGGTCAAGGAGGCGGACGTCGCCGATGCGGCGACCGTGCTGACGGATGCGGACGGCATCGACAGTGTGTCGGTCGCTTCCGTCGATGCGCCGAGCGGCCAAGCGGCCGTGACCGTGACGGATGGTGCTCTCGTGCTCGCCGCCGCGGGCCCGCCGGGAACGCCCACCCCGACGCCGACCGTCTCGAACGGCGACGTGTTGCTGACTGCGACGTTGACGGACGCCGCGGATTCGCTGGCGGCCGAAGACAGCATCCGGGACCTCCGGGCGACGCTCGACGCGGACCTCGGCGCAGGCACCGCGCTGGTCGGTGGGCAGACTGCCATCGACCTCGACACGAACGACACGTCGATCCGTGACCGCACGGTCATCATCCCGACGATCCTCGCGGTGGTGCTGGTCATTCTCATGCTGCTGCTGCGGTCCGTGCTGGCGCCGGTGCTGCTCATCGTCAGCACCGTGGTCTCTTTCGGTACCGCGATGGGAGTGAGTGCGCTCGTCTTCAACAACGTGTTCGGTTTCCCCGGCGCTGACCCTGCGGTGCCGCTCTACGGCTTCGTGTTCCTCGTGGCGCTCGGCATCGACTACAACATCTTCCTGATGTCGCGGGTGCGCGAGGAGTCGCTGCGACACGGCACGCGGATCGGCATCCGGCGCGGTCTGGTCTCGACGGGCGGAGTCATCACGTCGGCGGGTCTCGTGCTGGCGGCGACGTTCGCCGCGCTCGGCGTCATCCCGATCCTGTTCCTCGCGCAGCTCGCATTCATTGTGGCGTTCGGTGTGCTGCTCGACACGTTCATCGTGCGCTCGCTGCTCGTACCCGCGCTCGCCTACGACATCGGTCGTGCCATCTGGTGGCCCTCGAAACTGTGGCGAGCGGGCCCCGAGGTCGACGGATACCGCGGTCCCGGCGGGCCGCAGAGCGTGGGCGCTGACGCGGACGCCGATTCGTCGGGGGCGACGGTGACCCGGGCGGAGTACCGGCGTACGCTCGAACCATGAGCAAAGCGCTGTTCATCGTCGACGTCCAGAACGATTTCACCGAACGCGGAGCCCTCGGGGTGACCGGTGGCGACGCCGTGGCCGAGCGCATCTCACAGTACGTGAGCGATCACGCGGCCGACTACGCGATCATCGTGGCCTCGCGCGACTGGCACGACGGCGAGAACGACAACGGCGGGCACTTCGCGGCCGAACCCGACTTCGTCGACACCTGGCCCGTGCACTGCGTCGGGGGCACCTTCGGCGCGGAGTACGACGAGGTCTTCGACACCTCGCGGGTGACGCACCACCTGAAGAAGGGGCAGGGCAAGCCCGCGTACTCGCTGTTCGAGGGAACATCGGACGACGGGCGGACCGCGACCCAGATCCTCGCCGAGCACGGCATCCTCGACATCGACGTGGTCGGCATCGCCACGGACTACTGCGTTCGCGCGTCGGCTCTCGATGCGATCGCCGCCGGCCGGCACGTGCGGGTCTTCACGGATCTCATCGCCGGCGTGCATCCCGACTCGAGCGAGAAAGCGCTCGCCGAGATCGCGCACGCGGGCGCCGAGTTGCGCCCCTCCACCCTCTGACGCCGCGCGCTCAGCGGGGCGCGGGGGAGGGCGACGGGGCGGACGCCTCCAGGGCGCGGATGAGGTTCGCGGAGTCCCAGGGCCCGCGGTGACGGTGGCTGCCGATGAAGAACGTCGGCGTCGAATGCAGATCCATCAGTTCGGCGTCCAGCCGGTCATCCTGGATGCGGCGCAGCGTCTGGGGTGAGCGGAAGTCCTCGGCGAACCGGTCCATGTCGAGTCCGATCTCCTCCGCGTAACGGAACAGGTCGTCCGTCTCCAGGTCGAGCTGGTGCGCGAAGAGCTTCCTCGACATGTCGATGAAGCGCCCCTGGCGGGAGGCGGCTTCGTAGGCCTGCGCCGCCTGCTGGGCGTGCGGGTGCGGCTGATCGAGCGGAAGGTGCCGCCAGACCCACCTCAGCCGCGTGCCGAAGTACGCGAAGACCTCGTCGATCGACCCTGTCGCGCGCCCGCAGTACGGGCATTCGAAGTCGCCGTACTCGACGATCGTGAACTCCGCATCCACGGGCCCCTTGATGTGGTCGCGGGTCGGATCGACCGGGCGATTCAGGGTGGCCCCGACGGCCATCGGGGGGCGGATGCGGTCGCCGATGGCGATGATCGCCCAGCCCAGGCCGAACGCGAGCACCGAGGCGACCAGGATGCCGACACGCGCCAGGTCCTGAGTCTCCTCATCCGGGATCGCGATGGGCACGAGGAAGAGAGCGATCGTGAAACCGATGCCCGAGAGGGCGGCGCCGCCGGCGATCCGCTGCATCCCGAGCCCCGGGGCGAGTTGGCCCTTGCCGGCCGCTCGGAGGGCCCAGGTCGCGCCGGTGATCCCGATGAACTTGCCGGCGACGAGGGCGATGATGACGCCCCAGGTGACGGGGCTCGAGATCGCGGTCGCGAGTGTCGCCGGGTCGAGGTGCACGCCGGCATTCGCGAGCGCGAAGATCGGCAGCACGCCGAACGAGATGTAGGGGCGCCAGGCGGCGTCGATCCGTTCGTTGATGGACAGCGACTCGCGAAGGCTGCGTGACACCGCCGCGGCGTAGACCGTGTTGGGTGATTCGCGGAAGGCGCGGGAGAGCTCGGCGGTGCGCTCGACGTCGGCGCGCCGCGGCGGGAAGACGGGGATGAGGAGGGCGATCGCCACGCCGGCGAGGGTCGGGTGGATTCCCGACAGCAGGGTCGCGACCCAGAGCGCGATGCCGAGAACGCCGTAGGAGAAGCCTCGGCCGAACGGCAGGAAGCGGACGGCCGCGATCGCGGCCATGAGCAGGATCGCCACGATGAACGGCGTCGGGTCGATGCCGCTGCTGTAGAAGAGGCCGATGGCGAGGAGCGCGCCGATGTCATCGACGACCGCGAGGGTCAGCAGGAACGTGCGAAGGCGCGCCGGGAACTTCGGCCCAATGATGGCGAGCGCGCCGATGAGGAACGCCGTGTCGGTGGAGATCACGACACCCCACGCCTGGGCGTTGCCGGAGGAAGCGGTGATGAGCGCGAAGATCGCCGCGGGCACGATGAGCCCGGCGATCGCCGCGGTGATGGGCACGAGTGCGCGGGTGCGGTCGGTGAGCTCCCCGATCGTGAGCTCGCGTTTCACCTCGAGTCCGACCAGGAAGAAGAAGAGCGTCATCAAGCCGTCGTTGACCAGCGAATGCAGCGTCGAGTGCAGCTGCATGTCGCCGATGCCGATCGTGACCGGCATGGACCACAGGTGCTCGTAGCCGTCTCCCCAGGGAGAGTTCGCCCACACGATCGCCAGCACGGTCGCGGCGAGCATGAGCGCCGCCGCGCGCCGGTCGGGATCCGCGAGTCCTCGTTTAGGGGTGCCCATGGGTCCATCCTGGCCCGGAAATCGGGCGGGCGGACGCCCGTGTCGTCAGGAGGCGACGATCGCGACCTCGTCGCCGACCCGGATGCTGCCCGCCGACCCGCCCGCGGGCAGCAGCAGAATGCCCAGAGTCGGCTCCGCCTGCGCGAACGTGCTCGTGAGCACGCGCAGAAGCCGCGCGTCGCGTTCGCCCGAGTCGGGGTTCGCCATGATCGCGGCGCACCGGCCGATCGGCCGCTGCACCTCGAACACCACATCGCCGACCTGCACGCGCCCGGCCCAGCGCAGTTCCGCCCAGGCCTCCGTTCCGGAGATGACGATGTTCGAGCGGAAGCGGCGGTCATCGACGGGTGCGTCGACCGCCGCGTCGACCGCGGCGACGGATGCGGCGCCGTGCAACGAGACGTAGCCTCGGGGCCGATCCTGGAACCGCGACGTGCGTCCATCGCCGACGAGTCGGAGCGGCAGCTTTCCGGAGCCTTCGAGCCGCCGCGAATCGCTCGTGCCCGCGAGGAACGTGGCCGTCACCTCTTCGAGAGCGCGGCGGCCCGCATCATCCAGGCCCGCCTCGATCAGGGTGCGCTCGCCATCCGACAGGCGAACCGTGCCGGTCGCGTCGTCGAATGCCATCCGGAGACGCGCGAGCGTCGGAAACTCCATCAGCGAGAGCCCGTGGCTCTTCGGCCAGTAATCGTCGCCGTCGCGCTCCTGCGGCTCGGCCGCATCCGCGAATCGGAACGCCAGCACCCGGTCGCCCTCGATCCGGCCGTCGGCCTGCACGACGAGCTCGTCACGGGGCTCGGGCGTGAAGCCCTTGATCGGGTAGCGGAAGAGCGCGGCGACGTGAGGCACGCCTCATCCTCGCATCACGGATCAGTAGTCGGTGCGGGCCTCGATGCCGATGTCGAGCGTCGTCTCGTCGCCGGCCCACGCGTTGAGCGCGGCGATGAGCTGCCGGTGCAACCAATCTGCCGGCAGAGGGACGGTGAGCGCGGCGAGCTGCGCGCGGCGTTCGTCCGCGGTTCCGACGAGGTCGTCGGGGGTCGGGGAAGGCGAATCGGTCATCGCGGGTCCTTTCGAGGGCGACCGTGCGGCACGCGTCCGTGCCGAGGTGTGCCGGGAACACTAGGTGCGTCCGGCGAGATCCGTGTCCGACACGAGTCGAGACAACCGGCGCGGGGCCACAACGTGCCGGTCTCGACGTTCGTCCGTCCCGCGGTCGCCCCTGCCGCACTAACGTTGCGCGCGGAGGCGATGCCAATGACCGTCCCCGTACCGGCCACGCACGATCCGGCCGCGCAGGATTCGAGCGTGACGCGTTCGCGGGCGACCGCGTTCGCGCCGTTCACGGTGCGCATCTTCCGCATCCTGTGGCTCGCATCTCTCGTCAGCAACATCGGCGGGTGGATGCAGTCCGTCGGTGCGCAGTGGTTCCTCATCGAGGGTGACAGCTCGCCGGCCCTGGTCGCGCTGGTCCAGACGGCGGCAGCTGCCCCGGTCATTCTGCTGGCGATCCCAGCGGGCGTTCTCGGTGAGCTGTTGAACCGGCGCCGGGTGCTGATCGCGACGCAGCTCGTGCAGGTGGGAGTGGTCGCGGTGCTGGTCGTGCTCACCTGGCAAGACGCGCTCACCCCCGGGTCGCTGCTCGCCGCCACACTGGCGCTCGGGGTGGTGTCGGCCATCCAACTGCCGGCGTACGAGGCGCTCGTTCCCGACATCGTGCCGAAGCCGATGATCGCGGATGCGGCGGCACTCTCGTCGACCGGGATCAACCTGGCTAGAGCCGTGGGTCCCGCACTCGCCGGTCTCGTCGCTGCCCAGGTCGGATTGGCGGCCGTGTTCGCACTCAACGCCCTGTCGTTCGTGTTCTTTCTGATCGTGCTGGTCGCCTGGCGCGGCTACCGCCCGCCGCCGGTGCGAGCCGAACCGTTCCTCGATGCGAGCCGCGCGGGACTCCGTTACGTTCGTCATTCCGCGATCGTCCGGAAGATCCTGGTGCGGTTCTGCTTGTTCCTGCTCCCCGCGAACGCGCTCTGGGCACTGCTGCCCGTCGTCGCTGCCGGCACCCTGGGGCTGTCGGCCGCCGGCTACGGTCTGCTGCTGGGCGCGCTCGGCGTCGGTTCGCTGCTCGGTGCGACGGTTCTCGGGAAGGCGCGCACGCGGCTCGGCGTCAACGGAACGGTGATGTGGGGGAGTGCGGCATACGGCGCGGGGCTCATCCTCGTCGTCGTCTGGCCGACGCTCTGGGTCACGATTCCCGTTCTGCTCGTGACGGGTGCTGCCTGGATCGCGGTCGTCGCGACCGTCAACGGCACGATCCAGGCGTTCCTCCCGGTGTGGGTGCGCACTCGCGGTCTCTCCATCTACCAGCTCGCCTTCTACGGACCGACCGCCGTGAGTGCCGTCGTGTTGGGCGTGCTCGCGGATCGCTGGGGGAGCGAGGCCGTGATGGTCGTCGCCGGCGGCCTGACCGTGCTCCTCGCCGTGTCGCAGGTGATCTGGCGGCTCCCCGAGACGCAGGGCATCGGTCGGGAGATCGTCCCTATCCCCGGCGAGACGATCGAGCACCTCAGCGACGAGGATGACGCCGTCCTGGTGCTCGTGCACTACACGGTGGCGCCGACGGACCGCGCGGAGTTCGTGCGGACGATGGCGTGGGTCGAGCAGGCTCGCCTGCGTACCGGCGCGCGCGCCTGGCGGCTCTACCGCGACCCCGCGCGCGACGACCGACTGGTCGAGGCGTTCACGGTGGGAAGCTGGCGCGAGCACCTGAGTCAGCACGAGGCGCGCACCACCGAATACGACGGCGATTTGCTGGACCGCGCACGAGCGCTGAGCGTGGGTGTGCCGACCGTCGATCACCTCGTCGTCATGCCCCGCCCGCACCATCCTCGACACCCGTCGAACCCCACCGACCGGCCGCCGCTCTAGATTTGTGAACGCTCCCAGACATCGGAGGACACCATGACGTTGCGCTCGCGTTCGCTCTGCCCGACGCTTCTCGGGAGGAGCGGCCCCGCCCGAACCGCTGCGGCGCTCGCTCCGGGGGCGTCATGACTTCCGCATCCGGTGCACGCGTGCCCATCGAGCCGCAGAGCGTGGATGCGCCGCTCACCGGCTCGGCGGTCTTCCTCGTGCTCACGGTTCGTGAGGGCGCCGAAGCGATCGATACGGTTCGTCAGACGCTCGGCGCGCTGGGCGAGGTCGTCAAGAACGTCGCCTTCCGCGATCTGACCGCCGCTCTGGCGTGCACGGTCGGCATCGGCGCCGCGGTGTGGCCCGCCCTGACGGAGAGCCCGCTGCCCACTGAGCTCCATCCGTTCCCGCCCGTCGTCGGCGCTCATCACACGGCGATCTCGACCCCCGGCGACCTCCTGTTCCACATCCGATCGGACCGACGCGACCTCTGCTTCGAACTCGAACGCCAACTCCTCGACCTCCTCGCCAGCAGCGTCGACGTCGTCGATGAGACCGTCGGGTTCCGCTACTTCGACATCCGCGATCTGCTCGGATTCGTCGACGGCACGGCGAACCCGGTCGGCCCGGCCCTCCCCGACGACACGCTCGTGGGCGACGAGGACCCGGCCTACGCGGGCGGAAGCTACGTCGTCGTGCAGAAGTACACGCATCCGATCGACAAATGGCATGCGCTCACAACCGAGCAGCAGGAAGCGATCATGGGCCGCACGAAGGCCGACAATATCGAGCTCGATGATGCCGACTCCGGACAGAAATCGCACAAGACGCTGTCGACGATCGTGGTCGACGGGGTGGAGCACGACATCCTTCGCGACAACATGCCCTTCGGCAGTCCCGGCAGCGGCACGTTCGGCACGCACTTCATCGGATACTCGCGGCACCTGTGGGTCATCGAGAAGATGCTCGAGCGCATGTTCATCGGCGACCCGCCGGGCCTTCATGATCGTTTGCTCGACTTCTCCACCCCGCTCACCGGCTCGACCTACTTCGTGCCGGCGGCGCCGTTCCTGGACGGCCTCGCCGACCTCGGCGGCGACGATCGATGACGGCGACCTCGGCGGTGGGTCGTTCGGGCATCTCGCACGGTGCCGGATTCTGGGTGGTCGCGGGGACCTTCCTGCTGGTCATGGCCTACTCGACGGTGCCGACGCCGCTCTATCCGCTCTATCAGGAGCGCGACGGGTTCCCCGTCTGGATGATCACCGTCATCTTCGCGGCCTACGCGGTGGGCGTCGTGTTCAGCCTGTTCTTCGTCGGGCACATCAGCGACTGGGCGGGGCGGAGACGGATGCTGCTCATCGCGGTGCTGATCTCCGTTCTGTCGGCTGTCCTGTTCCTGGTGTGGAGCACGCCCGAGGGGTTGATCGTCGCGCGTCTCGTGAACGGCGTCAGCGTGGGTGTCCTCACCGCGACGGCCACGGCGCACCTCGGTGAGCTGCGGGCGGCGGCGCGCCCGGACGAGAACACCATCCTGGCCGCATCCGTCGCCGGTGCCGCGAATCTCGGCGGGCTCGCGATCGGTCCGCTGGCCGGCGGACTGTTCGCCGAGTTCCTGCCCGATCCGCTCGTGCTCCCGCACGTGGTGTTCCTGATCGTTCTCGTCATCGCGGGGATCGCGGTGACCGCCGTGCCGGAGACGGTGACACCACCCGCGACGGTGCACTACCGGCCGCAGCGACTCGCCGTGCCGCCCGCGTCGCGGGGCGCATTCGTCGCCGCCGGGTTCGGGGCCTTCGCCGCGTTCGCCCTACTGGGATTGTTCACCTCGCTCGCACCGACCATCCTCGGCTCCACGTTCGGGGTGACCGACCACCTCGTCGCCGGCGCGACCACGTTCGGCGTGTTCGGGGCGGCGGCCGCCGGGCAGGTGCTGCTCGCGAGAGTGGCGCTGCGCCGTCAGCTCATCGTGGCGACCCTCAGCTGCGGCATCGGACTCGTCGCCGTCGCGACCGGCGCGCTCGCCCCTCAGCTCGCCGTCTTCATCCTCGGCGGAATCGTCGCCGGCCTCGGCGTCGGCGTGCTCTTCAAATCATCGATCGCGACCGCGGCAGGACTGTCGGACCCCGCGCGGCGCGGCGAGACCCTCGCCTTCATCTTCCTGATCGCCTACTGCGGGCTGGCGCTCCCGGTGCTTGTGGTCGGGGCTGCGCTCACCGTGATCTCCGAGAACGTCGTGCTCGTGGTGTTCGTGGCATTCGTGCTCACCTGCACCGTCTTGGCCGGCACCGTCATGACGCGAAAGGCGAAGAAATGACCACCATCGCTGACAGCATCCGCCCCGATGTTCCCCCGTCCGGTCCGGGATGCGTCGAATGCGACGCCACGGGCAGTTGGTGGCTGCACCTCCGGCGTTGCGCCTTCTGCGGGCACATCGGATGCTGCGACGACTCGGTCGACAAGCACTCCACCGCGCACGCGCAGGCGACCGGACACGACGTGATCCAGAGTTACGAGCCGGGGGAGGACTGGTTCTGGAGCTTCTCCGCCGCGAGCTACGTGGAAGACGGCCCCGAGCTCGCTCCGCCGCGCAGCCACCCGCGCGGTCAGACGACCCCTGGGCCCGCCGGGCGCGTGCCCGCGAACTGGCGCGACCTGATCGGGTAGGGGTTCGGGGGTGCGGGCCGGGCGTGGGGTGCGGGGTTGTGCCGCATCCGCCCCCCCCCGGATGGTGTGACGTGGCGGGTATGAGGCGGCGTAGAGCCTGCCGAGGTGAGGGCGATCAGCCCAGATGAGGATGATTCGGCTCCAAATCCCCTCGGCTCGGCGGATGATCCTCGTCTCGACGGGGTGGAGCTGGGCGGGGTGGGTGAGACCTGCCCAGCGGCAAGGTGCATCGCGCGGGGTTTGTGCCGCATCCGCCCCCCCGGGTGGTGTGGCGTGGCAGGTGTGAGGCGGCGGGGAGCCTGCCGAGATGAGGGTGTTCAGCCCAGGTGAGGGTGATTTGGTTTCAGATCCCCTCGTCTCGGCAGATGGTCCTCGTTTCGGTGGGGCGGAGCGGAGCTTGGCCGCATCCGCTCCTCGGATGGTGTGAGGCGGCGGGGGAGCCCTGCCGAGATGAGGGTGTTCAGCCCAGATGAGGATGATTCGGCTTCAGATCCCCTCGTCTGGGCGGATGGTCCTCGTCTCGGCGGGCCGGGTAGACCATCCCCGTTCGGCGGATCGACGACGCTACGCGCGGATGCGGACACCACGGACAGATGCGGATGCGGACACCCCGGGACCGATGCGCGCGGATACGGGTGCAGACACCAGGCTCGGATGCGGGTGGATGGTGCATGCCGCAGGGTCAGCAGTTGTTCGGGCGTTGCCCGGCCTCGACCTCCGCGAACCACTCGAGAACTGCGGGCAGCGACGCGTAGGCCGCCAGAGCGTGCGTGACATCGGGGAAGGTGTGAAAGGTCACGTCGGTCTGCTGCGCGCAGAGCAGTCGCACGTACCCCTCGGTCGCGGACGGGATGACGAGCGTGTCGGCGAGTCCCTGCCCGACGAAGACGGGCACCGTAAGGGGTTGCCCACCGGCACTGTTCTCGTGCAGCAGGGTCTGCCACGGTTCGGTCGTCGCCGGGTCCGATGAGACGTAGGCGCCCACGAGCGGATCGGCGATGGCGTGGATCTCCTTCGCCTGCGTGAGGCAGAGGGCGGCCATCTCGGGGGTCGCCTTCGCGCCGGCGGGTGTCAGGATGGCGGTGATCTCGCCCCCCGGATAGCGGTCGGCGTACGCCGCTTCGTACGCGGGGATGGCGAAAGACGCGATCGTGGTTCCCGACAGGTTGACGATGTCATCGGTCATGAGGGCGGCGAGGTCTGCTGCCGGCGCAGCCACGGCGACACCCTCGAGCGTCAGTTCGGGGGCGTACGCGGCCGCACGCTCGGCCGCGAAGAGGGCTGCCTGGCCGCCCTGCGAATGCCCCCACAGCAGTAGCCGGTCTCCGACGTGCGCCTCGTCGATGGAGCGAGCGGCCCGCGCCGCGTCGAGGACGCTGTGGGCAGCAGGGACGCCGAGGAGGTACGACGAGTCGATCGCGACACCGAGCCCCGGGTAGTCGGTCGCCACGATCGCGTAGCCGGCGGCGAGGAGTTCGTGCAGGCCCTCGACCAGCTGGAACGGGTCGACGGCGAGCGAGGGAGCGCACGGCGGTGCCGCTCCCGTCGTGGGATGCGCCCACGACACGATCGTCCGGCCGCCTGGGGGAGCCGCGCCGTCGGGCACGATCAGCACGCCTGATACGGGGATGTCCGCGCCCGCGAGATCCTGCGAGTGGTACAGCAGCCGCCACGCGGTGGTCCCCGCGGGTGCGCTCGCGATGGGCTCGCTGCGGATCACCGTGCCGGGGGCCGCCGTCGGCATGGGCGAGGGCGGCGCGTAGAACGCTGCATCCGTCGCCTTCTCGGCTTCGCCCTCGGTCACTCGGCGGATGGCGTCAGCGGCAATCAGCACGACCAGGATGGCGGCCGCGGCGCCGAGGGCGAGAATGACCGGGTGTCTGGATCGCACAGCGCTCCTCACCGCCGGAAGAGGGAGCGGCGGCAGTGGCTTCACCGTAGCGTCGCGACACCGGTGCGTCTACGGGGGAAGCCCCGCGCCGCGACACCGGGTGGCGTGCCCGCCGGCCGCAACACCCGGCGATGCCCCGCCGCCCGCCGCGAGAATCAGCGCAGGGCCGCCAACGCCAGCTCGAGCGCGGCATCGAACGACGTCTCGCGTTCGTGCGACGAGAGCGAGACCCCGGTCGCCGGCACGTCGGTGACCGTCAGTACGGTCAGGGTTCGCACGTGCTCGGCGGCGCCGACCGCGTAGAGTCCCGCGGCCTCCATCTCGACCGCGAGAGCGCCGTGGGCGGCCAGGCGGTCGAACATCCCTTCCGGGGTGGCGTAGAAGTGATCGGAGGTGAACACGGCCCCCGTGTGGACGGTCGCCTCGACGCTCTCCGATGCACCGACCGCGGCGCTCGCGAGCGTGAAGTCGGGCACGTGGCTGAACACGATTCCCGGGATGCGGGAGGCGCTCATCGCCGAGTCGGTGTGCGCGGCCGTGGCGATGACGATGTCGCGCACCTCGACCGAGGGATGGATGCCGCCGGCCGTGCCGACGCGCACGATGTCGCGCACGCCGTAGAACCGGGCGAGCTCGGTCGCGTAGATCGTCATCGACGGCGATCCCATGCCCGACGCCATCACCGTGAGCGGCTCGCCGCGGTAAGTACCCGTGTACCCGAGAATGCCGCGAACATCGGTGACGAGCGTCGGGTCGTCTAGGCGCGTTTCGGCGATGCGCCGCGCACGATAGGGGTCGCCGGGCATGATCACTTTCGGGGCGATCTGCCCGGGCAGGGCGGCGATGTGTGCAGTGCTCATGCGAGTTCCTCCTGTGAGAGCCACCGGACGAGCCGGTCGAACAACTCGCCGTAGCCGGGCCAGGCGAGAAACGCGGGCGTGGCCCAGTGCGGGGCCAGGTCGGAGCTGAACGCCGCGGTGCGGCCCGCCCCATGGGTGCCGACGACGAGGAGCGGATGCTCCGCCACGGTCGCGAGCACGTCTGCATCCGGCTTCGCAACGAGTTCGTTCAGCCCGAGGAGCGCCGGCCAGCACGGGTCCAGCGGATCGACGATCGGATGCGGCTGCGAGACGAGCGGGTCGACGCCCGAGGGAAGCTCGATCCGGTCGTCGCGGTCGAGGATTCGAACCGGCAGCACGTCGGCCAGCGCGGTTCGTCCCCACCGTGCCTTCGCGTCGATCCCGGAGAAGCTCAGGTAGCCGCCGATCATCACGAGGCCGCCGCCCGCGGCGGTGAACTCCGCGAGCGCGCCGATGGCGTCGTCGACGGGACGAGAGTGTGAGAAGACGGCGGGCGGCAACTGGAACGTGTTCGCCCCGACGTCGGAGATGACGATGACATCGGCGAGGGCGGCCAGCTCTGCGGCGCTCGCCGGCAGGTCGAACTCGATCCGGTGCGAGGGGATGCGGGTGACGTCGTGGCCCCGCTCTTCGAGCGCCGCGACGAACTCAGCGCCGCCTTCTTCGTACTCGGACGACGTGAACGTGTCGAAGCCCTTCTGATGGATCGAGTGCACGAACCAGGACTCTCCGACGAGCAGAACGCGTGACATGTATGCCATGCAAATGCATTTGCAACATCCGCGCCAGCCTCTCCGGTTACGTGCGCGTAAAATCTGCCGCACGGGGCCGCTCCACGGTGCGCCGAACGCCTTCGCCCCACGGCGCGCTCGGATAGTCTCGCCCGATGATTCCTCTCGTTGTCGACACCGACACCGCCGCCGACGACTGCTTCGCTCTGCTGGTCGCCCTGCTCGATCCGCGCGCCGATCTGAAGGCCGTGACCATGGTCGCGGGTAACGTCGGGTTCGCCCAGCAGGTGCACAACGCACTCCTGACGATCGCCCTCGCGGGGCGTGCCGGAGAGGTGCCCGTGCATCTGGGCGCTGACCGCCCGCTCCTTCGCGACTGGGTCGACGCGGTCGACGTGCACGGCGATGGTGTCGGCGGCATCCGTCGCCCGGAGGACGGCCAGGCCACGTCGTCCGAGCACGCGGCGCAGGCGCTCATCCGCCTCTCCCACGAGTACGAGGGCCGGCTGCGGATCGTCGCGATCGGGCCTCTCACGAACATCGCGCTCGCGGTGCGACTGGACTCCGGGTTCGCCGCGCGCATCGACCGGCTCACCGTCATGGGCGGATCGATCAACGGCCGAGGCAACATCACCCCGGCTGCGGAGTTCAACATCTACGTCGACCCGGAAGCGGCAGAGATCACCGCGCGTGCCGGGTTCGGTGACCTTCGTTTCCTCACCTGGGATCCGGTGACCCTCCGCGATGCGGTGTTCGACCAGGCGCGCGTCGACGAGATCGCCGCTCTCGGCACGCCGCTTTCCCGCTTCTTCGTGCGGGCCAATCAGGCGACGTTCGACTTCGACATCCGCGCGGGGATCAACGGGTCGACGCACCCCGACTCGCTGTCGGTCGCCCTCTCGCTCGACGAAGACATCGTGCTCGAGTCGGCACCCTTCGAGGTCACGGTCGAGACCGCCGGGCACTCGACGCGTGGCGCCACCGTCTTCGACTGGCGGTCCAGTACCCCCAACGCGACCGCGCCGACCCGCATCGACGGCGACCGCTTCTTCGCCTACCTCGCGGGCATTCTCGCCCTCGCCCCGCCGACACCGGATGCGGTCGTCGCCGCGGTCGACGCTCTGCCCGCCGCGCCCGCGGAGCGGTAGGCGCCGGGCCCCGCGCCGCTCAGCCCTGCGCCGCGACCACGCCGTCAACGATCGCGCGGGCCACGGCGCCCTCCTCGAGCTCGACGATCCACCGGGTGGTGCCGGCCGCATCCGGGACGAAGGTCGAGACGCCGGATGCGGACACCGTCACGTTCCCCGGCGCGGACAGCGTGAACAACTCGGGCCGGGTGAGCGCGAGCACCGTCACCGGGTCGTGCGGTACGTTCCACGTCTCGTTCCAGAACGCCCACCACTGGTGGATGTCGCGCTGCAGCGCGGTGCCGAGCGGCCCGCTACCGGCGATCTCGTCTATCTGTTCGGCGCGCAGCTGCACCCGCCGGGTGGCATCGAGCGTCGCGATCGTCGTCGGGATGCGGGCGCCGAGTACCCGCTGCGTGGCGGTGACGTCGCTGCGGAAGTTGTGCTCCGGCTCATCGCTGGCGAATCCGCCGCCCATGAGCCAGAGGTGCCGCACCGCTCCGGCGAAGTCGCCGTGCCGTTCGATCGCGGCGGCGATGTTGGTGAGGGGGCCGACCGCGACGACGTCGATCTCGCCGGGGTTCGCGAGCACGGTCTCGATCAGAACGTCGACGGCATCGCCCGGCGCTACGGGTTCTTCTTCGAGACGCTCGTGCAGCGTGCCCTCGTGACCGGCCCACCACACCTCTCGTCCCGAGAGCGTGGGGCCGGTGCCGGCGTACGCCCGCACCTCGCGACCGGCCAGCCGTGCGTAGCGAGATGCGAGGCGGGCCCGCAGCAGGGTGTCGCCGTAGACGGTGGTCACGGCGCGGAGGTCGACCGACGGTTCTCCGAAGAGCACGGCCAGCGCGAGGGCGTCGTCCACGTCCGTGCCGAGGTCGGTGTCGAAGATCACGGATCGAGTTCGCATGGTTCATTATGTCGACCCAAAACGATTTGTCGTATGCTCGCACCAACGTCACGACCGATCGATCTCGGAGCCCGCCCGATGACCTACGCCGACCGCACCCGCGCGTGCCTGCTCGCGCTCGCCGCGGGCGATGCACTGGGCGCGCCGACCGAGGGGATGAGCCGGGAGCAGATCGCCGAGACCTTCGGCTTCGTCGACACGTTCCTCACGGCCGACGCTGCGGGCACCGACGACACCGAGTACGCGGTGCTGACGGCGATGGCGGCGCTCGCGCACGGACGCTCGATGACCTCCGGTGATGTCGCCGACCTGTGGCTCGATGCCCTCGCCGTGCAGGACGGCGGGTTCTCTGGTGCGGGCTTCTCGGAGATCGTCGCGCTCGCGGGTCTGTCGGCGGGTCTTCGTCCGCCCGACAGCGGGATACGCAGCTACGAGCGGTGGAGCGACGGCGCCGCGATGCGCATCGCCCCGCTCGGGCTGCTGTGCCCCGGTGACCCGGCGGAAGCGGCGCGGCTCGCCGCGGTCGACGCCACCGTGAGCCACTCGGGTGACGGGGTGCTCGCCGCGCAGGCGGTCGCCGCATCCGTCGCCGCGGGTGCGGGCGGCGCATCGTGGGACGCGGCGCTCGCTGCCGGTGTCGCGGCGATCCCCGCCGACTCGTGGACGGCAAGGACCATCGCGCGTGCGCTCGACCTGGTAGCGGCGGCACCGGACGCGGAGCGCGCCGAGCAGGCTCTGTCAGCGGCCTTGCCGCTCCGGCATTACCCGTGGGCGGATGCGGCGCCCGAAGCGGTCGCGTTCACCTTCGGGCTGATCGCCGCCCACGAGGGCCATCTGCGACGCACGGTGCTCGCGGGCGTGAACATGGGTCGCGACTCCGACACGATCGCGGCGATGGCCGGAGCGATCTGCGGGGCGATCCACGGCATGGCCGCGGTTCCCGAGGAATGGCCCGCTCGAGTCCGCCGCGTCGCCGGCGTGTGCATCACGGCGACGCGCGGCGCCGACCTGTTCGACCTGGCCGACCGGCTCGCGGAGGCAGCGCATGCTCGATGAAGCGATGGTCCACGCGCGCGCCACGGACACCCTGTTCGGGCTCGCGATCGGCGACGCGCTGGGCGCCCCCGCCGACGTGCACCGGAGCGTTCGCACGCCGTGGGTGCGGGGCCGCCTGTGGGCCGGCAGCGCCGACCTCGACCTGCAGCGGGTGAGCCGGCCGCTGCTGCCGTTCACCCCGACGCTCGACAACGCGCGCGGGGTCTCGCCGACCGACGACACGGAAGAGGCGGTGGCCGCGGCGCGGAGTCTCCTCGCCGTCCAGGATGCGGACCCGGACGGTCGCGACACGGAGCTGTTCGCGCAGTGGCTCGCGTTCCACGCGGGCGAGGATGCGTGGCTCGGGGTGGCCGCGAGAAGCGCTGAGCGCAACGCGGCCTGGGGCCTCACCCCGCCGCGCACCGGGAACGACAACCCGGCGGCCGACGATGACGCGGCGGTTCCGGCCGGAATATCCTTTGGGATCGCGTACGCGGGGGATGCGGTGGCCGCGGCAGATGCGGCACGGAGCTATGCCCGCATCACGCACGCAGGAGACGGGGCGGATGCGGCGGCGTTCGCGGCGGTCGTCGTGGCGATGGCCGTCACGGGTTCTGCCTTCGAGACCGCGGTGGATGTCGCGCGGCGGCAGATCGCGTCGGGAAGCTGGCTCGCGGCGGGGCTGGCGACCGCGCAGGAGATCGCGCGCGAGGTCACGGGCGGGTTCGATGCGATCCCCGCGCTCATCGACGCGTTGAGTCCGAGGCTCTACTCGCACGCGGGAACGGCCGCGGAGACGCTTCCGCTCGCCGTGGCGATCACGATGCTCGCGGGCGGCGCGGCGGCGCAGGGCATTCCGCTGTCGCTGACGATCTCGCGCAAGGCCGACTCTCTGCCGGCGTTCGTCGGCGCGTTCTGCGGCGCCCTCGGCGGCGGGGCGTCCATCGACCGGTGGTCAGGCCTCGACGCGGTGCAGGGCCATCTCCTTCCCGCCGTGGCCGGTCAGTCGCTCACCGCGGTCGCCGCAGACCTCGCGGGCCACGCGATCCGCCGTTCGCATATCGGACCGGTATCCCCGGGATCGGAGCACAGATGAGCCACCCGACGACCTGGATCGACGCGAACGATCCGCTGGTCACGCTCCCGAAGATCGCCCTGCACGACCATCTCGACGGCTCCCTGCGGCCGGAGACCCTGATCGAGCTCGCGACCGACGCGGGCGTGCCCCTGCCGCGCACGGAGCCGGGCGAGCTCCAGTTCTGGCTGCGCAACTTCGGCACGGTCGAGCCGGGTCGCGATTGGGAGGATCTGTTCGGGCTCAGCACGTCGGTCATGCAGACGAGCGCGCAGCTGCGCCGCGTCGCCCGCGAGTACGTGCACACGCTCGCCGCCGATGGCGTCGTCTATGCCGAGACCCGGTGGGCGCCGGAAAAGCACCGCGCGGCGGGCCTCCGTATGGATGAGGCCGTCGCGGCGGTCTGGGACGGCCTCGAACTCGGAATGCGCGACGTGCGCGCGCTCGGCCACTCCGTCGAGGTGCGTCAGATCCTGTCGATCATGCGCACCGGTGCGGTCGGCGATGAGGTGGTCGACGCGGCCGCAGCCGGCGCCGATCTCGGCGTCGTGGGCATCGATCTCGCCGGCCACGAGGAAGGACACCCCGCCCGCGATCACGCGGATGCGTTCCAGCGCGCCGCGGCGCGCGGCATCCGGCGCACCGTTCATGCGGGCGAGGCAGACGGCGCCGCGAGTATCGCGGACGCCATCGCGACGTGCGCGGCGGAGCGGATCGGGCACGGCGCGCGGCTGGTCGAAGACATCGCCGTCGCGGGCGAGGCACGCGACGTGCACACCGCGGTCGCCGCGTGGCGGGCGGATGGTGCAGACCCCGCGTCGCTCGCGCTCGGCCCGGTCGCGACGCGCATCCGCGACGCGGGCATCGTGCTGGAGGTGTGCCCGACCTCGAACTCCGAGGGGTCGGTGGTGGCGAGCCTCGCGCAGCATCCCGTGGCGCTGCTGGCGGCGGCGGGCATCCGGGTGTCGTTGCACCCCGACAACCGCATGCTCAGCGAGACGAGCGTGACGGGGGAGATGCGCGCTGTCGTGCGGGAGTTCGGCTGGACGCACGCGCAGCTGAGGGCGTCGACCATCAACGCCCTCGAGGCCGCCTTCGGCCCCCGAGAGCTTCTGGAGCGGATTCGCGTCGAGACGCTCATCCCCGGGTGGGACTGACGCTCGTCGGCATCAGCCCACCCGGGGTGTGGTTCAGCCGCGCCAGGTGCCGGCCGCGCGGATGCGGATGATCTCGTCCCGGATGCGGGTGTCCCGTCCGACGCGTTCGTTCTCGAGCTTCGATCCGTCGGCCCAGAATCCGTCCACGTCGCGCCCCGCTTCCTGGCCGCGGCGCGTGTGCACGTCGAGCGCGTACTCGGGGATCTCGAACGGGTGCTCCTCGGCGTCGATGAGGTGCAGCACGAGGTTGGCCCACTCGTCGGAGGTGCGGTCCTTGACCCGGTCGGCGAGGAAACGGATCGCGTGCACCGCGAACAGCCAGCGGTCGCCGGCGGCGCGTTCCATGCGCTCGTGCATCTGGAACAGGGCGTTGATGACGACCGGTTCCTGGTAGCTGCCGTCGCCGACGTCTTCGGCGGAGATCACCGACAGGCGCGACCACATGACGGCCTCGAGCTCGGCGCTCGTCTCGTACATCTCGCGGCCGACGAGCATCGCCAGGCGCGCGTCGCCGCGACGGATCGACTTCTGCAGCGTGGAGATGAGCTCGTCGGCGGCGTAGCCGCGAACGGAGGTGACGCGGGTCCAGGGGTCCTGTGCGTGGGGAACGGGCATGGTGTTGCTCCTCTTCTGGGGGTATTCGCCGGGGCTCGCCCGACGCGATGCTCGGGGTGGGTCAGGCCGCCGCGACGACGCGGGCCATGAGGGTGTCGAAGTCGATCTGCCGCTGGGCGAGCGCCGCAGGCAGGTCGATCGTCACCAGCTCGCCGTCACGCTTGAGCCAGCGCCCCGCCGTCATGACGTGGGTCGTGTCGAAGCCGGATGCGCCGTAGACGAGCGCCGAGTGCACGGATTGAGCGCCGACGGGTCCGCGATGCAGCGCCGCGACGGGCAGCGCGATCAGGTCGGCGATCGCGCCGGGGGTGATCGTGCCGTCTCCGGCCGCTCCGCCCATCGCATCGCGCGCGCGCCAGGTGGCCATCCCGAGCAGTTCGATCGGTGTGATCGGGTTAGGGCGCTGTTCGGCGAAGGCGGCGAGTTTGCCGAGCGTGCGCAGCTCTTCGAACATGTCGGCGTTGTTGTTTCCGCAGACGTTGTCGGTGCCGATCACGACGTTCACCCCCGCGTCGAGCGCAGCCCGCACCGGCGCGGCGTGCGCCCCGCTGATCATGGCGACGCTCGCGGCGATGACGAGGCTCGCCTTCGTGCCCGCGAGCAGATCGAGGTCGTCCCGCCGGACGTCGTTCGCGTGGGCGAGGAGCACAGGCACGTCGGCGATGCCGAGTTCCCGCAGCATCCCGAGCGCGGAACGGTCGAACTGCTGCTCGCAGACGTCGTCTTCCTCGGTGGAGGTCGCGTAGTGCGCGTGCAGCCCGACGCCGTACCGGCGCCCGAGCGCGAACTCGGCGCGTACCGTGTCGATCCGGTTGTCGACGAAGAAGGCGTGCGGGCCGATCCAACGGTCGACCAGGTCGGTGCCGGGTTCGGCGACGAACGCCTCCGCCGCGACGAGCGACCGGTCGCGGCGCTCATCGTCGCCCATGTCGACGATGCCGTAGGCCACGGTGGCGCGCACTCCGGTGGATTCGATCGCCTCGACGTACGACTCCGCGAACAGGTACTGGTCGGCGAACGACGTCGTTCCCGAGCCGATCATCTCGGCGCAGCCGACGAGCGCGGATGCGGTGAGCATGTCGGGAGTCAGATGCAGCTCCTTCGCGCGGATCGCGCCGAGCCATCCTTCCCAGGTGAGCAGAGAGTGCCCTTCCGAGACCCCGCGCAACAGCATCATCGGAGCGTGGGCATGCGCGTTCACGAGCCCGGGCAGGAGAACACTCGCGCCGAGGTCGACGACCTCGGGTCCACGGGGACGTGCACCGGTGACGCGCTCGACCGAAACGATCACGCCGGCGTCGACGACGACGACTCCGGGCTCGAGAACGTCCGCTGTCGTGCCCCCGACGACCACGTGGTCGGCGACGATGGTCGTCGTCACGGGGCGACCGCCTCGGTGGCGTCGAGCAGGTCGCCGCCGTCGTGGGCGTCTCCCGTGCTCTGGCCGGCCATGAGCGCGCCGATCTCGACGTTGCTGAGCTCGCCGCGAGCGAACGGTCCGGTGATCGCCCCGTCGTAGATGACGAAGATCCGGTCGGCGAGCGTCATGATCTCGTCGAGCTCGGCCGACACGAGCAGCACTCCGGCGCCGCGCCGTCGCGCATCCAGCAACGCCTGGTGCACGAACTCGATACTTCCGACGTCCAAGCCGCGGGTCGGTTGATTCGCGATGATCAGTGCCGGGTTCCCGTCGAGCTCGCGGCCGATCACGATCTTCTGCAGATTGCCGCCGGAGAGGCTGCCGATCACCCGCCGTGGCGCGCCGCCTCGCACGATGTAGTCCTCGATGACCTCGCGGGCGAACTCGTAGATCGCCCGGCCGCGGAGAAACCCGAAGCGCGAGAAGCGTTCCGAGCGGTAGGCCACCGAGACAGCGTTCTCCGACAGCGTCGCCTCGCGGTTGAGTCCGACGTGCATGCGGTCCTCGGCGATGTGGGCGAGGCCCGCGGCGCGCGCGAACCTCGGCCCGCGGTTTGTCACCGTTTTGCCGGCGATCGTGACGGCACCGGAATCGACCTTCCGAAGGCCGGCGATCGCGTCGACGAGGTTTCCCTGCCCGTTGCCGCTCACGCCGGCGATGCCGACGATCTCCCGTTCGCGTACGTCCAGACTCACCCCGGCGAGACCGGAGTCGCCGGCGCTCACCTGGTGGGCGACGAGGCTGTCGGCGACCAGCACGGCGTCACCGGCCACCACCTCGGCGATCTCGGCACGCAGGAGAACCTCGCGGCCCACCATGAGCCGCGCGATCTTGGCGGGCGTGGCATCGGCGACGGCCATGTCGCCGACGACGTGACCGCGGCGCATGACGACGACCCGGTCGGCGACGGCCATGACCTCGGGGAGCTTGTGGCTGATGAAGACGACCGCGGTGCCGGAGCGGGCGAGGTGGCGGACGGCGACGATGAGCTCCTGCGCCTCTGCCGGAGTGAGTACCGCGGTCGGTTCGTCCAGGATCAGCAGACGAGTGTCGCCCGCGAGAGCCTTCAGGATCTCGACGCGCTGCTGCAGACCGATCGGAAGTGTCGCGACCACGTCGGTCGGTTCGATCGGGAAGCCGAGACGCCGCCCGAGTTCGCGCACCGACTCTTCGGCGGCCTTGTCATCGACGCGGCCGCCTTTCGTGAGCTCCCGGCCGAGGAGCACGTTCTGGGCGACGGTGAAGCTCGGCACGAGGGCGAAGTGCTGCTGCACCATGCCGATTCCGCGCGAGATCGCATCCTGCGCGCCGCGGATCTGCACCTCCTCGCCGTCGATGAGGATGCGGCCCGCATCCAGAGGGAAGGCTCCGAAGAGCAGGTTCATGAGCGTTGTCTTGCCCGTACCGTTCTCACCGACGAGCGCGACGACCTCGCCCGCGTTGACGGACAGCGAGACGTCGGCGACGGCCAGCACCCCCGACGATGCGAAGTACTTCCGCAATCCTTCGAGTCTCAGGAACTCACTCATGTCTGCACTCTCTCCCTCGGTTCGACATGGTCACCGGGGTGATCGACGCGCGGCGCCGACCACCCCGGTGTGCGATCAGCTGATCGAGGCGCACGCCTCGGAGTCGGGCGCGTTCAGTGCGTCGCAGACCTCGTACGAACCGTCGAGGATCGTCGCACGGTACTCCGCGACGATCGCTTCGGCCGCGGCGATCTGGTCGGCCAGCTCGGGGTGCGCGTCGGCGAAGGTGGTGGAACCCTCGTCCCACGACAGTCCGGTCGCGCCCTCGGAGAGGCCCACGAGCTTGACGCCGGAGGTGAACTCGCCCGCCTGCGCGGCCTTGATCATCTCGAGCACGCTCGCATCGACGTGCTTCATCATCGACGTGATGACGGTGCCGGGGGCGACGTCATCCTGGTTGCTGTCGACGCCGATCGCGTAGACGCCCTGCTCTTCCGCGGCCTCGATGACGCCGGTGCCGGTGCCGCCCGCGACCTGGTAGATGACGTCGACGCCGTCGCTGATCATGTCGAGCGCGGTCGCCTTGCCGAGCGCCGGGTCGTCGAACACGAAGTTGAGGTAGCTCGTCTGTACGGTGCAGTCGTCGCACGCGGCCTTGACGCCCTGCTCGTAGGCGTAAGCGAACTGGTTCAGCGCGGGCGAGTCGCCGCCGACGACCTGACCGACCTTCTTCGAGGTCGACATCGTGCCGGCAACGAGACCCGCGAGGAAGCTGCCCTCGTGGGTGTTGATGGCGTAGAGCTCGAGGTTGTCGGGGATGTCCTTGTCCTCGTTCGACTGGTCGGGCATGCCGATCAGCTGGTCGGGGTACTGCTCGGCGATGGAGATGACCGTGTCGAGCGGCAGCGTGATGCTCAGCAGCAGGTCGGGGGAGGTCTGGATCGCCGAGCGCAGCAGCGTCTCGCCCTGTGCGGGATCCGGGGCTTCGATGTGGTTCGTCTTCACGCCGAGCTCGTCGGCCGCCAGCTGCAGGCCGGAGATCGCCGAGTCGGTGTACGAGAGGTCTCCCGCGACGCCGCCGACGAGGGTGGCGAGGTAGTCGCCCGATCCGCTGTCGGTCGTGGCTCCGCCGGAGGACGATCCGCTGCACGCGGTCAGGGTGAGGGCGAGTGCCGCGGCGCCTGCCGCGATCGTGACGATTTTTCTGCTGTGCTTCATTCCGAACTCCTCGGGTGGTGTGGTGCGGGATGGACTCGTGCGGGGATGGAACAGGATCGGGGCGCTCACGCCGTCTTGACGCGGAGCTTTCGGGTGGTGCGCGAGGCACGGTAGCTCTGCGCGCGACGCACCCCGCGGTAGCCGACGATGCCGAGCACCGCGAGCGTGGCGATCATCGGGATGCCTTGGACCACGGCGTTGGGCAGGTCGGTCGTGCTCTGCAGGCGGATGGCGACCGCATCCGAGAATCCGAAGAGGAGAGCCGCAGGAACGATGAAGATCGGTCGATTCATGGCGAGCAGAGCGGCCGTGATCGCGATCCAGCCCGCCCCTTCGGTCATGTCGCGGGCGAACAGGCCGAGCTCGCCGACCGTCAGGAACGCGCCGCCGAGCGCCGCGATCGCGCCCGCGCCGACGAGGCTCCAGGTCTGCACCTTCGTCACCGAGACGCCCGCGCTCAGGGCGGCCGCGGGCGACTCGCCGACGGCGAGCAGGTGCCGGCCCGAGCGGAACTTGAAGAGCAGTCCGTAGACGATCGCGAGCAGGAACGCGAGGTAGACCAGCCCGTTGTAGCCGCTGAACATCGTGCTGATGACCGGGATGTCGGAGAGGATCGGGATCTGGATGTTCGGCAGCGTGGACACGTCGGGCTTCCATACGCCGGTGCCGCCGAAGAGCACGCGCATGAGGAACACCGACAGCTCGAGGAAGAGCATGTTCAGCCCGATCGCGAAGATGATGAGGTCTACGCCGATGCGGTGGGCGCCCGCCATCATGGCGCCGGTAAGGCCGCCGGCGAAGGCTGCGGCGATCACCGCGACGATCGACGATCCCGACATCGATAGCGCGATCAGGCCGACGAAGGCGCCGACGAGCATCTTCGCCTCGATCGCGAGGTTCAGCACGCCCGCGCGCGAGCTGAGGGCGGACGCGATCGCCCCGAAGAGGATCGGCGTCGTGAGGCGCACGCCGTTCGAGAACATCTCGGGCGTGAGGAAGGAGGAGAGGAAGTCCATCAGCGAGCTCCATCCGAGGTCGATTCGGGGGCGGTGGATGCGGACACCGGCGGTGTCTCCGCGCCGTCATCCGGCTCGTCGATCGGTGGTTTCTCCGCCGCCCGTCGCTCGATCTCCTTCGCGCCGCGTCGTTTGCTCAGCCACAGCTCGAGCCGGTGCGCGAGTGGAGTCTGCACGGCGACGAGCACGATCATGAAGGCGAGGATCACCGAACCGATCTCGCGCGGGATGCCCATCAGGATCTGCAGGCCGTTGATCGCGCCGATCGAGATCGAGGCGAAGACGATCGCCGCGATGCCGGACCCGATGACGGTCGTTCCACCGAGGATCGCCGCGGTGAGGCCGTTGAAGCCGGTGCCGTCCATGAACCCGTCGATGACGCGGTAGTTCATGCCGAGCACCTGGATGCCGCCGCCGATGCCGGCGAGCGCGCCGCCCAGCGCTGCGGCGCGGATCACGGCCGTGCGCGTTCGCATCCCGGAGTACCTCGCGAACACGGGCGCCTCGCCCGCCATCCGCTGTTCATAGCCCCAGGTCGTGCGGCTCATGTAGATGTAGGTGAGCACGACGAAGACGAGCGCGATGACGATGTTCATGCCCAGCTTCGTGGCCGGGTCGAAGATCGCGAGTCGTGCGGTCTCATCGATCTGCGGGGTGAACGAGGTGCTCGCTCCGGCCTCGCGCATCGGGTAGTTCACGAGGAACGACAGCAGCAGCGCGATCATCGAGTTGACGATGATGCTGACGATCAGTTCGTTCGCGCCGAGGTAGACCCGGAACAGTGCCGGAACGATGCCCACGAGAGCGCCGGCGATCGCGCCGCCGAGCAGCGCCACGATGGGGTGGATGACGCCGGGCAGCGGAACCATGTAGCCGATCGCGACGGCGACGAGGCCGCCCATCGCGTACTGGCCCTCCTGGCCGATGCTGAACAGCCCCGCGCGAAGCACCATCACGGCGCCGAGGGCGGTCATGATCAGCGGCGCCGCCGTGGTCAGCACGGTCGCGAAGTTGCAGAACTGCGGCGCGCAGGTGAAGGCCGCCTGCCCGATCGCGCCGATCGCCTCGACGGGGGAGGCACCGGACACGGCGATCAGCGCCGCACCGATGATCAAGGCCACGATCACCGCAACGACCGGCACCGATACGCGCTGTGCCGCGCGGGCCAAATCCAGATCTTTCATCGCACTTCCCGGTATGCCAAACGATTTGCACTTGATGACAAGAGGGTCACGCGACCGATCATATGGACCGGGATGCGGGCGCATGCGCCGCGAAACAGTAACTTCCACCCGGTGAAATGCGGGGGAAACACCACGCGCCCGCAAGAGCCGGAGGATCGTCGATCCCGCCGGATAGACTCGGTGTGCAAACGGATTGCACGATCAGCCAGTGGGGGCGAGATGGACGCGCAACGAAAACGCCGACCGACGATGCAGCAGATCGCGCGCATCGCCGGGGTGAGTGTGACGACGGTGTCTCACGTTCTGTCCGGCAACCGACCCGTCAGCCCGCGCACGGCAGAGCGGGTGAACGCCGTGATCCAGCGCTACGACTACGTTCCGGTGTCGGCCGCGCGGCGGCTGAAGAACGGTCGCGGCGGACTCATCGCCCTCGTCGTTCCCGACCTCACGATCTCCTACTTCGCGCACGTCGCGAAGGGGGTCGAGCGGGCGGCCGAGGCGGCCGGGCTCGGCGTCATCATCTGCAGCGTGTCGCTGAACGCTCCGCGCCGTCACCTGGATCTCGTGCGCGAGGGCACGGTCGACGGCATCGTGCACCTCGCCTACAACCAGCAGCTCGACCGCGAGATCGTCGCGCTCTCGGCCGACTACCCGGTCGTCATCGCCGACGAGGAGCTGCCCGACACGACCACCATCCCGACGGTCACCGCCGACAACCTGCACGGCGGGCGGCTCATCGGCGAGCACCTCGCGTCTCTGGGGCACCGGAGGGCGCTCGTCATCGCCGGGCCGGAATCGCTGGTGTCGTCGTCGCAGCGGGTCGTCGGCGTGCGGGAGAAGCTGCCGAAGGCGCTCGTTCTCCGGGGAGAATTCACCGCTGACGCCGGCTACCGGCTCGTCGACGAAGCGCTCGCGAGCGGGCTGCGGTTCACGTGCATCGCCGCGGCCAACGACGACCAGGCCCTGGGAGCCCTGCGGCGCCTGCGGGAAGCGGGGATCGATGTGCCGGGCGACATGTCGATAACTGGATTCGACGATGGAGCAGTGGCGGATGCGGTGGGCCTCACCACGGTTCGCCAGCCCGCGGTCGACATGGGTGTGCGCGCCTGCGAGCTGCTGATCGAGAAGATTCAGGAGATGAGCTCCGCATCCGAGAAGCCGATGCCCGCCTCGATCGAGATGCTCCCGGTCGAGTTGATCGTGCGCCGCACGACGGGCCCGGCCCCGAAGCAGTAGCGCGCGGGGGAGGGATGCGGTGGGCTTCGCGCGCACCCGCGCCGGACCGTCGTGATGTCACGCGAATTGCCACGCATCCCCGGATGGCGTGGATATCGTTGCGGATATGGCCCGACACACCGACCCCGACGAGGCGCGCGCCGTCGAGACCCTCGGCGCGGCGGTCCGCGAGGCACGCCGTCGCCTCGGTCTGAGCGTGCAGGCGCTCTCGGAGAAGGCGGGCGT
The DNA here is from genome assembly GCF_021117345.1 of Microbacterium sp. cx-55. Taxonomy (NCBI): domain Bacteria; kingdom Bacillati; phylum Actinomycetota; class Actinomycetes; order Micrococcales; family Microbacteriaceae; genus Microbacterium; species Microbacterium sp. cx-55. The sequence goes on along the minus strand of NZ_CP088261.1, from coordinate 2,482,612 downwards.
GAGCTTCGGACTCGTGAGCCAGCTCGAGCGCGGCATGGGAAATCCCTCGCTGCAGTCCATTCATCGGCTCGCTGCTGCCCTCGGCGTTCCGGCCGGGCAGCTGCTGGACGAACCCGTGGGTGAGCTCGCGGTCGTGACGGCAGCCAAACGCCATGTCATGCCGCCCGCCGCCGACATCCCGCTCTCGGCCCAGGCGACGCGAGAGCTGCTGACCCCGCGGGGTGAGTCGATGCTGCAGCTCATCCGCTCCACTCTTCCGCCGGGCTTCAGCAATGAGCCGCATCCGTTCCGTCACATCGGCACCGAGACGGTGACGGTGGAAAGCGGCGTGCTGATCGTTGCGCAGGGCGATCGGCGTGTGGAGCTGAACGCGGGCGACACCGTGACGTACGGATGCTCGGAGGCCCACTGGTGGGCGAACGGCTACGACGGTGTCACGGTCGTGGTGGGCGCCGTCACTCCGTTCGAGCGCTGATCCGCTCCGAGAGATCGAGGCCGCGAAGGGCGACCAGTCGGGTCAGCTCGGGCAGCGGGTCGAGATGATCGTCGACGCGCAGATCGACGCTCAGGTCGTCCGTGTGGTCGACGGCGGCCACGAGCACCGCGGCGCTCTGTCGTCCGCGGGCATCTCCGCCGGCGCGTTCCCCGGATGTGAGAGCCGCGACGAGTTCGCGGGCGAACAGGACTGCTCGCTCGGGATCGGCGGCGTCGATCTCCGGAATCTGCGCCAGGCGGGCGATCATCGCCGGCAGCACATCCGGCCCCGACAGGAAGTTTCCGGCCACGACGATGTCGGTGCCCACGATGTGGCCCGCCCATTCGGTGACGTCTCGGCCCGACCGCGCCGCTCCCGGTCCGGTCGCGGGAAGCGCCGCGACCTGGCGGAGCTCGGCGCGCTCATCCCACGCGGGGATGCGTTCGACGGCATCCGGTGCGCTCGTCCCGGCGGCGAGTTCGTCGAGCAGCAGACCACGGAGCGAGCGATTGGTCCACGCCTGGCTGGCCACCGCTCCGACTCCGGGGCGGATCGCGAGCACGGCGTTGCCGGCGGCGAGCGATCTACTCGCGGTGGCTGCCCCGAGAAGACCGGAGTTGCGGTCGCGGGCCAGGACGGTGAAGGTCATGCTGCTCCTCTGCGGTGCCGCCCGGCAGCTCACCGGAGTCGCGGCGGGCGTTTGTGAAGATTCTGTTTCGAGATGACCGTGGGCTTGTCTCGCCTCCCATGCTCGCACATACTGATCGAATCATCATCTAAATGATGATCTGTTCACCCCACGAGAGGCACACCATGTCCCAGCGCACCGCATTCGGAGCGGCGATTCTCGTCGTCTCCCTCGCCCTCGCCGGCTGCTCCGCGGGAGAGGGTGTCGACATCGGCGACTCGACCGGTGCCTCCGGCGACCGGACTCTCGTGGCCGCCATCGGCGGGGAGCCCGACCAGCTCGACCCGCAGAAGACCAGCTCCTACTTCTCGTTCGAGGTGCTCGAGAACGTCTTCGACACGCTCGTCGAGCCCGACGAGAACCTCGAGATGCAGCCCGCGCTCGCCGAGAGTTGGGAGGTGAGCGACGATCAGCTCACCTGGACCTTCACTCTCCGCAGCGGCGTGACCTTCCACGACGGATCCGCCTTCACCAGTGAGGACGTCGTCTACTCCTACGACCGCATCATCGACGAGCAGCTCTCCAATGCCTGGAAGTTCAGCTCCGTCACCGACGTGGCCGCGCCCGACGACAGCACGGTCGTCATCACCGTCGCACAGCCCACGCCCAACCTGCTGTCGAACCTCGGCGGGTTCAAGGGGATGGCGATCGTGGAGCAGGCCAACGTCGAGTCCGGCGACATCACCACAGCTCCCGTCGGCACCGGCCCCTTCTCCGTGTCGGAGTACACCTCCGGCGATCACATCACGTTGACGGCGAATCCCGACTACTGGGGTGGCGCGCCGGCACTCGGCGGGGTCGAGTACCGCTTCATCTCCGAGCCCGCGACGGCGATCGCGGCGCTGAAAGCGGGCGACATCGACTGGACCGATGTCGTGCCGGCACAGCAGGTCACCGACCTCGAGAGCGACGATGCGTTGAACCTCGGGGTGACGCCATCCAGCGACTACTGGTACCTGGCGCTCAACGAGGCGAAGGCGCCGTGGAACGACGTGCGAGTGCGTCAAGCGATCGCCTACGCCATCGATCGGGATGCCATCCTTCAGGCCGTCAGCTACGGCACCGCCGCGGAGAACCAGCTGGCGATCCCCGAACAGAGCGTCTGGTACACGTCCTACGACGGGTACTCGACCGACCTCGACAAGGCGAAGGCGCTCCTCGACGAAGCCGGCTTCACCGGGGGAACCCTCGACATGCTCGCCACGAGCGACTACCCCGAGACGGTAACGGCCGCGCAGATCATCGCCGCGAACCTCGAGCCCCTGGGAATCTCGGTCGAGATCCGCCAGCCCGATTTCTCGACGTGGCTCGACGAGCAGAACAGCGGCAATTTCGACATGCTCATGATGGGATGGCTCGGCAACATCGATCCCGACGACTTCTACTACTCGCAGCACCACACCGACGGAACGAGCAACGCGCAGAAGTACTCGAACCCCGAGGTGGACGAGCTGCTGGACTCCGCTCGCGTGGAGACCGATCAGGCCACCCGCAAGGATCTCTACGGGCAGGCGGCGACGATCATCGCCGACGAGGCCAGCTACATCTACCTCTACAACCCGTCCGTCATTCAGGCCTGGTCCCCGAGCGTGACCGGCTACGAGACGCGCGCGGACCGAGCGATCCGGTTCCGTGAGACCACCCTGGCCGACTGACCATCGTTGACGAGAGCAGACCACGCATGAGGATTCAGCCCGCACGCATCGCGCGGTTTCTCGGCGTTCGTCTGCTCTCGTCGGCGATCGTCCTGTTGGGGGTGCTGGTGGTCGTCTTCGCCCTCATCCAGCTCGTCCCGGGTGATCCGGTCCGGCTCGCATTGGGCACCCGCTACACGCCGGAGGCGTACGAGGCGCTGCGTGCAGCATCCGGACTCGACCGTCCGCTCTGGGAGCAGTTCTTCGGTTATCTCGGGAGCGCCGTCACCGGAGATCTGGGCGTCAGCTTCCGCAACGGCCAGCCGGTCACCACGACCCTGCTCGAACGTCTTCCCGCGACGGTGTCGCTCGCGGTGGTCGGACTCCTGATCGCCCTGGTGATCGCGATTCCCGCGGGGATCTGGTCGGCGTTGCGAGAGGGGCGCGTGAGCGACCTGGTGGTGCGGCTGACCAGTCAGTTCGGTGTCTCCATCCCGGACTTCTGGCTCGGGATGCTGCTGATCTCTCTGTTCTCGGTGACCCTCGGCTGGCTTCCGGCCAGCGGTTATGCGCCGCTCACTGAGGACCCCGCCCGATGGCTGCGACAGGTGACGCTCCCGGGGCTGACGGTCGGACTGGTGGCCGGGGCGATCATGACCCGTTACATTCGCGCAGCCGTCATCGATGTCGCCTCGTCGGGATACGTGCGCACCGCGGTGTCCAAAGGGCTTTCGCCCCGCGTGGTCACGTTCCGCCACATCGTTCGCGGGGCTCTGGTTCCCGTCCTCACGATCGCGGGTATTCAGCTGGCGACGATCCTCGGTGGCGTGGTCGTGGTCGAGGTCGTCTTCGCCTGGCCGGGGCTCGGTCGCCTCGTCTACGAGGCGGTCGCCGCGCGCGACTACCCGCTCATCCAGGGCGCGGTCCTCCTGGTCGCCGTCATGTTCATCGTCGTGAACCTCATTGTCGATGCGCTCTACGCGGTCGCCGACCCGAGGATCCGGGTTTCGTGAGGTAGCTATGACCGTCGACCCGATCGCCCTCCCCACCGTGGAGCGCCCGCGTTCCCGGATGTCCACCGGGCGCTTGTTCCTGTCCAACCCGATCTCCGTCGTCAGCGGCTCGGTGCTGGCACTCATCGTCGTCGCTTCCGTTCTCGCGCCGTGGATCGCGCCCTACGGGATCAACGAGATCGACGTCGCGGGCGCTCTCGCACCGCCCAGCGGCGCGCACTGGTTCGGTACCGACGAACTCGGGCGAGATGTCTTCTCTCGCGTGCTCGCCGCCGGCTCGACGTCGCTGTCCATCGCGGCGGTCGCGGTGCTCTTCGCGCTCGTCGTGGGGGTGGGGTTGGGGGCTGTTGCCGGCTACCGCGGCGGATGGACGGATGCCGCCATCATGCGCGTCGTCGATGTCATGTTCGCGTTCCCGGTGCTTCTGCTGGCGCTCGCGATCGTCGCGATCTTCCGACCCGGTCAGCTGACGACCATGATCGCGATCGGAGTGGTCTACACGCCGATCTTCGCCCGCGTCTCGCGCGCCAGCGCCCTCTCGGTGCGCACGTCGCCCTTCGTCCAGGTCTCGCAGACGATGGGGACCCCCGCTGCGTGGATCCTCTACCGTCACGTGCTGCCGAACATCGCGGGCCCGATCGTGGTGCAGACGTCGCTGTCGCTCGCTTTCGCGATCCTGTCCGAGGCGGCGTTGTCCTTCCTCGGCCTCGGTATCCAGCCGCCGTCGCCGTCGTGGGGTGGCATGCTCTTCACCGCGCAGGGGTTTCTGACGCAGGCATGGTGGATGAGCGTCTTCCCCGGGGCGGCGATCTTCGTCACCGCTCTCGCGTTCAATCTCGTGGGCGACGGGTTGCGGGACGTGCTCGATCCGCGTCAGCGGACCCTCATCGAAGCGAAGAGGACCAGATGACTCTCCTCAGCATCCGGGACCTGAAGGTTGCCGTCGGGCCGCGCGAGATCGTGCACGGCGTGGATTTCGCCGTCGAGCGCGAACAGACGCTGGGTATTGTCGGCGAGTCCGGTTCGGGTAAGACGATGACGGTGCTGGCCGCGACGGGCCTTCTCGACGTTCCGGGTGCGCGTGCCACCGGCAGCAGCCTTCTCGGCCCCGGCGTCGACGACCCGGGGACGGCGCCGCTGGATCTGGTGAGTGCGTCGGCGACACAGTTGCGCCGGGTGCACGGCGGCCGGGTCGGCTTCGTCTTCCAGGACCCGTCCACGTCGCTGAACCCGTACCTGACGATCGGGCGCCAGATCTCCGAGTCGCTCGAGACTCATCGTCGCCTCGGTCGGCATGCGGCGCGGATGCGCGCGGTCGAATTGCTCGAGGCGGTCGGTCTCCCGAACCCGGACGAGCGGGTGGACTCGTACCCGCACCAGCTCTCGGGCGGGCAGCGCCAGCGCGCGATGATCGCGATCGCGCTCTCCTGCGACCCCGATCTGCTGGTCGCGGACGAACCGACGACGGCTCTCGATGTGACGACGCAGGCGCAGATCCTCTCCCTGGTCCGAGATCTCCAGCGGGACCGCGGCACGGCGGTCGTGTGGATCAGCCACGACCTCGGCGTCATCGGCCAAGTCGCCGACGACGTGCTGGTCCTGCGCGACGGGCGGGCGGTCGAGCAACGCTCGATCGGTGCTCTCTATGCCGCGCCGGATCACGCGTACACCCGCGAGCTTCTCGAAGCGCGGCCTCGGATCATCGCGGGTGCCGGTCCGGAACCCCGGCATGACGCTCCGCCGTTGCTGGAAGTGGATGCGCTCGACGTGCGCTTCACGACGAGCACGCCCACGGGGCGCCGCACGGTCCGTGCGGTCGACGATGTGTCGTTCACCGTCCGCCGGGGGACGACGTTGGCGTTGGTGGGTGAATCGGGTTCGGGGAAATCCACGATCGCCAACGCGTTGACGGGGCTTGTGCCGCCGCACAGTGGGTCTGCGACACTCGGCGGGTCCGACCTGCTGCGCGCGCGCAGACGCGACCGCCGCCGGATCGCGATGGTCTTTCAGGACCCGTTCGCGTCACTCGACCCGCGTCGGAGCGTCGGTGACGCCATCGCCGAACCTCTGCGCGTGCATCGCCTCGGCGGAGCGAGTGCCGCGTCGCGCGGGCGTCGCGTCGGCGAACTGCTGGAGTTGGTCGATCTGCCGGCCGACTTCGTCGGCCGATTCCCGCATGAACTCTCCGGGGGCCAACGCCAGCGGGTATCGATCGCTCGGGCATTGGCTCTCGAGCCGGAACTCATCATTCTCGACGAGGCCACGGCGTCCCTCGACGTCTCGGTGCAAGCGCGGGTGCTGCGTTTGCTGCGGCGTCTGCAGGACGAGCAGCAGCTCACGTACCTGTTCATCGCGCATGACCTGGCGATCGTGCAGCAGATGAGCCACGACGTCGTCGTGCTGCGAGGGGGTCGGATCGTGGAGGCGGCGCCGGCCGCCGACGTCTTCCGCGCGCCCCGCGATCCGTACACCGTGCAGTTGTTGGATGCCGTGCCGCCAGAGACGCCGCGCGCCGCGCGCTGATCCGCATCCCCGCCCGCAGAGCACCATCGCGTGGTCGTTCGCCGAGGGGCACCGCTCGCCGCCATATGCTGCCGGTGGATGTGACTCGACCGACCGGGGAGATATGTGGGTGCTGACTGTTGATGCCAAGGGGGCGCTAGCGCCGCTCGAATTCTGACCGGGCGGCATGATCGACACGGGAGACGCGTCCGGACAGCCGGGTCAGGCTGTCGCTACTGATGGCGGTGCTTGCGGCCGGGGGAGAGATCTGCGAACTTCGGAACGCGCACGATCCGGCGCAAGTCGGTAGCCAGCAAGAACGAACGATTGGCGGAGGAATGAGGCGCGGCGTGATGCGAAGCAGGCTCGGCGCCTCAGGGCGAACCCTGGCACTCGGAATGTCGTTGGTCATCTTGAGTGCGGTGCTGACCTCCTGCTCGTTCTTTCGGGTTCCGGATCTGGATCCTCGTCCGCTGAGCATCACTCCGTCCTGCGATGCGGCGTTCGCGGAGGCATCGCTCAGCTACGCCGCGCATTTAGAGGAGCATCCTCTCTACACGGAACTGAAGGACCCGCTTTACGCAGACGGTGAGTTATCAGACCGGGAGCGGGTACTCGTGGAGGACGCGAAGGCGGAGTACGACCGCATCGTCGATCCGATCTATGACGCCTGTTCTGGTGTTGAAGATCTTTACGCGGGAGCGTTCAACCATCGATCTGAAGAGCTTTGGTGGGCTGCAATGCTCGTGGATGATGTCACGCACGAGATAGACAAAGCGGGTTTCATCGAGTCGCAGTGCGAGGGACGCGAGACAAGGCCGGCGTGTGAGGACTACGTTCCATCCTGACTCGCCCCGAACGCCGGCCAGGCGTCGCTTGGTGAGGTCGCGTTCCCGCGCCGAACTCTTGGTGAGAAACTTGCCTACGTACCGGCGGGCGAACTCAGGCACGGGAGAGCGGACTCTCGTGCGGCGCGGGGACGGGTTGCGGTGCAGGCTCGGGATAGGGACGGGTGACGGGAATGAATCACATTGACGAGAGCACCATCATCCCCAACCTTGTCGTGGGCTCAATCGCCGTCGTGTTGGGCATTCTTGTGATGGTGTTCCGGCGGCGTCTCCATGCGGCGACAGCGGCAATTGAGCATGCGATCGTCGGACGACGGGGAGCGGAGCGTCTTCTTCGACTGCAGAAGCCGTACTGGGTGGGTTTAGCTGGGTTCGGAAGTGTGATGATTGGTGCGCTGATGCTTTTCTATGGCGTCGTCGGCCTCAGCCAACTTTCGGGGGGATGAGCGTGTTCTGGCTTCTCGCTTCTGTTGCCTCCGCCACCGCCCTTGTTTCTAGTGTCGCGTTGATCATCTTCCGAGGGGGAATTCAGGCGTTTTTCGAACGCCGATTAACGAGATCCGGCGGCACTGTCTACTTGAGAGACGGCGCGGGTGAGGCAGCTCGCCGGGTAACGATACTCACGTCGGCTGCGCTTCTCGTCATCGGAATAGGTCTGGGAGTCGCGGCAATCGTGGTTCCGCGTCTTTAAGAATGAAGCCTGGCCCGGTTTTCGCGCACATGATCCGCGGCGACGATCGTCTCGGGAGGAAATCGGTGGGATGCCCGAGCTGAACTCGACGGAGTCGGCGGGCTCACGTGCTGGTTGCAGCGCGTGGCTTTCTTACGAATGGAACTGGTGAGACTGATATGGGTGCCAACGATCTGATCGCGACCACGTATGTGCTCATCGGGACCGTCCTTCTGACCGCAGCAATCCTGCTATTCACCTTCGCCGCCCGCATCGCAGTCGTGATCGGAACACTTTTAGATGGAGCACCCGGAATCCCCTTCAGACGGGGAGCAGCGCGAAACTCGAGCTCGAGGCAAATTCGTGCTGCTGGCGTCGTCGCTGTGCTCATGGCGGGCGTGTTTTTCTTCCAAGCGGCTGTGAGGTCCGCCAACGCCGCGCCCACCGATCCAAACGCCGCGACTCAACCGGTCATCGCCATTGCTATTGGGTCTGCTGTGCTAGCGACGAGCCAACTCACGCTAGGCCTCCTGAGCGTTCTCAAAGGGAACGAATGGGCGGCAGCAATCGAACGCCGGGCTGATCAGGAAGGTCGGGATAAAGCCGCCGTGAGCTCAAAAGGCCTTATCGTTTTCGGCTGCGGGTGTTTCCTTCTTCTCGTCCCCAGCGTTGCCATTTTCTTCGCCAGTATATGACGGGAACGGGAAATGCTACGTATTCTTCGCGCGGTGTGCAAAGGATGATGGCAGTTTCATCTCGCTATGAACACGCCTCGCTGATACTCACCAGCAACCTGCCATTCTCCAGGTGGGGTGGGGTCTTCGGCGACCAAGCCGTCGCCGCCGCGATGATCGAACGTATCGTTCTCCACGCAGACGCATATATGGTGGGAGCGGACATTCTTATGTCGATATCAAATCGACCACGTATTCGAGGTAACTGAATGTCTAAAGACAAATTTATGATTGTCGTCCCAGCCACGAGGGCACTGCCTTGGGCGATGGGAGGATGTCTGATCCTGATGTGGGTGACTGCGGGAGGTGCACTTCTATTCGGACCAGAAGGGATGGGAAATTTTATCTTCTGGGGCGCAACGATAGTGTTATCCCCCATCGCGATTCTGGTGGGAGCTAATCTGCGCTTCGCGGGACTCAAGAGTGCTGCAAATCAGATCGCGCGTTCCGAGTCGCAAGAGGATCCACTGTGGTTGTTCAGCAAGGCTGCGATTTTGCCTTCGTTTCGAGACTCGGCGCCCGTGGAGATCGGGAGGGGAGCTATTGTGAAGCGGCAGCAAAGCATCGAGGTTTGGGAAATTCGCCGGGGTAAATCGACGAAAGCCGAGTCTTGGGATCTGGTAAGCATCAAGAATGCTTGGAGCGCTAGCCTCGCGCCGTCTGCGGTACTCGCGCCTCTACTGCGCCTCGAACTCGGTGATGGCGCACGATTCGAGGCAGAGCTTGTTCGCGCGGGGTGGCAGAGCGCTATTGGTACTTCGAAGTCGTTCGTTGAAGATGCGGCTCGTGCACTTAAACAGTAAGTCGAGTGCTAAGACCAGGTTTCTTTCGTCGTGATTCGCCCGATCGGATCTGAACTCAGTGACTGGCCCCATGCCCGCAACCGGGGCGAGGCCTGGCCCCATTTCGAGAAGGTGGGCGAAGGCTGGTTGTGGAGGGCGCGGGTGGGATGGCGGACCCAGCGTGCGCGCGGTGTTACCGGACGGGCCCGTCATTCAATTCCGAGCAGAGGGAGGTCATTTGCTCCTCGGATAGGAGCGTGGGCCACCAGAACTTCGTCGGGTCCATTGCCAAGAGCGGCAGCCGGGCCGTTCGGCCATCCGCCGTCTGAACGTGGGCGTAGATACATCGCGTGCGCACCAGGACGGTGGAGAACTCTCCGATCTCATAGCGGATTGTCCCTTCCGTCGACAAGGCAAGGCGCGGTCGCCTTGCCTCGGTCCAGATCGCTAGACGGTCGGGACGCAGTACGGCCTTCATGTTCCGAGGTGCGTGAAACGCAGGGGTCACTTCTCCTGCGCTTCGGAAGAGGTGTGCGAACTCGACCCTGATCTCAATCGGTACAACCGCTGCGCCGGGAAACTTCTCGCTGAGATCATGCAGGCCGCTGCGCCGGCGCCTCCCAAACCACCAGAGCGTCCCCACGATCGATAAAGCGCCCAGGAGAAGACCGGCAAGAATTGCGTCACCCGCATTGAGGGCGTTGGCCCCAACGACCGCGATGATCAGGCGCGCTGCGACGAAGCAACCGAAAGCGGCTACGCCCCATCGTAGAAATGAAGCACGGAGTCTCAACAGTCCTCCCGAAGGGCGGCAAGCCGGCGATTTACGTTGCACGTCCGGCAGTCGGCAATCCCGCATTCGCCGCGTCTGGGATATGACGGATCGTACCGTTAGCTCCTCGCGTGGTTCGCAGAGAGGTGGTGATCGGGGCTAGGTTCGATGCCTAGCAGGGGCGGGTGGCGGTAACACTCGGCGCGATGTAATGGGCAAGCGAGGGCGAAGACGACCCGATCGAATCGGGTGACCGACACGCCTAGGGCGGCTCGGATGCCGAGGGTCGGGCGTACTCCGAGCCGGACCGCGTTCGTTCGAGTTCGCCGTAGTCGACGAGATACCGGCGCAAAACCGCGACGTCGTCGGTGAACCGCGATAGTCGTTCGTTCACCTCGTGTTCTGTGAGGACCTCGTCCCGGCCGAAGACTTCTTCGGCGATGTGTGCGAGCAGGTGCCCTCGCCCGGTCAGGTTCGACGGGTAGGAATCGATACGCCCGTCGTCCGTTAGAAATCGTTGGATGCCTTTCGGGCGTGGCGTCGGAGCCGACGCGCTGAGCAGCTCGCGATAGATCTCCGTGTTCAGCGAGAGCGAACCGTCGCTGGAAACGTGCACCATGCGCGCCGTCTGCAACAGCGTCACCACGTGTCGCGCGCGAGACGGCGACAGAGCCGCAAGCGAGTCCGTGGCGCTTCCCGACGAGGCCAGCTCGGCGAACACGCGTCGAGCATGGTCGTTTGAGAGGGCGGCGATGATGGGTCGCCACGCAGCGGATTTCGACACCCCGGCTCCTTCGTTGCGAACGAACCTTCAGCGTATGTCGCGGATGCGGCGCAGAAACGCGGAGATCGACAGATCGCGGCATCAGGGACATCTCTGCGCGTCGACGCCGAGTCGAGCATCACGATGCCGCACGCTGCGGTTCGACGCATTGCGTGGCACTAGGGTGCTGGCTATGCAGCGTCGATCTCTCGTGGTTTCCGGGTCCGTTCTGATCGCCACTCTTGCGCTGGCCGGTTGTGCCTCTGGCGCGAACGCAGCCGGGGACGGAACTAACAACGCGGCGCCGGCTCCCGCCGAATCATCGCAGCCCGCCGCACCGACGACCGAGGATGGGGCGGCGTTGACTCAAGCGCAGGCGTGGCTCGACGCGGCCAACCTCCCGGAAGGCGCCGTTCGCACAGACACCCCATCCGCCAGCTTCAGCTCGTACACCGGGTGGCCGTGCGGTCCCTACGAGGAGTTGAAAGGCTACTGGGTGGTCCCTGCCACAAACGTGGCCAATGTCGCCAACTGGCTGATCGAGAATCCCACCGCTGACCTGATCACCACGTCCTTCAGCCCGGTGACGGAATCGGGGTCGATCGATTCGGCGATCGTGGGCTACATTCCCGCTGTCGGCTCGCAAGAAGGGATCGTCTACACGGTCGCGAAGAAGGGAGACGATGTCGCGGTCCGGGCTGAGGTCGCGGCGCAAACGAGTGCGGCGACCTGCCCGCCTCTGCCTGGCGGTGGAATGTACGGAGCACCCGGCCAAGGTTAGGGACCCCGGCCTCCAAACGCGGGAACTGCCTCCGGAACGTCAATGACCCCGAATGCACCGCGATCGCGCTCGGGAAGAGAGACCACGGCATGCAGATTCTGGTGGCCCCGTGGTGCTCGAACCCACGCAAGGCACTTTCGGAGTGACCCCGCGCTAAGAAAATCCGCGTGATTACGCGGTTTCTGACCGGGTTCACTCTGGTTCAATCCGGTTGGTTCCGGTTCACATGTTGCCAGATTGTTGTCACGGCGACCGTCCAGGGATCCTCAAGAAGCCGCCCTCGTTCTCTCAAAGCCGCGCGGACGCCGGCGCTGAACTCTTCGCTCTCCCTAGTTCAGATGCCACGTGTGCGCGGCGGATGTCCAACTGCGACGCTAGGCCGACTGGCTCAGGCCCCCGTCGAGGACTCGGAGCACAGGTCTCCTGTCCGGTTCGCCGAGAAGGTCTCGAACTTGGGCGACGGGCAGTCTGAGCAGCTCGGCGATTGCAGGCGCGTTCGTGCCGTGTTCGGTCGCCAGCTCCGCAGCTTTCTGGAGCAACGTCGGCACTTCGCCTGGGTACGCACTGGTCGGGTCGGCCTCCGGGTCATAGTCCACCGCGAGACGCTGATACGCCCGCCGTGCTGAGGATTCCGTGACGCGGCCACGCTCGACCATTCGACGAACGAGCGACTTCGATGACACGCCCCAGGTACGGCCGATCCTGTCAAGCGACGCGACGTTTATGCGCTGCGGGAGCACAGCGTCCATCGCCGCAGCCGGCGTTAGGAACGCCGCGGCGAACTCGTTCGCTTCGCGTTCGATCGCTGCGCTTTGCTCCGCAGAGTCGGCATGCATGAGCAAATGTCCGATCTCGTGCGCGATTGAGAACCGATGCCGGAACACGTTCGCGGTTCGCCGCGGCGTCGTAATGATGATGGGCCGCTCGACGATGACTGCGGAAAACGCGTCGACCGACTGCACCTCGCTGAGAGGGCGAACCACCACCACGACGCCATGGGCCTCAGCGGTAGCCACCAGATGCTTGACCGGGCCGTCGGGAAGATCCCAGTGCGCGCGGAGGGCCTGCGCGGCGTCGGCCGGCGACGTCCCTGCCGCCAGTCTCGGCAGGTCCGGATCGGGCAGTTTGATGTAGCGCTCGAGGGCAAACGTGAGCTCCCAGACGAGCGTCGTGGTGGCCAGCGCCCGCTGCCGGTCACTGACCCTCGCCGACCTGAGGCTTCGGAAGTGTGCGTTCAGCGTGTCCATCCGGGCCATCGGGCGCCCCACGTTGAAGAACTCGGACTGGACCTCGAGAACGCGCGCGAGGCGATCGATCACTTCCGGGCGCGGTGCGTTCACGTCTGCTTCGTACTGACCGATTGCAGCCGCTGAGACCTGCACCGCGGTCGCGAGCTCCGACTTGCTGAGGCCGCGCCGAACGCGCGCCTGAGTCAGACGCGCAGGCTCGAACCGTCCGGATGTACGCGCACCCGGTAGATCGAACAGCGTGGGTGGAACTTCACTCATCTGAGGTCGCTCCGCGAGCCTGAAGCGCGACGACGGGCGCTTCCGGCACGCCACTGTCGAACGACTCGACGTCGACCGCGACACCCTCGCCGGCGAACTCGTGTGACCAGATGGTGTCCTTGCCGTGCAAGTGCACGAGACCTGCTCGATACTCCGCGATCGCCCAGTCGATGGAGGTCAGCTGCCGTGGCGAGGAGTGGACCATCACCAGCACAACCGGCATCACCGCGCCGGCTGCTTTCGCTAGCTTCTCGAACCGCTCGCGCTCTTCGGCGTTGCGAGGCTCGTCCCCGCCCTCGATGAAGCTGTCCCCGAACAGATCCAGTGTCGGCTGCACGAAGAAGCTGCCCGCACGCGTCTTGCTCGACGCGAACCCCTCAATGGCTTCGGCATCCTCCGGCATCCGCGTGACGAACACCAGAGCGTCGTTCACGACCGGCAGCGAGTATCCGCCGGGAGTGAGCTTGTACGAGCCAAACCCACGCTCCTTGAACGCGTCATATGAATCGCGAAGAAGATCGCGCCACTGACTGCCGAAGAGGATCCCGTAGCGCGTGTTCGCCGCGTCGTGGGCATCCGCGCTGCGCTCGTGACGATCCTGCACCAGCTCAACGATCAGCTCACGGGCAAGGGTCGCGTGGTCGCCGAGGGCCTCGGCGGGTGAACTCAGGACCATATGGCGTATCCCATCTCGACGTCAGCACGCCCGTCTCGTGCGGGCCTTGCTTCAGTATGGCACACGATTCGCGCATTAGCGCTTCATTCAGCTCCGCGTGTCGCGTGTTCGATGTCTTGCCAGACCTCGCCGTCCCAGAGCCAGCCGCGCCCGGATCCCGCGTGCATCACCCAGAGGTATGTGATCGCGGGACCCGGTTCTGGCGTTGCCGTCGGCAGGCCCTCAGTCCTTCGCCCCAGCGCGTCGCTGCTGGACAGGGGCCGCGCAATGCTGAACTCCGTGTCGTGGTTCACCCACGCGAAGAGGTGTCGCTGCTCGGCTCGCTCTGCCCACTCGCGACCATCGTCCTCCCCGTACTTCACACGAAGAAGATCGGTGTCGGGTGATTTGAGTTGATTGGAACCCCTTTCAACCCACCGAACAGTAGCTCCGCCCTGTCAACAGAGATCTCGTAGAGACGTTCCGCACCGAACACGTCCGACGTCTTGAGGTTGTCGAGGAGAGCGGCGCCCGTCGCGCCCTTGCCGCTGGGATCTTTCAGGACCTGGTGGATGCTCTCGATGATGACCCAACTCGTGAGTCGGCGAAGGGGGCCGCGCGAGGCTGCCGAGCCGATGAGCTCACCATGCGCAAGCGCGTTTCGACGCGCCCTACGAGTGCGGGCTGCCTCCGCTACCTCAGGATCGTTCCACCTCACCTCGGCCAGGCGAGGGACGCTCGTGCCGCACACTGCCTCGAGAGCTGCATGAAGCAAGATCTCCCTGTCGCTGTCCCTGACGCCGAGGCCACCAGCACGGTAGAAGAGGTTAAGAGCGCGTTCCAGCCCCTCGCACCGACGGTACCGGTACAGGAACTGCAGGGTTTCGTAGGCCTTGGTCCAGAGCCACTGCACGTGGTCAGCTACGAGTCTCGGCGGCCACTCGTAACCGGCTCGTCCAGCCAAGGACGTAGTGATCGTGAGCACTTCACCGTTTCGACGGTACGCGATGTAATCCGTCGGATCTGCCGCCGGAGGGTCCAGACGGGCCAACAAGCGGAGGGCCAGCGTGAGCGTGCGTATCTGCGCTTCGCGGTCCCGGGTGCGTCTCCTGATGGAATCTGAATCCTGTGTCGCCGCAGGATCGGAGAACACGATGAAGTGGGGAGGGGTCCGCTCGGCCCACAGTCCTTCGAGCGGATCGAGGTATCGCGAGTTCTCCAGGATCGCCCAGTCCGCGAACGGGATGCGCGTGAACATCACGTCGCTGATGTAGAAGCGGTCCGCCTCTGCAGTGATGTCGGGGGTCAAGAAGATCTCGAACTCGTCGCATCGCAGCAGGTCCAGAGCCAGCAGGTCGGTCACGCCGTGCCTTCTATCCGCAGCTCGGGAGGAAGCGTCTTCGCTTCGGCTATCCGGGCCAGCACGTCGACTGTCCACCGAAGGTCGGGGGAGTGGACCTCAGCGAGTGCGCGCCCGTGCACGAGGTCGCTGCGGTGGGCGTAGAGGGAGGCGACGTAGGACTCGAAGTCTGGCACCTCTTCCGGTTGCGCGTATGGGCGCAGTCCTCTGGTGAACTGCTCGACGGAGCCCCCGTTCGCTGGGCTCGTGCCGACGGCGCCTTCGAGCGCGATGAGGAGCAGTCCCATCATTGCGTCCTCGCCCATTCCCCCGGCCGATGCCGCTGAGACTGCACGCAACGTCGCGAGCTCCGGCGAGGCAGCGTTCACCCCTGACTTCTGCCATGCATCGATGATCTGCACCGTACGCGCGATGTCAGGCCCGCTTATGTGGGCCCAATCGGCGCGGGAAGTGAGCCATGTGCGTCCATACGGCCCGACGGCACGGCGAAGGTACTCGGGCTTGTCGTCAACTCCGGCGACGTAGGTCATGGACAAGTCGGGAACGGGGAGCAGGACGCGGGAGACGCTGAGGAGAGCGTAGTGAATCAGTCGTGCGGTCGAGCTCACCGGCTCGGTGGGCGACGGGCCCCAACGCCCTGGCTCGGTCTCCTCCGGCAGAAGGTCCTTCACCCAAAAGGTACGTGGTGAAAGCTCATAATCTCTTTTCTGCGCCCAGTCCTCATCTAGTCGCGCGAACTCCGCGAACTCAACATGGCGAATGGTTCCAGAAGCTATTTCCGCGGGCTCCATGAGCGACACGCACGGCATGTGCACGTAGCACCGGTACCGCTCCACCCCCATAGTTGAATATTAGATCCACGACTGTTGGGGGGAATGCTCTTTGAGGCCGACGATGCGAGACGTCGAGGATGCCGACGTCGAGGCCCCGTTCCCGGTGTATTCGGTCACGGACCCCACTGCGCTGATACAGGTCATCGGATGGCTCAAGTCCACCAGCCCGAGCCCGACAGTGTTCTTCCGGGGACAAGCTGGCCTCTACCGCGGGCGGTTGGCCCCGTCGGGGCTTCGCAACCGTACGGACGTGGTCGGTCCAAAGGGCGTTGCCACTCACGACCGGCAGTTGCGCGATTACATCGATCAGCTCTGGGGAGGGCCGTGCACGTGTACTCCGTCGGGGTACAAGTTCAGCGAAGGTCACCTGTGCAAGGAGCGCCACGTCGGCGGCGCCAGCGCTGCTCTTTACCGTGGTGTTCGCCGAGCCAGCGTGGAGCCGCTCCTGCAGCATTACGGTATCCGGACGCGGTGGGTAGACCTCGTCGACAACGCCTGGGTGGCCTTGTGGTTCGCTTGCCATGAGTACGTGATGACCGACGGGGGCAACTTCGCATACCTGCGCCCTCGATTGCTTACGTCCGCGGCAAGCGCCTACATCGTGGTTGTCGACATCGGCCCGACTGAGCCCACCGCGATCCCGGGCTACTGGCTTGCCGATACCGTGCGGCTCATCGATCTGCGTTATGCCGTTCCGAGCATCTATGTCCGGCCCCACGCGCAGCACGGCCTGCTCGTTGCGCCGCGTGGTGGTCTGGGCGGCGAGGCGCCGATGGCGGTGGAACGGACCGTTCGCGCCGCCATTCAGATCGACCTGGCGCTCGCGCGCGAATGGCTGGGCACGGGTGCGATGGTGACGGACTACGTGCTGTTTCCCCCCGCAGTTCGCGACGAGGGCTACCGTCGCCTGCTTCGCCACGCGCCACGCCCGGCGCCGACGCTGGGTGCGCTCACCCACATCGGCCCAGGACGGTAGACACGCGGACGCAAAATGGAGGGGTGTCCGAGGTGCGCCGTAGGGTGAGATAGTGTGACGAACGTTCATACGAGCAATCGCGTGAACAGTCACACGGGCAAAGTGGCGAACGGTCAGCACGAGGGGCACCATCTCGTCCGCGCAAGCGGGCTGTTGAAGTGTGGCGCAAAACAGGGAGCAGTTCTTGGGAACTCAAGGGTCGACGATTGAAGCGGCAAAGCAATTCAACATCGAAGGCGCATTCGAGGCCGTCGGGGGGAATCCGGCGACGCATGAAGTCGCCGCGAGCCGCCTGATCCGGTATATCCAGGCCAACCTGCATTACACCTTCGAGCGCGCGCGCGACTTCCTCAACATTCTCGTTGAGATGGGTCGCGCGGTGTGGTCGACCTTCTCGGTCGTCCGCATCGTGGTTGCTTGACCGCGCAGGAAATCGGAGCCGATGAGCGGCTCTCCGGACGCGACGCGACCGACCGTACCGGACGCCTCGCCACGCAACGTGATCACGACAGGGTTCTCTACTCGGAGTCGTTTCGGCGCCTGGGCGCGGTCACCCAGGTCGCTATTGGTGCGCCGGAAACGCTTCTGCACAACCGGCTGACGCACAGTCTGAAGGTTGAGCAAGTCGGCCGCTCGATTTTCCGATTCCTCGAGAGCGAGGGCCTGATGCCCGCGGGAGCGGACGAATGGGCGATATCGACAGCGTGCCTCGCTCACGATCTCGGTCATCCGCCGTTCGGGCACGCCGGAGAGGAAGAGCTCCACGCACTCGTCACGTGCGACAAGCACCGGGCGAACCCGAGACCGCTCGAGGATCGCAAGAAGACGCGATGCAGGGAGTGCGACCTCGAAGATGGCTTCGAGGGGAACGCGCAGTCGTTCCGAATCCTCACAGCGCTGGCCGAGACGGGGCACACTGAAGCCGACGATGACCTGCCTCGGGGACTTGACCTGACCGTGCTGAGTCTGCGGGCGGCCACCAAGTACCCGTGGCTAAGGGGCGACAATCCGGAGAAGTCGGAGAAGTGGGGCGCCTACGACATCGACGCCGAGGCGTTCGGCGTGGTGACCCGGGGCAGCCAGAAGCTCTCCTTCGAAGCAGAGTCGATGGACTGGGCAGACGACATCGCGTACGCCGTCCACGACATCGAAGATTTCCACCGGACCGGGCACATCCCGCTCGACCAGTACATGGCGACGGGCCTCATCGAGAAGGAGAACGGCGAGCCTGAGTTTGAGCCGCGCGAGGCATTCATCGAGTTCCTCAGGTACGTCGAGCACCATCGGGGGCCTGTCTCGGAGGAGGCGCAGGCAGAACTGCTCGCAACGACCGTGCAGTTCCCAGCGACTCGCTTCACCGGAACCACCCGCGACTTCAAAGCGCTGGCGAACATGCGCGGGTACCTGCTGGAGCTTTTCATCGGTCGGACCACCGTTGAGGGCGACGCTCTGAAACGCGACGATATCGCCAACGAGGTCAACAAGGCACTCAAGCAGCTGATCTGGTACCACGTCATCGATGAGCCGCGCCTGACAAACATTCAGACGGGGCAGCGGCGCGTCCTGCGCGAGATCTTCAACGAGTTCAAGGAGACCACGGAACAAGTCGCCTTGGATTGGAAGAGGGGCGCGCCCCCGAGCCGTGACATGCGGCGCCTTCCCTATGCGCTTCAGAAGTATCTAACAATTGCGCTGCGGCAGGGCGGCACATACGACCGCAAACAGCGCGCGTACCGCGCTCTCCTCGACTTCATTTCCGGGATGAGCGAACCCGAGGCGTACCGCACGCACGCCGTGCTCAAGGGTCTGGAACCCGACGGACGTCTCGACAGCAAGTAGAGCGAGCCCGCCCGCCTCCGAACCGCTGGGGACTCAATCGGCGATTCCCGAACGGCGCACGGACCCTGAGGCAAGTTGTCGCCCAGCGGGGTCCTCTTCCGGGCAACGGGCGATGAGGGGATGTCACGCGCGTTCGCGATACTCAGTGAGGGTGGCCGCTAGATGAAGAATTTGCTCAGGCGCGTCGCACCATCCGGCGTCCTCCACTCGACGAGGAGCGCTGCGATTGCGGGCCCCCTGTCAGGGCACGCTGCCCGCAAGTCGGTCCTCCTTCGGGCGGAGGTAGCTGGCTAGTCGCCGAACGGGTCTCCTATACGGAGCGCCGGCGCCATCGTAAGTGGTCCAGTTTCCGATCTGTCGGCCGCGATCGAACGAACCGCTGCGCATGATCGTGCCGTCCAAACGGAACCACTCCCAGTCGCCGTACATCTCGTCATCGTGCATCTGGCCACGACCGCGAAGGCTTCCGTCTTTATAAAGAACGCCATGGTGCTCGGGCTGCGTCATCCAGCCATGTTCTCGGACACGATCTAGGCGGGACGTTCCTGCCATCAGGGCACGGATACCGATCCGGTAGCGGGCCAGTGTGTCCACGTGATGCGGTCGAGCCCTGCGTCGTGTGTGCATGCCCGAATACCCGCTCGCAACGATCGCGCAGATGGGCCCCATCAACGAACGCGGAATCCAGACTTCGCAACCCACCGACGCTCCATCTCGACGAGCAGACGATCTCGAATGCAATGCACGCAGGTACTTTAAGTGGACTCGCTCGCGATCGTTGCTATAGAAACGATCTCGCGGCAACTTGCTTGCATGGCTCGGAGCAGGCTTTCGAAGGAAGAATCGCGCCGCAACGCCGCCTACGCCCGCCAACGAGAAGCCAACGAAAAGGCGGCCACGGCGGTCCGCGAACGTACCGCGGAACTCCGACGACTGCAAAACGAGGCGGCCGCTCAGCAGGAGCTCGCGGTGGTGTGGGGAACTCAGCGCGACGGGCTCACACGTCTCCGTGACATCTCGAAGCAGCTCGACAAACTCCATCGCGCAGAGCGGTCGCTCTTGGACGAGCATGATGGGCTGATCGACGCCTTCGTAAGACGGACGTCTCCTGGGCGATGCTCTCGTCGTGGTCAGGCCTCAGGCGCCAAGCGATGAGCAAACGCGCATCATCCCCGACGCCTGGAGCGAGCCGGACACCTCGAGTCTGAATCCGCTCCGCCGGCTCCGTTCCCGGCGTCCGCTCCTTATCCTCCTTCGCTGCGCTCAGTCCGGGACCGCTCCCTCCGTGCACTGCGCCCGCGCCACCGATTTTGCCGCTTCGTGTTCCGGCTTGCCCCCAAAACCTTGGAGAAGAAAGAGACGATCGTGCGACCCCACGGGCCGCGTCTCAACGAGTCCCTCGCGGTCGTCTTGTGAACGAAAGTGAGTTCGCTGATGATGGTGTCGTCGCGGAGAGGACGAGGGGACTATGGGCAGCGTCCATCCCTACTCGACGGCCTCCGGCAAGCGGGTCTATCGAATCAGCTACCGCAAGCCCGACGGAGGTCAGGGCACACAGCGCGGGTTCCGAACGAAGCGTGATGCGCAACTGCGTTTGTTCGAAGTCGAGATCTCGAAGAACAGTGGAACGTTCGTCGACCCGGCAGACGCACGCATCACGATCGGGGTCCTCGGGGAGGAGTGGATCGTGTCGCGTCTCGCTGACCTCAAACCCTCCACGTTCCGCAGCATTGACTCCGCGCGGCGCATCCACGTTCAGCCGAAGTGGAAGTCTCGACAGGTCGGCCGGATCCGCCACTCCGAGGTCCAGGCGTGGATCTCGGGCCTCTCGACAACGCACAGCCCGACAACGGTGAGGCGGGTTCACGAGGTCCTCGCGGGAATCCTCGACGTCGCGATGCGCGATCGGCGCATCTCGACGAACCCCGCTCGAGGGGTGAAACTGCCGCGAGAAACATCGAAGCCGCGCGCATATTTCGATCACGCCCCGGTCGCCACGTTGGCAGAAGCATCCAGCCATCCCGAGTTGGTCGTGTTCCTCGCGTACACCGGGCTCCGCTGGGGTGAGGCGACGGGGTTGCGGGTCAAGCACATCGATCTCAAGCGGCGGCGTGTGTCCGTGAAGGAGAATGCCGTTGAGGTCGGAAGCTTCATCGAGGTCGGCACACCCAAGACGCACGAGAAGCGGCAGGTTCCATACCCGGCGTTCTTCGCCGATGCCATGTAGCGGATGGTCAGCAGCAAGACGCGCGACCAGCTCGTCTTCGGCGACGGGAGGACCCACGTTCGTCGACCCAAGTCGACCACCGGCTGGTTCAACAGCGCCGTGGCTCGCGCGCAGGCCTCGACGGCGGTATCCATCACCGCGGCGATCGAGACGGGAGCGGAGCCGCCGCGCGCGTTCCCGCGCGTCACGCCTCATGATCTCCGGCACACGGCAGCATCCCTCGCGATCTCTGCCGGAGCGAACGTCCAGGCAGTGCAGCGGATGCTCGGCCACGTGTCCGCGGCGATGACTCTGGACACCTACGCCGATCTGTTCGACGACGACCTTGACGCGGTTTCGTCGGCGTTGGATGGGGCTGCGAGCAATTCAGGTGTTGTCAAATTGTTGTCACGCGGCCATTTCGACGAGGCGTGAACCGCTGCGATCCCAGTCGGGAGTAGGGATCGCGGGGCTGCGGATATGGTGGGCGGTGTGGACACCCACTCAAATAAATCAAGAAGCCTTCCGCCACCCCAGTTACAGCTGCAGAGCCTGGCGGCATTGGCGGTTGCTGCGAAGGACCTTCCGTCAGAACCAGCGCCAAAGTCGTGGTCGGTGCGACGTCGCCTCACTCCTGAGCTCGTTGCGGAGATCGTTGCTAAGTACGTCTCGGGCGTTGGTACCCCTCAGCTCTGCCGCGACTACCAGCTGTCGAAGTACAGCATCCTGAAGTTGCTGCACGGCCAGGGCGTGAAGATGCGACGGCAGCCACTGACTGCCAGCCAACGTCGTAACGCGGCCCGGTTGTATCAAGACGGCGAAACGATCGATACCATTGCCGTCCAACTTGGAGCAAGTTATGGCAGAGTGCGTGAAGCCCTCATCGAAGCGGGTGTGGATCTACATCCGCCAGGACGGAGGAGGAGTGCAGCTGTCTAACAGCTATAAAGTCTCGGTTGGATGGATGCGAGAGATTCACGACGGCTCAAGACCTTCGATCATCTTGTCGATGTCCGCCGGATCGATGTTGGAAGCGGATTCCTTTGGGCGAGCGTCGACGACTGTGAAGCGAAGATTGGTTCCGGTTTCTCTGGCGACACGGCTGACCACGGCCGGCAGTGTCCTAAGGCGAATATCCGAGGGCCTGTTGCTCCGGAACCGGAGCGCGACGTACCAGCCATACTTCGATCCATCGGACCGCAGGTAGCTCGGGAGTTGGGCTTCGATGCCATTCCAGAACTTTCCGTTGTGCTCCTTCTTCATCTCGACAAGCAGACGCGCGGACGCGCCCGAAGTCGCTTTGAAGTCGACGGGCCCGCGGCCGAGTTCCACTTCCCGGTCAAGTTCGACGCCGTATAGCCGCAGATACGACTGTGCCATGCCGAGGTAGGCGAGCTGTGCGGCTTCCTCAGGCTTGTAGCTGCCATCGTCGTTGTGGAGCAGCTTCCAGCCGCGCTGTTCCTCGATGAAGTGCTGGAACTGCTCGATGGTCTTCCCCACAAGCGCCACGAGGTCTACGACCGTGACGACTTGAGGAACCTCGATGGGATGTTCGGACGCCCAACGGGCGGGCTCCCGGTCCCACTGAACGACGCCGATCGGATCGGATTCGAAGTCGTATCCGGCGAGGTCTTCGCGGGACGTTTGCTCTCGTGCCCAGGTGCGCACGCGGTCGGGATGGGTGCGCGCCCAACGGACGATGTCGGCCTTGCGGACGGCGGCGCCGACCGTGAGGTTCATCTGGAGGCGGACGTCCGTGTTCAGGTCCGAGTCGAACCAGTCGTCAGCGTTCAAAATAGGTAGCTCGTTGAGCAGCATCTGGGGCACCAAGATGATGGGTTTGCCCGTGGACGGGTTCTTGGGGAGAGCGACGACCTCATCGACCCACCGACCGGCAGCAAGATTCACCCGCGCATGCCTGACCTTCTGGTCCTCGAGTGGGACGCCGTGCCTTGCTGCGACTTCCTGCGTGTAGCTGATCAAACGCGGTTTCAGTACGTTCGCGACGGCGTCGGAGATCCGGTCCGCGCCGATGCCCGCGTTGAGGATGCCGATCTCTTCGATGTGTTCCGGATTGGCCAGGCCAGCTCGGATCGCAACGGCAATCCCGTCCGCCATCCGATTTGCGAACTGTGCCCCCGCGCCAGCGCCCGAAGTGCCCTGGGCGGTATAGCCCAGACCGATCTCAGCGGGTTCCGGGAAAGTTAGAAGCCGACGAGCGGCGACGGCTGAGAGCGATCCCGAGCTCGTCGCTTTCGCGACAAGACCATAGCAATGCACGAAGTGCGCGATGAGCTCATCGTGAGCGCCTGCCCACTCACCGCCAATATCGAGCAAGAGCAGCGGATCAATGAAGAGTTTCGTGTCGATGGTCAGGTGAGGGTCGAACCAGTCGTCCTCGTCAGCTCGCTCGATGTTGAATGCTTCTGAGAAGCGCATGCGTGGTGTCCCCTTGTGTGCCCCTGATTATGACAGGGAGCGTCGCCGTGTCAAGCACAAGCATCTTTCTATTCCGCCCAAGCGTTTATTGGGTCCCGCGTCAGCCTCTCGTGCACCTGGGATGGAAGAATTCCGCGGCTGTTGAATGTGTCGGCGACTAGTTCTCTGTGTTGTGCCTCGGACCGGCCCGACGACTTTGCAAGCAGTTCGCTCCACGCCGAGTCGACGTCATGCGCGAGCTCTGCGATCGTCTGCGGTGCGGCAAAGTGCACATGGCTCTCCGCGCCCGCGATACCGTCCTCATGGATCCCCGGCTTCGGCGAGACGACGATGGTCGCGCTCCCTACCGGAGCCGCGGGGATGGCTGCATCTGCGGCAAGAAGGCGAAGCTGGTCGTTCGCCTGGCGAATGTCCTTGTGAGGCACGACACCCGTCGGTTCGTGGTCGCTCTTCGCTTCGACTGCAAGCCAAAGTTCGTTCCCCCAAGGCCAGACCGAGTCACAGCGCCCCTTGGGCTTCGGCTTGAACGCGGCAGCTCCGAGCATCTTTCCGAGGTCCGTGAGGGCGGGCTCGTACTTACCGGGGTCCCGTTCGGCGAGCCCAGCGTGGATAGCGCCAAGGCGCCGAAGAACCGATGCCTGGTTCACTCCGCTCGTGAGGCGGCCAGCGATCTCGGACACCGCCAACGCGTCCACCGCGCCGAGGGGTGAGCGCTCGGCCGCGGGGAACGGCGCCATCTGCCGGACCCAAGAACCGAGTCCGAGCACCTGCTCAGCTTGACGAACGAGTGCCAATGCCGCTGCTCGTCCGGCTTGATCTCCCGACTGATCCGCGGCTTGATCCGACCAGACTGCTTCGAGGTACAGCCAGAAGGCGCGGTAGCCAGCGGTTGCTCGGCCACCAGCTCCCACCAAGCGGGCAGCCTCGTGGGCATGGAGCGCGGCATCCGCCCATCCCTCAGCAGTCGCGGCCGCCCAGGCCTGAATCTCATGCGAACTGCACGCCGCGAGAGCGGTGGTGCCGTCCGGCATATGCTGAGACATTTCCTTGCGGTAGTCAGTCAGGACGGGTTCGGCTCCTGATCGCCACGTGTCGTCCGTTTCCTGCTCAAGGAATGCGCGGACGTTCTCCATGACGTCCGGCGCACCAAGCGCCTGAGAGTTCTCGCGCCCGAACCGCAGCTCGGCTTGAAGCTCTGGGTCCAGGGCCTGCGTAACTTCGGGTCGTGTGAGATACCTTGACAACTCGCCGCCGAGCACCAGCACGATTGCGGTGTCGCGTGGGCCGCGCGTGCACCGTCCGGCACCCTGGATAACACGAGTCCGCACTCGGGACGCGAGAGCCACGCTGGCGCGAGCTCGGTTTTGGAGAAAGCGCTCCTGAAGATTGTCCTGGTTCGGTACGCCGTCAAGCGCGACAAGTCGGCAACTGTCGCCGGGAAGATCGAGTCCGTCGTACCGCGCGGCTAGTCCACACACGCCGTTCTTGAGTACCGCGAACGGTCCCATTCCGTCGGCCACATCGTCGACTCCCATGACGGGCCAGCCGGGCTGCGCCAGCGACGCTGCATCCTGCATCGCGATGTCCTTCTTTGGTGCAAGGACGAGCGCCTTGCCCGCCTTGCCTACGATGTCGCGGGCCAGATCAGCGGGATCAGAGTCCTCGACGAACTCTGGGAACACGAAGAAGCGCCGTCCGTACCGGGGCGGAGTCGTCGGTTGTCCGAGGCGATGAATACCGCTGCGACCGAAAGCTCGCTCGAGTTCGCCGCCCTCGCCGAGCGTCGCGGACAGGTAGACCCGCTGTCTTGCCCGGGAGAACAACGCGTTCTGATGTGTCGGCGGAATATACGGACGCACCAGGATGCCCGAATAAGCGACGTACACCAGGCACGAGCTGAGTCCGGCCCGGACCATAGCGAACTGGTAACTCTGAGATTCGGTGCACGTGGTAAGCGCGTCCGCGAGGCCCGCAACCATGCCAGGCTGCCGGAGCGGAACAACCATCCGCACGTCCGCAGCGATGTTGGGGTCGGGTTCGGCGGCGCGCAGGCGCTCGAGAAACACGCCGTCGAGGGCGGGCGCGACCGCGTCGAGAACCGCGTGGTACTCAGCTGGCTTCGCCCATCGGCTGATGCTGACGCCGTACGCCTCACCCACGTACTGTTCGCCGGCATGCGCGTCGTCGAACAGGATCAGGTCGGCGTCCGCCAGCCGAGGGTTCGTGTTGAAGATGCTGCTGTACGTAGTGACAGCGATCGCGCTTGCCGACTCGTATGCTGCTTGCGCACCGCTCGGCCAGTCGCGGCTCCTCCCGATCAGGAGGGCCGTTTCGATGTCCTCTGGGCCGGCGGCTGCGACGACCTGACGCGCGAGCTGCTTGGTCGGGACGGCATAGATCACTCTGGCCCGACGCTTGCGACGCGTCCACTCGGCGATGAGTAGGCCGGTGAGCGTCTTGCCCGTGCCCGTAGGAAGTTCCAATGCCACGTCCGGCTTGCCATCGTGGTCTGCGAAGGTCTTGAGCATTTCGGACTGATGCGCCCATAGGCCCGGCACGGCACCCGGGCCAGGATTCAGGTCATCGCGGTAGAGGTCGGCCGGGGTTGCAGGAACACTGCTGTCAGCGTTTGTCCGAACGAAAGGCATTCTGTCTCCGATTCACTCAGTTACTGAACGTCAAAGCATCCAGTCCTTCTACAGCGGGTACCAGGCGAGCTCGTGCCCTGGCTCCGCCGCGAAGAACGCGAATGAGTTGGGCGCCAAGTCCTTCAAACGTTTGCGTGCTGCTGTGTCGCCGCGGGACAGAAAGGCCGTCAAGAACCGGCATTGTGCGGGATCGATGGACTGCTGCTGGGCCCAAGAGAGCAGCTTGGCTTGGCGACCTTCATCGATTACACCGTCAGAGTTGGCAACCTCGATGAACCAGAACAAGACGTCGTCGTCCACGTCGGCAATGATTGCATCGGGAAGAAGGTCGGAGGTGTCAATCGACAGCCCTAGCGTCGCGAGAAGTGCTTGATCCGGGATGAAGACCTTGTTTCCAGGCTCGCTGATCGTGATGACATATGGCTTACGGAGTCGCGAGGGTGCCCAATCCTCCATGACGCCCTTGAGGATGAGCGACGCACGTCCTGCTTCGAGACGACGCGTGTCCGATCGGCTTGGCAAGGCGACCGTAACAGCGTGTTTCGCCTCGTCGCCTTCGAGTGCGAACTGAACTCGGATCTTTGCGGAAGGAGACAAATGGGATTCTCTCCATGCGGCGGCGCGAGTAGCGACATCTTTGAGCGCGGGATCAAAAAGGTCCGCGAAGTGCGGCTCTAGGGCCCAGCGCCCTTTGCTGGAGGTCTTCGGAACGCCCGAGCGCTGACGAACGGCGCCGATTTCTAGCCATCGACGGAAAGTCTCGTCTCGTAGCGTCTCACGAGAATTGTCTGCGTAGCTTGTTGTGGGAGACACGCTCCACGACTCCATCAGGGCTACAACCTTCTCGCTGTTCTTCGCGGCAGCGGTCCGCCAGGCGACGCGAGAACTATCGTCCATACGTGCTCGCATAGCTTCAGACATCCAAGTCACCATTGATGGGCGTCCCCAGAATGTTGTCGCCGCGTCTTCCGTCCAGATGGCATCGACGTAGATGAGGGCAGCGACCGCTGCGCCGGCCAGACGACTCGACATAACGGTGTCGAAGGCGCCGCGCGGAAAGATGATCAGTAGTCGGCGTTCGGCTTCCGTTGCCGAGATGACTGGTCTCATGGCGTCAGTCTGACAGGAGATACGTTCGTTCGACTTCTTGCTTGAGTGTGGATGCGTCGAGTTTCTCCCATAGAGCGAGTGTCTGTGCGTCCGGGAGCGGGATCGATTCGAGTTCGTACGCTGAGAGGGCTACCGAACCCGAAATGCAGCGGACAAGCTTGTCGAGTGTCTCCGTGGAGAGAAGCCGTGTCAGGAGAGACCGGCTGACGAGCGGTTCTTTCTCATTCTCTCGAAGCACGTTGACATGGTTTTCCACAACCACGCCGCCACCGAGTTCCGCCAAGGCGGCGTCCGTGAGTTCAACCGCGACCAGACGCCGTGACTGCTCGGGTGCCGTAGTCCGCTGGACCAGAATGCACGGGTTCCCAAGCTCAAGCGTTTTGTAGTCCGCCTCTGAGCGAAGAGCGATGTATCGATGCGCTGCGCGCGCCTGGTCGCGGTGTAGTACCCCACCATCGATATCGGCGGCCCACACGATGGGGAGTCGTCCGCTCGCGGGGCGTGCGTGAAGATCATCTCGTCGTCGATTCCAGACAAGCGGCCCTGTGCTGACCCGCCAGCCTGCAGCTCCGAGGTTAAGGGGAAGCTGAGCTGCTGCGGCCGCTATCGGAGCAAGATCCGATCGGCGCGGCAGTAGCCACGGTGCTCCGCCCGTCGGCGATTTCACCGTGGCGACGTAGGTGAGTGTCGACCCGACCGAGCTGATCCGCGTCTTCTGTGCTCGTTTGCGTGTGAAAGTCGCGAGGCACGTTTCCTGAAGTACCGAGGTGAAGACTCCCGAACGGTCTGCAACGAAGGCAACCTCACGGAGGCGGAGGCTCGTCGTGAGGCGCCGACGTAAGGGTTCGAAGTAGCGACCCGCAGTGAAGGAAGTCGGCACGAGCGCAGAAAGCACCCCATCCTCGTCCAGGGAGCCCGATGCCGCGGCCATGAACAGGCCGTAAAGATTCGCGTGCCCATAAAGGACGTCGGCGAATCGTTCACGATCTGGCACTGTGAGCCGAACGCGGCCATAAGGAGGGTTCATTACAACCGCGCGTGCAGGCCGAACCTCAGCATCCAGCCCATCGCCCACTCGTGCCAGCTTGGGCAACGGCTGGCGGAGATGCTCGGGGATTCGCGCAAAGGTTGGAAGCATCTCGGCGGCGAATACGACGTTCGCAACCCAGACGGCCGCTGGGTCCATATCGATTCCCTCGAGCAGCCAAGGGATGCGACTGAGTACCAGACGCGGATCCTTATCGGCGCTCGCACGCAGGTGTTCACGGAGCGCCGGCAGTAGCAATGCTCCGGCCCCGCACGCGGGATCTCGGATGAGGCCGGGGAGCGGAAGGGAAGCACCACGGCGCATACCCAGCGCAGTGCGAGTCATGTTCCACAATTGCGAAGCAAGTTCATGAGGGGTGTAGTGACGTCCGTGTCGCGAACGCGTCTCCGCGGCGAGCGACTCGACGTACGCAGCGCCCACTTCTTCGGCGCTGAGGGGACCCCACTGCTGTTCGAGAGGGGGTGCCTCCGCGAGAGCAAGCGGAGGGAGCGTGTCGAGCGCGAAGTGGACGTCGAGCCACGCCCCGTTGAGACCCGCGCGGGCGGCTTGTGCCGACCACCAAGCCGGGATAGCGGCGAGAACAGCAGCAGTGGTGGGGGTGAGCTCCGCTGCCGGGTCCGCCGACCCGACCGTTGCCCGCGACCCTCGGGCGCCGAGAGGGCGAGCGAGTGTTGACTCAAGTTCGCGCGTTGATCCCACGTTGAGAGAGTATGCCCGCGGGCACCGACACGCTGGATACGAAGCGGCGCTCCGCTGGTTCAGAAGAGAAGGCGGGTCGAACGATGCACGTTCTTGAACTCATCGACGCCGCGCATGGAGAGGTCGGCAATGGACGCGGCGGTCAAGCTTATGAGCTTGCCGAACTCGCTGAATTCCGGTTCGAATCCCATGTGGGTGGCGGCCGCAACACTAACAACCGTGCGAAGCGCGGGGACCGCGACTGACGGGATCTCGTCGTCTCGCGGTCCCGCGATGAGCTTCGTCCCGCCGACCAAGACCGCTGTCCTAACCGCGCCCGCATCATGGTGGACGTGACCGTGAGCGCCGTGCTGGACGAGTAATCGCATGTCGGCTTGACGCGCGGCGGTCTCGAGACGGGTGAATGAGGGCTCGTGAAACTTGCCGTCTCGACGCCGGGGCATGAGAGGTGTTGCCCACCCATACGGGCGGCCGAACGCAATCGTCTCGTCTGCGAGCGTGTGCTTCGCGGTTAGGTCTCGAACTAGCGTCAGACGCTCCGCGCGTTCCTCATCGGACGGCGCTTCGGGGTGTGGTTGACGGTAGAACTCTTCGAGCCGGACGAACTGGGTCATGATGCCGTGGTCGAGGTAGCGCTGGGCGATATCGGGTCCACCTTCGGCTACCAGGATCGCCGTCACCGCCAGCTCATGCAGCGCCCTCCATCGAGCTGATGCACCCGAGAGGTAACCCGCTCGGAGGAGTACCTGGATTTCTCGCAATGTGAGCGTCGAGGCGCTCTGAATCAGCATCAGGGCTTCCCGCGTCGGTGCGTGGTTGTCCTCGATCTCCGAACGATCAAACATCAGCGCTGCGCTCTGCTCCATTGCGGCGACAACAGCGTCGAATACGGTCCAGCCGCGAGCCCATAGGTGCGCGATACGTTCCGCGACGTCTGCCTCTTTGGCTTCCCGACGTGCGCGGCTTTCACGACCGAGCTGTAGAAAATCCTCTGCCAAGCCAGGGGCCTCCGCTGAAATCCAAGCCTGCACTCCGGCGAGTTCCTTCTCGGCGGCACGTTCGTTGGTCATGAGAAACATCCTGTCTGCCCAGTCGGACATTCGGCCGAGTCCGCTCAAGTCCGGCCTGCCGAGTACGGTGTTGATCTAATGAGGTTTTCAGGCCGCCACGTCGTGGCCGCTCGTATCCTGTGCTGAGGATGGAGTACCCATGAATGGGGAAGCAACGCTGTACGTCCTGAACGAGAAGGGCGACGGGGTAGCCGTCGTTCACACCTCGGCCTGCGGCACGATCCAGCATCAGGTCCAGCAGGCAGTGAAGTGGGAAGACGGCGGGTACAGCTACGAGTACGTCGGCAAGAACGACGATGGTGATTCGGTCATTCTCGAAAAGCCGAATTCATCCGTTACCCACTACGAAGCGCTACTGGTGACGGTTGACGAGCTGGTGGCATGGCCGCGTCGGTACCGGCGGTGCCAGGTCTGCTCGCCGAACGTACCCGACAGCCCTCGAACTGGACGCTCCGACATAGTTCGGATGCGGCCTCAATCGATTGGCATCCGCCATTTTGGACGGGAGTTCATCGGCATCGGACCGCTTGTGGCGATCACGATGTCTGCTGACGGCTTTCAGATACAGGGAGAGTCCGGTTCGATCAGCATCCCTCATGACGGGTATGTCGAGTATCGGAGGTAGAGCCCGGGGAATTACGGACCGACCGCGCTTCGGGCTGCTCGCAGCGGCTACGTTCTGACCGCACAGGGGCGTCGTGAACCTTGAAGTCTTGTAATGCGCGGCAAATTAAGCGTTCGCTCGAACTAGCCGCAGACGGATCGTCGTTCTCACCAACCCCGCCTGCTAGCTTTCACGGCGTCTCATGGGTGCCCCTCGCTAGGCGCTGTATCGGATCAAGCCCTCGTCGTGACCACCATTGGCCCGACGAGTCTCGGAACTCGATCACGGGTTGCAGGCCTTTCATGATCTCTTCGGCGGGAAGTCTCGTGTCATATCCGCGGGGCACCTCGACGATGATCTCGAACTTGTGAGCTTGCCCGGGCAGGATCGCGGTGTATCGGTAGTCGTACACCGAATGCGTGTTCGCGTGGCTATCGAAGAGTGCCATGGTGATTGGACCGACGATCTCGTCGCTACCGTTCTGCACTTCGATTCCGATGTGCAGAACGTGCGAATCGAAGGAGGAGTGGTCCTCCCCGTAGGTGGACAGCGTGGGGTCCGCAACGAAGTCATAGCTATCGCCAAAGAGACTGATCTCGGGATGCCCGGGTTCACTCACCGTCCGTTGGATTTCGATCGCGTACACCTTTCGCGCCTGGGCTTCTGCGCGCGTTCTCATATCGGCTGCGAGAGCAGTCTCCGCGGCTCTCGCTTGCTGTCTCGCGGCGGCGGACGCTGTGTGAGCGAAGTACGCAGAGCCGCCGGCCGCCACGAGCGCGAGGAGGGCGATTCCGGCGGTCGCCCACTCTGCGATCGAGCCCCACTGCAGGTCGAGGACGGCGCGAACGAAATCCCGTAGATGGCAGCAGCAAGGCACCATTGCAGTGTCGCAGACAACTCCGCCGTGAGGATGGTGTGCTCACCATGAACGGCGCTCGGACGGCCTTACACAGCGATGGGTGTTGTCCACCAGACGGACTCGCTGAGGGGCGACGGGACACGGATTTGATGGTGACGTCGATTGAACACGAAGGGCTGCCATCGAATGTGAGGCTTCAGACACGCCGCTCAGTCGGCTTGGTCTGAAAATCGGAGTTGCGCTGCGAGCATGGCGCTGGCTCTGTGGGGAGGATCTGGTTGCCAGCCATGTCACGCTACGGCAGTGCCCGGTTGCGCGCGCGTCCACCTCAGGGTCGAGAGTCGGCGGCGACCGGCTTCCATGTGTTTGGTAGGTTCCTCCAGCTTCGCCGCGGAGCAAGAAACTGAGCTGTCCGCGTAGCGTTCACCGGTTCCGCTGCAATCGCAGCCCAGCCCTTCCGGGTGTAGGACGCGATCAGCCGTCTACCCTCCCAGCGGTTGCGCGCCCATTGGGCAATGAACTGCCGGAATCGTCTCTTCAAAATGATCCGGCACAGGTGGGCGTCATCAGCGCCAAGCTGTTTCGCCTTCGCCAACTCATAGGAACGGTCATGCATGGCACGTGCCCACTGCATCAGGATCAGGATCTCGGAGTATCGCTCTGCGTCTGCAATCTCTTCGATTGACGATCGAAGCTTCCCCTCTTGTCGCCGCAGGCTCGTTGGCGCGCTGCGGCTCAACGTCTGAAACCAGAGGCGGAGATCCTGACGCACTTGTTCGCGCTCGGCAGCCAGTGTCCGCGAACGATCGAAACGAAAGACGCGCCAGGCGACGAAGACCGCAGCAACCGCAACAACGCTTGTGAGTACGAGGCTGAACCACTCGAACCAACTCGGCTGATCACCGTCAGCGATCCGCCCCACCGAACTGGCTAGCAGGTTGAAGCAGTCCAGTAGATTCGCGCAGTTCACACGCTGACGGTATCGGGTGAGACACCGCTTTCGGCACGCGAATCCGATGGCAGTCGAAGAAAGCGGTGAGTGCCTCGCGCGCGAGCCAGGGGCCCGGGAGCGAAAGGCGCTCACCGCTGTCGTGCGCGAGCAATCAGGGACGACTCGGGTTTCGGTGGCGGGGGAGATCTGATCGATCATGCTCGCCCAGATCACCGCTTCGAGCTAGGGCTGGCCAGGAGCGAGGTCATCTCGCCACTCCTCCATCCCTTCATCTCGTAGCTGTACGCGGTGAAAACCACCGCCGAGTACGTGCCGCTCGACCTCACGTGGTGCGTCTGTGTTGTTCCCTTCCGGGTCCGGCCAGCCAACCAAAATTGCATCTCCGGCGAGCCGCGCTTGATTCCTCACTGATGGCAGGTGATACCACCAAAGAAATGTCGCGCGCCGGTTGAACGGCAGACCACGGATCAGCCCCATTTCGTTGACGTACATCGTGACGCCCAAGCCGGGAACATCAACAGCCTCAATCCAGCCGCCAACCGCTGCCTGGTAGTCCTCGAGCATCGCGAACGATCTGAGTTCCGGGTCGCGCTGTTCCGCGGCCGGGATGAGAATGCCACGCACCATGATGGTGCCTCCTTTGCGTGAGCGGCCGAGAACCAGGTGTTCTCCGCGGTGCCGCAGAACGCAAACGAGGGATGGGCGACGTGGGCGACCCGAGAGAGCGCATAGTTGGCTCTATATCGAATCGCCCACGCAGATGCGCAGTTCAGCTGCTCGCAGTCCGGCCGCGCGGCGACTTCGGACTGGGTGAGCCAGCATCGAAGATCGCCGCGATGGCCTCGCGCTTGGTAGCTGCCTTGCGCTCGATGTCCGCGCGCACTTCCTCGGCTCGGCGCTGCACGGCGGGGTCCGACTTGATCTTCTCGATCCAGCTTTCGATGGCGAGGCGGATCTCGTCGGTGACCGTGCGGTCATTGAGCCCAGCGATGATGTCGAGCTGCACACGAGTCGACTCGTTGAGTCGAACTGCGAGCGGCTTGACGGGGCCGTAGCCGAGGCCATTGGCGGACGGGGGAGTGGTGGAACCTTCGGACTCGCTCATGGCGAATCACCTCCTTGACGGATGCGGCCGAGAACTTTGGTGTTCTCTACGAGACCGCTGACCGGCAGTGAGGCTCGGAGCGGGTGCCAGGACTTACTGCAGCACCCGCGTACTTAGTAAAGGACAGCTCGGGAGGGTTGCCAACCGTCCGATCGTCACTAGCACTGGTGCACGCTTCCGCTGTCGCATCGCGCCTCACTCCGAGAGCTCGCGCACGCCAGGAACGATGCTGTCTATATGCGATGAGCTTCGGGCACCGACCGCATCAGATCCTCGTAGTGGCCGCGGTTGGTGAAGGGCGGGTTACTTGCCCCAATCCATCGATGTATGGCGACGGACCAGGCTTCGACAGATCGCAAGGTAACGACGCCCAGAAGCCGCGCTACCGCATCGGGGGTGCCCCAATTCGTCGCCAAATACGAAGGCTCTCCGTGGGTGAGACCCGACATGCTTGCGTACAGAGATCCGAGCGCAGGAATCTCCGCAGCTATGCGCTGGGAGTACTGGAATCCGATCTTCGCGTACCTGCGGCCAACTTTGACTTGGACGACCTCATTTGTTGTCACGCCGTCTCTATCTTTGCGAACCACGCCGTAGCCCTGGCTCCGCAACCGCTCAACGAGCCGCTCACGAAGCTGCTCGAGCTGTTCGGCTTCCGATCCGTCGAGTTGGGCGATCACGGTTTCTATGGAGCGAAATGCCATTGCGTAGGATCTGGCGGCGCGCTCATCGGAGTCGACACGTGAGTCCAGTTCCCATGCGCAAGACGCTGAGATCTCCGCGACTGCGCGCGCGATCGGGACAGAAGGCAACATCTGAAAGGGGTCGCTAAAGAGCAGCGTCTGAACTCCGCTCAGATGGGAGACGATCGCGTTGCATTGGGCTTCCAGATGCTCGAGTCGTTGTCCAAAGCTAGACAGATGATCGCCGGCCAAGGCCTGCACTTTGTCGCGCCCGCACGGCGTGGAAATCGTCGCCGGTACCGCATTAATCCAATCGGAGAGCCTCGCCGTAACCCGTTCCGCGTGGGTGCGGGACTGGCGAACGATACGCCGGGACGCTCCTGCCGCTAGCTGGAATCGCTGCTCGGCGTCGTTGTCGATCGGCTTGCTTGGCATGTTCTATGGTGACGCATCTGTGAGGTGTGGTGAAGCACGTCAGCAGCGACACAAGTGCCGCCTATATCACTGCCCGAAAGCCCGGTTGGCCTGCTGTTCGCGTCGCGAATGTCCGACCGACCGAGAACTTCGTATATCGCTTCAGCCGTCTGCCTTCTCGGCGTGACTGATTTTCCTCGCAATGCCAAATGTGAATGTGAGGTCGAGTGGTTGCTGCTGATCGTTGTGCGAGACGCAACACCGCGTCACAAACCTGAAACTTACCTGTGTGTACGCTCAGTGTTGCCTGAATGGCATACGGGGGCGCCGGTCGCGGTGCGCATTTTGAACGGGGCGTTCGTGATTCGTCGGGTGAAGTTTGTCGCGCTAGCGGCATTGCTGGTTGCGTCATTGTCTATCGGGGTTTCGGTCCCTGCGCAGGCGATCGACTTCGGGGCCACGACGTCTACGGACGAGGAGCCAAAGGATGATTCTCCGGCGCTGCCGGCACAACCACTTCCAGAAGAGGCACCTGCGGAGGTCGAAGGCACCCCGGACGGCACAGCGATAGAGCCGGGCGTGTCTGCTCCGGCGATTCCGGATCTGACACAACTACCGACGGCGGCTACCGGAGGCGCCGAGGACATCGAGACAGGCAAGTCGATTGATGTGGCGGGTCTTGAGGTGGTGTCTCGTTCCGAAACCACGACGACGTATGAAACGGAATCGGGTTCGTTGGTCGATGCGATCTCGATGACGCCGCAGAACGTCCAAAAGGACGACGGTTCGTGGGCTGAGATCAACACGTCGGTGCGGCGCACAGATGACGGGGTCACGGTCGCTGACCACCCGTTGGAGCCAGTATTTGCCGACTCGGCCGGTGACGGAAAAACGGTGACCGTGTCGAGAGACGGGCATGAGGTCTCGTTCGGGTTAGTGGGTGCCGAAGATGCGAGTGTCCAGACGCCGTTCTGGTGGTGGGATGACTGGGACACAGTGACGTACCGGGACGTCGCAGACGACGTCGACATGGAATACGAGGTCCAGAAAGGCGCGGTCAAGGAGACACTGATCCTGAAAGACGTTCCGTCGAGATCGCGATGGACCTGGCGGTTAGACGCAGGCACTCTCACGCCTAGTCTGGGCGAAGCCAACACGCTGGAATTGGCCGACGCTGACGGTGAAGTCGTGCTTACTGTGCCGACGCCGATGGCGTGGGACTCGTCCGGCGTGGAAGGCGAATCGTCTCCCGCGACTATCCCGCTACGGGTCGCACTGGCGCAGGCAGCGGACGGTTCGTGGCGCTACACTCTCGGCGCGGATCCCGCGTGGCTCGCGAACGACGACCGCGTCTACCCGGTGTTTGTCGACCCCACAGCCACCTGGTATCCGAGCTCACGAGACGGCTACAAGTCGGATGGAACGCACTTCAGTGGACAGATGCATGTAGGCAACACCCGCGAGAACAACACCAACCGCTACTGGCGCTCGATCATCGGTATCGACTACGGCAGTCTTCCGAACTACTTCATCGCGAACGCCCAGCTGGCGGTTGCATATCAGGGGTATGACACTGCAGTCCAGGAAGGCTGGGTGCAGCACGCGAGCGCATTCAGCTACAACGGTATGGGCACTCACGTCGGCTACTACCATCTCGGGACTGGTACAGCTCAAACGGAAGGATCCGGCTTTGTTCAGCGACTAGTCGACCGCTTCAAGGTCGGTGATCGCCCAGCCTGGATGATCGGTGGATGGGAGGGCGGTAGCTACTCCCATAAGCAGATCGATGCCGCCATGTACATCGAGTACTACGAGTATCCGATCATCACGCAAGGCGCACCTGCGGCCGATAAGACAGGAGTTTCACTCACTCCCACGCTGAGTCCGGCAAGCCTGTGGTGGCCGGGCACGGCCGGATGGCTCGGGTACGAGGTCGCATCGGATCCCGGAATGACAAACGTTATTGCGGCATCTGGGTGGCTCTCAGGGTCGGGGACCGTTTCGTGGAAGGTTCCCGCGAATGTTCTCCAGCCAGGACGTGATTACTACTGGCGGGCAAGTGTTGTCGACAACTACAACGGTCACCTCGGGCAGTCCACACAGCGATCTACCGGAGTCCGAAAGTTCTCGACAAATCAAGTTCCGCTTCCGGACGGCGCATGGGCGTCTCCTGGAGTTACCGGGGTATCAGGCGCTGCTCAGACGGTGACGACTTTGGCGCCGAAGCTCCAGGTGGCAGCCGTCAATGACACGGACGCAACCGGCGGAAACATGAAGTATCAGTTCAAGATCGCCACTGGATCCGATGCAAAATCGGGAGCCGTGGTCACGTCGGGCTGGATCACAGCGGTGAATGGGATCGCGTCGTGGACCGTGCCAGCCGGGACGTTGCAGGACGGCGGCGTGTACTCCTG
This sequence comes from Microbacterium sp. cx-55, assembly GCF_021117345.1. Lineage (NCBI taxonomy): Bacteria > Bacillati > Actinomycetota > Actinomycetes > Micrococcales > Microbacteriaceae > Microbacterium > Microbacterium sp. cx-55. The sequence goes on along the minus strand of NZ_CP088261.1, from coordinate 2,445,528 downwards.
GACGGTAGCGACCTACGACGGGCAGGACAAGAACTACGCAAACACATGGGTGAAACGAATACGCGCGGATCTTCGGTTGGGTGCAAATGGACCCTCACCGTATGACTCGGCTGGGGGCATCAACGTCAACCTCGCGAACGGGAATGGGAACTTGTCCTTCTCCTCTCCCACTGTTCGGACGCTTGGTGGAGAAATGGGCATGTCGTTCTCCTACAACACGCAGGAGGTGCCAAACGCCAACAAGGGGCTCACTGCTGAGTACTTCGACGCACGCGTCAACGGCGTAGTCCCATCGGCGCCATCCGGATACACGTTTGACAATAAAACGCCGGTGCTCGTGCGGACTGACCCATCAGTGTCATTCCAATGGGGTACCAACGCACCTGCAGACGCTGTGCCGACTGATCACTTCCTGACGCGCTGGTCAGGGTTCTTGACCTTGCCTGCGAGCTACGTCGGAAAGAACCTCACTTTCGGCGCAAACCACGACGATGGGCTCAAGCTGCGCTACGGCGGGCAAGAGCTCGTCTCGAAGTGGCAAGGCGGAGGGTGGACCACTGCCGCGTCGACCACAGTGGCGGGGGTCGGTGAAGCAGTGCCAATTCAGATCGAGTACTACGAACAGACCGGCGCTGCCTACGTAGAGCTATGGGTCGAATACACCGCCGAAGGCGCCACTGCGCCGACCCGTACTCTCTTGCAGCCAAATTGGTTTACCAAGAAGGTGCAGACCCTGCCGGTCGGCTGGGGTTCCTCCACTCCCATCGGAGGTGCCACCTCCCGCTGGGTGACAGCGATGATCACGGACTCCTCAGTAGTCCTAACCGACTCAGCAGGTAAAGCGCACACGTACTCGAAGACTTCCAGTGGCGGATACACGCCACCAGCCGGTGAATACGGCACAGTGTCACTCGACGGCAATGGATGGGTTGTACTGTCCGATGAGGACGGGACCGTCTACCAGTTCGGCAAAGAGGGGCGGGTCGTAAGTGCGACGCCATCTGCTGACATTAAGAAGTCCGCGTCTCCACAGGTCCAGTTGGGCGCGAATGGTGTCGCGCAAGCAGTCGTGGATCCTGTCTCTAAAAGCGGCACAGAATATCTGCGCAAGATCATGTTCACGTATCAGAACGGACAGCAATCCACATGTCCTGAGAGGACCGGCGAGGGATTCGCCAAAGCTCCGGTCGACATGCTCTGCGAAGTTGCGTACCCAGACGGATCGAGCACGCAAGTCTTCTATAACGCTAACGGTCAACTGGCCGCGATCGTCGACCCGGGCGACGCACTGACCCTGTTCGGTTACGGCTCAAACGGTCTGCTCGCGCAGGTAAGGGGCGTGGACGCGAATGACTCCCGCCCCCTGACTACTGCGACGCTCTCGACCGATAAAGCGACCGTTGCCATCACGTACGCGGACAGCGATGGTCGGAAGAAGATTGCATCTATCAAGCTTCCGGCTCCCGATGGTGTGACATCGAGTACGCGGCCGACTCGAAGCTATGACTACAGCATTCAAGGTAAGACCGTCGTAACCTCAGCGGGCACTGCTGGCCCGGTGAGCACGGTCATGTACGACGAAGCGTGGCGGCAGACAAGTGTGATGTCCGCCATGGGAGCGACGTCCACGCGCGTGTGGGACCCGATTAAGGATCTTGTCCTTTCCAGTACTGAGTCCAACGGTCTCGCGTCGACACGGATCTATGACAACACGGATCGCCCGATTGAGGGATACGGGCCGGGCCCCGTTGCCTGCTTCGGCGCTGACCGCAAGCCGCTCGCAAACTCCGCTAGCCTCGCAGCCTGCGGAATAGTCCCCGCAAAAAGTTCCACCTCGTACGACGGAGGAATGAACGGTCTCCAAGCTGCGTACTACACGAACACGAAGAGCCTTTCTGGAAAGCCCGCCGCCTACGCACTTGGCATCGGAACCGCGGACGGCACGGTGAACAGGGACTGGGGCACGAGTGCGCCTGCGGCCGGTGTGTCTGCTGACGGGTTCTCGATCCGCCTAATGGGTCTCGTTACGTTCCCCCAGGCCGGAACGTACACACTTCGCTCGTACAGCGACGATGGCGTTCGGATCTGGCTCAACGATGTCCTCCAGGTCAACCGTTGGGTCGACCAAGGTGCCACCGACTCCGACAGTCAACCGTTCACGGTCGCTGCGGGTGAGACCCGACGTATTCGCCTGGAGTACTTCGAGAACTCGGGTGCCGCACTACTTAACCTGCAATGGAAGACCCCTGGCGCGTCCAGCTTTGCGTTGATACCTGGGGCTCAGTTGCGGCCGGACTACGGATTAGTTACGCAGAGTGTTTCTGAGGACGTCGGTGCGCCGTCGGTCGTGACGGCGACCTCCTACCAGAACCCTTGGACGGGTCAAGCCACGTCCACCTCCGTCGATCCGGCTGGTTTGAACCTCACGACAAGAACTGGATTCGAAGATCCTGCAAGTAGCGCCCTCTGGATGCGACCGATATCACGCACCCTCCCCGCGGCCGTCGCAGCTAACAACGTGTCCGATGCGACAAGCACGAAACGTGTCTACTACAGCGACCTCGGTCAGATAACTACGAACACGTGCGGCGTCGTAAACGTCGCTCAGTACGGGATGCTGAAGTCGCTCACCGGACCTACGCCGGCCAGCGGCGCCGCAGTAACGACTTCCTACGTGTACGACGTTCTCGGGCGAGTGGTCGGGACGAAAGTGTCGGGGGATTCGGGGTGGTCGTGTACGACCTACGACGCCCGCGGTCGGGTGGTCGCCCAGACGATCAAGGGGGCGACGAGCGCAGCTACACGAACAATGACGACGACGCACATTCCGAATCTGAACGGGAGCACGACCTCGATAACCGGGCCGCCGATTGCGGGGTCCAATACATCAGCCATCAGCACGTCGGTCGACTTCCTCGCCAGAGTGACTTCCTACAGCGACGTGTGGGGAACCGTGACAACGCCCACCTACGAGCCGCTGACCGGCCGGCTCACCAAGGTCACCACCACTGCCGTCGGGTTGCCGACTGCAGTCACGGATTACGCCTATGACCTCGACGGCAAGGTCACCTCCGTCACGTACAACGGGCAGACCTACGCATCGCCAACATATGACGCGATGCAACAGCTTGAGCAAGTTGCTTATCTGGGTGGCTCGGCCGTCTCAATCGGACGAGACCGGCGCGGGCTGATCCAGAGCCAGAGCTGGACATTCGACAATGCCGCGCCCGTCTCCGATACTGTTTCTCGATCCCGAGCGGGAAGGATTACCGGAGAGTTGCTGAGCCGGCCAGGCACTGCCCAGCTTCAATCCAGCTACACGTACGATGCAGCTGGACGGCTCAGCGTGGCAAACATTCCCGGACATAGGCTCGACTACGGCTACAGCGCAACCATCGATTGCGGAGCAAACTTGGCTGCGGGCAAATCCGGGAATCGCACGAGTCTGACCGATAGGCGCTACGACCCCATCCTTGGGGAAATTGTGAAAAATGCGCGCTATTGCTTCGACTGGGCTGATCGACTCACGTCGAGTTCTGTCTCTACCAGCGTCATCGGAGCTAACCGCGGTGTTCCCGGCTCCGACCTCGATGATGCCAGCCTCACCGAAGCAGAGCTGGCGTACGATCAACGCGGCAACACGACTCGTCTAGCGGACATGCTGCTGTCGTATGACTCCAGTAACCGACACGTCCAAACTACCTACGACAACGGCACCGTCGTCTCGATCAGTCGAGACCCCGCGGGACGCATCGCAGCACGAACAGTAGCGCCTGGCGGAGGCGTTACGGCTATGACTACTAAGTACCTTTACTCAGGCGCCGGCGATGCGCCGTGGGCTATTGTTCCCAGTAACGGGCCCGCCTCCACGGTGCTTTCGCTCCCTGGCGGAGTGAGCGTTGATATTCCCTCGGCTGGTGTGGCGACGTGGTCCTACCCTTCAATCCAGGGCCACACCTTAGTCACTGGCGACGGACAAACGACCAGTGATCTCAAGCTCTATGATCCAGACGGCCGGTCCGTTGACCCGGAAGGCTACTCAGCCGAAATCGCCGAGCAGGGTGACTCAGGGGCTGTCGATGACACATCTGGATGGCACGAGTCCGGCCAGAAGATCATCGAGACGTCAGGCTCGATGATGATCATCGAAATGGGCGCACGGCTTTACGTCCCAGCTCTCGCGCGGTTCTTGCAGATCGATCCCATAGATGGAGCCGGCGTCAATAGCTACGCGTGGCCCACAGATCCAATTGGCGCGCATGATCTGAGCGGGCTGCGGCCGATCGGCGCTTGTGATTACGCCGGACAGTGCAAATCGACAACCAGTCTGACGTTGAAGAGCGGAGATGTTCTGGAGAAAGGGCGGTCATATACGCGCTCGGGAAGTGTCGGATCGGCTCGGATCGAAGTGAAGATCGAGTGGGTGGGCAGAGGCTGGCGCGTGATTGTGCCGCGGGACCAGTTGTATTTGACTTCGCGAGGCGGATTTGTGCAGTTCGTGAAGTTCGATGACATCATCCGAATTACTGGTCCCGCCGTTGACACCCCTGCGATGCGGCAGCAGTGGGATTGTCACAGTTGGGGCGGCCCAATGGATGGTCTCACGAACAATCCGGAGTGGGATCTGGAGTTCGTCCGTAGATCGAATCCCGGCTGGGGTACGCCTGTCGAAGCTTTTAGCAACTACTGGAAGGCCGGGCGCATGCCCGGAGGCGTCTGCAACTGGGGTGGGTAACGTGACTGCGGTGCAGATTCAAGGTGATGCACTGTCGATCAGAAGTGGTGATGCGTGCGACGCGTACGGAATAGCCGAAGGCGTAGACAGCCGCAGGCAGAGGAGTGATTAGGCGATGACCAGGAGAGCGAGCCGGTTGGCTCGTATCAATTTTGCGATGTTGCTCCGCGGGTTCGCTGCAGGGGGATCGCTCGCCGTGCTCTGCGCGATGTTGGGGTCATGTTCCGTCTTCGGCGGGGCGGATCCTGAGAGCAGTCCACTAAGTGTGTCCACCTCCTGCGACGAAGCGTACGGCGGAGCGTCGCGCGCGTACGCGGAGCACCTGCAGAGCCACCCCCTTTACACAGAACTCGACGAACCGCTGTACGAGGACGGCGCGTTGTCAGACCACGAACGTGCCCTCATTGCAGATGCGAACGCCGAGTACGACAGGATTACCGATCCGATCTACGACGCCTGTTCTGGTATCGAAGATCTTTATGCGGGCGCATACAATCACCGCACCGAGGAGCCTTGGAAGTACATGGTCCAAGCCGAAGACCTCAGTCAAGAGGAAGTGAAGCGTGGTTTTATCTTCTCGCAGTGTGATGGACGCGAGAACCGGCCAGCGTGCGCGGATTTCGTCCTCGCTGACTGGGATTAATCGTCTTCTCGTAGCGACGACCGTCACCGCGACCTCGTTGTTGGACGTCCTCGGCACGACTAATGCTTTCCACGAAGACCCTGAGCTCGTCCGCGATCTATGCCTGAGGTAGGCGGGCTACGCAGGCACCTTGCGCAGTAGTTTGACCTTGTGTATCGCAAACATGTCGTCGCTCCGGCCGGCGTGCGAATTGCCTCGTGGCGCGACATCCTTCGGCTGACCCGTCTGTCGTTCGAAGGCGGTCTGCTATCAATACGGAAGTCGCGCCCTTATGCGATCCTCATGAGAATCATGGTCAGTGCTCTCGCTCTGATGCTCGTCCTACTTGCGGTGCTCACCTCGACTCCGTTCGGCTCGGCAGTCCTTCTCCTAGTAGGCACGTTCACGCTGACGGTCATCGTGGTGTGGCTTCTGATGGCCGGGCTCACCGTGTTTCGTCTGCTTGATCCACGGCGCATTGTTGTGCTGAGTAGCGATCGGGACTCGGTGCTCGATGTTCTGGTCCATCGCCGACGGCTCTCCTTTGCGCAACACACTCGCCTAACGCGTAGTACGTCGGCGTCGGCACTACGCGCGGCAGTTGCGGGCTGGGTCGGCACGCTGCGGCCAGACCCCCCTCTTTTCATGGCTCAGAACGAACGTGTCGCGCAGCTTTACGAAGCACAGTTTCCGATTCTCGTCAGGACGGGCAAGGGATCTCTGACTGGTGGTGTCCAGCTCACGATCCCATCCGTGACCTCTTGATCCCTGTCGTATCGGCTGTACGGGCTCTTGCGCGCAGGTGATACGGGAATGAGAGTCGCCTCACGTGCGTACCGTAACCCGTTGCGCTGGGTAATTTGGACTCCCAGTCCAAATTGGAGGAAACCATGAACAAGGTCAAGAAAGTACTCGCCCTTTGCAGTTCTGTCGCGACGCTTGGACTTGCGTTGATCGTCGCTCCAACGACGGCCGCATCCGCAGCAGAGTTCCCCAGCTGCACCACAGCCATCCAAGATCGGACGGTCACCGCAACGTGCGCACCCCGCGCGAGCGGCGAGTCGTACCTCTTCCGCCTTGCTGTGCAGTGCGAAAGAACAACCCTGATCAACGGGACCACGCGGTGGTGGATCAACGCCGCGGACACTGGCCCTGGTGGCACGTCCTCTGCGACCTGCGAAGAGTACAGTCGCGTCGTCAACAGCGCTGTCAACATCATTGGATAGCGCGTAGCACGTAATCACGAGAAGGACGGGCCGCCTGTAGCCCGTCCTTCTCGTCGCTCCGCGCGAGGTGTAATGCGTATGGCCGCCGCGCTTCTTGTCCAGCTGCATACGACACCGAGACCACGCGGTGGAGGCAAGCCGGTCGCGGTGTCATCCGAAGACGATATCTGCACGGCCGGACTCGCTCGCAGAACTGGGCTGTTGATAACTCAGGTACCGCGTTGGTGCGGCGTTGTAGCGTCGTCACTCGTAAGAGGGGAGCCTGATGGTGTTTGAAGATGCTGACGCGGCGATCTTGCGAGTAGAAGAAGATGTGCGTAGGGCGCAGCAGCGCGCGGAGCGCTATCCGGCATTGCAGGCTGGGATCGATGAGGTCCGTGCTCGTGCAGTTTCTCTGCGGCGCGACATCGCAGTGGAGGTCGACGCCAGCGGAGTGCTCCGAAATCTTGAGATCTCCGACGCCGCGCTCGATCGCGGAGGGCGGCAAGTGAGCAGGGAAGTCATGGCGCTTCTATCCGCGGCACATCGCGACGCTCGAGCGAAGACGCTGGCGCTTACGGCCGAGATCATGGGAGAGGACGATCCGATCGTGAAGGCGGTCGCTGCGGACCTCGAAGCGCAGGAGACGGGCTCTCACGCTTGGCGCACCGGAGGCACCGTATGAGCGCCGGTGAGATCCGGGTGGATGCTGACCTGATCCAGCAGCACGCGAGTCGGGTAGAGCAGCTGGCAAGCGATGCTGCCGAAGCCGTTTCCGCGATCAACTCCATCAACCTCTCTGGGGGAGCTTTCGGGCTTCTGTGCGCGTGGATGGTCCCGCCCGTCTCAATGTTGTCCGGGGTGGTGTCATCGGCCATCTCGGGCGGCGAGGACCTCATCGGACGGACGGCAACCGAAATCCGCGCCGCCCTCGGAGAGTTCGATCAGTATGAGGAGTCCGTCACCCAGTCCGTCGCCAACATCGAGAAGGCGCTCGGCTAATGAGCACGAACTCTCTGATCGCGTCTCCGGCCGCGTCTGAGCCGTCCGCTTTTGGTGGTGCATACCTGCTGCAGGACGGAGCCGACCTGGCGAATGCGATCCAGAGCGGCAACTGGGTCGAAGGGGGCGTCGCCGCCTTCACGACAGCGCTCGACACCGTCGGCATGGTCATCGACCCGATCGGTACGCTCATCGCCAATGGCCTCGGGTGGGTGCTCGATCACATTGAGCCTCTCCGCGGGTGGCTGCAGGATCTCAGTGGGAACGCTTCCGAGGTGCAGGCGTTCGGACAAACGTGGGCGAATGCTGCGGGTCGTCTGGAGCAGGTCGGCGCTGATCTTCATCACCGACTCGGCGACCTCGATGGCCTGAGCGGGCAGACCGTCGACGCGTACTCGGCGCACGTCCGCGATCTGGCGTCGAACCTGAGCGCCACGGGACAGTGGGCCGGCGCCGTCGGCTCTGGTCTGCAGATCGCTTCCACCTTGGTGCAGGCGGTCTACGAGCTCGTTCGCGACGCCATCTCGCAGGTAGTAGGGACGGCGATCAGTGCAGCGATCACCACCGCGGCGACGCTCGGAGTCGGGTCCCCGATTGCGATCGGTCAAGTCGTCACGAAGGTCAGTGCCCTGGCGACGCGGATCGGGAGCTTCGTCACCAAGCTGCTGCGGTCACTTCGCGAGTTCCTTCCGCTCATCGATCGTCTTGCGGGTGCGGTCGAGAAGGTGCTTGCGCGATTCCACACACGGTTACCTGGCGGCAGTACCTCGCCGCAGGCAATTTCTGAACGCGCGCCCCTCTCCAGCAACCGACTTGATTCGACGGGACCGGAGGGTTGGCGACCGTTATCGCGGGAGGACATTGACGATCTCCCGGTTGTCCGCGATGGCACACACATGAGTCCTGAGGGCCGTTTGCAACCTGATACGTGGTATCAGACCGGCGAGCACGACTATATCTATCACACCGACTCGAATGGCTACATCGACCGTTTCCATGCCGAGAACCTCGAGCTGAAGACGCACGAAGGCCGCCTGTCCCACGATCCAGACACACCAGGCAAACTTGACGGGGATCATGCCGGGCACCTCGCCGCGGATCAGTTTGGCGGATCGCCGAAGCTGGACAATCTCGTGAGTCAGCTGTCCCATATCAATCTCAGCGACTACAAAAAACTCGAGACTGATTGGGCTAACGCGCTGAAGGCCGATCCTCCTGGCGTAGTGAGTGTCGACGTGAGAATCACCACAGATCCCACCGGCAGGCCAACGGCATTTATCGTCGAATCGACCATCAATGGTCATATGGTGCCGCAGACATTCCGACAGTGATTTGGTAACATAGGAAGACGATGGCCACAGAAGCAGAAGTACTCCAAGATCTCCTCTCGAAGTGGATTTCGATCGCTCTTGAATATGCGGGTTCCGCGCCAGACGTTCGCGCCGTCTACATTTATGCTTCTTCGGAACGAGGATCGAGCTTCGTCAATGCGTATTTCGACCAGGCCGGCGTAGTGGTCTTCCCCGAAGACCTCAAGGGCACGGACACCTCGAAGAACAGAATTCGCCAGGTGCAACGATTCCTGACTGAGGATCTTTTTGAAGCCGAGGATAGGTTTAAGGCGGCGAACATTCCTCGGCCTACCGAGTACCGCGTGTACTACGAGTCGGCCACGAAGAAACTGGACAGTCAGCTCTCGCGAGACGAGCAGTACGGTGACGACACCGACCGCACACCAATTCGAGGAATCGAGTACTGGCTTGGGGGGCGGGCGCCCAAGCTCTACTGACGAAGAGGTGCCGCTGCGATCCAATGCTCTTGTCGCCGCTGAGGAGTTCGTTCGTGGCGATTGTGGCGCCCTTCCGGGCGCGCCCTTGGAGCTGAGCTATGAGTGCTGATGCGGATCGCTACGACGGCAAACTGATGCTTCGGCTTCTCGACGCGTATGTGCTCGATGCTCTCGGGGCACTCGACGCTGCCACGGCTCAGGCGAATGCAGCGAATGCCGTGAAGATTGCGTCTGCTCTAAGCGCACCGGGGCTGACCTGGCAGGGATCCGTCGAGAGCGCGATGCAGATGCCACCGGACTCTCAAGATGCACTGCGGACCTTGTGGGAGCGGCACGTTCACCAGACGATCGCGAGGGGCAAAACACCGAACGTGATCGCCTGGACCCACGAACTGGTGGATTCGCGATTCAATGAGTGACCTCTGCATCCTCGGCAGCGACCTGGCCGGGGTCGTCTAACTCATCACGTTCACCTGATCCGTGGTGTCCCAGGGGTGATTGGCGGGGCAGCGCGACGGGAGGGGCGGGTGCCTGGTTGCGTCGAGCGAGCTCTTGACGAATTGAACATTGTTTCGCATACTCAGGGCCAGATGAATGCACGTCTTTTCGCTTCTTTGACTCCGCAGCAGCAGCACGTCATGATCCTGGCGATGCAGGTTCGTAATGCGATGGAAGACTTCCATGTAAAGCATCTATCCGATGCCCAGATGGCGGAACTGAACCCGATCATCCGTCAAGCGCTATACGACGCGATCATGACGGTTGAAAACGGTGATGATCCCAATCGCGTCCGAAACGTCAGCTATCTCGTCTCGATGATCCCGGACTACTGGGAGGTTCCGGGGCAGCATGAGGATGCAGAGGCGTAAGCGATGACCAGCCATCCGGTGCGGTGATTCTCTACCAAAGTGAGGACGGCACTCCAGCGCTCGACGTCCAGCTTGACGCGGACACGGTTTGGCTAATCCAGCAGCAAATCGCTGAGCTGTTTCAGGCATCGCGCAAAAAACATTCAGGAGCACATCAAGCACGTCTACGACGAGAGCGAGCTCGATGTATCGACTTCCCGTCGGAAATTCCGACAGGTTCGCGCTGAGGGCTCACGCCAGGTCACGCGTGAGGTTGCCTTCTACGATCTCGACCTCCAGCATCAACCGACGGCGCCGCTTCAGAGACCGTTGATCAAGTAACGCCAACGACTGTGGTAAGCACGGACGGCTTGATCGCCAAGGAGATAGAACCAGGTGCTTCGTGACTGTTGACATACATGATGACATCCGCCGTTTCGAACCACTTGTCGAAGATTTCGTGGCCGTGGTCGCCGGACGTGGGCTCAACAAGGACGTGGGGCGCAACACGAGCGCCAGCGGAAATCTTAGCTGTGAAGAGGTTGGTCTGCGCGCCCCCAGAAATGAGGAACAAGTTGCGGTCCTCAGCAGCTTCTGAAGTTCCCAAGTGGGTGACACCGTCGTAGGCGCGACTCAGATGTGATCGCTCTGTGCGGTGGTACCAGAGGGACCCGATCACTGCATTCGGCTGCGAAAGAAGCGCTACCGAATCGGGTAGCAGCAGCGGTAGCTCGTCGTGCTCCGGAAGGTAATGATCTACCTCGCACGCGTAGCGATGTCGATGCCACTTGTCGGGGAGTCTGCGTATCGCGCGGTGCCCATCGGTGCAGCGCAACCCCCAATAGCCTTCGTCCGCCACTTCTAGTTCCGGCATGGCGACGTAGTTTCGGTCACGCGGGCTGTAGAAGAGGAACTGACTGCCTGTTGGCTCGTAACTCGCCATGGCCTCAGTGTGCTGCGTCGTACGCCTCAAGAATGGCGAGGGGAACGCGACCGCGCGCGCTCACCTCGTAGCCATTCGCCGCGGCCCATGCGCGAACCGCACTGAGATCACGCGAGTCTTTTTTTGCTGACCGACCTTGCGCCCCGGATCTGTGGCCGGAGACTAGTCGGCCGGCGTTGATGAAAGGTGCGAGGGCTTCTCGAATCTTTTCGGCGTTCTCAATCGAAAGGTCGATTTCGTAGCTGCGTCCCTCCAGCGAGAACTGGACGGCTACGCCCTCCTCGAGAACAGAACCGTCGAGGTCGTCTGTGATCTGGGTAATCTGCTTCTTTGCCATGTCATTAGATTAGAGCATCTTGCTAACACGACCACCGTTTCGTATTCGAGTAAGCGGAGTTCCACGCGCCCTGGCGCAACCGCCAGCCACGCACGACCATCGAGAAGCTCGGCGCGAAAAATGATGGCGTGCTGCGTAACCACACAATCTTCGAGAACGGAATCGTGCGCGACATTGTGGTCTATTCGATCATCGACCTCACCCCGGCCCGTGATGAGACTGGGCCGGCACGGCTGTTGGACATGGTGTGGGGCGTTCCAAGGCGGTGTTCAAGAAGTGGCTCGCTGATCGCCTCGAGCAACGGAGCAACGGAGCAACGGAGCAACGGAGCAACGGAGCAAGGGCATCGAGGTGGTCGCAATGGACGAGTTCACCGTGTTCAAGACCGCCGCCGCCGTAGAACTGCCCGACGTGGTCACCGCCGGCGTCCCGACCGCGCTCGCCGAGATTCGCAAGCTCGGCCGCACCCTCAAACAGCGAGCGCCAGACGTGCTCGCGTTATTCGACCGACCCGGCACCAGCAACGGACCCACGGAGGCCATCAACGGCCGCTTCGAACACCTCCGCGGCTCCGCCCTCGGCCTTCCGAAATCTCACGAACCACGTCGCGAGATCACTGCTCGAAGCGGGCGGATTCAGACCAGCGCTATACCCACGTTCGCGAAGAGCCAAATTGATGTCAAATCCACATCGCCAAGAAATGCTCTTTTCTCCCCGGTCAAGATTCGCTTCCCACTTCCAATTGATGCGTTTCCCCAAAGAATGCGAGCCGTTTTGTGAGAAAATAGCAATGCAGCTCGCTTCATAACTGAGGCGGTGAGAAATGAAACGGAGAATACGACAGTTGGCCCTCGTGGGTGCGCTGATTGCAGCCTCTGCAGTAAGTGTAATCACAGCAGTTACGCTTTCGTTCCATCCGCAAGGCGATTCGAATGATCCTCGAACTTTACTGTTCCTGGCGTCAGGCGTCGCAATGGCGGTCAGCTCCACACTTCTGGCAATTGACACAAACCCCGAGAAGGGGGGATTCTAGCGGTAAATTCATTAGCTGGGGAGCGAGCTGCGCTTCCTAGTCGGCACCATTCGACGGGAAAGACAACAGCTTCTCCTCCACCCAACGGTGGTACCAAACTCGAAACAACCATACTAAGAGAGTGATGATCGCGTTCACTATGAAGGTTACAAAAAGTAGCCACTTGGGGATCGTGAACGACTCCGCCGTGTCGCTCCAGTCGGAAAACATGATTGAGACAGCTAAAGTCCACGCAAGAACTACGATCGGTACCCACCAGCGACGCGCTATGAAAATAGAGCCGGCGAATATTGCGGCAAGGGCGAAAGAGTAGGGGGAGCTTAAAACTCCACCTGTCGCCTGTGTGAACCATCCGAGTGCATATACGCAGCCGAACGCCAAGATATTAAGTAGAGCAAACCAGATCGTGCGCCAGGCCCTCGGTGCCATCGATAACTCATCGGCTTCATCCGCGCTCATTATCGTAGAACGAAGTAGTTCCTTCATTGGCCCGGCCGACACCACAAGGAGAACCCATATAGCGATCAGGGCCATGCAAACTGACCAGAATGTGAACGGCAGCTCATTCGCATCCGGGATAAACCAGTGCTGAGTTTGAATCCCATAAGACATCGCCGCGAACGTTGCCCCACCAACTGCAAGCCCTTGAGCCTGCGGTGATAGATTCAGGCTGAATCGATATGCAGATCTGGGAGCTTTGGCGGGACTATTTGATACCACTGATTCTCCAATCGATGCAATATCTAATGACGTTCACGTGTCCTAATCGGGCTAATCGAGGGTGTCGATCAAATCGGATCTAACTACTGCCCGCGGTGGCATTCTTAGCAACTTGAAGCATTGCGCGCAGTAGTCGATTAGGGTCGCGATGCCCAGGATGCTCATTAGAACTCCGAGAGGCCAGGACGCTGCTCCTATTAGCACCAGCCCGATCCCCCAAGCTGCGACACTGAGAGTGAAAGAGCGATGCCACTTCGCACCCGCTGCGATAATTCTGCGCGAGCGGAGCACGTAAAGTCCGACCGTTGCTTGAATCAAGTCCCGCCCAAGCATGATTAGCCAAAAGACGGCAGCCATGGGTGTACCAAGGCAAACCACCAAGGCCACGAGGTGGATGCTCAGCTTGTCGACAATTCCGTCTAGGGCTCGCCGCGTTGCAGTTTCTGCACCGAACCTACGCGCAATGACTCCATCAAATATGTCTATAGCTATGAATGCGGCGATGTAGGCGATGTACGGCACAAATTTCTCGTCAATGGCCGAAAAGACAATAGGTGGGATAAATAGGAGTCGACCCACAGTCAATGTCAGCCCCACCCATATATGTTGGCGCGCAACGGGTAGCTCACTCGCACTTTGTGCGACGGGAACGAATCTAAGCGTGAGAGACACACATCCCCCGAAGATCGGCTGGAGCCGGGGAAGTATTCGCGTTCATGTCGCAAGTCAACCACAGGCATCTCGTTCTCTGCCACTGTCGATGCCGCCACCGCGGCGCTCCTGCGTGGGACGGACGCCGACGTCGCCCACTGGCTACCTAGCGCCGCGCACATCGCGCGGTCGACGCGCCCCTCAGCCACGCCATCTGCGGTTCTCGAGACTATCCACCAGTTAGTCTGCTTCGAGACTTTCTCCGTGTATTTCGATTACGTGTTACAAGAGAGCGAGCCTATAGCGTTCCACGTGACGAGACGTGAACCAAGTAGGCGATCGCGTTCGTCCCATAGCTGGCGACAGTACCTCCAGTGAACGACGCGCCACGCGGGGGCGCAACCGTACAATCGCGCACCACCCCGTCCCAAGAGGTCTTGAGTTGGATGCCTCAGCCAGGTTCCGACGCTTTGTTCTCCTCCTCGCGCCTGAAAGGAGGAGCTTTGCTTTCTTCTATTCTCGGCACGGCCGTACCAATTTCCACCGAAATGGTCGCTTCGGGTTCTCTGCCTTCGCAAGTCGCGTCCAAGTTGTGGAAGCAAACGTGCGCCCCCCGATGCGAGTCCGAGGGGCGCACGTGAACGGGGCGGGCTCAGGCGTTGCTGTGCTGCTTTCTCCGTCGTGCGAGCAGCATGGACAGTCCTCCGGTCGCGATGAGAGCGGCGGCGCCGATGCTGATTCCGCCGACCAGGATGCCGTTGCCGCCTGTTGCGGCAAGCTGGCCGCCATGCACGCTGAGGTCCAGCCAAAGCGACCCGGTCGTGGCGCCGCGTAGTTCGATGCGGTGGGCTCCCAGCGGGGTATCTGCGGGGATAGTAATCGCCTGGGTAAGTCCGCCCGAGGCGTCGGCGGTGCCAGTCCAGAGTTGCACGGGCGTCGAGTGGATCCACAACTCGACGGGCTCGTTCGTCGCCAGCCCCGAGGCCGTCACGGTGACGCTGCTGCCCGCGAAAACGTTGGTGGCGGACAGCGATGCTCCCGGCGATGCAGGCGCGGCTGTCGCGGAGGGCGTGGGCGCCGGTTCTGTTGTCGGCTCCGGCGTGGGAGTCGGCGTCGGGGTGGCTGCCGTCACGGTGAAGGGCATGGTGCTGAATACGGTCGGTTCGGGGCCGCCACAGTCGCCACAATCAAGGACCGGGTAGGACGCGATCGAGAGGTTGTAGCTGCCGGGGGTGAGCGTGAAGGCCTTGTTATAGGAGCCGGGCGTGGAGATGTCGAAGTAGTCGCGAGCGCCGTTGTCGGTTTCCCAGTAGTTCACGTTCGACGGCGAGATGTAGACGCGCATCGAGTACGGCGGGGCGGGAAGGGTGACGCTGTCGTTGGGTGCGTAGTCGAAGGTCACGGTCGCGGATTCGGCGGTGGTTGTGTTCACGGCGACATTGCTCGCTAGGACTTGTAGCGGGTCCTCGGCAGCAACGGCAGCCTGCGGGGTGATGGCTAGTGCGCCTGCGACGGCGAGGGCTGCGGTGGCGACGGAAAAGGTGCGCCGGAAGCGGCGCCAGGGTCGGGTCATTGGAAGGTCCCCCAAGGGCATTGAGCGGTGAGCCGGGCATGTGGCAGGCCGTCTCGCGAGCGTCGGGGCAGCCTAATTCCGGACTTTACCAATTTCTATTGGTTCTCACCAACTCTTCTTGGTTTCAGGCTGAAACAGTGAACCTCAGCCCCGCCGCGTCGCCCGAATGGGCGCAGTTTGCTCGGGAGCTTGGGATCAATCTGCGCCGCGCCCGCGACGCGAAGGTGCTCACCCAAGAGCAGATGGCTGAGCGAGCCAGCATCTCGCTGTACGCCTATCAGCAGTACGAACGGGGCGCCGTGACGAGAGGAGGCGCGGCAACCAACCCGCGCCTCGCCACTATCCTCGCGATCTGCCAGGTGCTGGATATCGCCGTCGAAGAGCTCCTGCCGCCCGTGCCGTCGCTCACGGCTCCCTAAGGTCGACGACGATACGCAGAAACGTCCCGAAGTGGTCGGGACCTGTCGAGCGCGTCGGGATCCGCTCCGCCAAGGATCGCCCGGCGCTCTGGGGATGGAAGATGCCGCCGTCCTCTGCAAAGCGCCGCCTGCGATTTGATCATGTGCGCGCGAGGAGCAGACGAAGCACCACGAGCCGTCGCCGAATGGTGCTCTCGCTGTACTTTCGGCGCCGAAGCAGTGCGACGTACTGCGTCCGGTCGGATTCCGTGAGCGTCAGTACGTTCTTGTCGCGCGCGACCGCCCACTCGAACCAGTCCTGCAGATCCGCCCAGTAGGCCCGTGCGGTGTTGTAGCCGTAGTCGAGCAGTAGTGCCTCGCGCCGATCGGCGAACTCTTGCCATTGGTTCGGGATGTCGGGAACGAACTGCATGTGGTTCTCGGGATAACGTTCGCTTTCCACGCGTGAATCCTACCGAGGGTGTTATCACCCTTATGCTTTCTCCCTGGTCAGGGTGAGATTTAGTGTGAGTTCATTGCCGGAAAAGCCCCCGGTAGATGGATCTGGAAGGAATGCAGAGTATGTCGACCGACCTCACGCCCCTCTTCGGAGGAAACCATGTCACCCAGCACGGACAACGACTGACCGGAGCCGTAGCCCGTCAGACCAAGCGAGAGCTCGAGGCCATTGCTGCCCGCGCGGACATCGCCGCCGCGACCGAGCAAGTCGCGTTGGTGCACGCCGCAGTCGCGATGAACAACACCCTCACGCTGTATCGCATGACGCAGGCCGGCCTGCACGACATCCCCGAAGCGGCACCGCTGGTTCTGCCGATCCTGTCGAGCTATGCGCAGGGCGCCGCCCGCCGTAGTCAGCAGTACTGACGAAGGGACAGCCGGAACGTGGACATCATTACCGCCGTCAGCGTCTGCCTCGTCGCTCTCGGCCTCACCTTGGCCTTTGGCTTCGTGACGGTCTATGCAGCGAACCTCATTCGCGGCGCGTTGACACGACGTCGCGTCGCCCGTGTAAGACGGCTGCGGTCTGAGCGGGAGCGGAAGCAGCGTGAGCTACGCGCGGCGATCTATCGTCTCGCCCAGGCCCTCTCGGAAGAACAGGCTGCAGCTGAACATGCGAAGCGGGGAATTTCGCAGGCGCTGTACGTAGCGCGAGGCGAGCTGCCTCCGACGTAACCGTCACCTAGCTCGATCGGACGGCGTCGCGGCGCTCGGCCGCGCCACCGGGGTCAACGGGCGAGTCGCTCGACCGGACACTTTACGAATTCGCCCCGATGCTTCATAAATCAGTGCAGCAGTCCGGGCACCCGACTCCATTCATCATCCATGAACGACGTTCAGCGTGCCCGTTTTCTTCACTTCGGGCTGCGGAAAGGAGGGTTTCCATGAACAGCAACAACAAGAGAACTGACCACACCGACGAGGGGGCGCCCCCGGGCCATCCGGCCGACGAACGGCCTGCCTGCCTGATGATTGACCCGCCCTGGGGAAACGCAGGGCAAAGAGGGCAGTACGGCGCGGATCAGCACTACCCACTCATGTCCATCGAGCAGATCCGTGCGATGCCGATCAGCGATCTCGCCGCCGACAACGCGCACCTGTACCTCTGGTGCTACCCGGCCGTCCGCCGGATAGCCGAAGAAGTCATGGAGGCGTGGGGCTTTCGCTTCGTCGACGAGTTCGTCTGGGGAAAGGACCAGATGGGACTCGGCCCGTATTTCCGGCACGCCCACGAGACGCTCCTGCTGGGTGTCAAAGGCCGCTTGCCGTTCCAGTTCCATGGGCAGCGATCGTTCGCGATGTACCCGCGGCAGGATCACTCCCACAAGCCTGAGGAAGTGCACATTCTCGCTTCCCGATGCAGCCCCGGACCGTATCTCGAGATTTTCGCCCGCCGACCGTTTCCGGGCTGGAAAGTCTGGGGCAACGAGGTGAAATCGGACATCGTGATCCCGGGATACCCGGTTCCCAGTGACGCCCGACACCGACGCGAGGTGCCGAATGCCTGACGCCCGCATCTGTCTGACACACCCCTATGCGGAAGGAACCCGCCATGTCGCCTTCGGACCGCGGCCCAATGGACACCGTGAGGACATTCGCGTGGTCAGTGCTTCTCGTCGCGCTTCTTCTCTGGGCGACAACCTGGATCCTGTCGCAAATATGGGGCTGGCTGCTGATCATCCTCCTGTGCGGAGGCGCGTTGCGGCTGCTCGTCGTCTGGCTCCGATCACGCCGCAACCGCTGGTGACGTCAAGAGGTCTCCATGCGTAACCAGAAGCGCGGGCGCGGTCGTCCGCGACGCGAATACCGCATCCGCGCCCGAGCGGAGCTGAGGCCAACCCCGGACTACGACAAGCTCGCCCAGGCGCTCCTCGAGCACGCCGCGATTCAGGAACGTGAGGGACAGCAGCACGACACGACAGCCACCCCGGACCCCGATGCTCTCGAACGCGGCGATGACCGCAGCGAGCGAGGCCTGCAATGACTTCGTGGCGTCAGATCCACTGGCCGTCGCCGCTCGACGCCAACCAAGCGGTCGGTTTCCTGACCGCGCTCGCTTCGGACACCACCCGTTCGGGCCTCACCTTCGAGGCTCGAACGGAAGCAGGGAAGACCAGCTACCTCGTCGGGGCAGAGGACGGTGAAGTACAGAGCACCGTCTCCCTGCTCCGCCGTCTTTTCCCCGGCGCGGTCCTGACAGAGCTCAGCCACGCGCGAACTGAAGTCGAGCGGGCGGGGAGGCTCCATATTCGACAGCGCAACCTCAACTTGGCGCTCGACGCCAGCCCGGAAACCCTTCGGACCGTACTGGCGGCGCTCACCCACGCGACGGGCAAGGGCGACGTGCTCGTGCTTCAGGTAGTCCTCGGACGCGCCCTCGCACCTGAACTCCTTCACCCACATTCTCCCGACCCAACCGCATCACTGGCGCGTGTACTTCTGACGGGTTCGACGCCACCACCTTCAGATGTTCGGGGACGGCTGCAGCAGAAGCTTGCTCAGTATCGGTTCCGTGCTGTCGTCCGCGTCGGAGTGGCCTCACCGTCGCCCGTCCGTCGGCGACTCATGGTGCACGCCATACTGGCCGCGCTCAGAACGCTGCAGAGCAGCGGCACCACGATCTCGCTCACGAGTAAGAACCCGGTCAATCTGGACTCAGCGACGGTGCCGCTTCGACAGCCTCTGCGGCTCACTCCCGGCGAACTTCTCCCGCTCCTGGCATGGCCCGTTGGTGCGGAGAATCTTCCTGGTCTGCCGCCCGCGCACCCTCGCCTGATCGCACCTCCGAACACCTACAAGGCGCCGGCCGATCGGGTGTTCGCGATGACGACCTCCCCAGGAGGCCCTGCGCCGGTCGGGATCGACATCGCCGACGCCACCCGCCATACCCACCTCTACGGTCCGACGGGCGCGGGAAAGAGCACGCTCCTCCAACACCTCATCGCCGCTGACTTGCGGGCCGGCAGATCCGTTGTCGTCATCGATCCCAAGCGGGACCTCGCGATGGACGTGCTCACCCTGATCCCCGAGAACCGCGTCTCAGAGGTGGCCATCATCGATCCGTCGCTGGCGCGTCCAACGGGCATCAATCCCTTCGCAGGCTTCGACCAACCCAACGCCGACGAACGCCGCTCTCTGGTGGCGGACATCATGCTCGACCTCTTCCGAGGCCTGTTTCCGACCGCGTTCGGCCCGCAGACGTCCGACACGCTGCACGTGAGTTTCCTCACCCTGACATACGCCCCCGACGCCAGCCTTGCCCGGTTACCCCAGCTCCTGACCGACCCGAACTATCGTCGCGGAGTTGTCTCGCGCATCACGGACCCAGCGCTCCAAGGCTTCTGGGCGCAGTACGACGCCAAATCACCTGGCCAGCAAGCAGCGGCCGTTGGCCCCGCGATGAGCCGACTTCGCCAGTTCCTGCTGCGCCCAGGCGTCCGCGCCGTCCTCGAGCAAGCGAATCCAAACTTCGAGCTCAGCGACCTGTTCACGAAGCGGCGCATCCTCATCGTCAGCCTGAACAAGGGGATGCTAGGAACCGCAGCGTCCCTCATCGGCGCACTCGTCGTCGCGCAGCTCTGGCAGCTCATCCTCGCTCGCGCCGCGACACCGCCCGCAAAGCGGCGCCCGGTGAGCATCTACATCGACGAAGCGCAGAACTTCCTACACCTCGGCGATCTCGCCGAGGCGCTCGAACAGTCTCGATCGCTCGGCGCTGCCTGGCACCTCGCCCACCAACACCGCGCACAGATGCCCGACAAACTCCTGCGCGCCATCGACGCGAATGCTCGCAACAAGATCATCTTCGGACTCGAGGACGACGAAGCCCGTGCCGCCGCCCGACTCACCGGACTGGACGCGGAGGACTTCACGCGGCTTCCGCCCTACGAGATCTACACCAGCCTCCAACACCACGGCAGACGTACCGGTTGGTTCTCCGCCCGGGTACTCCCACCGCTTAAAGCCGTGTCTTCGGCAGACGCAGTGATCGCCGAAGCAGAGTCCCGGTTCGGCGCCTGCGTCGAGACCCCGCCGCCGGTACAGATCGGACTCTTCCCGGACGCAAACGAGCCGATCGGACGCACGAAACGGAGCCACAAATGAGTGCCATCCGAGAGGTGAGTGAGCGTCCGGTCGCCCGTCCGGCCACAAGCACATTACGTGCTCGATACCCCCGGCATTCCGGCCATCCATCGGCAGTACGGGAGCCGACATTCCCGCCCTTGGCGGGAACCCTTCCCACCAACCAGTTCGCCTGGAGGCGCGACGGATGAACGAGGCACCCTCACCCGTGCAGCCGATCGAGTCAGAACCAGATGCGCACTATGCGCCGCGCATCAGCCAGGTCCAACTCGCCAGACTCGTCACCCGTCTGTCGGAGCGAGATGGCGAGATCTTGCGGTTCCTTTCTCGACAGCGCTACGCCACAACGAGCCACCTGCGCCGCATGTACTTCACGAACCACCGCACGAGGACCGCCGCCACGAGAGCCACCATCCGGGTGCTCGACCGGCTCCTGTCGATCGGTCTCGTCACGAGGCTGGAAAGGCCCGTCGGCGGACACACTCGAGGTTCCGCCGCCTTCGTGTGGCACCTCGACGGTGCCGGCGAACGCCTCACACGTAAGCGGAATGCATCGCGACGACGCTTCGTCGACCCGGCCCTGCCGTTCCTTGAACACTCATTGCAAATCACCGAGACCGTGACCCAGCTGTACGAGTACGGTCGCGCCGACGGCAGCGAACCGATGGCGGTCGAGGTTGAATCCGAAGCCTGGCGAAGCTTTCTCGGACCGGCCGGCACCATCAAGATCCTCAAGCCCGACCTCTACGTCGCGCTCGTCACCGGGGACTATGAAGACCACTGGTATATCGAGATCGACCGCGGAACGGAATCGCTCCCGGTGCTACTCGAGAAGTGCCGCACCTACGAGGCCTACCGGCGTACGGGGGCAGCACAGGTCGAGCGCGGGGTCTTTCCCCGAGTGCTGTGGGTTGTCCCCACAGAGCGGCGCGTAGCGCGGCTGAGCTCGGCCATCCGGGCAGACCCGGACACCCCAGCCCCACTGTTCGCGGTCACCACGCCAGATCAGCTGCTCCGGGTCATCAGCGACCCGACCCCGACTGCCGACGCCGCACCGGAACCAAGAAAGGAGGACCCCAGGCCATGAAGCCAGAGAACCCGCACCACGAAGACCCGCCAGAACGCCGCGCATTCTTCACCCCGCCAGGCGCCGAGGCGCAGCGAACGATCGACACCATCCTCGGACGCCTCAGCAACCCTGAAGACGAACTGCGCGTCATCGAAGGGGTACTCACGCACGGCGCCGGATTCGCTGCCTTCCTCCGCCTCACCGACACAGCCCCCGAGGATCCCACCCTGATCCGACGCTACGAGCAGTGCTATGCCGACGCCTGGAACAGCATCGACGACCTGGTCATCGACACCATCGAAGCGCTCGGATGGCAGGCCGAACTCGCCACCTTCAAACAACAAAACGGCGTCCCCGACGACTACCTCACCTGGAATCACACCGCCTTCCACGACCGGCTGAACGACATGTACAGCTTCGTCAAGCTCGATGGAGTCACGCACGCGTTCTACCGCTAGCGCCGCGACGTCTCATGCGGAGGCCGCGAGAGGGAGGCACGGTCATCGGATGCGCACCCCAGGAGCATCCGGAGCGATGACAATTCCGCATCACCTGAACTATCGACATTCTCAGCGAAGAGAGCGTCAATAAGGAAGCCCGCTCCGGTCTCGTCCGGGCGGCGGAAAGGAGGCACACTCCATGAACGAAACCACTGAAGAACAACCGAGCACGCGTCCCCGCCGCGCCTCGTTCGCAGGCTGGGAGCAACTTCTTGGCCTAAATGGAACCGCCCCAGACGAGAGTCTGAACACGCCTACGGACGGCGGCGGCGCGGTGCTGTACCTGCGCGTTTCCACCCAGCGGCAGATGCATACGGCAATCGACATCGATGCCGACGGCAACTCCATCGCCACCCAACGAGAGGTGTGCGTGAAGCGCTGTAAACGCCTAAAGGCGCCGATCCTCGCCGAGTTTGTCGAACCCGGCAACTCTGCCCAGTCCATCGCGAAGCGCCCCGTCTTCCGCGAACTTATTGGCTACGTGGAGGAGCATCCCGAGGTGCGCCACGTCATCATCTACATGCGATCGCGCATCTTTCGGAACCAGACCGATGCTGCCATCACCAAGCGCATCCTTGCCGGTATGGGCGTGAAGCTCATCTCCGCGAAGGAGGAGTTTGGTGAGGGCTACATGGCCGACGCCATGGAAGCGATCACCGACATCATGAATGAGGTCCAGGTCCGCCAGAGCGGTGAGGACATCAGGAACAAGATGCTGCACAAGGCGCAAAATGGCGGCACGGTCGGTCGCGCGAAGCTCGGCTACCTCAATGTGCGCAAGGACTTCGACGGACGACTCGTCAACACAATCGACGTGGATCCCGAGCGTGCGCCGCTCATCCGCTGGGCCTTCGAGCAGTACGGCAGCGGCAAGTACAGCCTCGCGCAGCTCCGTGATGCGCTCACCGAGCAGGGCTTCGTCACCCGCCCGACCGCGAAGTGGAAGGCGGGACCGGTCTCGTTGAGTCAGCTGAGCCTCATCCTCCGAGACCCGTACTACCTGGGGATGGTCACATACAAAGGTCAGGTCTTCGACGGCCGCCATCAAGCGCTCATTTCCAGTGAGACGTTCGAACGAGCGCAAGAGGTCTACGCCGAGAGGAGCCGTCCGAATCAGCGCGACCGCGTTCACAAGCACTTCCTTCGTGGCCTGATGTGTTGCGACCGCTGCAAAAAAGGTGGACGCGCCCACCGCATGATCTACACCGAAGCGAAGAATCACGCAGATCAGATCTACGGCTACTACCTCTGCCGGGGCAGACAAGACGGCGCCTGTGATCTGCCTCATCTACCCGTGAGCGACATTGAGCGCGCCGTTGCCCGCGAGGTGAAGAAGCTCAGCCTCGACGAGGACTTCGTGTCCTTGATGAAGCAGCATGTGCGGGACGCGGTCGATGTTCGACAGCAGGCGGAGAGCACTATTCGTCGGCGCCTGACCGCTCAGCTGCGAAAGCTTGAAACGCAGGAGTCGAACCTTTTGGACGTCGCCGCGGACGGCGAGCTCGCCGCCAGCGCGGTGAAGGAACGGCTCCGCTCGATCGCCGTGCAGAGAAGAACCCTTCTCGACAAGCTCTCCCGTAGTGAGGACCAGGCGAAGCGTCAAGCCGACACAGTCTTGGCGTACCTCGATCTCCTCGCCCGGCCCTACAGTTTCTACGTATCGGCGGGGGAGGAGACGAAACGGAAGATCCTGGAGGCCTTCTTCAGCGGCGTCTGGATCGAGGACGAGCAGAACCAGGTCACTGCTCACGGTGAGGTTCACGAGCCGATCGCCCTGATCCAAGCGGCTTCCAGCGAATGGGCCGCACAACAACAAAAGAGCGCCGGAGAAATCTCCGACGCTCTCGACGAACAGCCTTCAAACCTTTATCTCAAGGTCGTTTGTTCGAGTAAGGCGAATCTGGTGGGCCCCGTGGGGCTCGAACCCACGACCCGCGGATTAAAAGTCCGATGCTCTACCGACTGAGCTAGAGGCCCTCGGTGTCCAGCCTAATAGTTCGCGCGGTGCGCGGACGAACGCGCCGGCACCCCGCACCCGGACAGACGGAAAGGCCGCCGACGGGAGAACCCGTCAGCGGCCTTTCGCGAGGCGTGACTACTCAGCCGGCGGCATCAGCACCGTGTCGATGAGGTACACGGTTGCGTTGGCGGTCTGGACGCCACCGCAGATAACAGCGGACTCACCGTTGACGGTGATCGAGTCGCCGCTACCCTCGACGGTCAGGTCCTGACCCTCGACGGTGGTGTGGGTTCCGTCGATCTCGTCGGGGGAGAGCTGACCCTGCACCACGTGGTACGTGAGGATCTTGGTCAGCAGAGCCGAGTCGGTCTTCAGGGTGTCGATCGTGGCTGCGTCGATCTTCGCGAAGGCGTCGTCGACCGGGGCGAAGACGGTGAATTCACCGCTGTTGAGCGTGTCGACGAGGTTGACGTCGGGGTTCAGCTGGCCGCTGACCGACGCGACGAGCGTGGTGAGGAGCGGGTTGTTCGACGCGGCGGTGGCCACCGGGTCCTGAGCCATTCCCTCAACCGAACCGGCACCGCTCGGCACTGCGGCGGCGTAGTCGGCGCAACCGGGGCCGACGAGGTCGGATGCGGTCTCCATGCTGGGGCTGGCGGACTCCGACGTCATCGGCGCCGACGAGGTCTCCTCCGTCATTGTCGAGCCTGACCCACCGCTACACGCCGAGAGTGCGAATGCACCGACGAAAGCGAGCGAGACGGCTGCCGTGATCTTGGACTTCTTGGTGAGCATGAGTTCCTCCGGTGTGCAGGCCCGGTGCGGGCCGATCCGATAAGGATTCGGCGGTGAGCCTCATCCCCGCCGCGGTGCGACGTCGATATGCATTCGGCCTCGCCCCCGAATCGGATTGGATCGGATCGGGAAATCGGATGCAGACGCATGCGGTTTTCGCCGTCCACGCCCGTGAACTCGCGGAAAATCGGCAGGGAAAACCGCTGTCCATTGACGGCAAGTTCAGGTCGCGTCGGGCATGCTGGAGGGATGGTGATCGACGGCGTTGACGTCCCCGATGAAGGGGGTGCATCCGTCGACCACGCCGGAGAGCTCATTCAGCTCGTGGCGGCAGGTGATCAGGCCGCCTTCGCGCGCCTGTACGACATGCTGTCCTCGCGGGTGTTCGGACTCATCCTTCGCGTTCTGGTCGATCGTTCGCAGAGCGAAGAGGTGCTGCAGGAGGTATTCCTCGAGGTGTGGCAATCCGCCGCACGGTTCGCTCCGAACAAGGGGCAAGGAAGATCGTGGGTGCTGACGATGGCGCATCGGCGAGCGGTAGACCGCGTGCGGTCGTCGCAGTCGAGCACCGATCGTGACGTACGTGCAGGAATCCGCGACCTGGGTGTGCCGTATGACGGCGTCGCTGAGCAGGTTGAGTTGAGAATAGAGGGACAACGGGTAGCCGCAGCCCTTGCGGAACTCCCCGACGCGCAGCGCGAAGCCATCACGCTCGCGTACTTCGGTGGGTATTCGCAGAGCGAGATCGCGGCTCTGGTGGGTGCACCACTCGGAACAGTGAAGACCAGGATGCGGGACGCCCTGTCCCGCCTACGAGTGAGTATGGGGGTGGCATCATGAACGACCGCGAATTCGACGAACTGTCTGCGGGCGACGCCGTCCACGCGCTCACTCCGGACGACCAGCGGATGTTGGCTCGCGCTCTTGAGGCTGATCCTCAGCGCCGCGCGACACTGGACGAGGATGCGACCATGGCCGCGAGACTTGCGGACGGCGTATCCGAGGTCGTCCCCCCACCCGCCATCCGCGCGGAACTCCTCGCTCGCATCGCCGTGACACCGCAGGACGCGGCGCCGGCCGCGACGTCGGCAGCCGCCGACCCCGTCGCAGCGCCCGCAGCTACGGCCCCGGAGCCGGCGCCCGCTGCGCGCGGCGGCTGGGGAATGCGCTCCTGGTTCGCGCTCGCCGCGAGCCTCGTTCTCATCCTCGGCATCGGCGGTGCTGTGGTCGTGGTCTCGCAGCAGGTGACCCAACCCGCATCCGTCGTCGCGCTCGAACGCATCACGGATGCGCCCGACGCGCAATCCGCAGCCGGCTCTGTGACGGGCGGAGGCGAAGCGACGTTGCACTGGTCGGAAAGCGTCGGTTCGGCCGTGCTGGTGTCCGAAGGCCTGCCGAGCATCGACGAGGGCAAGGAGTTCGAGCTCTGGTACGTCCGCGACGGCCAGCCGATCGCCGCCGGCGTCTTCTCGGCCGACGGCGGCGACGCGACCGCCGTCCTGGACGGATCGATGCAGCCCGGCGACGTCATCGCGGTAACCGTCGAAGACGCGGGCGGATCGCCGAACGGCGTTCCCACGTCGGACGCTGTCCTCGCCATCGCCACCGCCTGACCGACACGCGCCGAAGCCCGCACGCGCCGGTACCCTGGATCGAGTGACGGACGATTCGCGGCACTTCCATAAACCCGTTCGACGCCCGGCGGAGCTGTTCGACCGCCTCTTCTCGGCCGAGGATCCGGCGGAGGTGTCGCGCGTGGCGCACTCGACCGCATCCGCGTTGCTGACGCGGGTGCGCGCGGATCCGGATGCGGGCACGGTCGACCGTCTCGTGTCGTTCACCGACCAGCACGGCATCGACGACATTGCCGAACTGTGGTCGCGCTCACCGGCGCGGTCGCTGCCCGGCGCGCTGTGGCGGCTGTACCTGCTGCAGGTCATGATTCACGACGACCCGCACACGGCTGCGCTCCTCTACGAACGTGGGCGTACCGAGCTCGCGTCTGCCGACGAGATCGTCGCCGGCGCACCCGTGCCGGCAGGACCGGACGAGCTCGTGGCGCTGATCGACACAATCATGCGCGGGCTGTTCCAGGGCGACTTCGCGGTCGCGCTTGAGCGGGCGGCGGCGTTCTGCCGTGTCGTCGCCTCCGGGGCGACGCACCTCGCCGACGACTACGACCAGACCGAGCCGGAACGCGCCTCGGGTCTCACCACTCGGGCGCTCCGCCTATCGACGTATGCCGACGACCTGACCGCGGCGGCCGGACTCTGGCGGCGCGACACCCTCACCTGAGGGGGAGCGGCGGGTGAATCGCCCGCCGGAAAAAGTAAGTGCCAGGCCGCAGAAACGCCTCTCGGCGCAAGGCCGCTCGGAGCGGCAAATTTTGGAGCCCGGGGTTACTGCGGCCCGGCTGTTCCAGTGTAACGGCACTCGCGCGCGGGGTATTCCGCACCGCGTAGGCTGCGGGCATGGCATGGCGTCACGCGCTCATCATCGACCCGGCAGCATCCGATGACTTTCGGACGGACTACGCCTCGACACTTCGACCGATCGACCCGGCCGCCCCCGCGCTCAGCATCGGCGAACTCAGCACGCAGCGCGGTGACGGCATCTTCGAGTCCATTGGTGTGGTCGACGGGCACCCGCAAGAGGTAGAGGCCCATCTCGAGCGCCTCGCGCACTCGGCCCGGCTCTGCGACCTGCCCGCACCGAACCTCGGTCAGTGGGCGCAGGCGGTGGCCGCCGCATCCGCCGAGTGCCCTCCGGGGGAGAGCGTCATCAAGCTCATCCTCAGCCGGGGCGTCGAGCACGGACCGGCGCCGACCGCCTGGGTGACGGCAGCGACCGCGCCCGACAACACCGCGGTGCGCCGCGACGGCGTGCGCGTAGTGGTGCTCGATCGCGGGTTCGACAGCGGTGCGCCGGCGCGCGCGCCCTGGCTGCTGCTCGGCGCGAAAACCCTGTCGTACGCGACCAACATGGCGGCGATCCGGGAAGCGCGGCGCCGCGGGGCCGACGACGCGGTGTTCGTCGCGAGCGACGGCGTTCTGCTCGAAGGCCCGACGTCGTCTCTCGTCCTGCGCTTCGGCGACCGGTTCGTGACCCCCGCGCCCGGCGCCGGCATCCTGCACGGCACGACCCAGCTGAGCCTGTTCGCCCACCTCGAGGGCCGTGGATTCGAGACCGCGTACGAGACGCTGCCGGCGTCCGCACTCGGTGAGGCGGATGCCGCCTGGCTCGTTTCCAGCGTCCGGCTCGCCGCGGGCATCACCGCGGTCGACGGCTCGCCGCTCGCCTACGACGCAGACGTCACGGCGGAGCTCAACGCGTACCTCCTCTCGCCGCGCGACTGATCGGCGCGACGGAGGGCGGAGGAGTGCGGGGCCGAGCGTGTCGCGCGGCCGCTTGGGGGACGACGAAAGGGAGCACCATATGCCGGAACTTCTGTACAGCACCGTCATCGAGCAGGCCGGGTGGGTGGCCGCGGGAGAGATCAGCGCGCGAGAGCTCGTCGAACACTCGATCGCCCGCATCGATGCGCTCAACCCCGTACTGAACGCGTTCGCGCACGTCTTCACCGAGGAGGCCCGCGCGCACGCCGATGGCCTCGACGCGGAGCGCGCGGCCGGGGCGCTCCGCGGCCCGCTGCACGGCGTGCCGATCGCCATCAAGGAGGAGAACGATGTCGCGGGGATCCCAACTCGCTTCGGGAGCTCCGCGTTCACCACCCCGGCGACGGCCGACAGTGCGGTGGTGCAGCGACTGCGGGATGCCGGCGCGATCATCATCGGTACGACGCGGATGCCGGAATTCGGCATCTGGCCGTTCACGGAATCCGACTCGTTCGGCTGGACCCGGAACCCGTGGAACACCGGTCGGTCAACGGCGGGCTCCAGCGGCGGAACCGCGGCCGCCATCGCATCCGGCATGGTCGCGGCGGGCATCGGCGGTGACGGCGGCGGCTCCATCCGGCTTCCGGCGAGCTGGTGCGGACTCTTCGGCCTGAAGCCGCAGCGCGGTCGCGTCAGCCTCGCCCCGAACGCAGACCTCTGGCGCGCGTTGGGCGTGATCGGCCCACTCACACGATCGGTCGCCGACAGCGCCCTCATCCACGACGTGATCGGAGGCGCAGGCCCCGCCGACAGGTTCTCGGCAGAAGCGTTGCCCGTCCCGATGCTGCGCAGCGCCACGGAACCTCTCGACCGGCCCCTGCGGATCATGGTGTCGCTGAAGAATCCGATGGGCGGACAGGCGGCCGACGCCGACACCGCATCGGCCGTGCGGCGTACGGCCGACCTCTTGCGGGGCCTCGGACACGAGGTGATCGAGGCGGACCCGGACTACCCGCGGCTCGCGCTGCCGTTCCAGGTGCAGCTGGCGGCGGGGATCAGCGACGAGGCCGCGCGGGCCGACCATCCCGAGCTTTTGGAGCGGCGCACGAGGGCCATGCTCCGACTCGCTCGACCGCTGTCGCGATTCGGCGCCTGGGCCGAGCGTGCGGCAGCGGAGCGGGGCGAGCCTTTCCTGACGCGACTGTTCGGGGGAGTGGACCTGCTGATCACCCCGACGACACCGACCGCCGCACTGCCGGTCGGCCAGCTCGACGGTGCCGGCGCCATCGCCGCCGTGCAGAAGGCGGGTCCGGTGAGTTCGTTCACGTCGATCTGGAACGCGCTTGGCAACCCCGCGGCCGCGGTTCCCGCCGGGTTCACGGATGCCGGCCTGCCGCTCAGCGTGCAGGTGATCGGTCCCCGCAACGGCGAGCCGACGATCCTCGCTCTCTCCGCACAGCTCGAGAGCGCGCGTCCGTGGGCCGATCGCCGTCCGCCGCTCGCCGAGGCGTCGACTCCCTGACCCTCGCAGCCGCGCCTTCCTCCCGCCGCGCCTCTTTTCTGTTCGCGCGCCACAGATCTGTGGCGCGCGAACAGAAAAGTAGCGCGCGACGTGTCGGGGCACGCCGCCGCTCGCCGAGGCGAACGCGGGGTGAGGACGAAGAAGGGGGCGGATGCTGTCTGCATCCGCCCCCTTCTTGTCCGTTCCCGGCCGGAGCCGGGAACGCGGGTCACCCGAAGCGGCCGGAGACGTAGTCCTCGGTGGCCTGCACGGTCGGGGTGGTGAAGATCGTCGAGGTGTTGTCGTATTCGATGAGCTTGCCGGGCTTGCCGGTGCCGGCGATGTTGAAGAACGCCGTCTTGTCGCTGACGCGCGATGCCTGCTGCATGTTGTGCGTCACGATCACGATCGTGTACTCGCTCTTCAGCTCGTCGATCAGCTCTTCGATCGCGTAGGTCGAAATCGGGTCGAGGGCCGAGCAGGGCTCGTCCATCAGCAGCACGTCGGGCGACACGGCGATCGCGCGCGCGATGCACAGACGCTGCTGCTGCCCGCCCGACAGGCCGGAGCCGGGCTTGTCGAGGCGGTCCTTGACCTCGTTCCAGAGGTTGGCGCCCTGCAGGGACTGCTCTACGAGTGCGTCGGAGTCGGACTTCGAGATGCGCTTGTTGTTGAGCTTCACGCCCGCCAGCACGTTCTCGCGGATCGACATCGTCGGGAACGGGTTCGGGCGCTGGAACACCATTCCGATCTGGCGACGCACGAGCACCGGGTCGACACCCGGGCCGTACAGGTCGTCGCCATCGAGCAGCACTTCGCCCTCGACGCGGGCGCGGGGGATGACCTCGTGCATGCGGTTCAGGGTGCGCAGGAAGGTGGACTTGCCGCATCCGGACGGGCCGATGAAGGCGGTCACGCTGCGCGGCTCGATCTGGAGGGAGACGCCCTCGACGGCGAGGAAGTCGCCGTAGTAGACGTTGAGGTCTTTGACTTCGATGCTCTTGGACACGGAGGTTCTTTCTCTCGGGAGCTCAGCGGCCGGACTTGGGCGCGAAGATCTTCGCGACCGCCCGGGCGGCAAGGTTGAGGACCATGACGATGACGATGAGGGTGAGCGCGGACGCCCAGGCCCGTCCGATGTAGGCCTCGGCCGGAATGCCCTGGTTCATGTACTGGGTATAGGTGAAGACCGGCAGGGTCGCCATCCGGCCGCTGAAGAGGTCGTAGTTCATGGATGCGGTCATACCGGCCGTGATCAGCAGAGGCGCGGTCTCGCCGATGACGCGGGCGATGGCGAGCATGACGCCCGTGGTGATACCCGCGATGGCCGTCGGGAGGACGACCTTCCAGATCGTCAGCCACTTCGGCACGCCGAGCGCGTAGGCGGCTTCCCGCAGCTCGTTCGGCACGAGGCGCAGCATCTCCTCGGAAGATCGGACGACGACCGGCACCATCAGCACCGCGAGCGCGATGGCGCCTACGATTCCGAGGCGGACGCCGGGTCCGAGGAAGATCGCGAACAGGGCGTAGGCGAACAGACCCGCCACGATCGAGGGGATGCCCGTCATGACGTCGACGAGGAACGTGATGCCCCGGGCCAGGCGGTTGTCCTTGCCGTACTCGATCAGGTAGATCGCGGTGAACAGGCCGATCGGGACGGAGATGATCGCCGCGGCGAGCGTGATGAGCAGCGTGCCGATGATGGCGTGCAGCGCACCGCCGCCCTCGCCGACGACGTTGCGCATCGAGCTCGAGAAGAACTCGGCGCTCCAGTTCGGGGCTCCCAGGCTGACGACGGTGATCGCGACCGAGATGAGCGGCACCATCGCGAGCACGAACGCCACCGTCACGACGCCCGTGACGAGGCGGTCGACGGCCTTGCGGCGGCCCTCGATGATCGCGGAGATGGCGAAGATCAGCACGAGGTAGAGAAGGGAGCCGGTCACCAGCCAGCCGGCGATGTTGAGTCCTTCGCCGGTGGCGGCAGCCATGACGGCGAAGACCGCGAGCATCACCGCGAGGGAGGCGACGAGCAGGACCCAGGGGGTCCAGCGCGGGAGCCGGCCGGTCGTGAGGCTCGGAGAGGAGGAAGATGCGCTCTGCACGCGCGGGGGAGTGGCCGTAGCGGTCATGTCAGTTAGCCCCCGAGAATTCCTTGCGCCGGCTCACGATGTAGCGGGCGAGTGCGTTGACGGCGAATGTCACGACGAACAGGATGAGGCCGGTGGCGATCAGCACGTTCACGTTCAGCCCGTAGGCCTCGGGGAAGCTCAGTGCGATGTTGGCGGCGATCGTGTTCGGGTTGTCGGACGTGAAGAGGGCGAAGGTCACGCCGCCCGAGACGGAGAGCACCATCGCGACCGCCATGGTCTCGCCGAGCGCGCGGCCGAGGCCGAGCATCGAGGCGGAGACGATGCCGCTGCGGGCGAAGGGGAAGACGGCCATCCGCACCATCTCCCAGCGGGTCGACCCGAGGGCGAGCGCCGCTTCTTCGTGGAGGGTCGGCGTCTGCAGGAAGATCTCGCGGCAGATCGCCGTGATGATCGGGGTGACCATGACCGCAAGCACGAGCGAGGCGGTGAAGATCGTGCGGCCGGTGCTCGAGACCGGGCCGGAGAAGAGCGGGAACCAGCTCGCGTTGGTGACGAACCAGTCGTAGATCGGCTGAGCGGCCGGGGCGAGGACGCCGATACCCCAGAGGCCGAAGACGACCGAGGGAACCGCGGCCAGCAGGTCGACGACGTAGCCGAGTGCCTGCGCCAGGCGGCGCGGGGCGTAGTGCGAGATGAAGAGCGCGACGCCGATCGAGAGCGGAACCGCCATCAGCAGCGCCAGGAACGCGGCCCAGACCGTGCCGAACACCAGCGGTCCGACGTAGGACCAGAAGTTGTCGGGCAGGATCGATGCCTGCTCGTTCGTGGCGGTGAGAGCCGGCACCGACTGGACGATCAAGAAGATCGCCACCGCCGCGAGCATGACCAGGATCATGGACCCGGCGAACAGTGCGGCTCCGGAGAACCATCGATCGCCCGGTCGTTGTTTAACCTTCTTCGTCTCCGGAGGAGACACCGCGGGTGTGGTGGTCATGGCTCGATTCTCTCGATGAGAAAGGGTGATGTCACGATGATGCCCGGTTCCGGCGCAAGGCCGGAACCGGGCATCGAAGGGGAATTACTTGATCGCCTCGATGGCGGTCGTGATCTGGTCGCGCAGCGTGTCGGTGATCGGTGCGCTGCCCGAAGCCGCAGCGGCCTCGGCCTGGCCCTCTTCGCTCGCGGCGTACGAGAAGAAGCCCTTCACGTTCGCGGCGACATCGGCGTCCTCGTACTCGGCGCAGCCGATGAGGTAGCTGACGAGAACGAGCGGGTACACGTCCTTCTCGGTGCTGGTGCGGTCGATCGCGATCGCGATGTCGGTCGCGGCGCGGCCTTCTTCTTCGGGAGACGCGTCGACGACCGCGGCGGCAGCCTCGGGCGAGTAGGAGACGAAGTCCTCGCCGACCTGGATGGCGACCGTGCCGAGCTCACCGGCGCGCGAAGCGTCGGCGTAACCGATGGTGCCCTGGCCGCCCTGGACGGCGGAGATGACGCCGGAGGTGCCGTTGGCAGCCTCGCCGCCGGAGACCGGCCACTCCTCGACCGAGCCGTAGGTCCACACGGACTCGGCGGTCTTGGCGAGGTAGTCGGTGAAGTTTCCGGTCGTGCCCGACTTGTCGGAGCGGTGCACCGTGTTGATGGCGGTCGACGGGAGGTCGACGCCGTCGTTGAGGGCGGTGATCGCCGGGTCGTTCCACGTGGTGATCGTGCCCGCGAAGATGCCGGCCAGGGTGGCGGCGTCGAGGTTCAGCGAGTCCACACCGTCGAGGTTGAACACGACAGCGATGGGAGAGATGTAGGTCGGGATCTCGACGATGTCGGAGCCGTCGACGCAACCGGCCCACGGGCCGGCCTCGATCTCGTCGGTCTTGAACGCGCGGTCGGAGCCGGCGAACTGGAAGGCGCCCTCCTGGAAGGAGTCGCGACCGGCACCGGATCCACCGGCGTCGTAGGTGACCGTCAGGTCGGCGTTGGTCTTCTGGATGCCGGCGGTCCACGTCTGGATGGCGACCTCCTGCGAGGTGGCTCCACCGCCGACCAGGTCGCCGGAGAGGTTGCCCGCGGGGGCGTCGCTGGACGACGACGTGGTGCCGCCTTCGTTCGCGGCACAGCCGGCGAGGGCGAGGGCCGCGACAGCGGCGAGGGCGCCCACCTGGGCGATGCGGTTGATCTTCACTGCGGAATCATCCTTCGGGTTGGGGACTCGTGCCCGGTGCGGGGCTCACCCGACGCTAGACATCTGTGTTGACCAGACTGCGCAGTGGCGGTGAACGGAAGGTGAACGACCGTAGGCGAGAACGCGCCGATTCCCGCGCTCCGTCACCGCCCGTTCATGTGTTCTCCCTACCCTGAGGGAATGCACCACGACCCGCAGGCCGCGCTCGATCGCGTCGGGGAGACGCCCGAACCGCGGACTCTCCTCGAGGTATTGCGCCGCACCGCCGCGCTGTTCCCGGAAGCATCCGCGATCGATGACGGCTCCACGGCCCTCAGCTACCGCGAGCTGATGGCGCATGTCGTGCGCACGGCCGCGCGATTGCACGAGGCGGGAGTGCGGCGCGGAGACCGCGTCGGGGTGCGGATGCCGTCAGGGGCGAAAGAGCTGTACATCTCGATCCTCGGCGTGATCGCGGCGGGCGCCGCGTACGTGCCGGTCGACGCGGACGACCCCGATGAGCGAGCGCGACTCGTCTTCGGCGAGGCGGCGGTTCGCGGGGTGATCGGCGCGGGCGGTGTGTACGTGCCGCGCGCCGACGACGGTGTGGACGGCGGCGACGGCGAGCGGGCGGATGCGGATGCCCCGGCGGCCGCATCCGAGCTCTACGTCGGGGCTCCGCCGCATCCGTCGACCCACGCGGTGCTCACGGTGCCGGAGCCCCGCGTCGAGGACGACGCCTGGATCATCTTCACGTCCGGCTCCACGGGGGTGCCCAAGGGCGTCGCGGTGTCGCACCGGTCGGCGGCGGCGTTCGTGGATGCGGAGGCGCGCATGTTCCTGCAGGCCGCGCCGCTCGGCCCCGGCGACCGAGTGTTGGCGGGTCTGTCGGTCGCGTTCGACGCCTCGTGCGAGGAGATGTGGCTGGCCTGGCGGCACGGCGCGTGTCTCGTGCCCGCGCCGCGCGCGCTGGTGCGTTCGGGAGAAGATCTGGCGCCGTGGCTCATCCGGCAGGGGATCACGGTCGTCTCGACGGTTCCGACGCTCGCCGCGATGTGGCCGGCGGAGGCGATCGAGAACGTGCGCCTGCTGATCTTCGGCGGAGAGGCGTGCCCGCCCGAGCTCGCGGCGCGTCTGGCCGCCGAGGGGCGCGAGGTGTGGAACACGTACGGCCCCACCGAGGCGACGGTCGTCGCGTGCGGGGCGCTGCTCGATGGAAGCGTGCCCGTCCGGATCGGGCTGCCGCTCGACGGCTGGGCGCTCGCCGTGGTCGACGCTGACGGTTTCCGGGTGCCCGAGGGCGGCACCGGCGAACTCATCATCGGGGGCGTGGGTCTTGCCCGCTACCTCGATCCGGAGAAGGACGCCCAGAAGTACGCGCCCATGCCGACGCTCGGCTGGGAGCGCGCGTACCGGTCGGGCGACCTCGTGCGCTACGACCCCGAGGGTCTCGTATTCCAGGGCCGTGCCGACGACCAGGTCAAGGTCGGCGGTCGCCGCATCGAGCTCGGCGAGGTCGAGACCGCTCTTCAGAACCTTCCCGGCGTGTCGGCGGCGACCGCCGCAGTGCAGATGACCGAGTCGGGTGTCGCGGTTCTGGTGGGCTACCTCGTCATGGAGCCCGGGATCGAGCTCGACCGGTCCGCTGCCCGCGCGGGGCTGACCCGGAGTCTTCCCGCCGCGATCGTCCCACTGCTCGCCACGGTCGACGAACTGCCCGTCCGCACCTCCGGCAAGGTCGACCGTGCCGCCCTGCCCTGGCCGCTCCCGGGCGTCGAGACGCCGGCCGCCGGCCTCACCCCGACCGAGGCATGGCTCGCCGAGCAATGGCAGGCCGTGCTCGGCATCGCGGTGCCGGGGCCGAAGGTCGACTTCTTCGACCTCGGCGGCGGTTCGCTCTCGGCGGCGCAGCTGGTGTCCCGCATCCGCGCCCGCGTTCCGGAGTTCGCGGTCGCCGACATCTACGACGTGCCGCGCCTGGGCGCGATGGCGAAGGCGATCGGCCCCATGCTCGCGGAGGAGGCCCCGGGCGAGTACCGCCGTCCGCGCCCGACTCCGCGCTCGTCGCAGTGGGTGCAGCTGCTCGCGGGAGTGCCCCTGTTCATCCTCACCGGCGTCCGCTGGCTGCTGTACGTGCTGACCGCGGGAACTCTGCTGAACATGGTGCCGGGATTCGACGCGCTCCCGACGGTCCACCCGCTGCCACTCATCGCCGGCTGGCTGCTGTTCGCGACCCCGTTCGGGCGGATGGCGATCTCGGCGCTCGCCGCCCGGATGCTGCTTTCCGGGGTGCGCCCGGGAGACCACCCGCGGGGCGGCTCGGTGCACCTGCGGCTCTGGCTCGCGGAGCAGATCGCCGATCAGGTCGACGCCGTGGGGCTCGCCGGGGCGCCCTGGGTGACCTACTACGCCCGCGCGCTCGGCGCGAAGATCGGCCGCGACGTCGACCTGCACACCCTGCCCCCGGTGACCGGGATGCTGGAGGTCGGCGACGGCGCGTCCATCGAGCCCGAGGTCGACCTGAAGGGGTACTGGATCGACGGCGACCTGCTGCGCCTGGGCGGCATCCGCATCGGGGCGCAGGCGACGGTCGGTGCGCGCAGCACCCTCGCGCCCGGAACGCACATCGGCCAGCGCGCCGTGGTCGCGGCCGGCTCCGCCGTGTTCGGCCGCGTGCGTGCCGACCAGACGTGGGCGGGATCGCCCGCGGTGCGCGTCGGCGGGGTCGCCCGGGAGTGGCCCGAGGGGCGCCCGGCCGCGCCGCACGGCTGGCTGTGGGCGTACGCCGCATCCGCCCTCGTTCTGGCGCTGCTGCCGGTGACGGCGTTCCTCGTGGGCGCGCTCGTCGTCGCGACCGGCATGCGCGGCGCCCCCGACCTCCTCGCGGCGTTCGGGGCCGCGCTCGTCTGGCTCGTGCCGGGCGTGCTCGTCACCGGCGTCGTCTACGCCGGCTTCGTGGTCGGCGCCGTGCGACTGCTGGCGATCGGGCTCCGCGAGGGCACCTACGGCGTACGTAGCCGGGTGGCCTGGCAGGCCTGGACGACCGAGCGGCTGCTGGACTCGGCGCGCACGGTGCTCTTCCCGCTGTACTCGAGCCTGTTCACCCCGGTGTGGCTCCGGATGCTGGGCGCCCGCGTCGGACACGACGTCGAGGCATCGACCGTGCTGCTGATCCCGTCTATGGCGCGGATCGAGGATGGCGCGTTCCTCGCCGACGACACCATGGTGGCGTCGTACGAACTGCACGCCGGATGGCTGCGGATCGGGCCGGTACGCATCGGTAAGCGCGCGTTCCTCGGCAACTCCGGCATGGCAGCGCCGGGGCACCGCGTGCCGCGCGACGGCCTGGTCGCCGTCCTCTCGGCGGCGCCGCGCAAGGCCAAGGCGGGATCATCCTGGCTCGGTTCGCCGGCGGTGCGTCTGCGCCGCGCGGTGGCGGAGGGTGATGAGAGCCGCACCTACCGCCCGACGCCCGTCCTCCGCCTCGCGCGGACGCTGTGGGAGATCTGCCGCATCCTGCCGGTCTTCGTCACCTGCGCCGTGGGACTCGGGGTGCTCTTCGCGCTCGTCGCCCTGACGGCGGCCTATGGCATGCTCGTCGCCTTCCTGCTCTCCGGGCTCGTGCTGCTCGCGGCCGGGGCGGTCGCGGCCGGCATCACGGTCGTGGCGAAGTGGCTGATCGTCGGCCCGATCCGCGCGGGCGAGCAGCCCCTCTGGTCGAGTTTCGTCTGGCGCACCGAGGTGGTCGATACGTTCACCGAGATGCTCGCCGCCCCGTGGTTCGCCCGCGGCGCGGTCGGCACCCCCGCCCTCGCGGTGTGGCTTCGGGCGATGGGCGCGCGCGTGGGGCGCGGCGTCTGGTGCGACTCCTACTGGTTGCCCGAGCCCGATCTCGTCACTCTCGGCGACGGATCCACCGTCAACCGGGGCTGCGTCGTGCAGACCCACCTCTTCCATGATCGAATCATGAGCATGGATGTCGTCGAACTCGAACCCGGAGCAACCCTGGGGCCGCACAGCGTGGTTCTTCCTGCCGCGGTGATCGGCGCCGACGCCACTGTCGGCCCCGCTTCGCTCGTGATGCGCGGCGAGTCGGTTCCCGTGGGCACGCGATGGAGCGGCAACCCGATCGGCCCGTGGCGCGCGGTCAAGGTGCGCGCGTACCAGTCGACATCGTGACGGGCGGCGACTCCTACGCGCCGCAGAGCGGCGACCCGTCGTACCGCGTCGTGTCCTACGACCTCGACCTCGACTACCGCGTGCGCACGAACCGGCTCGAGGGCAAAGCACTCATCGCGGCGGTCGCGACGCAGCCGATCCGTACCGTGTCGCTCGACCTGATCGGCCTCCGCGCCTCGCGCGTGCGGGTCGATGGCGATGCGCGCACGGTGTTCCGGCAGGTTCAGCGCGCCCTGCAGGTCACTCTTCCGCGTCCGCTCGCGGTCGGCGAGTCCTTCTCCGTCGAGGTCGCCTACGCCGGGTCGCCCGCGCCGCGGCGGTCGCGGTGGGGAACGATCGGCTGGGAGGAACTGACCGACGGCGCGCTCGTCGCGAACCAGCCGACGGGCGCCGCGACGTGGTTCCCCTGCAACGACCGTCCGGCCGATCGTGCGCGGTACCGGATGCGGATCACCACCGACCGCGAGTACGCGGCGGTCGCCACCGGCACGCGGGTCGCCGAACGCACGGAGGGGAGGCGGAGCGTCGTCGAGTACGTCTCCGACGTGCCGACCGCCACGTACCTCGCCGCCGTGCAGATCGGGCGTTACGTCCGCACCGAGCTACCGTCGCTGGACGGGGCGCCCGTCGAGCTCTGGGTGCCGGCGCCGCTTCGCGCCGCATCCGTCCGCGCGTTCGAGAAGGTCGCGGCGATGGGGGCGGTGTTCTCGCGAGCGTTCGGGGCGTACCCGCAGCCGCAGTACACGCTCGTGGTGACCGCGGATGTGCTCGAGATCCCGCTCGAAGCGCAGGGGATGGGCGTCTTCGGGGCCAACCACCTCGCCGCAGACTCCGAACGACTCGTCGCGCACGAACTCGCGCACCAGTGGTTCGGCAACAGTGTCGGCATCTCGCGGTGGAGCGATATCTGGCTGAACGAGGGCTTCGCCTGCTACGCCGAGTGGCTCTGGTCGGAGGCCTCCGGAGGACCGACGGCGCAGGAATGTGCGTCCGCGCACGAGGCGGTGCTGCGCGTCGAACCGCAGGATCTGCTGCTGGCCGACCCGGGCCCGGAGCTGATGTTCGACGACCGCGTCTACAAGCGCGGCGCGCTCACGCTGCA
The DNA here is from genome assembly GCF_021117345.1 of Microbacterium sp. cx-55. Taxonomy (NCBI): domain Bacteria; kingdom Bacillati; phylum Actinomycetota; class Actinomycetes; order Micrococcales; family Microbacteriaceae; genus Microbacterium; species Microbacterium sp. cx-55. Next base: position 2,406,378 of record NZ_CP088261.1, on the reverse strand, counting down.
TGCCCTCCGCGGGCACCTGGGCGATGACCGGTTCTTCGTGCTGCTGCGGGACTGGGCGACGCGGCACCGGCACGGGCTGGTCACCGGCGACGACTTCCGCGCGATCGTCCGCGAGGTCGATCCGGCAGCGGTCGTGCTTCTCAGCCGGTGGCTCGACGAGCCGCGGCTGCCTCCGCGGGCACGATCGCGACGCTGAGCACGACGCCGGCCGGCCCGTCGAGATCTCGGCCGACGATCGGTGCGCTCCGGCCGGGCACGAATGCGGTCCACCCGTCCGCGGCGGTGCGGATGCGGACGAGCGCGGGGTCGAGCGTCAGGCCGCGACCATCCGCCTTCAGGGCGGCTTCGATGCGCGTCCACTCCCGCAGGGTGGTCTCCGGCCGCATCCGATCGATCCGTGCCGGTGCATCCGGTGCGCCCGCTTCCGCATCGATGCCCACGGCCGTGGCGACCGAGCGCGAGACGGCCGCGACGAAGGCTCGGCCGGCCGCGTAGGCGACCGACACCTCGTCGAGGCCGCCCTCGACGTACGGGCGACCGTGCGCTCCGCCGCAGCGCGCGCACGGTCCCGCGCGGACAACGGCGCCCGGCAGCAGGTCGCCGAGCAGAAGGCGCGAGGTGCCGCGCCGGTCACCCGGATCCGCGTCGGCCCACCGGATGCGGACCGCGTCGAGCCCGCTGTGCACGTCAGACCTTCGGCAGATGCGTTTCGATGGCGGCGATCCCCGAACCCGGGTTCGTGCGGGAGAGATGCACCACTGAGAACGCACCCACCTCGAGGGCCGACGCGCTGCCCAGATAGGAACCGCGGAGGGTGCCGGTCGCCAGCGCGAGCTCGTTCATGATGTCGGGGAGCACGGGGCCGTGGCTGCAGATCACCGCGGGCTTGCGCGAGCGCACCCGCTTGCCGACGATCGTGCGGGAGTCGTGCTTTCCCTCTTCCCAGGCATCCTGGCTGATCAGCTCGCTCGTGCGCACGGCGCGCCCGAGCGCCTTCGCGAGCGGCTCGACGGTCGAGACGCAGCGCACGGCGTCGCTCGAGATGATGCGGCGCACGCCGAAGGCGCGGAGCGGCGCGACGATCGACGCCGCCTGACGGAACCCGCGGCGCGCCAGCGGGCGCGATGCGTCCGACTTCTCCCAGTCCGTGCGCGACATCGCTTTCGCGTGACGCAGCACGATGATCGGGAACGTCTCGAGCACGCCGTCGTCGACGAACCGCAGGAAGTTCTCGACGATCTCGACGTCGACGGGATAACTCAGGTACGACAGCGCGTGCTTGGGGGTGACCCATTCGAGCGCCGCGATCTCCTTGTTCGGTACGAACTTCGAGTCCCGGACAGCATCTTCGGTCACCTCGGCCGACCAGTAGTGCACGATCTTCTCGCGCCCCTTCGGCATGTGGTAACGCGAGACGCCGACCGGGAGGCCGAGGGCGACGTGGATGCCGGTCTCCTCGAAGATCTCGCGGATCGCCGTCTCGACGAGGGTCTCGCCGGGGTCGACCTTGCCCTTGGGCAGGGTGACATCGCGGTACTGGGTGCGGTGGATGAGCAGGATGTGCAGCTTTCCGTCCACCTGACGCCAGAGCACACCCCCCGCCGCGTAGACGGCTGTCGCCGTCATCGCACCGCCCGCGAACGTCGGCGCCGCTGGACGGCGGCCATCGTCTTGTCCTGGATGTCGATCAGGGGCTTGCCGTCGGCATCCGTGGAATGCCGGGTCCACACCCCGTCGCCGTCGAGCCACCAGGAACTCGTCTCGTCGCTCATCGCGAGCGAGAAGAGGTCCGTGAGCTCGGCGACCTGCGCCGGTGCCACGATGCGCACGAGTGCCTCGACGCGGCGGTCGAGGTTGCGGTGCATCATGTCGGCGCTGCCGATGTACACATCGGGTGCGCCGTCGTTCTGGAACGCGAAGATGCGCGAGTGCTCGAGGTAGCGGCCGAGGATCGACCGCACCGTGATGTTCTCGCTCATGCCGGGCACGCCGGGACGGATGCTGCAGATGCCGCGCACCCAGACCTCCACCGGAACGCCCGCCTGGCTCGCCCGGTACAGCGCGTCGATGATCTGCTCGTCGACCATCGAGTTGACCTTGATCCGGATGCCGGCGGGGCGCCCATCGAGGGCATGCCGGCGTTCGCGATCGATCAGCCGCAGCAGGCCCTTCCGCAGGTGCAACGGGGCGACGAGCAGACGCTTGAACTTTTTCTCGATCGCGTAACCACTGAGCTCGTTGAACAGGCGGGTGAGGTCTTTGCCGACCTCGGGGTTGACCGTGAACAGGCCGAAGTCCTCGTAGATGCGGCTGGTCTTCGGGTTGTAGTTGCCGGTTCCGACGTGACTGTAGCTGCGGAGCACGCCGTTCTCCTGGCGGATGACGAGGGCGAGCTTGCAGTGCGTCTTCAGGCCGACCAGGCCGTAGACGACGTGCACGCCGGCCTTCTCGAGCTTCCGCGCCCAGACGATGTTGTTCGCCTCGTCGAAGCGCGCCTTGACCTCCACGAGCGCCAGCACCTGCTTGCCCGATTCGGCGGCGTCGATGAGCGCCTGCACGATGGGGCTGTCACCGGAGGTGCGGTACAGCGTCTGCTTGATCGCGAGCACGTGCGGGTCTTTCGCCGCCTGCTCGAGGAACGCCTGCACGCTCGTCGCGAAGGATTCGTACGGGTGGTGCACCAGCACGTCGCCCTTGCGGATGGAGGCGAAGATGTCGGGACGCTCGTTGTTGTCACCCGGCTGGAACGCGGTCGCCGTCGTCGGCACGTGCGGGGGGTAGTGCAGGTCGGGGCGATCGATGCGCGACAGGTCGAACAGGCCGCGGAGGTCGAGGGTTCCGGGCAGCCGGTAGACCTCCTCATCCGTGATGTCGAGCTCCTTGAGGAGCAGATCGAGCGTCAGGTCGTCCATGTCGTCGGTGATCTCGAGACGGATCGGCGGCCCGAAACGTCGGCGCAGCAGCTCGGCCTCGAGGGCCTGGATGAGGTTCTCGGTCTCGTCCTCTTCGATCGCCACGTCTTCGTTGCGGGTGAGGCGGAACGCGTGATGGTCGAGGATCTCCATCCCGGGGAACAGATCGCCGAGGTTGTTGGAGATGAGCTCTTCGAGGGGCAGGTAGCGCACCTGATCGCCCTCGCGCGAGACGCGCACGAACCGGGGGAGCATGGGCGGCACCTTGAGGCGTGCGAACTCCTGGCGTCCGGTCTTGGCGTTGCGCACCCGGATCGCGAGGTTCAGCGAGAGGCCGGAGATGTACGGGAACGGATGCGCCGGGTCGACGGCCAGCGGCATGAGCACCGGGAACACCTGGGTCTGGAAGTACTCGTAGAGCCGCGCGCGGTCGTCGTCGGTGAGCTCCGACCATCCGAGCACCTCGATGCCGGCGTCGGCGAGGGCGGGGCGCACGAGGTTCTGCCACGCCTGGGCGTGCCGCAGCTGGAGCGCGTGGGCGTCGTGGGAGATGTCGGCGAGGACGTCTTGCGCCGCGCGTCCGACGTTGGTCGGCAGAGCGAGGCCGGTCAGGATGCGGCGCTTGAGCCCGGCGACGCGCACCATGAAGAATTCGTCGAGGTTGCTGCCGAAGATCGCGAGGAAGTTCGCCCGCTCGAGGGTGGGGACATTCGGGTCTTCGGCGAGTTCGAGCACCCTCTGGTTGAACGAGAGCCAGCTGACCTCGCGGTCGAGGTAGCGGTTCTCGGGCAGTTCGCCGTCGGCCGCGCCCGTTCCCGAGTCGAAGTCGTCGTCATCCGCGTCGCCCAAACCGGCATCGAGCATCTCGTCTGCGATCATCCCCTCATCATTGCAGGGGGAAGTGACCTGCGTGTGAACGGCCCCTACCGCCTCGCGGACGGCGACGCGTCAGACGCCCGATCGCTCCTTGGCCGGCGGGATCTGCTCGTCCTCGTAGACGTTGAAGCGGTAGCCGACGTTGCGCACCGTGCCGATGAGCTGCTCGAGGTCACCGAGCTTCGCGCGGAGGCGGCGCACGTGCACATCGACCGTGCGGGTGCCGCCGAAGTAGTCGTAGCCCCATACCTCGCTGAGCAGCTGTTCGCGGGTGAACACTCGGGAGGGGTGGGTCGCGAAGAAGTGCAGGAGTTGGAACTCCTTGTACGTGAGGTCGAGCGGCTTGCCGTGCACCTTCGCGGAGTACGAGGACTCGTCGATCGTAATGCCGGAGGTCTGGATGCGGGTGGAAACCTGCTCCTTCGACATGCGTCCGACGGCGAGTCGGATGCGGGCGTCGACCTCCGCCGGACCGGCGGTGACGAGGATGACGTCGTCGACGCCCCAGTCGGTGGAGACGGCGGTGAGGCCGCCCTCCGTGACGATCAGAAGAAGGGGAGCGTCGGCGCCGGTCGTGGTGAGGATCTTGCACAGCGACTTCGCGCCGACGAGGTCGTGGCGGGCGTCGACGAAGATGATGTCGGCGCTCGGGGCGTTCACGAGCTGCGCGGGCTCGGCGGGAATCTGCCGGACACGGTGGCTCAACAGTTCGAGCGCCGGCAGCGCGGGCGCGCCACCAGCGGAGCTCAGAACGAGAAGCTGTGCCAAAAGGACCCTCCCGGGCGAGGTCGGCGGTGTGGGCCTCATCTTATGGGGTGGCGCGCGTCACGCCGACCCCACGGCGCGCGGCGGGGTGCGTGCGCGAGCGCCACGGGTGAGTGAGAATGATCGTATGTCCACCCCGGAACTCGTGCCGCGTCGGTCGATCGGCGGCATCGCCGGCGTCTGGATCGTGGCTCTTGTCGCGGGTATCGCCGTGGCCGTCGCCGTCCCGGAAGAGGGACGAGCGGTGTGGATGGCGTTGACGCTCGGCCTCTGCCTCATCCTCGCGTTCACCGTGCAGCTCTTCTACGGTCGGGCGCAGCGCTTCATCCAGCGGGTCGCGATCAGCACGCTCGGCGCGCTCCTCATCCTCGGCGTCATCAGCGCGGCGTTCGGGCTCGGCGCACTCGCCACGGCGATCGCGTAACGCCGCGCCGGCCGGGGTCGGCACGGTCTAGAGTGTGAGCATGGACCTCGTCGCTCTCGAACTCTTCTTCGTGGGTCTGCTGGCCCTCGCGTCGCTCGCGATCGTGTTCGTCTCCGGAGTCGTGATCAAGAACCTCTACCGCGGCCAGCGCTGAGCCCGTGATTGAGATTCCGACAGACCTGCCCGCCGACCTCGGGCCCCTCTCCTGGTTGCTCGGAGTGTGGGAAGGCAGCGGTGTCATCGATTACACCGCGGGCGATGAACGCTTCACCGGCGAGTTCTCGCAGCGAGTGAGCTTCAGTCACGACGGTGGCGACGCGATGAACTACTCCGCATCCGCGTGGGTCGAAGACGGCGATCGTCGCGTTCCGCTGGTGTCCGAAGTCGGCTTCTGGCGACTCGTCCGACCCGCGACCGACGCCGACGCCGGACCCGCATTTCTTCCCGGGCGGGGCGCGGCGCCGCAGCGTACGGCCGACGACGTCGAAGCGCTCCGCACCGCGGAGGGCGGCTTCGAGATCGAAGCGGCGATCGTGCACGCCGACGGCGTCAGCGAGCTCTACCTCGGGCAGATCCGCGGGCCGCGCATCGACCTGGCGACGGATGCGGTCGTCCGCTCCGCGAGCGCCAAGGAGTACACGGCCGCGACGCGCATGTACGGTCTGGTCGACGGCCATCTGCTGTGGGCGTGGGACATCGCCGCCCTCGGCGCCGAACTCGCGTCGCACGCATCCGCTCGACTCGCGAAGGCCTCCTGATGGCGCTCGATCTGGGTCTCGTGCCGGGGGCCGTCGTCGATGACGGCGTGCTGCAGCACACCGGCCAACCCGTGATCGAACAGCGTCGGCTGGTGGCGGGCACCGCCGTCGCACCCCGCGCCGATCGGCGCGTGCTGGCGGTCGCGGGCGATGACCGCCTCTCCTGGTTGGACTCCGTCAGCTCGCAGGCGCTCACGGCGCTCGAACCCGGACGCTCCACCGAACTCCTCATCCTCGACCCGCAGGGCCGCGTCGAGCACGCCGCGGCGGTGCTCGACGACGGTGAGACGACGTGGCTCATCGTCGATCGTGGCGATGCCGACGCGCTGCTGGCGTGGCTGATGCGGATGCGGTTCCGCCTCCGCGTCGCTCCTCGCGACGCGAGCGATGAACTCACGGTGATCGGGGTGACCGAGGCGGGTCTCTCGAACGTGACGCCCGCCGCGCCGAACGGTGTGCCGCTCGCGTGGCGCGACCCGTGGCCAGAGATCGGGCCGGGTGGCATCGGATACGCGCCGGTCGACGGTCATCCGGGTGCCGAGCGCCGCTGGTTCGAACTGCTCGTCGACGGCGACGAAGCGCAGCGATTGGTGGATGCGGCCGCGGCCGGCGATCTCACCCTCGCGGGTGCGCTCGCGGTCGATGCGCTGCGTGTCGCCGCCTGGCGGCCCGCGTGGGCCACCGAGGTCGACGAACGCACCATCCCGCACGAGGTGGACTGGATGCGCACGGCGGTGCACTTCGACAAGGGGTGCTACCGCGGTCAGGAGACCGTCGCGAAGGTGCACAACCTCGGGCATCCTCCCCGTCGCATCGTGGCACTCGACCTCGACGGCAGCGACGATCTGCTGCCGCGACGCGGTGACGTCGTTCGCGTCGGCGACACCGAGGTCGGCCGCATTACCTCGGTCGCCCGTCACCACGAGGACGGCCCCATCGCGCTGGCCGTGGTGAAGCGGTCCGCCGCAACCGACGGTACCCTCATCGTCGTCACCGAGGGCGGCGACATCACCGCGTCGGCCACTCCGATCGTTCCGGCGGATGCCGGCGCGACGGCGGCCATCCCGCGTCTGACGCGCCTGTCCCGCCGCGTTTGACCGCGGTGGAGGAGCCGACGCCGGACACCCGCGCCGTCCCGCTGCGGGTGCGGGACCGCCTGGATCCGCGGCCGCGTCTGGTCCGCGCCGTCGAATCCTGGCCCGCGATCGCCCAGATCGTCGTCGCGTCGGCGGGAGCCTTCGCCTTCGCCCACTTCGTGCTGGGCCACGCCTCGCCCGTGCTGGCCGGAACCGTCGCCGTCTCGAGCCTCGGACTCGTCCGCGACGCCCGCCCGCGGCGCGTGGCGGAGACCGTGGCCGGGATGCTGCTCGGCATTCTCGTCGCCGAGCTTCTGCTGTGGGCGATCGGTCCCGGATGGTGGCAACTCGCGGTCACGCTCGCTGTCGTGCTGTTCTTGGCCCGGGTGTTCTCTCCGCAGGCGAGTTTCGCGATCGCGGCGGCCATCCAGGGCTTGATCGTCCTGCTCTTCCCTCTCGCCAGCACGGACGCCGCGTGGGATCGACTGGTCGACGGCGCGATCGGCGGGATCGCGGCGCTGCTCGTGACCGCGCTGATTCCCCGAAATCCTCGTGCCGAGTTGCTGCGCGACGCGCGTGCGCTGTTCGCCGGGGCGGATGCGGCCATCAACGCGATCGTGCAGGGGCTGCGCAGCGGTGATCGGGCTCGAGCCGACCGCGGGTTGGAGAAGGCGCGCGCGCTCGACCCGCTCGTCCGCGCGTGGCAGGAGTCGCTGGATTCCGCATCCGCCGTCGCCCGGATCTCGCCGTTCCTGCGCCGGCGGCGGAGCGAGCTGGATCGCTACCGACGGGTGCTCACCGCGACCGACCTCGCCGTCCGGAACCTTCGCGTGATCGGGCGGCGGGCGGCCTACCTCCTTGACGACGGCGTGCCCCGCCCGGTGTCGGCCGACGTGCTCGCGGGTCTCGGGCGCGGTCTCGCGCTCGTCGGAGAGTCGCTCGAAGACATCGGGCAGGAGTCGGTGGCGCGAGAGGGCGTCCGCGCGATCGCCGCGCACCTGGACCCGGCCGAGATGCTGACCGATGCGACGACCGGCGAGAACAACCTCCTGGTCGCGATGCGTCCGCTCACGGTCGACCTGCTGACCGCCTGCGGTGTCGGCGACGACGATGCACGCGCGGCCATTCCCCGACTGTGACGCGATGCGCCGGCGTCACGGGGTCGGTGCGACCCGATCCCAGGGCACCGTGATCTCACCGAGTCGCCACCGCGAGCGCTGACGCAGCGGCCAGTCCGCATCCGCCATCGCCTGCATCGCCCCGCGCCAGCGTTGGACCGGACCGAACGCCCCGAGCGCCGCCGCGCGCTCCCACTCGCGGTCGAGCGTCCGCAAGAAGTCGTGCACCTGCTCGCCGGGCACGTTGCGGTGGATCAGCGCCTTCGGCAGGCGTTCGGCGGCGATCAGCGGCGACTCCAGGTCGGCGAGCCGGAGCGACACCGTGAGCGTCCGGGGGAGGGCGTCCGCGCCCACCTCGACCCAGGTCGCGACCCGCCCGACCTCGTTGCAGGTGCCCTCGACCAGGATGCCGCCGGGCGCGAGCCGAGCCGCCATCCGCTCCCACGCGGCGGCGACCTCGGTCTCGTCGTACTGGCGGAGCACATTGAACGCGCGGATGACGACCGGCCGCTGCGAGGCGGGGACCTCGAAGCCGCCGCGCGCGAACGCCACGCGCGCGTCCGGGCGGAAGGGGGACGCGCCCGCCCGCACCTGCGCGAGCTGCGCCGTCGCGGTGGCGACGCGCTCCGGCGCGATCTCGAGTCCGAGCACCGTGACGTCCGGGCGGGTCGTGTGCAGCCGCGCCTCGAGCTCGAGCGCCGTCACCCCGCTCGCGCCGTACCCGAGGTCGACGACGAGCGGCTCGCGTTCGGCCCGGCGGAGGACCGGATGGCGAGCGATCCAGCGATCGATCCGGCGGAGCCGGTTCGTGCCGGTGGTGCCGCGTGTCACGCGTCCGAATGGCACCGAGTTCATACGGCCATGATGCCAGCGCGAGTGAAGAGCCGGTCGATATCATGAAGGCATGACCACCCCTCATACCCTGATCCTGCTCCGCCACGGCCAGAGCCAGTGGAACGAGCTGAACCTGTTCACCGGCTGGGTCGACGTGCGCCTGACCGAGCAGGGCAAAGCCGAAGCCCAGCGCGGTGGCGAGCTTCTCGCCGAGGCCGGCCTGCTGCCGGACGTCGTGCACACCTCGCTCCTCAGCCGGGCGATCCAGACCGCGAACATCGCGCTCGACGCCGCCGACCGCCTGTGGATCCCGGTGACCCGCTCGTGGCGACTCAACGAGCGCCACTACGGCGCCCTGCAGGGCAAGGACAAGGCCGAGACCCTCGCCGAGTTCGGCCAGGAGCAGTTCATGCTGTGGCGCCGTTCGTTCGACGTGCCGCCGCCCGAGCTCGACGACGCGTCGGAGTACAGCCAGATCGGCGACCCGCGCTACGTCGGGATCGACGGCGACGTTCCCCGCACCGAGTCGCTCAAGCTCGTGATCGACCGACTGCTCCCGTACTGGGACGACGCGATCGTGCCCGACCTCACGGCCGGGAAGACCGTCCTCGTGGCCGCCCACGGCAACTCGCTGCGCGGACTCGTGAAGCACCTCGAGGGCATCAGCGACGACGACATCGCCGAGCTGAACATCCCGACAGGCATCCCGCTCGTGTACCGCCTCGACGAGAACCTCGTGCCGCTCGGCCCGGGCGAGTACCTCGACCCCGAGGCCGCCGCGGCCGGTGCGGCCGCGGTCGCGAACCAGGGCAGCAAGTAACACGAACGAAAGAAGAGGGGCGGATGCAGCTGCATCCGCCCCTCTTCTTCGTTCTGTGCGAGGCGCTCAGGCCTCGTCGGCGTTGACCGGTGCCCAGTCGCCCGTGGCGAGGTACACGATCTTCTTCGCCACCGACACCGCGTGGTCACCGAAGCGCTCGTGGTACCGGCTCGCGAGGGTGGCGTCGACCGTCTGCGACGTCTCGCCCTGCCAGCTGTCGCTGAGCACCTTCTCGAAGACGCTGACGTGGAGTTCGTCGAGGCGGTCGTCGGCGTTGCGGATCTCTTCCGCGAGCTCGAGGTCGCGGGTGCGCAGCAGCTCGGTGAGCTGCCGGGCGAGCTCGACGTCGATCTGGCCCATCTTCGTGAACGTGCTCTTCAGGCCCCGCGGGATGGCGCGGTCGGGGAAGCGCATGCGGGTGAGCTGAGCGATGTGCTCGGCGATGTCACCCATCCGCTCGAGCGACGCGCTGATCCGGAGCGCCGAGACGACCGTCCGCAGGTCGCTCGCGACCGGCTGCTGACGGGCGAGGATGTCGATCGCGAGCTCGTCGAGGGCGATGGCCTTCTCGTCGATCACGTTGTCGTTCTCGATGACCTCTTCCGCGAGCGCGACATCGCTCGTACCGAACGCGGTGGTCGCTTTCTCGATGGCCTCGGTGACGAGCTCGGAGATCTCGACGAGGCGCACGCGCACTTCGTCGAGAGACTGCTGGAATACCTCGCGCATGGACGGGCACCTTCCTGGGGTCGATGAGCAGCACGTGGCCGCAACCTTCGCGATTGTCGCTGCCGAAGGTTAACGAACGGTGCCCCAGGAGTGAATAGTACCCGGGCTGGGCCCGCAGACCCGGGGCTTGAACGGTCCAGGTTCATCATCCATTTACGCTGGAGCCATGAACTCCTCGCAGCTCGCGCTGCTGGCACTGCTCCTCGGTGCTCTGATCGGGGCGGCGGTGTCGATCCTGATCGTGGTGGCATTCCGTGCCCGCGATCGCGCGGTGGCGCGAAACTCGGAGGCCGTTCCCGACGGTGTCAGCGACGTTCTCGCGGCGATGGATGACAGCGCGGTGGTGGTGGATGCATCCGGCACCGTGCGTGCGTCGTCGGCCAGTGGTGAGGCGTTCGGGATGGCGATCGGCGAAGTGCTGCCCGATGACCGGCTGCGCGAACTCGCCCGTTCGGTGCGCGCCGGCGGCGGCATGGGGAGCGCGAGTCTGACGCTTCGCCGGGCGGCGACGCCGGCCGAACCCCGGCTCGTATCCGCGCGGGCGACGGTGCTCTCGCCCCGGCTCGTGCTGCTCGTCATCCGCGACATCACCGAGCGGGAGCGCGTCGAGCAGATGCGTCGCGACTTCGTTGCGAACACGTCCCACGAGCTGAAGACCCCGGTCGGCGCGATCAGCCTGCTGTCGGAGGCGATCGAGTCGGCTGCCGACGACCCCGCGCAGGTGCGGATCTTCGCGGCGCGGTTGAACGCGGAGGCCGCTCGCCTCGGCTCTCTGACCTCGCGTGTCATGAACCTCTCGCGCCTACAGTCTGCCGATGAGCTCGCCGAGGTGCGCGACATCTCGATCGATGCGGTCGTGACCTCCGCGATCGAGGCGCACGGGCTGGCGGCGGACTCGTCGGGCGTCACCTTGGTTCGCGGCGGCGCGCGCGGCCTGTACGTGCGCGGCGACCAGCAGATCCTGACCGAGGCGGTCGGCAACCTGGTGGCGAACGCCATCGCGTACTCGCCGCGCGCTTCCAGCGTCGGCATCGGGGTCAAGCAGGTGCACAACGCGGTGGAGATCACCGTCACCGACCGCGGGATCGGGATCTCCGAAGAAGATCAGCAGCGCGTGTTCGAGCGTTTCTATCGCTCCGATCAGGCGCGGTCCCGCCGCACCGGCGGCACCGGGCTCGGCCTGGCGATCGTCAAGCACGCCGTGCAGCGGCACGGGGGAGAGGTGCGGATCTGGTCGAAGGTGGGGCGGGGGTCGACCTTCACGATCCAGCTCCCGATCGCCGCCGCGCCCGCTCCGCTCGATAACGTCAAAGATGCGCGTCCCAAGCGTCGAGCCAAGAAAGCCAAGAAGGCCTCCGGCGCCGACGCGATGCCCGCGCCCGTATCTTCTGCCCCTGCATCTTCTGCCCCTGCACAGATCAACGCTGAACCGATGAACGGAGTCACCGAATGACCCGAGTCTTGATTGTCGAGGACGAACCCGACCTGGCTGACCCGCTCGCCTACCTGCTGCGGCGGGAAGGCTTCGAGGTCGAGATCGCCGAGGACGGACCCACCGCCCTCACTGCGTTCCGGGAGCGGGGTGCCGACATCGTGCTGCTCGATCTGATGCTGCCGGGGATGCCGGGCACCGAGGTCTGCCGCCAGATCCGCGCTTCCTCGGCCGTGCCGGTCATCATGCTCACGGCGAAGGACAGCGAGGTGGACATCGTCGTCGGACTCGAGCTCGGCGCCGACGACTACGTCACGAAGCCCTACTCGACCCGGGAGCTGCTGGCGCGGATGCGGGCGGTGCTGCGCCGTTTCGCGCAGGTGGAAGCGGACCTCGACGAGCGTGTGCTCGCGGGCGGCCGGGTCGTGCTCGACATCGACCGGCACACGGTCTCGGTCGACAACGCCGAGATCAACATGCCCCTGAAGGAGTTCGAGCTCCTCGAGGTGCTGATGCGCAACGCCGGTCGCGTGCTGACCCGCGGCCAGCTGATCGACCGCGTGTGGGGCACGGACTACTTCGGTGACACGAAGACCCTCGACGTGCACATCAAACGCATCCGCTCACGGATCGAGCAAAACCCCGGCGACCCGGTGATGCTCGTCACCGTTCGGGGTCTCGGGTACCGCTTCGAGGCGTGACGGTCTGAAACGAGAAGAGGGCATCCCGATCGGGATGCCCTCTTCTCGTTCGGTGCGGCTCAGGGAGCGAGCGGCGCCAGGTAGTCGAGCGAACCGTCGAGGACGGGAACGTCGATGCGGACGCCCTCGCTGTCGCCCGACTGGAAGTACAGGGAGACCGTCGAGCCCGGAACGGCGTCGAGGTCTTCGATCAGCAGCGGGTCGGTCTCGCCGTCGCCGAGGCTCTTGGTCGTTGCGGCCGGCATCCGCACGGTCAGCGGGATGGCGGAGCTTCCCTCGCCGACCTGGATGTTCAGCACCTCGGGGCTGTCGCCCGGGTTCACGATCGCGGCGACGAGGTTGCCCTCGGTGCCGTCTTCGTTCGCGACGATGAGCGCGTTCCGCACGGCGACGGGGCCACTGCCGGCCGGCACGTTGATGCCGTCGGACGCGGAGTACTGGATCGTCGTGCTCTGCGGGGCGAGCATCGCGCATCCGCTCGTTCCGAGGACGACGGCAGCGCCCAGGGCGATGGACGCGATTAGGCGCGTTTTCACAGTTCCTCCAGAGAGCAGACGGCTTCGTGAGCATTCTACGGGGTCGGCGTGGCCGCGCCGCTTCGAGCAATTCCGGCGCGGTGTCAGGCGGCGCCCGGCCCCTCCGGGCTGCGGGAGCGAACCTTAGCGCACAATGCCCTGTGGTATCCTAGGGGCTGCCGAAAGGACATAACTCCATGCTTTTTGAGGTTGGCGAAACGGTCGTCTATCCCCACCACGGGGCCGCGACGATTATCGAGGTCAAGGAACGCGTCATCAAGGGCGAGACCAAGAAGTACTTGAAACTCAACGTCACCCAGGGCGATCTGGTGATCGAGGTACCGGCAGACAATGTCGACCTGGTCGGTGTGCGCGACGTGATCGGCAAGGACGGTCTCGAGCGGGTGTTCGAGGTGCTGCGTGCCCCCTTCACCGAAGAGCCCACCAACTGGTCCCGTCGTTACAAGGCGAACCTCGAGAAGCTGGCGTCGGGTGACGTGATCAAGGTCAGCGAGGTCGTGCGCGACCTCTGGCGCCGCGATCAGGATCGCGGCCTCTCGGCCGGCGAGAAGCGCATGCTCGCGAAGGCGAAGCAGATTCTCGTCTCCGAACTCGCGCTCGCAGAGAAGACCGACGAGGAGAAGGCCAGCACCCTCCTCGACGAGGTCCTCGCCAGCTGATTCGCTGACACCGTCATGATCGCGCCCGTCCCGCGCGTCGCCGTCATCGTCGTCGCCGGGGGTTCCGGGACGCGGCTCGGCGAACGCCTGCCCAAGGCGTTCGTCGGGCTCGACACCCACAGCATCCTGCGCCACAGCCTCGACGGCGTTTTCGCGGGTCCCGGCAACGCGCAGGTCGTCGTGGTCGTGCCGCGCGGACGCGAAGGCGAGGCGCTCACCGACGCCTACGCAGCGGCCGGCGACCGGCGGGATCTGATCTCGGTGGTGACCGGCGGCGACACCCGGCAGAAGTCCGTGCGTGCGGGGCTCTCCGGTGTGTGGGCAGACGTCGAGATCGTGCTCGTGCACGATGCTGCCCGCGCCTTGACGCCGCCGGAGCAGTTCACCCGCGTGATCGACGCCATCCGCGAAACCGGATGGGGAGCCGTCCCGGTCTTGCCGGTGATCGACACGATCAAGCGCGTCGACGGCGGCGAGATCGTCGGTGTCGTCGACCGTGCCGAGCTCGGCGCGGCACAGACCCCGCAGGGGTTCCACCGCGACATCCTCGAGTCGGCGTACGCGGTGGCGGACGCCGAGTTCACCGACGATGCGGCACTCGTCGCCGCCGCCGGACACCGGGTCGCCGCCGTCGAGGGCGATCCGCTGGCGTTCAAGATCACGACGCCGACCGACCTTGAGCGCGCTCGTTCCCTCGTGGCTTCGCCTCCGGCGCCGCATCCGGTCACCGCCCCGGTCACGCTGGAACGCCCGGCCGCCGTGCCGCGCGTGGGCGTGGGCACCGACGTGCACGCGTTCTCCGACGCGGGGGAGCTGTGGCTCGCGGGTCTCCGCTGGCCCGGAGAGGCCGCCCTGTCGGGGCACTCGGATGGCGACGCCATCGCGCACGCGATCGTCGACGCGCTCCTCGCTGCGGCGGGCCTCGGCGACATCGGGACGCACTTCGGCACGGACCGACCCGAGTACGCCGGGGCGCACGCCGACGCGTTCCTCGCCCGCACGCACGCGCTCATCGGCGAGGCAGGCTGGAGCATCGCGAACGTCTCGGTGCAGGTGCAGGCGGCTCGCCCGCGGTTCGCTCCCCGGCGTGCCGAAGCCGAACAGGTGCTCTCCGCAGCGCTCGGCGGCGCACCGGTGTCGGTATCGGCGACGACGACCGACGGCCTGGGCTTCACCGGCCGCGCCGAGGGCGTGTCGGCCGTCGCCGTGGCCCTCCTCATCCCCGCCCCCTGACGCCCCGTCGGCTCCGCCGCCGGCTCCGCCGCGCCGCCCGCGCGCGCCCCGACCGCGAAACGGGATCTTCGCGCCGAAACAGTGGGGTCACCCCTCCGTCTCGGCGCGAAGATCCCGTCTCGCGGATGGTCCGGAGGCGGATGGCCCGGACGGCGCGCGCGGGGGAGGGTCAGAGCGCGCGGGTGAAGTAGAGCGAGAACGGGTCGTCGGTGTAGTCCGCGAACGGGGCGCAGGGTACGAACCCCTCGCTGCGGTAGAGCGCCGCCGCGGGAACGAACTCGGGCGTGCTGCCCGTCTCGAGCCAGAGACTCGTCAGACCCCGCGACTGCGCGTCCGCGACGATGTGTCGGAGCATCAGGCGCCCGATGCCGCGGCCGAGGAACGCATCCGCGACGCGCATCGACTTCAGCTCGCCGCGGTCCTCCTCGAACACCTTCAGTGCACCGATGCCGGCGAGCTCCGCACCATCCCACGCAGACCAGAACGTGAGGCCGGGGCCCGCGAGCGCGTCGATCCCGAGGGCGTGCACGCTCTCCGGCGGCGACGAGTCGTGCATGCCCGCCAGGTGCGCGATCACGAGTTCGCGCTCCGGCGAGGTGCGCGGGTCGCTCACGCGGATGTCGATCATGGGTCAGCCCTCCAGCGCGAACGGTCGGGGTTCGCGCCGGCCGCGCGCTCCCCAGGTGAGAAGTGCGAGGCCCGAAGCGAGCACGATGAGCCCCACCACGGCGAGGGGTGCGAGCTGTTCGCCGAGCACGGCGATCCCGAGGAGCGCCGCGGTGAGGGGCTCCGCGAGGGTGAGCGTGGCGGCGGTGGCGGCCGTCAGCCGTTCGAGGCCCCAGGTGAAGAGCGTGTACGCCAGGGCGATCGTCGCGAGACCCAGCCACAGCGCCATCGCCGCCCCGGCGGGTTCGGCCAGCCACTCCAACGACGCGAACGGCAGCATGAACAGCGCGGATGCGGCCGAGCCGAGCCCCATCGCCCCCGCGACGGTGAACGGGTCCCAGCCGTCATCGAGCAGTTGCCGCTGGGCGTTCGCGAAGACCGCGAACGAGGCACCCGCCCCGACCGACCCGAGGATGCCGAGGGCGTCGACGCCCGCCGCGCCGCCGCCCGCCGCAGCGAGCAGCGCCACCCCCGCCGTGGAGAGGGTGGTCGCCACCGCCCATGACCGACGCGGGATGCGGCGCGTGCGAGCCCATTCGATGAGTCCTGCGAGCACTGGCGCCGATCCGAGGGCGATCACGGTGCCGACGGCGACGCCCGACCGCGCCGTGCCGAGGAAGAACAGTGGCTGGTACGCCGCGAGGCAGACACCGGTCACGGCCATCAGAAGGACCGCCCGGCGGGAGAGTCGCGGGTTCCGGGGTGCATCCTCACGCCGCTGATGGCGCCGTCCGAGGAGCAGCCCGAGGATGGCCAGGCCGGTCCCGCCGATGAGCAGTCGCGCGGCTCCGACCCCGAGCGGGGTGGTCGAATCGGGGCCGAGTGCCTGCGCGGTGCCGGTCGTGCCGAACAGCACGGCCGCAGCGACGACGGCGAGCACGGGCAGCATCCCTCATTTCTATCGTCACTTCATGACGATGGCGTGACGGGGGCCGCCGGTAGGCTGGGATCGTGATGGTTCGGCTCTACGACACCCAAGCGCAGACGCTGCGCGACTTCGAGCCGACCGATCCCGCGAACGTGACGATGTACGTCTGCGGCCCGACCGTGCAGTCCGGGCCCCACATCGGGCACCTTCGCGCGGCGCTGAGCTTCGACCTGCTGCGTCGCTGGCTCGCCCACCGCTTCGGCCGCGTGACGTTCGTGCGGAACGTGACCGACATCGACGACAAGGTGCTCGCGAACGCCACGGTCGACGAACCGTGGTGGGCCCTCGCGTACCGCATGGAGCTCGAGTTCTCGCACGCCTACGCCGCGATCGGCATCGACGCGCCGACCTACGAGCCTCGCGCGACGGGGTCCATCCCGCAGATGATCGAGCTCATCGATGCGCTGATCGAGCGCGGGCACGCGTATGCGGCGCCCGACGGCTCCGGTGACGTGTACTTCGACGTGCGCTCGTGGGCGCCCTACGGCGCGCTCACCCATCAGTCGTTGGACGCGATGGAGCCGGCGGCGGATGCAGACCCCCGCGGCAAGCGCGACCCGCACGATTTCGCCCTCTGGAAGGGCGCGAAACCCGGAGAACCGGCGGATGCGGTCTGGACCGCGCCGTGGGGTGCCGGGCGACCGGGATGGCACATCGAGTGCTCCGCGATGTCGCGGCGCTATCTCGGCGGCGAGTTCGACATCCACGGCGGCGGCCTCGACCTGCGCTTCCCCCATCACGAGAACGAGCTCGCGCAGTCCACCGCGGCGGGCGATCCGTTCGCGCGGTACTGGGTGCACAACGGCCTGGTGACGGTCGACGGTCAGAAGATGTCGAAGTCCCTGGGCAATTTCGTGCTCGCGACCGACGCCCTCGCCGTCCGCGACCCGCTCGTGATCCGTTACGCCCTGGGCGCCGCCCACTACCGGTCGAGCCTCGACATCTCGGAGAAGGCGTTCGACGAAGCGGATGCTGCGCTCGACCGCATCCGCTCGTTCCAGGAGCGGGCGGCACGGGTACTCGACGCCGACCGCGTCCCGGCGACCGATTTGCCGCACGAGTTCGTCGCCGCGATGGACGACGACCTCAACGTGCCCCGCGCGATCGGGGTGATCCACGAGCACGTGCGCTCGGGGAACACGGCACTGGATGCGGGCACCGACCCGACCGAGATCGCGGGCGCGGCCGATGCCGTGGCGGCCATGCTCGACATCCTCGCGCTCAACCCTCGCAGCGAACGGTGGCAGACCGCATCCGCGGGTCCGTCGGCCACCGCGCTCGACACCCTCGTGCAGACGATGATCACGCAGCGCGCCGATGCGCGCGCCGCGAAGGACTGGGCCGCAGCCGACCGCGTCAGAGACGCGATCGCCGCTGCGGGAATCACTCTGGAGGACACTCCGGACGGAACTCATTGGAGTATCGATGGCAAATAAGCCAGGGCGCCCCGGCGCCGGAAAAGGCAAGAAGGGCCCCACCAAGGGCACGGGCGGCAAGAACAAGCGTTCCCTCGAAGGACGCGGCCCGACCCCCAAGGCGGAGGACCGTGCGTGGCACCCCGCGGGCAAGCGGAAGGCGGCGCAGGAGCGCTTCACCGCGGCCGGCGGGCGGCCGTCATCGTCGGGTCCCCGCCCCTCGGGCGGCCTCGCCCGCGGCGGCCGGTCGAAGCAGGCCGACGACACCGAGACGGTCACCGGCCGCAACTCGGTGCTCGAGGCGCTCCGCACCAAGATCCCCGCGACCGCGTTCTACATCGCGCAGCGCGTGGAGATGGACGACCGCGTCAAAGAGATGCTGTCGATCGCGACGAACCGCGGCATCCCGGTGCTCGAGGTCACGCGCCCTGAGCTCGACCGCATGGCCGGCTTCGACGGCGTGCACCAGGGCGTCGCGCTCAAGGTGCCGCCGTACGAGTACGCGCACCCGCAGGACCTGCTCGAGCAGATCATCGACCGCAACGAAGTGCCGCTGCTCGTGGCTCTCGACGGCGTCACCGATCCCCGCAACCTCGGTGCGATCATCCGCTCGACGGCCGCGTTCGGCGGTCACGGCGTGCTGATCCCGCAGCGGCGGAGCGCCGGCGTCAACTCGGCCGCGTGGAAGACGAGCGCCGGTGCGGCGGCCCGTACGCCCGTCGCGATGGCCGTGAACCTGACCGCGACGCTGAAGGACCTGAAGAAGCAGGGTGTGTTCGTGCTGGGCCTGGACGGGGGCGGCGATGTGTCGCTGCCCGCTCTGAAGCTCGCCGACCGACCCGTCGTGATCGTCGTCGGCTCCGAGGGCAAGGGGCTGTCGCGCCTGGTCACCGAGACCTGCGACCAGATCGTGTCGATCCCGATCTCCGGGGCGACCGAATCGCTGAACGCCGGCATCGCGGCATCCGTCGCCCTGTACCAGGTGTCGACGCTCCGCGCGTCGCTCAGCGACTGACCGAAGGAGCACATCATGACCCGCATCGTTGTTCTCGGAGGAACGGGCTACGCCGGTAGCCACATCGTCGCGGAGGCGGTGCAGCGCGGTCACACGGTGCTCTCGGTCGCGCGCACGGTGCCGGCCGAGCGCGTGCCGCACGCGACCTACATCGAGGGCACACTGCTCGATGTGCCGAGCCTCGTCACCGAACTGCAGGGCGTCGATGTGCTCGTGTCGGCCGTCGCCGCGCGCGGCGACATGCTCGGGCTCGTGCGCCCCGCGATGGCGCAGCTGAAATCGGTGCTTCCGGATGACGTGCGGATCGGCGTCGTCGGCGGCGCGGGCGGAAGCCGCGTCGCGGAAGGCGGACCGCGCCTCATCGACACCGATGATTTCGCCGATGAGTTCAAGCCCGAGGCCCGCGAGGCTGTCGACATCCTCGAGGACCTGCAGGCCGACACTTCGGGCCGCGACTGGTTCTACGTGCACCCGGCCGGCGGCTTCGGCGCGTGGGCACCGGGGGAGCGCACCGGGTCGTACCGCGACGGCGGCGAGGCGCTCGTCGTGGACGCGGAGGGCGAGTCCTTCATCTCGGGGGCCGACCTCGCGGTCGCCGTGCTCGATGAGATCGAGAACCCCCGCCACTCGCGCGAGAACTTCGCCGTCGGCTACTGACGCCGAGGCCCTCTCGCGGGACCTTCTGTGGGGTCCCGCGGGAGGGCCGCGGTGATGCCGGTCTGCCGTCAGACGAGGTCGCGCCAGTCGATCTCTTCGTCGACGTCGTCGCTCGTGACGTCGTCATCGGATGCTGTCGTCAGAACGGGAATCGTCATGGTCTCGGTCGTGGGTCCCATGACGGTCGCCTCGTCGCGACGGTGGCGCAGCACGTCGTCGATGTAACTCGTCAGCACCTCGGCGAGCGGCACGGCACGGCCCCGTGCCTGCGACATGTACCAGCGGTGTTCGAGCACCTGGTGGAACACCTCGGCGGGCTCGAGCTTCGCGCGCAGGTCGTAGGGGATCGCCTTCACGACCGGCTCGAACACGCGCGTCAGCCACTCGTGCGCGACCATCTCCTCATCCGACCCGATGCGGGAGATCCGGGCCCGGAACTCGTCGAGGTCGTTGAGCAGACGCCGAGCCTGGTTCTCCTCCACGTCGAGACCGGTCAGGCGCAGCAGGCGGCGCTGATGGTGTCCGGCGTCGACGACCTTCGGCTGGATCGACACGCGCGTGCCGTCCGGTGCGGTCTCCATCGACATCTCGCCGATATCGAAGCCCAGCGTGTTCAGACGCTGCACGCGTTCGGTGATGCGCCACGACTCGTCGACCGAGAACGTCTCCTGATCGGTGAGGGCCTTCCATAGCGAGTAGTACGACGAGACGATGCCGTCGGCGACCTCGAGGGCGTTGACGCCGCCCTCGAGCCGCCCGCCCGCCTCGAGGTCCATGATCTCGCCGGCGATGTTGATGCGGGCGATGTCGAGGTCGTGCTCGCGCTGCCCGCGCGTGAGGCCGCGGTCGTGCAGCTCGCCCGTTTCGGCGTCGACGAGGTACGCGGCGAACGCTCCGGCGTCGCGGCGGAAGAGGGTGTTGGAGAGGGAGACGTCGCCCCAGAAGAATCCGACGTTGTGCAGTCGGACGAGGAGCACCGCGAGCGCATCGACGAGTCGGGCGGCGGTGTTCGGGCGCAGCACCTGGGTGAAGAGCGCGCGGTAGGGGAGCGAGAACTTGAGGTGCGCGGTGACGAGTGCCGCCGGGAGCGGGTTGCCGTCCGCATCCGCTCGCCCGCCGATGACCGCGAAGCGCTCCACGCACGGCACGTCGAGCTTCGCGAGGTTGCCGAGCATGTCGTACTCACGACGCGCCATCTCGGCGGTGGTCTCTTTCACCGCGATCACGCGTCCGGAGAGGGTCGCGAACCGCACGAGGTGGCGGGAGATGCCCTTGGGGAGGTAGACGATGTCTGAGCTCGACCAGTCCGACAGGGGCGTCGACCAGGGCAGCGCGAGCAGTCCGGGGTCGACGGAGCTCGCAGTGATGGTCAGAGATTCAGACATGTTCCTCCGTGGAAAGAAGGGCGGCGCGGAAGATCCGAGGATCCACCGCGCCGCCCCCGAGGTGCGATCAGGCCGAAGCGATGGCCTTGTCGTTCAGGCGCTCGCCCGACTCGATGTCGAACGCGTGCACGTGGCCCGGCTTGGCGGCCAGGGTCACGGTCTCGCCCGCGTTCGGGTGGTTGCGGCCGTCGACGCGGGCCACGATGTCGGAGCGCTTGCCGCCGATCTCGGTGTGACCGTAGAGGTAGCCGTCGGCGCCGAGCTCTTCGACCAGGTCGACCTGAACCGTGAGGCCCTGACCGTCGACCGGTCCGACCTCGATGTCTTCGGGGCGAACGCCCACGGTGACCTGGCTGCCATTGGCGCGGCCGACGGTGTCGCGGTCGAGCGGGACGATCTCGGTGCCGAAGCGGACGCCGCCGTCGGCGAGGTCGGCCGGGAAGAGGTTCATGGCAGGGGAGCCGATGAAGCCGGCGACGAACACGTTGTTCGGCTTCTCGTACAGGTCGCGGGGCGAGCCGACCTGCTGCAGCACGCCGTCCTTCAGAACGGCGATGCGGTCGCCCATCGTGAGGGCCTCGGTCTGGTCGTGCGTGACGTAGACCGTGGTGACACCGAGGCGGCGCTGGAGCGACGCGATCTGGGTACGGGTCTGCACACGGAGCTTCGCGTCGAGGTTCGACAGGGGCTCGTCCATAAGGAACACCTGCGGCTGACGGACGATCGCGCGGCCCATCGCGACACGCTGACGCTGACCACCCGAGAGTGCCTTGGGCTTGCGGGTCAGGTACTGCTCGAGGTCGAGGAGCTTGGCGGCTTCGAGCACGCGGGTGGCGCGCTCATCCTTGCCGACGCCCGCGATCTTCAGCGCGAAGCCCATGTTCTCGGCGACGGTCATGTGCGGGTACAGCGCGTAGTTCTGGAAGACCATCGCGATGTCGCGGTCCTTCGGCGGAACGTCGGTGACGTCACGCTCACCGATGCGGATGTGGCCGGCGTTGACCTCTTCGAGGCCCGCGAGCATGCGGAGCGAGGTGGACTTACCGCAACCGGAGGGGCCGACCAGGACGAGGAACTCGCCATCGCCCACTTCGAGGTTCAGCTTGTCGACGGCGGGGCGGGTGCCTCCGGGGTACAGACGGGTTGCGTTGTCGAACGTGACGGACGCCATTGTTTCTTCTCCTTCACCGGCAGGTACGTGCCGGACGATCCGTAGTGATGGAATATGCGGGGGCTTGGCCCGCACGCCCTTCATTGGGCGCAGTGCCAGTATGGCACGCGCGTCTGGGCATTTCCCAGGTGCGCTGATTAGCATCGACAGGGCCGTTCACCCGTGCGGCCGCGCCGGCGAGGCCGGTCTCGTGCGTTATCAGAGGTTCCATGTCCAACGACGATTCGAACGTTCCGGCTCAGCGCGACCGCCGTGAGGCCGTGCGCGAGAAGGCGCAGCAGGTGCGGGCTCGCCATACGCGGCTCAGCCGCATCCGGCTCGGCGTTCTCGTCATCGGTGCCGTCGTGATGGTCGGTGCCGTCGTCGGAGCCGTCGTTTTCGCGGTGGGCTCGTCCACGGGCCCGTCGCAGGCAGCACCCGTCGGTGAGGACCACGGCGGATTCGCGATCACTTCGGTTGCCGGTGTCGCTCTCGGGTCGGCGACGATTCCGGATGCGGCCGCCACTGCGCAGGGCGAGGATGCCCCCGCGGCCACTCCCACACCCACGGCGTCGGATGCGGCGACCGCCGACATCCGCGTGTACGTCGACTACCTGGCGCCGGGCGCAAAGCAGTTCGAACTCGCCAACGCCCCGCAGCTCTCCGGTTGGGTCACCGAGGGTGCGGCGACTCTCACGTACTACCCGGTCGCGATGCTGACCGCGAAGTCGAACGGCACGAAGTACTCGCTGCGGGCGGCCGGCGCTGCCGCGTGTGTGGCCTCGCACTCACCCGACAAGGTGTTCGCGTTCAACCACGCCCTGCTGGACGCGCAGCCCGACGCCAACTCGGACGGCCTCTCGGACGCCGACCTGGCGACGCTCGCGCAGACCTCCGGTGTCACCGACCCGAAGGGTGTTCGCGCCTGCATCGAGGGCGGTGAGTACATGGCCTGGGCAAAGACAGCGACCGACCAGGCCGTCGCCGGAATCCCCGGCACCGACGGACTCACCCTGACCGGTGCGCCGATGATCCTCGTCAACGGCGAGCCGTACCTCGGCCAGCTCGACGACCCGAAGGAATTCGCGCAGTTCGTGCTGACGACCTCGAGCGAGTCGTACTACAAGAGCCCGACCGCGACGCCGACCCCGACGCCCTCGTCCTGAGCCCTCGCGGCGCAGGGACGGATGCGCCCGAGACATGGGAACGGCCGGTCGGACGAGCGCCGGTAGACTGGCGGCCTCGCCGGCTTGGCGCAATTGGTAGCGCACCGTACTTGTAATACGGGGGTTGCAGGTTCAAGTCCTGTAGCCGGCACCGAATCGGATCCTGCCGCCGCGAGCGGGGCGTTCAGCGCCGCGTAGCATCGTGCGGTGACGTCTCGTTCCGCATCCGCCGCTCCCCGTCGGCTTCCGCTCGCGGTGGCGCTCGGCGGCGCGGTGCTGGTCGGAGTGCTGACGAGCGTGCAGGCGCAGATCAACGGCGCACTCGGTGCGGCGATCGGCGACGGGTTCGTCGCGGCTGTGATCTCGTTCGGTTCGGGCCTGGCGATTCTGATCGTGCTCTCGGCGACCGTGCCGTCCGGCCGAGCAGGGTTCGGCCGTCTGGTGCGCGGGGTGCGCGAGCGGCGCATCCCGTTCTGGATGCTGATCGGCGGACTCGCGGGGGCGTTCACGGTCGCGAGTCAGGGCCTGACCGTCGCGGTCATCGGCGTCGCCACGTTCACGGTCGGCGTCGTGGCGGGTCAGACGGTGAACGGCGTCGTGCTCGACCGCGCCGGATACGGGCCCGCGGGAGTCGTGCCGGTGACCGTCGGACGCCTGCTCGGCGGCGGCTTGGCCGTGGTGGCCGTGGTCATCTCGCTGCTCGGCGAGGGGCCCTCCGGAGTACCGGCGTGGATGCTGTTTCTCCCCTTCCTCGCCGGAGCCGGCATCGCTTGGCAGCAGGCGACGAATGGGCGGCTGCGTCACGTCGTCGAGAGTCCGCTGACCGCGACCCTCGTGAACTTCATCGGGGGAACGCTCGCGCTCCTGGTGGCCGCCGGCATCCGGATCGCCTTCGTGGGTCTCCCCGCCTCACTCCCCGCAGATCCGTGGGTGTACTTCGGCGGCGCGATCGGCGTCGTCTACATCTTCCTGTCGGCGGCGCTCGTGCGGCACACGGGCGTTCTGCAACTCGGGCTCGGCTCCGTCGTCGGCCTGCTGCTGACGTCGGTGGTCATCGACGCGATCTGGCCGGCGCACTCCGGCCCCCCGCTCGCGCTGGCGTTGACGGCCGTCGCACTCGCGCTCGTCGGCGTCGTGATCGCCGTCGTCCCGCGCTGGCGTCGCCGCTGAACGCGTTGCCCCGGTCGAGGGGCACCCGAACTTCGCAGAATCGCGCCGAGGTCGCAGCTTTCCGGAAGGACTCTGCGCGGATGACGCGATCCTGCGACGGTGGTGCCGCCGCGTCAGCGGGGCATGGCAGAGAGGAACGACTCCGGGTCGATCGTCTTGCGCCGGGTCTCGCGCTCGCGCACCGGCTTGCCGCCGACGTAGAGCCAACCGAGCAGCCGCTCGTTCTTCGCGAGCTTGTGCGCCTTGGCGACAGCCTTGCTGCGCGTGTACTCGCCGGTGCGCCAGAAGACGCCCCAACCCTGCTCGTCGAGCGCGAGGCTGAGCATGTGGGCGACGCCTGCGGCCACGGCCTCCTGCTCCCAGTCGGGCACCTTGCCGCTCTTGCGCACCGAGGCGACAACGGCGATCAGCAGCGGTGCGCGCAGCGGCTTGGTCGACCGACCGCGCTTGTGCTCGGCCTTGTGGATGGCGCGACCCAGGCGTTCGCGGTCGTCGCCGCGCAGTTCGATCAGCCGCCACGGCCGCATCGACGAGTGGTCGGCGACGCGTCCGGCCGCAGCGATCGCGGCGAGCAGCTGCTCGCGGCTGGGGGCCTCGTCGGTCACCCGTGACATCGACCGCCGGGCGAGCATCGCCTCCGCGGCGGTCGCGGTCACTTGTCGTCCGCCTCGGGGGTGAACTCGAGGGCGAGGGAGTTCATGCAGTAGCGGTCACCCGTGGGGGTGCCGAAACCGTCGGGGAACACGTGGCCGAGGTGGGACCCGCAACTCGCGCAGCGCACCTCGGTGCGCACCATCCCGTGGGCGTTGTCTTCGATGAGCTCGACCGCTTCGGGGCGCACCGACTCGTAGAAGCTCGGCCATCCGCAATGCGAGTCGAACTTCGTTCCGCTCTGGAAGAGTTCTGCCCCGCAGGCGGCACAGGCGTAGAGGCCGGCGCGGCTCTCATCGAGCAGTTCGCCCGTCCAGGCGCGCTCGGTGGCGGACTCGCGCAGCACGGCGAACTTCTCGTCGCCCAGCTCGTCGCGCCATTGTTCGTCGGACTTGTTCACCGCGTAGCTCACAGTTTTCCCTTCGTCGGTTCTATTCAACCCCGTTCCGCGCGTACCTGTTCCGGGTGTTACCGACGAGTTCGCCCGCACAGCGCCCACAATGGTTCGGTGAGTGCGGCAACCGAGGGCGAGTGGGTCGCCGTGATCGAGCGCTACGAGCGGTTCGCCCGTCTCGAAGCTCCGGGCCGTTCGGCGCTGTACGGCGCGTGGGCGGAGACCGTGCGGGATGACGCCGGTGTCGCACGTGTGCTCGCACAGATCCCGGACACGCACCGGCAGCCTCCGCTCGTGTTCGCGGTGAGTCGGATGCTGGGCGCTCCCGAAGATCCGCCGACCGCATGGGGTGCGTGGGTGCTGGCGCACGCGGATGCGCTGGTCGCGGAGTGCCGCATCCGCAGCATCCAGACCAACGAGCCCCTGCGCTGCGCGGCGCTCCTGCCGGCGCTGGATCTCATCGACGGCCCGATCGCTCTTCTCGAAGTGGGGGCGAGCGCCGGCCTGTGCCTTTACCCGGACCGGTTCTCGTACCGGTACCGGATGCCGGACGGTCACGTCCACGCGATCGATCCCGTGAGCGGGCCGAGCACCGTGACGCTCGAATCGACCTGGATCGGCGGTGAACCCCCCACCGGCCTTCCCGAGATCGTCTGGCGTGCGGGCATCGACCTCGCCCCGCTCGATGTGCGCCGACCGGCCGACCGGGCGTGGCTCACGGATCTGGTCTGGCCGGGCGAAACGGGTCGCCGCGAGCGGATCGACGCCGCGGCCGACATCGCTGCGGCGGATCCTCCGCACCTCGAGACGGCCGATGCGACGGATGCCGACGCGCTCGCCGCGCTCGCCGCATCCGCTCCCGCCGGCGCCACGCTCGTCGTCACGACCCCGGGAGTCCTCGCGCACGTGCCCGGCCGCCGGCGGCACGCCGCCATCGCCGCCGCACGCGGAGCGGGACGATGGGTGACGCTGGACGCTCCCGCGCTGCACAACGGATGGACGACGCCGATCGACGCGGCGAGCTGGCCCGCATCCCGCTTCGCGCTCGCACTCGACGGCGAAGTCCTGGCCGCCGTGGACCCGCTCGGCGCTTCCGTGGAGTGGCGTCGCGGCATCGACGCCGACCGCGGCTAGCGTGAGATCGTGCCCCTGACCGACTCCGATCCGACGACCGCGCGCCCGGCGCTCGAGGAGTCCGCGGTCGACGTGCAGGGCTTGAGCGATCGGGATGCGGCCATCCTCGCGTTTGAGTCCCGCTGGGGCGCGCACGGGGGAGCGAAGGAAGAGGCGATCCGGTCGGAGCTCGGCCTCGCCCCGGCACGCTACTACCAACTGCTCGGGCGCCTCATCGACACGGAGGCCGCGCTCGCGCACGAGCCCATGCTGGTCGCGCGACTGCGCCGCATCCGGGACGAACGGCGCCGGGAACGAGCCACGCGCGGCGTACGCTCCGCCGGCTGACGGCCCGTCGCGTCGGATCCCCACGCTCGCCCGGGTAGCATCGGGGGGTGCCGCGTGAGACCTATTCCCGAGATCGCTTCGACGATCTCCCGGAAGGATCCGGGCGCGTGGGCGCTCACCGGGCCGAGAATCCCCGTCTGCGCTCGGGCGTCATCATCCTGTGGGCGCTCGTGGCGACCATCCTGCTCGTCGGGATCGGAATCTTCGGCAGCCTGATCGTCTCGGGGCGCATCACGCTGGTTCCCGCGTCCACACCGACGCCCACCGCGACGGCCGAGCCAGAGGCGACCATCGACACGTCGTTCGCGGTCAACGTGCTGAACGCCACGGGTGAGTCGGGCCTCGCGACCACCATGAAGGATCAGATCGTCGCCGCCGGCTGGAACGCCGACACGGTGCTGCCGAGCCAGGCCAGCACGTCGGACTTCGCGGAGACGACCGTCTACTACGCGTTCCCCGCCGACGAAGCGGCGGCCCGCGGGCTCGCCGACGTCATCGGCGGCGCGGCCGTCGCGCTCAGCGAGGTCTATCAGCCGATCGACGACCCCGGAACGGCCGACCTCGACGAGAGCCAGAACAAACTGCTCACCGTCGTGATCGGGCTGGACCGCACGGCCGCGGGGGCGACTCCGTCCGCGACGCCCGCGTCCTGACGGCATCCCGCCGGCCGTCGGCGAATTCGACGCACGGCCGCGGCGCGGGGCTGTCGGCGCCCCCGCCGAGAGGCCTGTGTTTCGGCCGCGTAAACGTTGTGCGCCACGGGTGTCAACACTGCCGGATCGGGCCTTTCCGGCCATTCCCGGCTCCATACGATGAAGTGGTATTCAACGCTTCAGGAGATTCGCATGGCACAGGGCACCGTCAAATGGTTCAACGCCGAAAAGGGCTTCGGGTTCATCACGTCGGGTGACGGCCAGGACGTCTTCGTGCACTACTCGAACATCGACATGACCGGCTTCCGTGTTCTGGAAGAGGGCCAGGCCGTCGAGTTCACCGTCGGCAGCGGCCAGAAGGGCCCGCAGGCCGAGTCGGTGCGCGTTCTCGCCTGACCCTTCCGCATCCGCGACCCCCGTTGCCCCTCGGGCGCCGGGGGTCGCTGCGCGTCCGCCCGCCGCGTCCCCACTCCGCTCACCCTTCCGCGAGACGGGATCGGGGCGCCGAGACAGCGGGGTAACCCCACTGTCTCGGCGCGAAGATCCCGTCTCGCGGATGGAAGAGAGGCGGGGGGAGGGGAGTGGGAGAAGGCGGGGGCGGATGCGGCGGCGCGGGGGCGCCCGTATCCGGAATCGTGTTCGCCGTGGGCGAGGTGGGACGCCCCGCGGCAGCTTGCACTCCCCGGGGGTGAGTGCCAGAATGAGTTAGCACTCACGTTTGATGAGTGCTAACTGACGGTAAGCCCAACGTCCGGGAGGGACGACCACACATGGCAAAAATCATCGCTTTCGATGAGGAGGCCCGTCGCGGCCTCGAGCGCGGCCTCAACATTCTGGCCGACGCGGTCAAGGTGACTCTGGGACCCCGCGGTCGCAACGTCGTTCTCGAGAAGAAGTGGGGCGCCCCCACGATCACGAACGACGGTGTCTCGATCGCCAAGGAGATCGAGCTCGACGACCCGTACGAGAAGATCGGTGCGGAGCTCGTCAAGGAGGTCGCCAAGAAGACCGACGACGTCGCCGGTGACGGCACGACCACCGCGACCGTCCTCGCTCAGGCACTTGTTCGCGAGGGCCTTCGCAACGTCGCCGCAGGCGCCGACCCCATCTCGCTCAAGCGCGGCATCGAGAAGGCCGTCGCGGCCGTGACCGAGGCGCTCCTGTCCGACGCCAAGGAGATCGAGTCCAAGGAGCAGATCGCCGCCACCGCGTCGATCTCCGCCGCAGACCCGGCCATCGGCGCGCTCATCGCCGAGGCGATCGACAAGGTCGGCAAGGAGGGTGTGGTCACCGTTGAGGAGTCCAACACCTTCGGCACCGAGCTCGAGCTCACCGAGGGCATGCGCTTCGACAAGGGTTACCTCAACCCCTACTTCGTGACCGACCCGGAGCGTCAGGAAGCGGTCTTCGAAGACCCGTACATCCTGATCGCGAACCAGAAGATCTCGAACATCAAGGACCTGCTGCCGATCGTCGACAAGGTGATCCAGGACGGCAAGGAACTCCTCATCATCGCCGAGGACGTCGAGGGCGAAGCTCTCGCGACCCTGGTGCTGAACAAGATCCGTGGCATCTTCAAGTCGGTCGCCGTCAAGGCTCCCGGCTTCGGTGACCGTCGCAAGGCGCAGCTGCAGGACATCGCCATCCTCACCGGTGGCCAGGTCATCACCGAGGAAGTCGGTCTCAAGCTCGAGAACGCGACGCTCGACCTGCTCGGCCGCGCACGCAAGGTCATCATCACCAAGGACGAGACCACCATCGTCGAAGGTGCGGGCGACTCGGCTCAGATCGAGGGTCGCGTGACCCAGATCCGTCGCGAGATCGAGAACACCGACAGCGACTACGACCGCGAGAAGCTCCAGGAGCGTCTCGCGAAGCTCGCCGGTGGCGTCGCCGTCATCAAGGCGGGTGCGGCGACCGAGGTCGAGCTCAAGGAGCGCAAGCACCGCATCGAGGACGCCGTTCGCAACGCGAAGGCGGCCGTCGAAGAGGGTGTCGTCCCCGGCGGTGGCGTGGCCCTCATCCAGGCCGGCAAGAAGGCGTTCGCGACCCTCGAGCTCACGGGCGACGAGGCAACCGGTGCGAACATCGTCAAGGTCGCCATCGAGGCCCCGCTCAAGCAGATCGCGCTGAACGCCGGTCTCGAGCCCGGTGTCGTCGCGAACAAGGTCGCAGACCTGCCCGTCGGACACGGCCTGAACGCCGCGACCGGCGAGTACGGTGACCTGTTCGCACAGGGCATCATCGACCCCGCCAAGGTGACGCGCTCCGCGCTGCAGAACGCCGCCTCCATCGCGGCGCTCTTCCTCACCACCGAGGTCGTCGTCGCTGACAAGCCCGAGAAGGCGTCGGCTCCGGCCGGCGACCCGACGGGTGGCATGGACTTCTAAAGCCCACAGAACGAAACGGATGCCCCGGTCCTCGGACCGGGGCATCCGTCGTTCGTGCGGTCAGCGGAACAGGCTCATGTTGGCCTGTTCTGCTTCGGCGTACTGCTGGCCGGCGGCCGACAGTGCGAGGTTGATCGACGCCAGGGCATCCTCGACGCCCCGCTGCGCGCCGCGCCACTGCTCGATGCTGCCCTGGAACATGCCGGATGCGGTGCCCGTCCACGACGCCTGCAGCGCGTGCAACTGCGCCATGAGCGACGCGGACTCGCTCTGCAAACGATCGACGGTTCCGCGAATCGCGGTGGTGGCGGTGAGAACGGCGTCGCTGTCGACGGCGAAGACGGCCATGGGTTTCCTCCTCTGCTCGGAAACCCTCACGGTACGGACCCGGATGCGGCGGCCGTTGGCGTTCCGTGCACACCGTGGACAGGCCCGCCCGGGCCGGTGCCTGGGGAGGAACGGTCAGCGATCGGAGTCGTCGCCCTGTGTGGGACGCAGTGCACCGGGGAGAGGTTCGATGGGCTGCGTCTCGATCAGCAGATGGGCCGCCGCCTCGCGGTCGGCCGCGAGCGGCAGCGACACCCGGAAGGTCGCGCCGCCCCCGGGCGTATCCGTCACGGCGACCGATCCGTGCAGCGTCTCCACGATCGAGGCGACGATCGAGAGCCCGAGGCCGGACCCACCGGTCTCGCGCGCACGTGAGGTGTCGGCGCGCCAGAAGCGCTGGAAGATCTGCTCGCGGATCGGTTCGGGAACGCCCTCGCCGTGGTCGATGATCTCGATCCACCCGGTACGTGCCGCGTCGTCGGTGCCGACCCGCAATTCGATGGGGGAGTCGGCGGCGGAGAAGCGCTGCGCGTTGCCGAGCAGATTCGCGACCACCTGCCGGATGCGGTTCTCATCGCCCAGGACCACGGGGGGCATCGTGGCGCGCACCTCTTCGAAGGTCACCGGCAGCGCGGCGATCTCGCCGGTCTCGCCGCGCGGACGGCGCCGGAGCCGCGAGGCCAGCCCGATCGCCGCGGTCGGTACCGATCCCCGACGTTTCTGGGAGGACTCCGCGCCGAGCGCCGTCATCGAGACGGGCGGGGTCTGCAGCGTCCCGTCGCGCTCGCTGTGGGCGTCGAGCACCGTTATCGCGCGCTGAGGAGCAGCGGCGCTGACGTCGAGGGCCGCGTCCCGGGCGATGGGGCGCAGGTCGATCGGGCTGAGCACGACGTCGCGACGCTCGTCGAGTCGCGCCAGGGCGAGCAGATCCTCGACCATCGACGTCATGCGCATGGCCTCCTTCTCGATGCGTCCCATGGCCTGGCCGGTGGCCTCGGCGTCCGGGATCGCCCCGATCCGGTACAGCTCGGCATATCCGCGGACGGTCACGAGCGGAGTGCGCAGTTCGTGGCTCGCGTCGCCGATGAAGCGACGCATCTGGCGCACGGTCGCGTCGCGCTCCGAGAGGGATGCGTCCACGCGCCCCAGCATCGCGTTGATCGCGCGCTTGAGCCGCCCGACCTCGGTGGTCTCGGGCTCGATGTCGGTCATCCGCTGGCTGAAGTCGCCGCCGGCGATCGCCTCGGCGGTGCGTTCGACCTGGCCGAGGCTGCGGAAAGTGAGCGTGACGACCCAGCGCACGAGGAACGCACTCGCGATCACCGTCACGAGCGCGAGCAAGGTGTAGATGCCGAGATAGGTCGCGACGACCCGCTCGGTCTGGGTCGTGGGAATGGCGACGAGTTGCGTGAACGACTGCGTCGTGCCCGAAACGGGCGTGATCACGTAGGTCGCGTGGAACTCGGTGCCCGCGGCGTTCGTCAGCTCGAACACCTGCAGCTGTGTCGCGTACGCGAGATCGAAGCGTACGGATTCCGGGTAGTCCGGCCCTTCCTCGCCATCGTCTCCGCCGCCGCTGATCAGCGGATTCCCCTCCGCGTCGTAGATCGCGAGGAAGTACTCGGTGCTCGGCGCACCGTCCTTCTCGGTGAACTCCACGTCACCGTCGTCGACGGTCACATCGAACAGGGTGTTCGCGACCGGCCCGCGCGAGAGCTGCGTGAGCGTCGTATCGAGGTTCGCGAGCAGGGTGGTGCGCAGGAACACCATCGTGCCGAGCCCCGCGGCAACGAGGCCGATCGCGAGAACGGCGACAGTGACCCCGGTCACCTTCGCGCGGAGGCTGATGCCGCGCCACCAGCGCGTGAGACCGTCGTTGTCGCCCAGGATGATGCCTCCGCTCAGGCGGACTTGCCGGCCTTGAGCATGTAACCGAAGCCGCGCTTGGTCTGGATGAGCGCGTCGGTGGAGTGCGGGTCGATCTTGCGGCGGAGGTACGAGATGTAGCTCTCGACGATGCCGGCGTCGCCGTTGAAGTCGTACTCCCAGACGTGGTCGAGGATCTGCGCCTTCGACAGCACCCGGTTCGGGTTCAGCATGAGGTACCGGAGCAGTTTGAACTCGGTCGGGCTGAGTTCGATCTGCGCGTCGCCGACGAAGACGTCGTGCGTGTCCTGGTCCATCGTGAGCTCACCGGCGCGGATGACGGACTCTTCGTCGGCCTGCATGGTGCGGCGGAGGATGGCCTGGATGCGGGCGACGATCTCGTCGAGCGAGAACGGCTTGGTCACGTAGTCGTCGCCGCCGGCGTTCAGCCCGGTGATCTTGTCTTCCGTGTCGTCCTTCGCCGTGAGGAAGAGGATCGGCGCCGTGTAGCCGGCCTCTCGCAGGCGCTTGGTGACGCTGAACCCGTTCATGTCGGGCAGCATCACATCGAGCACGATGAGGTCGGGCTCTTCTTCCAGGACGGCCGAGATCGTCTGTGCGCCGTTCGAGACGGCGCGGACCTGGAACCCGGCGAACTTCAGGCTCGTGATGAGCAGGTCGCGGATGTTCGGTTCGTCGTCGACGACGAGGATGCGCGGTGCGGTCATGTGTT
This sequence comes from Microbacterium sp. cx-55, assembly GCF_021117345.1. Lineage (NCBI taxonomy): Bacteria > Bacillati > Actinomycetota > Actinomycetes > Micrococcales > Microbacteriaceae > Microbacterium > Microbacterium sp. cx-55. The sequence continues at coordinate 2,373,478 of NZ_CP088261.1, read as the reverse complement.
CATTATGGTGACCTCGTCGATGCGCTGGCTGGAGAATCGCCCGCACGAGGGGTCTGTCCGCTGATGGTGAACATGAGAATTGGCGTGCCACCGGCGCATTCGAGAGTCGCCGAGGGCGCCGTCACGTGCCTCTCATGCGGCGGCGAGGGCGTCCGCATCCAGGATCGTGTAGCTGTATCCCTGTTCGGCGAGGAACCGCTGCCGGTTCTGCGCGAAGTCCTGATCGACCGTGTCGCGGGCGATGAGCGTGTAGAAACTCGCCGTGTGGCCGTTCGTCTTCGGGCGGAGCAGCCGGCCGAGGCGCTGGGCCTCCTCCTGCCGGGAGCCGAACGATCCCGACACCTGGATGGCGACGGATGCCTCGGGCAGATCGACCGAGAAGTTCGCCACCTTCGACACCACGAGCAGGGGCACTTCGCCCACGCGGAACGCCTGGTAGAGCCGTTCGCGCTCGTCGACGGGCGTGGCGCCCGTGATCTTCGGCGCGTTCAGCGCTTCGGCGAGCGTGTCGATCTGGTCGAGGTACTGCCCGATCACGAGGATCTGCTCGCCGGCGTGCCGCTCGGCGAGCGAGCGGACGACGCTGATCTTCGCGGATGCGGTGGCCGCCAGCCGGTAGCGGTCCTCATCGGCGGAGGCGGCGTACTCGAGACGGTCGTCGGCGGGGAGGTCGACACGCACCTCGTAGCAGGCGGCGGGGGAGATGAAGCCCTGAGCCTCGATCTCCTTCCAGGGCGCGTCGAAGCGCTTGGGCCCGATCAGGCTGAAGACGTCGCCTTCGCGACCGTCTTCGCGCACGAGCGTCGCGGTGAGGCCGAGCCGGCGGCGCGCCTGCAGGTCGGCGGTCAGCTTGAACACGGGGGCGGGCAGCAGGTGCACCTCGTCGTAGACCACGAGGCCCCAGTCGAGCGCGTCGAGCAGGGCGAGGTGGGCGTACTCGCCCTTCCTCTTCGCGGTGAGGATCTGGTAGGTCGCGATCGTGACCGGCTTGACCTCTTTCACCTGCCCCGAGTACTCGCCGATCTCTTCGGCGGTGAGCGTCGTGCGCTTGAGGAGCTCGTCGCGCCACTGCCGCGCGCTGACCGCGTTGGTGACGAGGATCAGCGTGGTGGTCTTCGTGTCGGCCATCGCCGCCGCGCCCACGAGGGTCTTGCCGGCGCCACAGGGCAGCACGACGACCCCGGATCCGCCATCGGTGAAGATGTCGACGGCCTTCCGCTGGTACGGACGCAGCGTCCACCCGTCTTCCTGGAGTTCGATCGGATGGGGCGTGCCGGGCGTGTACCCGGCGAGGTCTTCGGCCGGCCACCCGATCTTCAGCAGCTCCTGCTTGATGTGACCGCGGGCCCACGGGTCGATGACGTACGTGTCGGGGCTCGGGTGCGCGATCAGGAGCGGCTGGATGCGCTTGTTGCGAGCGACCTCCGCGAGGACGGGAGCGTCGGTGGAGCGGAGGATGAGCGCCGACTCCTCGTCGCCGTACGGGCCGCGTTCGATCACAAGACGCCCATAGCGGGTCACGGTCTCGCGGATGTCCGTCGATACCGACGGCGGCACCGGGAAACGCGACCAGCGGTCGAGCGTGGCGAGCATGTCTTCTGCGGCATGTCCGGCGGCCCGCGCATTCCACAGGCCCAGGCGCGTGATGCGGTATGTGTGGATGTGCTCGGGCGCGCGCTCGAGTTCCGCGAAAACGGCCAGTTCGTGCCGCGCGTCCTCGGCGCGCGGATGCGCGACTTCGAGGAGCACCGTGCGGTCGCTCTGGACGATGAGGGGTCCGTCAGCCATAACGCGCCAGTCTACCGGCGAGAGCTATGCCCGAAGGCCGTGTCGCCACGTGTCGTCACGCGCGGCGGACCCCGGCGATGCTCTTGAGGGGCAGGGTGCGTTCCACATCCGCCGCGCGGTCCAGGCCGCGCAGGCGTCCGCCGCCGATTCCGGTCGCTTCGAGGATGAAGGTGCGGGTCGAGGCATCCGGCAACCGCACGTCCACCTCGATGAGGGTCCGCCCCCGGACGGCCTGTTCGAGCTCGCGCTCCAGCCAGGCGGCGTCGGCGTCGGGGCCGTGCGCCAGGCGCAGGGTCTGGATGAGGCGTGCGTAGCGTTCGGCCGCGTCGGCCGAGGTCGACATATCTCGCGAACTGCGACGGGAGAGCCGCTGCACGCCGTCGTCGTCGCCGACGGCGACCACCGGGTAGCGCGCGTCGAACAGCGACCAGTAGACGGTGTCGCGCGAGGCGCGGGAGACGAGCGTCGCGCCGTCGTGCACGAGTCCGACCGGGCGGAGCGCCTGGTCGACGGCGATCGTCGCGAGCAACTGCGGGTCGGCGCTGCGAACCACCGTGCGCCCGGACGCCGGGTCGGTCGACACGCGCAGCAGGCCGTGTCGGGACGCCGTCGTCTCGATCAGGTAGTCGAGCGGCTGCGGAATGCCCGTGAGCGACAGCTCGCCGAGAAACGCACGGATGGTGTCGGGGGTCTCGCCGGCGCTGACCGCCGCGGTGAGCGACTCCGCCGTGAACCGGTAGGTCGTCGCCTGCGCGCGGGTCTCGCGGACCGCCATCGAACGCAGCCGCTGCTCCGCGGCCGGAACGAGGGGACCGGGGGAGATCGCCGTGAGATCGGCCTGCAGGTAGACGCGATCCACCTCGGGGGGCAGATGAGCGCTGAGCGCCTCGATGTCGGGTTCGCCGTGGCGACGCAGCGCGGTCGTCCAGGCGGGCTCGCTGCCGTTCTCGGTGAGGATGCCCCAGCGGCGCCCTCGCCGCATGAGCGCGGTCGCGCGTGCGGGCCAATCGGGATCGAGCGGATACGACGCGGGCCAGGCGTCCGGCGGGAGGAACCCGCCGTCGACCGTCCGCACGGCAGAGGGCAGACGTGCGGCGTAGCTGCGCGCGACTTCCGCCCAGCGCGACGCCGTCGATTCGCTCAGCCAGGCCGCAGCGTCGTCGGTCGCGCTCCAGAGGCGCTCACCGTCATCGAGGAGTCCCGCATCCGCCCCGAGCACGAGGAGGTCGTCGAGTTCGTCTCCGTCGGCGACGGCACCGTCATCGACGAGGCGTCGACGTTCCGCCACGCTCACCGTGCCGGAACCGGTGCGGCCGAGCGGCGCCGACAGTGCGGCGACCACGACATCGGCGAGGGCCGCGACCGCCGAGAACGCGCGCTCGCCCGCGGCAGCGGTGACCCGCTCGTCGGACGGCTCGGGTTCGGTGGCAGGGCCGTGCGCGGTCGGCAGCGGAGCGCTCTGCAGCGCCCGGAAGCGCGCGGCCACGACGTGGAAGGGGCGACCGTCTGCGTCGACGAGCGCGAGTTCGGTGAGAGCGGGGCGATCGGATGCGGCGACACCCGCGTCATCCGCATCCGCCAACGCACGCAGCAGGGAGCCGGGAAGGCGGATCAGAGCCTTGTCGATCGCGTTCTCCGCGAGAAGCGCCGCGGAGATGTCGAAGAAGTCGTGCGCCGGGTTCGGCACGGGCACGCGGCGTGCGGCGAACAGGTCCGCGAGCGCAGCATCATCGGAGGCCGCCAGCATCGTTGCCAGCGCGCGTTCGTCGGAGGAGTCGCCCACCGGTTAGTTCCCTCGGTTGGCCCGAGCCCTTCGGGTGAAAGCCATGATGATCAGCGCGACCATGGCGACGAAGGCGAGCGGGGGAGCGATGTAGACGATCACGCCGACCACCGGCCAGATTCCGGTACCGAAATCTTCGTGGTCCGAACCCGTCGCGGTCGCGATCATGATCGCCAGGAAGCAGGCGACCGACAGAATGAGCAGACCGAGAGAGATGAACGCCAGGATGCGGTCGATACGACGAACTGGCACATCGTCGGTCGGAGTGGGTGTACTCATCGGCCTCAGCCTAGTGCCTCGTGCCCGTGACGTAGTCTGGTCAAGGGGGTCTTCCGATCCCGGTTCCGTCGTGCCCGCATTTCGTGGGCGCATGATTCAGCGAGGTTCGCATGCCCACCGGCAAGGTCAGGTTCTACGACGAGGAGAAGGGCTTCGGCTTCATCACCACCGATGACGGCCAGGATGTCTTCCTGCACGCCACGGCCCTACCGCAGGGCGCGACGGCTCTGAAGGCGGGTGCCCGGCTCGAGTTCGGCGTCGCCGACGGCAAGCGCGGACTGCAGGCGCTTTCGGTGCGGGTGCTCGAAGCGCCGGTGAGCCTCGCCAAGCGCGCGCGGAAGCCCGCCGACGATATGGCGATCATCATCGAAGACCTCGTGAAGCTTCTCGACGACATGGGCGGCGACCTGCGTCGCGGCCGGTACCCCAGTGCGGCGCACGCCAAGAAGATCGCGGCCGTGCTGCGCAAGGTAGCCGATGACCTCGACGCCTGATTCCGATGCGCCCGAGGGCGTGCAGGGTGACTCTCTGAACGAGGGCGACGCTCGGAACGAGACCGCCGACGTCTCGGCGTCCGAGGCGGATGCGGAGATCGCCGAGGACGTCGTCGAGGTGCTCGAGGCTGCCGGCGAGATCGTCGAGACGGCCGAGGCCGAAGAAGAACTCGAGGCCGCCGAGGTCGTCGAGACCGCCGAGGCGATCGTGCAGACGCCCGCCGAGCCCGATCCGCGGCTCCTCGCTGCGCATGATCTCGCGCTCGAGGCGCTGCACGAGATCACTCCCGCCGCGACCGTCGGCCCTGCCGCGGATTACGCGGTCGAGCCGGGCGGCGCCGTCTCCCTCCGCTTCCACAACCGGCTTCCCGGGTACCCGGGCTGGTACTGGACCGTGACGCTCGCCGTCGTCGAAGGCTCCGAGCCGACCGTGCTCGAGGTCGAGCTGATGCCTGGCGCGGGCGCGCTCCTGGCTCCCGAGTGGGTGCCGTGGGCCACGCGTCTGGCCGAGTACCACGTGCAGCAGGCCGCTCTGGCCGAAGCCGCGGGCGCCGCGGATGACGAGAGCGACGACTCCGAGAGCGACGAGGACTCCGACGAGGAGTCGGACGACCTCGACGACTTCGACGACACGGATGCATCCGACTTTGACGAGGACGGATCGTCGATCCTGCACGCCGGCGATGTCGACGGTGTCGACATCGACGAGCTCGACGAAGACGCAGACGACGAGGACGACGAGGACGACGCGCGCTAGCGAGTTCCCGCTCCGCCGACCCACCCTTTATCCGCGAGCCACCCCGGTGTGCGCGCGGCATATCGGGGCGGCTCGGCGGCACAGGGGCGGCTCGGCGCGGGTCAGCTGTTCTCGAGCGTGAAGTCGATGCAGCGGATCAGCTGACGCACGTCTTCGGGATCGATCGAGGTGAACGTCGCGACGCGCAGCTGGTTGCGGCCGAGCTTGCGGTACGGCTCCGTGTCGACGATGCCGTTCTGGCGAAGGCTCGCGGCGAGGGCAGCCGCATCCACCGTCTCATCGAAGTCGATCGTCACGACAACCGGCGAGCGGTCGGCCGGGTTCGCCACGAACGGCGTCGCCACCGCTGATGCCTCCGCCCACGCGTACAGCGCGTCGGAGGATTCGTGCGTGCGCGCATCGGCCCACTGCAGCCCGCCGTTGCCGATGATCCACGACAGCTGCGAGTCGAGCAGCACGAGCGTCGCGAGCGCCGGGGTGTTGAGCGTCTGCTGCAGGCGCGAGTTGTCGAGCGCATTCTTCAGGCTGAGGAACTCGGGGATGTAGCGTCCGGATGCGGCGATCCGCTCGATGCGTTCGATCGCGGCCGGCGAGACCGCGGCGAACCACAGGCCGCCGTCGGAGCCCAGGTTCTTCTGCGGCGCGAAGTAGTACACATCGCTCTCGGTGACGGAGAAGTCGATGCCGCCGGCGGCGCTCGTCGCGTCGATGACGGTGAGGGCGCCCGCATCCGCCTGCACGCGACGGATCTCGGTGGACACGCCGGTGGACGTCTCGTTGTGCGGCCAGGCGTAGACGTCGACGCCCTCGACGGCCTCGGGGGTCGCGCTCGTTCCCGGGGCGGCCTTGCGGACGTCGGGGGCCTCCAGCCAGGGGGCGGCTGCGGCGGAGGCGAACTTGCCGCCGAACTCGCCGAAGACGAGGTTCTGCGCCCGCCGCTCGATCAGCCCGAAGGCGGCGGCGTCCCAGAACGCGGTCGAGCCGCCGTTGCCGACGATGATCTCGTAGCCGTTCGGCAGTCGCAGCAGTTCGGAGAGGCCCGAGCGAACGCTCGCGACCAGATTCTTCACCGGGGCCTGGCGATGCGAGGTGCCGAGCGCGACCGCGCCGGCGTCGGCCAGAGCGGCCAGCTGCTCCGGGCGGATCTTGGACGGGCCGCAGCCGAAGCGTCCGTCGGCGGGCAGGATCTCGCGGGGAAGCACGACGTGGGACATGGCTCCGATTGTATGACTGCGCCGGTCGCGAGCCCGGCCGTGTGTCGGTGCGGCCAGATAGGCTTGCCTTACCCCGCTTCGAACGTCGAGGAACACATTCATGACCGATCTCATCGACACCACCGAGATGTATCTGCGCACGATCCTCGAGCTCGAGGAGGAGAACATCATTCCTCTGCGCGCGCGGATCTCGGAGCGCCTCGGGCACTCCGGCCCGACCGTTTCGCAGACGATCGGGCGGATGGAGCGCGACGGCCTCGTCATCGTCTCGGACGACCGCTCGCTCGAGCTCACCGGAGCCGGTCGGCAGAAGGCCGTCGACGTGATGCGCAAGCACCGTCTCGCCGAGCGTCTGCTCAGCGACGTCATCGGGCTCGACTGGGCCTACGTGCACGAAGAGGCGTGCCGCTGGGAGCACGTGATGAGCGAGCAGGTCGAGCGCCGCCTCGTCGAGTTGCTCGGGCACCCCACCGAATCGCCGTACGGCAACCCGATCCCCGGCCTCGACCAGTTGGGCGATCTGCCGTCGGTCACGTTCGAGGACGGCGTGGTCGGACTGGTCCGGGCGATCGAGGCTGCCGGGGGTCCGATCCAGGGCACGGTGCGCCGCCTCGCCGAGCCGGCGCAGGTCGATCCGGAGCTGCTGCAGCAGCTGCGCGCCGCGGGCGTCATGCCGGGAGCCGCCGGTTCGTACCGCTTCAACGAGGGCTACGTCCTCGTGGAGATGGACGGTTCCGACGAGGGCCTGGAGCTGCCGGTCGAGGTCGCGGGTCACATCTTCCTGGTCGACGAGAGCCGCTGAGAGCGCGTTCGCACCCCTCCTCCCCAGGCCGGGAGACGTCTCGCCGGATGGCCGCAACGTGACTTATTCGTTATTTTTCGGTAGCCTCGGAAAGTCCACAGGCGAGAAAGCCCGCCGTCGGACCCCGCTCGAACTGCCTCTGATGGCTCGTCGTCCGCGCGGTGAAACTCGCATATCGTGCCCGAAACGAATGCCGACGAGCTGACGCAACCGCGTGGAGGCGACGGAGGATGAATTTGGCTGATCAGAACGACGCGTCATCGAGCGCACCCGACGCCGACGCGGCGAGTCCTGCGACCAGTCGCCGCGGAATGCGCGACGTCGCACGCTCGGCGAAGCGTCGAGTGGCTCGTACCTCGACGACGATCGTCCGGTCCGGCCGCCCCGCATCCGCCCGCTCGGCTCTCGGCCAGAGCTTCCGCAAGCCGCTGCGCAGCGTCGTCATCCTGAGCATGGTCGGTGGCCTCGTCGCCACGGTCGCGCTGCCCGCCTACGCCGCGTTGAACCCGACGACCGATGCCGTCACGATCGAGCAGGTCGCCGCCGAGAACGCGCAGTCCCTGGTCATCGCGTCCGACGTCACGACCACCGAGCTCTCCCGCGACAGCTACTCCGCGACGACGTCCGAAGAGATCGAGAAGAAGAAGGCCGCTGAGGCTGCCGCAGCGCGCGCCGCAACCGCCGCCTCTTCCGCATCCGCTGCATCCGTCTCCCGCGCCTCGGTAGACCTCACGATGGTCGCCCCGGGAAGCGGCACCGTGCGCTGGCCGGTCGACATGTCGGCCATCCGCGTGGGTCGTGGATTCGGCGCCGACGGCTACCACCAGGGCGTCGACCTCCTCGGCGCGCAGGGCACCCCCGAGTACGCGGCCGCCGCCGGAACCGTGCGGGTCGCCGGCAACTACTACGGCTACGGCAACGCGGTCGTGCTCGACAGCGTGATCAACGGCCAGACCGTTTCCACCACGTACGGCCACATGATGAACGGCGGCGTTCTCGTGACGCCCGGCCAGTACGTCGAAGCCGGTCAGATCATCGGCCTGATGGGCAGCACCGGTTCGTCCACGGCCAACCACCTGCACTTCGAGGTGCGGCTGAACGGCGGCAACGTCGACCCGTACGCCTGGCTGCTCTCCAACGCCGGCTGACCTTTCTCGACACCCGTCACCCGTCGTTCATCCCGCCATGCGCCCCGCGCGTGTCGCGGTGGGTTACCCTGATCTCGACGCTGAGAGAAAGCGGAGGAGCCGATGGGCGGGACACCACGCATCCGAACCATGGATGCGCTCGGCCTGCTCGTTCTTCGGCATCGGGTGATCGGATGCCACGGGGTACCCGTGCGTCCTAGGCGCTGTCTATAAGACAGCGCCTTTTTTCATCCCTCCGTGCCTCTCGTCGTCAGCTGTATCGAATATCCGCGAAGCCGTCCCGGCCTATTCGAAGGACAAAGGAATGCGCACACTGGTGCTGAATGCGGGCTACGAGCCATTGGCCGTGGTCTCCTTCAAACGAGCCCTCGTGCTCGTGATGAACGAGAAAGCCACGATCATCGAGCAGATCGACGAAGACCCCGTCTGGGGCACGTCGCAGGTCTATGACCGTCCTGCCGTGATCGTCTTGACGCGCTACGTGCGCATCCCGGGAGGGCAGAGCGTGCCGGTCACGCGCCGTGGCGTGCTGCGTCGCGACGGTCACCGCTGCGCGTACTGCGGCAAGGCGGCCTCGACGATCGATCACGTGCAGCCGCGCTCTCGCGGCGGCAAGGACACGTGGGAGAACCTCGTGGCCTGCTGTCTGCGCTGCAACAACGTGAAAGGTGACCGCACGCCGCAGGAGATGTCGTGGTCGTTGCGGATGGTGCCGGGCGTGCCGCGCGGCGGACAGTGGACCGTGCGCGGCACCGAGCGCGCCGACCCGTGCTGGGAGCCGTACCTGGCTCTCGCCGCCTGACCCGCAAGTGAATCCCGGGGGAGCGGCGCCGGGGTCGGAGCGGCGTGATGGGATGGGCTCATGACTCGAGCTCTCCTGGTGATCGACATGCAGCGCGGCTTCGACGACCTGACGTTCTGGGGACCGACCGCGAACCCGGCATGCGAGGCGAACGTCGCCGCACTGATCGCCGCGTGGACCGCGAACGACGAACCGATCGTGATCGTGCGTCACGATTCCGTGTCACCGGGCTCGCCGCTGCATCCGGATTCTCCGGGCAATGCGCTCGTCGACGCAGTTGCGGCCGCACCGGCGGCCCTCCGCATCTCGAAGGCCGTGAACTCGGCGTTCTACGGTGATCAGGATCTGCACGCGTGGCTCACCGCGCAGGCGATCGACGAGGTTGTGGTGTGCGGCATCCAGACCAACATGTGCGTGGAGACGACGGCGCGGATGGCGGGAAACCTCGGCTACGACACGACCGTGGTGCTCGACGCGACGCGCACCTTCGATCTCTCCGCCGAGATCTCCGGTCTCGGCACCGTGACCCGTTCGGCGGCCGAGCTGATGGCCGATACCGCCCTGGTGTTGCAGCAGGGTGGGTTCGCCCGCATCCGCACGACGGCAGAACTCGCCGGCTGACCTGGGCGCGCCGACGCGATGTCGGTGGTCGATCGTATCTTCGAATCCGACGTTGAATAGTTAGAACATCCGTTCTAGCCTGTCGGAGTGAAGGTGATCGTGCGAGAAGACGCTGTCGGCGAGGTCCGCCGACTCCGCGCGCAGCTCGAGCGCGTGCAGGGTCTGCGCATGGATGCGGCGGTGCTGCCGACGCATCCGTCGCTCGCCGCGCTCCTTCCCGGTGGGGGGCTTCGCGCCGGTGCCGCCTATTCCGTCTCTCCGTCGTCATCGCTGTTGCTGTCGTTGATGGCGCGTCCTTCGCGCGAGGGTTCCTGGTGTGCGGCGATCGGCATGCCCGAGCTCGGCGCCGAGGCGGCCGCCTCGCTCGGTGTCGCGCTCGAGCGGCTCGTGCTGGTTCCCGACCCCGGTCCCCGATGGCTGAGCGTCGCCGCGACCCTCGCCGAGGTGATGCCGGTCGTGGCGGTGCGTCCGGGCGGGCGGGTGTCGGATGCCGAGGCCTCGCGGTTCATGGCACGTCTTCGCGATCGCGGGGCGACGCTGCTCGTGCAGGGGGTCTGGCCGCAGGCCGAGGCCTCGCTGCAGATCGGTGAGCCGGAGTGGAGCGGACTCGGCGACGGACACGGTTACCTCACGTCACGTGCCGTCACCGTCTCGGTGCTGTCGCGGCGCTCGCCGGTGCCGCGTCGGGCGCGGATGCTGCTGCCCGACCGCGAGGGGGCGCTCGCCCCGATGGCGGCTCCGCTCGGCGCGCCGATGGCCGTGCCCCTTCCGATGCGGGCGGTGGGGTGAGATGGCCGAACCCATCCGCAGTCTCGTGCTCTGGATCCCCGACTGGCCGGTCGTGGCGGTGCGCCGTGAGCGTGCCGCCGTTGGTGCGGCGACGCGCGAGGCGGCCCTTGGTGCGGCGGAGCCCGAGGCGGCAGAGTCGGAGCCGGCGATGCCCGCTGGCAGGGCAGCGGTGGGAGCGGCGGTGCCCGGCACCGTGACGCCCGGCACCGTGACGCCCGGCAGCGTGACGTCCGGCGCAGCAACGCCCGAGGCGCATCACCTCAGCGGCGCGGACGATGATCTGCCGATCGCGGTGGTCGAGAAGAACCTGGTCGTGGCGTGTTCGTCGGCGGCCCGTGCCGAAGGGGTGCGGCGGGGGCAGCGCCGGCGTGACGCGCAGGCGCACTGCCCGCGGCTCGAGATCGTGACGGCCGATGCGGCGCGCGACCACCGGGTCTTCTCGCCGTTGGTCGCCGCGATCGAGCAGCTCGCCCCGAACGTGCAGGTGATTCGTCCCGGGCTCTGCGCCCTTCGCGCCCGGGGGCCCGCCCGGTACTACGGCGGCGAGTCGGCGGCGGCCGACACGCTCCGGGCGGCGCTGCTCGCGCAGGGCATCGGCGATGTGCGGGTCGGGGTCGCCGACGGTCCGTTCACGGCCGAGCAGGCGGCGCGGGCGGCGACCCGTGTCGATGATCCGATCCGGGTGGTGCAGGCGGGTCGTGCCGCAGACTTCCTCGCGCCGCTGCCGGTCGCGGCGCTCGTCGATGCCGCATCCGGCGCGTCGATCGCGGGCGATCTGACGCACCTGCTCTCGCGGCTGGGCGTGCACACGCTGGGGGCGTTCGCCGCGCTTGAGGCCGACCGGGTGCGCGAGCGGCTGGGCGAGCGCGGCGTGCACCTGCAGTCGATGGCGGCGGGGGGAGACTCCCGGCCGGTGGAGCCGCGAGTGCCGCCGCCCGAGTTGCATCGCGAGGTCGCGTTCGATCCGCCCGTCGAGATCGCCGAACAGGCGGCGTTCGGCATGCGTGTAGCGGCCGAGGAGTTCATCGCCCGCCTCGACGCCGAGCGCCTGGTCTGCACCGAGCTGCGCGTCGAGTTGCGCGGCGACCGCGGCGAACGCAGCGAGCGGGTATGGCTGCATCCGGGCACGTTCGATGCGCCCGCGGTAATCGACCGGGTGCGCTGGCAGCTGGCCGAGGAACAGCAGTTCCGGAGCGGTGTGACTCGCGTGCGGATCGCTCCCGAGGCGGTCGATGACGCGGCTCATCACGTCGCCGGGCTGTTCGGGGCGGGGGAACGCGAGAAGGTGCACCACGCCCTCTCGCGCGTGCAGGCGATTCTCGGGCATCGTGGGGTCGTGACGCCGGTCGTCGGCGGCGGGCGCTGGCTCGAGGAACGCCAGGTGCTCGTGCCGTGGGGAGACCGGGCGACGACGGCGCGTGATCCGTCCCGCCCGTGGCCGGGGTCGCTTCCCTCGCCGCTGCCCACGACCGTGTACGCCCAGCCGCGCCCGGCCGACGTGCGAGACGCGCGGGGCGAGCGCGTGTCGGTCGATGCCCGCGGTGTGTTGTCGGCGCCACCCGCCGCGATCGCCGTCGAGGGTGCCCGGCGCGGGGTGCTCTCGTGGGCGGGGCCGTGGCCGGTCATCGAGCGGGAGTGGGATGCGGTGCGCCGCCGCGTCGCACACCGGTTCCAGGTCGTCGACGCCGCCCAAGAGGCGTGGCTGCTCGTGCACGAAGAAGCGGGGTGGAGCGCCGAGGCGAAGTACGACTGATCCGCATCCGAGGCGGGCGTGAGTCCGCCGCAAGACCGAACACCCCAGAGAGGACCGACCCGTGGGATGGCAGAACCCCCCGATCTCGTGGTCCGAACTCGAGCGCGCCCTGAGCGACACCCGTCGGCCTCGCGGAGCTCCCGCGGGGGCGGATGGCGGCGACAGCCCGGCCTGGTCCCACAAACGAGGGGCCTATGTGCCGCCGCCGATCGAGCGCCCCGAACAGGTGGTTCCGTACGCCGAACTGCACGCGCATTCGTCGTACTCGTTCCTCGACGGGGCGTCCTCTCCCGAAGAGCTCGTGGAACAGGCCGAGAAACTGGGCCTGCACGCGCTCGCAGTCACAGACCACGACGGGTTCTACGGCATCGTCCGGTTCGCAGAAGCGGCCGAGGAACGGCGCGTGCAGACCGTGTTCGGCGCCGAGCTCTCGCTCGAACTCCCCGCGCCGCAGAAGGGGCAGCCCGACCCGATCGGGCGTCACCTGGTCGTGCTCGCACGGCAGCAGGAGGGCTATCACCGCCTGGCCGGCGCGTTGACGCACGCACAGCTGCGCGGGGCGGAGAAGGGGCGTCCGGTCTACGACCTTGCTGAGCTCGCCGAGCAGGCCGGGGGCCCTCGCGACCCGCACTGGGCGGTGCTCACCGGATGTCGTAAGGGCGGAGTCCGTCAGGCGCTCGCCGCCGGCGGACCCGCGGCGGCGGCACACGAACTCGATCTGCTCGTCGACCTGTTCGGGGCGGATGCGGTGCATGTCGAACTCATCGACCACGGCGATCCGCGCGACACCGAGACGAACGACATCCTCGCGGGCCTTGCCGCGAAGCGCGGACTGCCGCTACTCGCGACCGGCAACGTGCACTACGCCGTGCCCGAACGGAGGCTGCTGGCCGCCGCCATCGCGGCGGTGCGGGCCAACCGCAGCATGGACGAGCTCGACGGGTGGATGCCCGCGCACGGCGGCGCGTTCCTCCGTTCGGGCGCCGAGATGGCGGCCCGGTTCGCGCGCTACCCGGGTGCTGTGGCGCGCACGGTGACCCTCGCCGACGAGCTCGCCTTTCCGCTCCGCAAGGCGACGCCCGCGCTGCCGAAGCTGCCGGTTCCGGAGGGGCACACGCCGATGACCTGGCTGCGAAAACTGGTGTGGGATGCCGTGCCCGCCACCTATCCCGATCTCACGACGAGTCAGCGTGAGCGCATCTCCCGCGAGCTCGACGTGATCGAGATGAAGGACTTCCCCGGGTACTTCCTCATCGTCTACGGCATCGTCCAAGAGGCGAAGACCCGCGGCATCCTGTGCCAGGGGCGAGGATCCGCGGCCAACAGTGCCATCTGCTACCTGCTGGGCATCACGGCGGTCGACGCGATCTACTACAACCTGCCGTTCGAACGGTTCTTGTCGAGCCTGCGTGAAGAAGAGCCCGACATCGATGTCGACTTCGATTCCGACCGCCGCGAAGAGATCATCCAGTGGGTGTACACGACTTACGGGCGCGATCGGGCGGCGCAGGTCGCGAACGTCATCCAGTACCGGCCGAAGAACGCGATCCGCGACATGGCGCGTGCGCTCGGGTACTCGCCCGGGCAGCAGGACGCCTGGTCGAAGCAGGTCGAACGCTGGGGGGCATCGCTCGACAGCGCGCCCGACCATGACATCCCCGACCAGGTCATCGCGTACGCGACCGAGCTGTTGAAAGCGCCGCGGCATCTCGGCATCCACTCGGGGGGAATGGTGCTGACCGAGCGACCGGTCGGCGAGGTGGCCCCCATCGAGCACGCCCGCATGCCGGGGCGCACCGTCATCCAGTGGGACAAAGATGATGCCGCTTGGATGGGGCTCGTGAAGTTCGATCTGCTCGGACTCGGGATGCTGTCTGCCCTGCAGTACTGCTTCGACCTGATCCGTGACACCACCGGCGAGGAGTGGGAGCTCCGCTCGCTCCCGAAAGACGAAGCGGCCGTCTACGACATGCTCTGCCGGGCGGATTCGATCGGTGTCTTCCAGGTGGAGTCCCGGGCGCAGATGGGTCTGCTGCCCCGGCTGCAGCCGCGGCGGTTCTATGACCTCGTGATCGAGATCGCGCTCATCCGTCCCGGTCCGATTCAGGGGGGCGCGGTGCATCCGTTCGTGCGCCGCAAGCTGGGGCTCGAGAAGACGACGTATCCGCATCCGGATCTGAAGCCGGTGCTGGAGCGCACGCACGGCATCCCGATCTTCCAGGAGCAGTTGATGCAGATGGCGATGGTGGTCGGAGACCTCTCCGGCGAGGACGCCGACCTCATGCGCCGCGCGATGGGGTCCAAGCGGGGGCAGGAGCGTATCGAGTCCCTCCGCGACAAGCTGTACGCGGGGATGAGCCGGCACGGGATCGTCGGAGAAGACGCCGACGCGATCTACCGCAAGATCCAGGCGTTCGCGAACTTCGGGTTCGCGGAGTCCCATTCGCTCTCGTTTGGGCTGCTCGTCTACGCCAGCTCGTGGATCAAGCTGCATTACCCCGGTGCGTTCCTCGCCGGCCTTCTCCGGGCGCAGCCCATGGGCTTCTACTCGCCCGCGACCCTTGTGGCCGACGCGCGACGGCACGGCGTCGAGGTGCGCCGGCCCGACCTGCAGCTCTCCGGCGCAGAGGCGACCCTCGAGACGATCGGTGACTCCGCGGCAGCGACGGGGCTCGATTCGTGCCGGGGGGAGCAACCGCCGGTGCGGGACTTCGATCCGGCGGCGCCCGACGAGTCGGCGGCGCATCGCCGCGACGGCGGCTTCGCGGTGCGCCTCGGGCTCGCGGCGGTGAAGGGCATCGGGGCGGCGGTCGCGGCGCGCATCGTCGCGGAGCGGCAACGCGAGGGCGCCTACCGTGACATGCACGACGTCGTACGCCGTGCCGACCTGACCGTCGCCCAGCTCGAGGCGCTCGCGACGGCGGGAGCCTTCGGATGCTTCGGCCACACGCGGCGCGAAGCCATCTGGTTGGCGGGCTCGGCCGCGCAGGACCGCGTGGTGTATCTGCCCGGATCGTTCATCTCCGTGCAGCCGCCGCTGTTTCCCGACCCGTCCAGCTACGAGTTGCTCGCGTCCGACCTGTGGGCGACGGGAATCTCCACCGACGACCATCCGATGGCGCACTTCCGCCCCGCACTGGATGCCCGCGGGGTGCTCACCTCGCGGGGGCTGCGGACGCACGAGACGGGGCGTCGGGTGGAGGTCGCGGGTCTCGTCACGCACCGGCAGCGGCCGGCGACCGCATCCGGGATCACGTTCATCAACCTGGAAGACGAGCACGGCCTCGTGAACGTCATCTGCTCGGTCGGGGTGTGGAACCGGCACCGGCGACTCGTGCGGGATGCCCCGGCGTTGATCGTGCGAGGGATGCTGGAGCGATCCGTCGAGGGGGTGACGAACCTCGTCGCCGACGGGTTCGAAGACCTGCGGGTGGGGGTGCAGCACCAGTCCCGCGATTTCCGATGAGCAGCGGATGCGGGAGCGCGCGGCGCCACGACGCCCGCACGACGCCCGCATCCCGACGACGCCCGCACGACGCCCGCGTCCGCATCCGACCCTCACGACGTCCGCGCCCGCGCCCGCGCGACGCCCGCATCCGCACATGGCGAAGGGCCCGAAGAACGAGTCTCCGGGCCCTTCGCGCGGGGTCTCAGTCGCGCACGCCGAGGGCGAAGCGCACCGAGCCGTCTTCGCTGATGTCGGCGTCGAGCACACGGTCGCCGAGGGCGTCGCTGGCCGAGGAGTCGACGAAGACGCGGGCTCCGTCGGTTTCGACGACGGCGTCGCCGGTTTCGGGGGTTGTCGCGAGGGCGAGTTCGAAGCCTGTGTCGGGGCCGGTGTCGCGAATGCGCAGACCGCCGCCTTCCGTGGGGATCTGCGACGAGATCGTCTTGACCGCCGTGGCCGCGTTGTCGGTAAGTGTGAGCATGGTGCTCTCCCTTCGATCGATGACTGCGGACCGGCCACGATTCCGAGAATCCGCGGCCGGATCAACCTCAGACGGCGATGTGGAGGTTATTCACACGTGCGTCCGGCTCACGGCGACGGTCGGCGCGAGTCGTAGTCGCCCACGTGTCGCCGTGCGGCCGGCCGGTCGGTGATGACCGCGTGCACCGAGCCCGCGGCGGCGGCGAGGGCGATCAAGATGCTGAGCGTGACGAAGACGAACATGGAACCACCTCCGGGTCGGGTCGGTGATCCGATCTCATCAGTGCGGATCGCGCTGCTCGCCGGTCCACCCGGGCGGGAGTGGACCCGTCCGTCCGGAGGATCCGCGTGATTCCGCGCATCGTCGGCGCGGAGCGATCCACGGGGCCCCGATTGGACCGCGCGCCTGTTTCCTGCTGACGCGCGCCAGATCTGTGGCGCGGCAGCCGAAAACAAGCGCGTCCGCGAAACGAGCCGGGAACGGCCCGGATGCAGACACCGGCTCTCTCGCCCCGACCGCGATGGCTACAGTTCCCTGTTCCGGCGCCACGATTTTCTGGCGCCACGACAGGAAACGGGCGCCGCGACAGGAATCTGGCGCCACGACAGGAAACGGGCGCCATCGGCGGGCGCGGCCCGGATGCGGGCGGCGACGATAGTCGCCCCGCCCGGTCCTCACCATCCCTCCCATGACCGGGCGCCCGCGGTTAGCGTGAGGGTATGGCCGAAAACGTCGCAGAACTGTTCGTCCGCACGCTTCGCTCCGCCGGTGTCACACGGGTCTGGGGTCTGCCCGGCGACTCGCTGAACGCCTTCACCGACGCCCTTCGGCGGGAGGACGGCATCGAGTGGCTGCACATGCGGCACGAAGAAGCCGCCGCGTTCGCCGCGGCGGGGGAGGCCGAGATCACGGGCGAGCTCGCGGTCGTCGCGGGCAGTTGCGGACCGGGCAACCTGCACTTCATCAACGGTCTCTTCGACGCGCAGCGCTCGCGGGTGCCCGTGCTGGCGATCGCCTCGCACATCCCCTCGGCCGAGATCGGCAGCGGCTACTTCCAAGAGACGCATCCGCAGGAACTCTTCCGCGAGTGCAGCGTCTACAGCGAAATGGTCGGCGATCCGTCGCAGCTGCCGTGGGTGCTCGAGATCGCAATGCGGACGGCGATCGAGAAGCGCGGGGTTGCTGTCGTCGTGGTGCCGGGCGACGTGTTCTTCTCCGACGCTCCCGCGCGGCGCGACAGCGCCCCCATCCGTGCGGCGAAGCCCGTGATCGTGCCGTCGGAGGCTGAGCTCGCGCACACGGTCGCGCTGCTCGACGGTGCCGAGAAGGTCACGATCCTCGCCGGTGCCGGGGTCGCCGGTGCGCACGCGGAGGTCCTCGCGCTCGCTGAACGACTGCAGGCCCCGATCGTGCACGCGTTCCGCGGCAAAGAGCACATCGAGTACGACAACCCTTACGACGTCGGAATGACGGGTCTGCTGGGGTTCACGTCGGGCTACCGGGCCATCGAGAAGTGCGACGCGCTGCTCATCCTCGGATCGGACTTCCCGTACCGGCAGTTCTATCCCGACAAGGCGAAGATCGTGCAGGTCGACATCCGCGGCGAGCAGCTCGGCCGGCGCACGCCGATCGATGCGGGCCTCGTGGGCGATGTGGGAGCGACGGCGGCGGCGCTGCATCCGCTGCTTCGCACCGGTCGAGACGGCGCGCACCTGAAAGACAGCGTGGAGCACTATGCCAAGACGCGGCGCGAGCTCGACGGCCTCGCGAACGATGACGGCAAGGAGCCCATCCACCCGCAGTATGTCGCGCGGCTGCTCGACGAGCTCGCGAATCCGGATGCGGTCTTCACCGCCGACGTCGGCACGCCCGTCATCTGGGCGGCGCGGTACCTGCGGATGACGAAGGAGCGCCGTCTGATCGGTTCGTTCACGCACGGGTCGATGGCGAATGCGCTGCCGCACGCGCTCGGTGCGCAGGCCGTCGACCGCGATCGTCAGGTCATCGCGCTCGCGGGTGATGGCGGGCTCGCGATGCTGATGGGCGATCTGCTCTCGATCACGCAGAACGCGTTGCCGATCAAGATCGTCGTGTTCAACAACTCGTCGCTCGGCTTCGTCGAGGTCGAGATGAAGGCCGCGGGCATCGTGAACTACGCCACCGATCTTCAGAATCCGAACTTCGCGTCGGTCGCCGAGGCGGTCGGGATCACCGGCATCCGGGTCGAGAAGGCCGCCGATCTCGAGGGGGCGCTCCGTCGGGCTCTCGCCGCCCCGGGGTCTGTGCTCGTCGACGTCGTGGTCGCCCGCGAAGAACTGTCGGTGCCGCCGACCATCACGCTCGCGCAGGCGAAGGGATTCTCGCTGTGGGCGCTGCGCACGGTGCTGTCGGGTCGCGGGAACGAGCTGCTCGACCTCGCTGACACGAACCTCTGGCGACGCCTGTTCCACTGACCCTCGCCCGCGCTCGTTCAACGGGTTTGGGGCACAAAACTGCGGTCGGGGCGCAATTTTCATGCCCCAACCGCAGGTTCGTGCCCCGAACGGGCCCGTAGCCCGGCCCCGAACGACCGGGAGAAGGAGTCAGCTCGCCGGGGTCGTCGGGACCACGTCCCAGTGCTCGCGGATGAGGTTCTCGTCGACGCGGAAGATGTCGGCCGCGACGAACGCGTCTCCGGATGCGGCGCCGACCGGCTGTGAGAACGTCCACACCAGGTCGCCGTCGGAGAGCGAGATGACCGACTCGTTCGGCGGGAACGCCGCGCCTCCGGAGAAGAACGACTTCAGCGCTTCAGTGCCGTTCGGTGCGACCGAGTTGTGCTGCAGGTAGGCCGGGTCGAACGCGGTGTCGAGGATGCTCGGGTCCTGGTCGCGGAACAGCGTGTTGTAAGCGCCGACGGCGAGCTCGCGGTTCGCTTCTTCCTGCTCTTCCGTGGGAACGAAGGTGTCGTCGGCGGGCTCGTAGAGGTCGCTGAACATCGTGTTGGTGTTGCCGCTGGCCGGGGTTCCGGTGGGCACCGTCTGATCGAACGACCAGCGTTCGACGACCGTGCCGTCGGTCACCCGGAAGAGGTCGACCGCCGCCTCGCCCGTGCGCTCATCGTCGGGAGTGGCCGTGATCTGGTAATGCACGGCGACGAGGTCGCCATCGGCCGCGGTGTGCTTGATGACGGCCTGCGCGCCGGGGATGCGGGTGTGTGCGGCGGTGAACTGGGCGAGGAGTCCGTCGGGGCCGGGGGCGAGGCCGTCGCCGTGCGCGAGGGCATCGGCGGCGACGAGTTCTTCGGCCGTGCCCGTCGCGGTGGTCGAGGAGGGGTCGGCGAACGCATCGGTGATCAGGCGGGTGACGATCTCGAGGTTCGCACTCTCCGTCGCGGTGTCGGTGCGGTCGGCGGTAGTGCCGCCATCCTGGATCGTGGATGCGGTCGTCGCGCCGGGCGATGCGTCGCCGGTTGACGGGGCGGGGGCGGCGGCCGCGCAGCCGGTGAGGACGGCGACGGTTGCGAGGATCATGGTGGCGCCGGTGAACAGGGATCGGGGGGATCTGTGGGTGCTCATAGGTCTCACCGTGGTGACCGATCCTGGGAAGAGCTAAAGGGAAACCTGTGGGGCGGCCATGGGTTCGGTGCGGCACGGGATGCTGGTGGTGGGGGCGGCTTGGGCTGCCCGAATTCCGCGATTTCGCGCGGTGGAGCGCGCTTTCGCGGCGCGGGATGTGACGCCCCGTGTCCCTCGGCTCGACGCGACGGACGGTGCCGTCGCACGATGCTGGCATGACCAAGCAGATCCGCTTCAACGCCTTCGACATGAACTGTGTCGCCCACCAGTCCTCGGGAATGTGGCGGCACCCCGACGACCAGTCGTCGCGCTACAAAGACCTGTCGTACTGGACCGAGCTCGCGAAATTGCTTGAGCGGGGGAGCTTCGACGGCATCTTCATCGCGGATGTGCTGGGCACGTACGACGTGTACGGAGACTCGAACGAGGCCGCCATCCGGCACGGCGCGCAGGTGCCGGTGAACGATCCGATTCTGCTGGTGTCGGCGATGGCGGCGGTCACCGAGCATCTGGGCTTCGGGATCACCGCGGGCACGGCGTACGAGCATCCGTATCCGTTCGCCCGCAGGCTCTCGACGCTCGATCACCTGACGAAGGGTCGCGTCGGCTGGAACGTCGTCACCGGTTATCTGCCGAGTGCCGCGCGCAACATGGGGCACGACGATCAGCTCGAGCACGACCAGCGCTACGACGTGGCCGACGAGTATCTCGAGGTGCTCTACAAGCTGTGGGAGGGATCGTGGGAAGACGACGCCGTCGTGCGCGATCGCGAGACGGGCGTCTTCACCGACCCGGCGAAGGTGCACGAGATCGGCCACTACGGCACGCACTACACGGTGCCGGGGATTCACCTGAGTGAGCCGTCGCCGCAACGGACGCCGGTGATCTACCAGGCCGGGGCGTCGCCGCGGGGGATCGCGTTCGCCGCAGGCAACGCCGAGGCGATCTTCGTGGCCGCGCCGACGAAGACCGCGCTCGCCGGCACGGTGAAGAAGATCCGCGACGCCCTCGAGGCCGCGGGTCGCAGCCGCGACTCGGCGAAGATCTACACGCTGCTGACGATCATCACCGACGAGACGGCCGAGAAAGCGCAGGCGAAGTATGCCGACTACCTGAACTACGCGAGTGAAGAGGGTGCGCTCGTGTTCATGTCGGGCTGGATGGGCATCGACCTGTCGCAGTACGACCTCGACGAGCCGATCGGCAATGTGAAGAGCAACGCGATCCAGTCGGCGGTCGCGAACTTCCAGACCGCGAACGAAGACGGCACCGAGTGGAAGGTCCGCGACATCGCGCGGCTCGGCGCCATCGGCGGCCTCGGCCCGCTCATCGTCGGCTCCCCGGAAGAGATCGCCGACGAGCTGCAGGCCTGGGCGGAGGAGGCGGATGTGGACGGCTTCAACCTCGCCTACGCCATCACTCCCGGCACATTCGAGGACATCGTGGAGTTCATCATCCCGGAGCTCCGCCGCCGCGGCGCCTACCCCGAGGAGTACGCCAAGGGCACGCTCCGCCACAAGCTGCACGGTCGCGGCGACCGGCTCCCTGCCGAGCACCACGGCGCGCGGTTCAAGGTCGGGCAGGCCGTTTCGGGGTGAGGTCTTTGTTGTTCGTTGCTCGGGCTGCTGTGTTTCTTGGGTTTGGGGCACGTTCCCGCGTTTGGGGCTCGATTTTCGCGCCCCGAACGTACGATTACGCCCCGAACGGCAGGCGGATGCGGACGCCCGCCGGCGGCTAGACTTGGATCGCCAGCCTCTGTAGCTCAATGGAAGAGCAGTTCCGTCCTAAGGAAACGGTTGGGGGTTCGAGTCCCTCCAGGGGCACAGCCTCGATTCGTTCCTTATGGAATGTGAGGCGTTCTTGCCCGCTCTGAGCAATATCTGTCAGCCGGAGCCGCTATACGTCCGCGTGAGTCGCCATCGCATGCCGCTGATGCGATTGTCCTTGACGTACTGCTTCGACTAAAAGGTCTCGTTTCGAGTTCGTGACTTCCAGTAGGTACGCGTTGTAGGAAGTACTGAGCCAACCACGCGCTCTGCGTCTGAGTAATCGATCACGCGCCAGTCGCCTTCCGCGTCCACGACGGGGCGGAGGGCGTTCCCGTGGACTTCAATCACGTGAGCTTCGGAGACGTCGGAGTCGCGCGATCCTTCGTATCGAACGGTGAGGCGACTGATCCGCTGCTGCCCACCGAGTCGAAGCAAGCGAACCCACTCCGCGACCGTTTTCTTGACCCAGTACTCATAGCGTTGACCCTCACCCACAATAGCCAGCATCTCGGAGAAGACGTCTCCGCTGTCGTCTTCGACGGTAAGGATCGCATTTCCGGGTCCATCATTTGAGAACATGAAACTCGCTCCCAGAATGACTTCCTGATCGGCGTCTCGCGGCAGTTTGAACACGTGCGAATTGGGAATCGAAACTGCGTCAAGGTGCATCGCTCCTGGTGCGTGAACAAGCCACATTGGCTCCGGGTCTACCCCAGCGGCGTAGACCGACAGACGGGGCGCTTGCGCTTCAACGCGTGAGATCTGGCTCTCCCGGAGCGCAATTTGCGATGTTTTCAAGGCGCTTCGCGTCAACCAGGCTTGCCAGGCGATGACTGCGGCAGACGCCGCGGTGGCGAGCGGCCCCACATAGTCCAACCACGTCTGAGACATGCGAGAACACTATCGGTGCCATGCGCGGTCATCTCTCTTCGCGAGAGCGAGGCCGCGCCGGATGCTACATGGCTGGTATTTCTCGGCGGGGCGAATCCCGTGATAAGCCCAGGGCTTTGCAACCCTGCATGCGGGAGGCGCTCGAGGCGCGCGATGTCCGCGTTGTGTCTAGCTGTCGGTATCGATGATGTTGGCGCGGCCCTCGCGAAATGACTCTGGACGATGCCCGAGCTAGCCCCTGATGTCGCCGGACTCTGAAGAACCCGCGTAGTTCCGAGAAGTCGCTGCTGGATGTACTGGATACGCGGCGATTTGGATTCGAGTCCCTCCAGAGGCGTCTCAGATCGCCGTGGGGAGTCGATCCCGAGCGCTGCGGCTTACCGGGAGTCCGATCCCTGCTCAGCCGACCGACACAGTCCGCCGATGCCATCCCGTCGCCCCGTCGGGCGCGGGCGCCGCTTCGTCCTCAGTCTGCGTGTACCCGGTCGCGTCGGTTGCCCGCACCGCGATGTCGTGCGAGCCGGCTGCCGCTTCCCACTCGAAGACCCACTGCACCCAGGTGTCCGCGCTGACCGCCTGCGCGAGTCGCGCCTCCTGCCACTCGCCGCCGTCGATCTGCACCTCGACCTTCGCAACGCCCGTGTGTGGTGCCCACGCGACTCCCGCGACGGTCACTGTTCCTGCGGTGACGCTCTGCCCGGAACGGGGCACGTCGATGCGCGACTCCGTCTTGATCGGGCCACGCTCGCTCCATCCGCGCGTGGACCAGTAGGCCTTCTCGGCGTCGAACGTCGTGACCTCGAGCTCGGTGACCCACTTGGTCGCCGACACGTAGCCGTAGAGACCGGGCACCACCATCCGCACCGGGAAGCCGTGATCGAGCGGCAGCAGCTCGCCGTTCATCCCGACGGCGAGCAGGCACGCGCGGTCCTCCTCTTGCAGCACTTCGAGCGGGCTTGAGGCGGTGAACCCGTCGATGCTGCGCGAGAGCACCATGTCGGCCCCCGCCTGTGGCCTTGCGCGCTTGAGGAGTTCGCGGAGGGGATATCCCAGCCACATCGCGGTGCCGATGAGGTCGCCGCCGACCTCGTTCGAGACGCACGAGAGAGTGACCGCATGCTCCTCCAGCGGGAGCGCGATGAGCTGCGCCCAGGTGATCACGACCTCTTCCTCGACCATGCCGTGGATGCGGAGCGACCACTCGGCGGGATCGACCGACGGCACCTGAAGAGCGGTGTCGATGCGGTAGAAATCGGCGTTCGGCGTGATCACCGGGCTGAGGCCAGGCACATCAAGAGATGCGGATGCCGGCACCGGGGGCGCGGCGACGGCGGGCGACGGCAGCGTCAGAGACGCGCGCACGGCGGTCACCGCGGCCGTCGCAGCGGTGAAGGCCCGCGACCCGAGTCCAACGACCACGGTCGCCACGCCGGCGACGCCGACCATGCGGAGGAAAGCACGCCGGGATGGCGCGGCGCTCACCGCGCCCGGTTCCGTGGGCGCGGCGACGTCGCGCCACGCCTTCAGTCGCGCGGTCGCGAGCATGAGCACGGCCGCCCCGGCGAGCATCCCGATCACACTGGGCAGAGCGTCGATTCCCGAGGAGTCCGGTCGGGTGACCGTCGCGAGTGCGCCGATTCCCGCGACCACGGCCAGCAGCACGACACCGAGCGGCGGCCGTCGGTACTGCGCGATCCCCGCGAGGGCAGCGAGCCCCGCAACGAGGAGCCCCAGCACGCCGATGAGCACGATCTTGTCGGCCGTGCCGAACAGCGCGATCACGGTGTCCTTCACGAACGGCGGCACGAGATCGATGACCCACGCGCCCACCGCGACCATCGGGCTCCCGCCGGGGCCGACCACCACCGACACCAGTTCAGCGACGGCCAACGTCACCGCGGCCGAAACGATGCCGACGAGCGCGGACCAGCCGCGGGGGATGCTCATGCGTGAACTGTAGTCCGCGGTCCTATTGCTGCGATGATCGTGCCGGAACCCACGTGTCCACTGACGAGTTCTTCCCGGGGCAAATGACAACGCAGTCGCCTACGGATGCGGACGGCCTCACGGCTGCCTGCGCCTTCAGTCCGGCACTTTCGAGGAGATCGCAGATTTCAGGGGAGGGAGCTTCGCCGCCGCGGAGTCCACACGGAAGAGTGCGTGGACGGAGCGCAGCGCAACACGCTGAACGGGCGCGGCGACGGCCTGCCGGAGGAACGCGACGGGTCGCAGCCATCCACGAGCAGCGCGGCGCGGGCCGGAAGACAGGCCGGAGTCGCAGCTTCCACTAATGTCGCAATCATGCCGGAGCCGACTGCGGCCTCTCCCCACGCCGCGTATGACCGGTACGTCACGAGCCGGCGTCAGCTCGAGAGTCGACTGCGGCGCGTGGGCCAGATCGCTTTTCATCTGTTCGCCGTCGCCCTGACGGGCGTATTAGCAGCGCTTTTCGTTGCATCAGTCGTTGACGCAGGCGAGCCCATCATCTGGGGGACGTTCACGGAGGAGTACTGCGAGGATTCGCCCCGCCGGGG
This sequence comes from Microbacterium sp. cx-55, assembly GCF_021117345.1. Lineage (NCBI taxonomy): Bacteria > Bacillati > Actinomycetota > Actinomycetes > Micrococcales > Microbacteriaceae > Microbacterium > Microbacterium sp. cx-55. Next base: position 2,348,568 of record NZ_CP088261.1, on the reverse strand, counting down.
ATGCCGGCCCGTCGGAACATGGACGAGTCATGACGGGACGATCGTCAAGCACGACATCTACTTGGACGGGGCGGTAGGCGTCGATGGCACGGCCCCTGCGAGCTACCGGCCGACCGGAATCATGTCCAACAACGTCGTTCACACGACCGCCTTCACAGGCATCCTTCCGTGGCTCACGGGAGGTCTCCTGCTGTGGTGGGCGATCTACTCGATGTATAAAGCGACGGGCTGGGGTGATCTGAACTGGTTGTTCAAGCTCCTTCCGGAGCCGTTCGTCCGTTCGGCCGCAAATCCGGACCTCACTACGCGGCGCGGACGTCGACGCGCTCGCGCGGCTGAATCGGCCGCAGCGCACCGTACTCGCTGAGAGCGCACGTCGGCAGTTTTCGCCCACCCGCTTCAAGACATCGACGGTCGCCGCCCGCTGCCCGCCCCGCCGACGCCCAACGCCGGTCGTGACCGTCGTGCGGGCGCCGTCGGCGGGCACCGGACTTACTTGCTCAGGAACTTCGCGGCGACCGGGGCGAACTTCTCCCAGTACTGGAAGATGGCGCCGTGGCCGGAGTCCGGGTAGATGATCAGCTCGGACCCCTTGATCCGCGCGTGCAGATCTTCGGAGAGCACGGAGGGCACCATCCGGTCGTTGTCGCCGTTGGCGATGAGGGTCGGCTGCGTGATGACAGAGAGGTCTGACGGGGCGGACCGACCGTAGCGCTGAATGGCCTTCAACTGGGTCTGGAATGCCTTGGTGCTGATCGCCTTGTCGCGATCGACGGTGCGCTCCTTGAGGCGCTCGACGAACGCCTTGGCGGCTTTCTTGCCGGCGTTGTCGCGGTTGAAGAAGAGGAATTCCTTCGGGTCGGAACGGGTGAGCGTGGCGCGGAGGATGTCCCAGTAGGTCGTGCCGACGACCTTGTCCATGTCTTTGCCGCCGCGCGGGCCGGTGCCGGTGAGCACGAGCTTGCGGACGAGCGTCGGGTGCTTCACGACCAGGTCCTGGGCGATCATGCCGCCCATCGAGAACGAGAACAGGTCGATCTTCGTGTAGCCGAGCCCCTTCGTGATGAAGGAGTACGCGTCTTCGGCCGCTTTCTCGAGAGTGTCGGGGAAGGTGCCGCTCGAGGCGCCCACGCCGAGCTGGTCGAAGGTGATCACGTGGCGGGTCTTCGCGATGGCGTCGACGATCCGCGGGTCCCAGTTGTCGAGCGTCGCGGCGAGGTGCACGAAGAAGACGACGGGAACCTCTTCTTCCGGCCCGTATTCGCGGTAGGCGAAGGTCTGACCGCCGACCGCAACGGTCTTGGCCGGTGCCAATGCATAAGAGGTGATGGCGGGGGTGGTGCTCATGAGAAATCTCCTTGATCGGGCCGGATGGTGAGACGCTCTGCCGCTGTGACCAGCACCAGACCTCAATCTGCGGTGGCCTTCGCGCCGCGAGCCGAGTAAGCTCAATTATGAGGCGACTCAGTAAAGTTGTCAAGGGGAGGACGTCATGACCGAGAATCCGAATCGGCCGAGCCGCCGAGAACGAGCAAAGGCAGACAAACAACGACGGATCATGGATGCGGCGCGAGCGCTGTTCGCCGAACGCGGCGTCGGGCGAGTCACGACCCAGCAGATCGCCGACCGCGCCGATGTCGCCATCGGTACCCTGTACCTCTACGCCGTAACAAAGGCGGAGCTGCTGATCCTGGTGCAGAACCAGAAGTTCGAGAACGCCATCGACGACGGCCTCGCGGCGGCGCGTCGCTGCCAGGGTGATGACACGGTCGGTACCGTGCTCGCGCTTTTGGAGCCGGTCGTCGGATGCATCCGCGAGCACCCCGAAAACGGCCGCACTTACCTCAACGAACTCGTCTTCGGCGACCCCACCGAGACCCATCGCCGCACCGGCCTCGCCATCGCTGTGCAGCTCGAAGAAGGAATCGCGGGTGTCCTCGCCGGTGACGTCGGCATCACCACGTCGGATGCGGCAACCCTCGCCCGCGTGATCACGTCGATCATCCACGTCACCACGACCGCGAGCGTGTACCTCCCGCGCACCCCGCCCGAAATCCTGGATCAGATTCGACGGCAGATCAGCGTCATCGTGCGGCCGACTCGCGCGGCGTGAGCTCGGATCGCTCCAGAGCTGCCCGCACCTCCAGCGCCATCACCGCGCTCAACTGCGTCGAGAGCGCGATGCGCCCCGTCGCCGGCTCGCGCCAGTCATCGCCCGCGAGCAGTCGCCCGTCGCGCAGCCCGTGCGCCCAGAGCTGATCCGTGCTCCCGCGAACGAAGTCGGCGAGCGGGGCCGCCGCATCCGCCCCCATGTGAGGCAATAACCCACCCAGGTAGCGGTAGAAGATCCCGCGGAACAGCCCGGCGTCTCCGCCGTCGTCCTCGCCGACGAACACCCCGCCCGCCGTCAACTGCGCGATGGCAGCCGATGCGGTCTCCAAGGCCCGCCCGAGGGGCGCACGGTCACCCGTCGCCTCGAACACGGCGGTGGCCGCACCGACGTACACACCCTGGTTGTAGGTGAACCGCCACCCATCGACGCGGCCGTCGCCCGCGCGGTTCACACCGTCGAGCACCATGCCGTCGGCACCCCGCATCCGCGTGGTCAGCCACTCGAATCCCCGGCCCGCGTACTCGAGCGCCCGCGCGTCGCCGCGTGCCCCGAGCCGCGCCGACAGAATCACGAACGGACCGTTCGCCGGCGTGTTCTTGTAGTCGAGCTGCTGCTTCCGCCACGCCATGCTCGCGCCGTGCGTGTCGTTCCAGCCGTGCTGCACGCAGTGCTCCCAGAGCGCCCGAGCGTTCTCACCCGCGCGCTCATCGCCCGTGAGCGTGTGCATCCGGTCGAGCGCGAGCGCGTACCAGAGCATGTCGTCGAAGTAGTCGTTGAACAGCGATCCGTGGTTGCGGTTCCGGATGCTGCGCGCCACCCGACGCGCATTACCCGCCCAGGCGCTCGCCCCCGTGCGCGCGAAGGCGTCGAGGCGCACGTCGACGAGGTGTGCGAGCCACCAGTAGTGGAACGGCTCGCGAAGCCGCGGCGGGTAGGTCGTGTGCACCATCCGGCGCTCGCCGGCCCCGAAGAAACGGTCGATGCTCAGTTGCGCGACGTCAGCGCGAGCGTCCCAGACACTCACGCTGCTACCGCCGCGTTACGCCGACGCCTGGAGCCGAAGCTTCTGCTTCGCCGAACGCTCCGCGAGTACCGGCACGAAATCACGCACGCGTGCGGCGGCGAGATCTCTCAGACTCGACGACACCGCGGCCTCGATGACCGGGGGATCGATATCGGGAAAACGTTCGCCCAGACGGTGGACGACGGCGTCGATCTGCGAAGCCTCATCGGTCTCACGTTGCATGGCAGATACGGTACCCGCCGACCCCGTTCGGCAAAAGGGCCCGCGCCGTGCTTAAGTCCGGGCGGCGCCCGGCGCTCAGACGCCCGTAATGATCGGCATCGCCCGGGTGATCGGGTGGAATTCCTCCACCTCGGGTTCGCCGAGCACGAGGAACCGTCCCTCGTACGGGCCGAGGTGCAGCGGGAAGCTCTGCAGATCGTCCACGCGCCCGACGTTCTCGCCGCTCTCGGCATCGGTGACGGGGGAGCGCGGCACGAGGCTCTCCGAGCGCACCGTGCCATCGATGGCCTCGGCCGAGAAGTTGAGCACGGTGATCTGGATCGCCGCGTCGCGCTTCGCCGCATCCCCGCCGTCGAGGCGATGCACCATCACGAGCATGCTCGGGTGCGCCACCTGCGGGATGTCGATCTGCGACGCGATCGCGATGTCCGACTCTTCGCGGATGCGGAGAAGCCCGCCAAGTCGCGAGGCGAACGAGTCCGGGTCGCCGAGCTGGTCGGGAAGCGGTCCGTAGAGCGCCTGCGCGCGCGGTACGCCGGCGAGCGAGCGCGTCGCCTCGGGAGCGACGTCGAGCAGGTCGTGCGCGCCGCGCTCGATCCAGCGGGTGTCGCCCGAGGCGATGAGTCCTGCGACCTCACCGGCCGGCAGCGTCAGCGACCCGGTGAGGTCCCAGCCGGAGAGCGCGAACACACCGGGCTGCCAGGCGTTGTACTTCGCGAGCAGCAGGTGCGCGGCCCGAATGCCGGAGACCGCATCCGGGGTGATGTCTCCGAGCCGCTCGAAGCCCTGCGTCGCCGCGATCAGCGACGCCGTCGTGCACGCGATGCCGTTCTGCGTGAAAACCAGGTTGTAGTCGGCGCGGACGGTGAGGACCTCGGTCAGCTCCGCGCGCACGAGCCGCGCGAGCTCGCCGCCGGTGATCTCGCCGTGTCGGAACGGGAACACGTCCTCGTGGTGCGTGGTCGCCCAGTGCACGAGCTCGTAGGTCAGTTCGTCGTGGTTCTGCATCCCGTGCACGAGCTGGGCCGGCTCGACTCCGGTCGCGAGCGATGTGGTGAGCGCGAGGCGCAAGAACTCGGTGTCGCCGGTCGCGAGCGCGTGGTGGTAGCCGGGACGCGTCACGAAGTCATAAGAGAGGTCTGCGCCGACGGCCGCCGTGTCGCGGATGTCTTCCATCGTCAGGTTGAGCTCTTGGAAGGTGAAGCCGCCGACCTTTCGCACCATGCCGGCGATGATGTGGTTCGCGGCCTGCGACAGCGGGTGCCCCTCCGACCAGGCCGGCAGACCCTCCGCGCTCTTCTCCACACCGAGGAAGCCGTTCGCGTCCAGGCGCAGCGCACTCGTGCCGAGGTCGCCGAGCGAGTGCAGGGCATCGCCGATGACCAGCTTCATGCCCGAGAAAGTGGGGTCGAGCCAGTTGATCGACGGCTGGCCCTCCTTGAAGTAGTGCAGGTACACCCAGCGGCGCTCGACACCATCCGGACCGATGACGGGGGAGGTCGCGCTCCAGTTCGTCTCTTTCACACCGGGCGTATAGAAGATGACGCGCTGCAGCTCGCCGATGATGTAGCCGCGCTCGCTCAGCTCGCGCTCCCGGTCGCGATCGAGGTTGACCGAATCGTGCCCCTCCGGCACATCCGGCAAAAGGCTCCAGTCCTCCGGCGGGATCTCCACCATGTGGTAGATCCCGGGGTAGTCCTTGTACGCCATCTCGGCGAGACGGAAGTCCGCGCCCTTGCCCGTGTGGCCGGGAACGATGTCGTCGATGACGCTGCCGCCGTGCGCATCGGCCACGTCCGCGAGGCGGCGGAAGGCGTTCTCATCGCCGAACTCGGGGTCGATCTGCGTGCTGATGCGGTCGAAGTGACCGTCGACGCTCGGCGTTTCCTGCCATCCGGAGATGCCGCCGGCGCGCTTGACCGGACCGGTGTGGATGCCGGTGATGCCGATCGCCTCGAACGCCTCCCACAGGGCCTCGTCGCCGAGCGACTGCAGGAACGATTCACCGGGGCGGGTGATGAGCGAGATCGGGTAGGCCGTGAACCAGACGTTCGTGGTCTCGATCGCGCGGCGCGCATCCGGGCGCGCATAGGGGTTTCGCCACATCGACGGCTGACCGGAGAGCTGACGGCCGAGCACGTCCGCATCCTTCAGCATCGACTGACGCACCAGCCACTCGACGTACGCCGGGTTCGTGCCGTTCGCGGTGCGCGGGTCGGCCGTGAAGCGTTTGACCGCACTCCGCTTCAGCTGATCGCGGGGACGGAGCCGACGCGGACGAGCGGGATACCGCTGTTCGTCGTAGCTGATCTCGTCCGGCAGCTGGTCCTCGGAGTCGCTCATCAGATCCCTTCGGAAGAGGAGGTGGTACTGCAACGCTAGGCGGTCCGCGCACCTGCGCGCGCGGACTTGCCGACGGTGCACGCTTCGTGCACAGGGGGTCTTCCGGGCCGCACGCCCTGGTTAGACTCGTCGGCACACGAGTCGAGGTGGGGGGAACCGGATGGCGCGCTGGATCCGAGAAGACGCACATATCGAGCAGCCGGAGGTCATCGTGCCGCCGGCGCTCTATCTGCCGCTGATCGACAACCCCGAGAGCGAGGGGCAGATGGCCGTCGTGCGAAAGCTCGCCGACGGTCGCCGCGGACTCCTCGCGTACACGGCGCTCGATCGCCTCGCTGACAAGTGCGGCAAGAACCAGCCGTGGATGCTGCTGATGACCTCCGAACTCGGCACCATCCGTGAGGGTCAGCCATTCGACGTTGTCGCGTTCGATCTCGACATCCCGTTCACCCAGATCGTCGACGGGCGTCTCGCATGAGCGATCCGATCTACATCGACCGCGACAACATGGAACGGCGGATGGGCGACGTCGTGACCTACGTCGACGACCTCGACGCGGCTCTCGCCGACATTCCGGGACCGGCGGATGCAGGCGCCGCATCCGCCATGATCGGCTTCATCTCGTCTGCCGGCGCGGAAGCGGCGAACGAGTACGCCGGCGCGGTGCGGTTGATCGCCGCGATCACAAACGAGGTACTGGCGGATTCCTTGGCCGCGGACGCGGAAATCGCCGACGACCTGTCCGGCCTCGAGGCGGAGCTGGAGGGCTGATGTCGATCCAGGTGAAGATGCCGGGCTCGCCGGAGAGCGTGCGTGCCGTCGCGGACTGGCTCGACTCCGTGAAATCGAGCATGACCGACACGGACGTCGAGCTGACCGCCGTCTGGAGCGACTCGAACTACTACTGGACCGGAGAATCGGGCAGTTCCTGGCGTGACACGGTCGGGACGGTTCGGAGCCGCGCGATGGGCGTTCCCGGGTTCCTCGGCGACGCGACCGAGGTCTTCCGTGCCTACGCGAACCGTCTCGAACGCGCACAGGAGGACTTCGAGACGCTTCTGTTCCAGGCGGGGGAGGTGGGCCTCCAGGTCGTGGGCGACACGGTCTTCCCGCCGACGACGAATCTGCAGTACTGCCCGGCGCCCGGCGCTCCCGCCGAGGATCTCGAGGAGTACGAGGACTACACCGACAAGGTCGCCAGCTACAACGACCTCGGCACCCAGGTCGGAACGACCATGGGTCAGCTGGACGTCTGGATCGGTGAGAACATCGTTCCGCTCGTCGAGCGGGTCGAGGAGCTGCGAGAACTCTCCGGAACCGTCGACGCGTTGTCTGCGCCCGGCAACGACGATCTGGCCGGTGCGGTGCTGGACGGCTACGACCGGTTCAACAGCGACACCCTCGGCGAGTGGCGCACGCAGCACGACACGCTGCAGGATTCGGCCGAGACCTTCCGGAACCAGCTGCGGTCGGGTAACCCTGCGGTTCGTGCGGCAGCCGAGGCGGCCGACCCGAGAGCGATGGCCGCGGGTGCCGAAGAGATCGCCGAGCAGATCGGTCGCGTCTCGCGGTTCGCGAAGGTCATCCCCGTCGCGGGCACGGTTCTCGAGGTCGTCTCGATCGCCTCGGATGTGGCGGATGGCGGTTCGCTCAGCTCCGGTGTCGCCGAGGCAGCGGGCGGGGCGGCGGGAGGGCTCGCCGGCGGCGCCGCTGCCGGCGGCATCGCGGTCGCGCTCGGCAGCAACCCGGTCGGCTGGGTCATCGGCGGTGTCGTGGTCGGCGGCATCGCCGTCGGATCGGGCGCGCGCTGGTTGTGGGAAGCGGCGGTGCCTCTGGACTCCCGTGAGACGATCGACGACTTCTTCACCGGCGGACCGCCACGTCTCGAGGGATACACCCCTCCCTCGCCCCGTTCTCGCCCGGTGCCCGGGGGATGATGAGCGAATGAGCCTGCAGCGGATGAGTCCCCGGGTGCTGCCCGCCGACGGGCAGCGGGCGCCGGTGTACCCGAACGGTCGGAACCCGCGGGCATTGGCGTGGCTGGTGACGGCGGTCGCCCTGCTGCCGGCGTTCCTCGCCGTCGCCGATGGCCGAGGGGGATTCCGGTTGGTGATGGGCGCGTTGGCGGTCACGATCCTGACAATCGGCATCTCGCTCCACCGCATGTTCGGTGCGATCGAACCCCGGGTCGTGCGCGTGGACGAGGATGCGGCCGGCCTGCGATTCGCTCCTCCCGCCGCAGCGACCCTCCCGATGTTCGCCGTCGCGGTCGCGCTTCTTCTTCCCGGGATCGCGCAGCTTGTCGTCGACACCCAGGGCCTTCCGACGATGTCGGGCGGCATCGTCTCCCGCGCCCCTTACGCGCTTGGGATCCTGGGGCTCGTGACTCTCGCGGTGCAGCTGTGGCGGGTGCGGGTGCCCGCCGGGTTGGAGTTGACGACCGAGCGGCTGCGCGGCATCCGGGGCTCCGCGGGCGTGGACTGGCGCTGGGAAGATCTCGCCGACGTGAGCGTCGCCGCCGGCCCCGTGGCGAAGCTGTCGCTCGTGCCGCGCGGGGGAGCAGGGCGCCCGGTTCTCGCGCCGATGCTCGCGCTGGGTTCTGATCCGAACGAGGTCGCGGCTATCGTGCGGTTCTACCTCGAACGCCCCGCGGAGCGCGTCGCGCTCGCCGAGGGTGGCGTCGCGGCCGTGCGCCGCGTCGAGGATGCGCTGCGCGCCCGCCGCTGAGGTCCCCCGCACGACACCCGGGTGCCCGTTCCGAACAGATCAGTGCTCGCGCGTCAACCGCAAACGGGCTGCGCGCGAACACTGCGGTCAGTGCGCGGCGTCGTATGCCTCGAGCACCGCGGAAGGAACCCGACCGCGCTCCGAGACCTGGTGCCCGTTGGCCTTCGCCCACGCGCGGATCTCGGTGTAGTCGCGCTGCTCCGCGCGGCGACGCGGGCGACCCGCGCTGCTCGACCCGCTAGAACGCGACGATGAGACGCTGCGTGCGGCGGAGAGGTACGGGGCGAACGCCTCACGAAGAGCGGTCGCATTCTCGCTGGACAGGTCGATCTCATATGCGGTGCCGTCGAGGGAGAAAAGGACGGTCTCGCCCTCACCCACCTCGAGAACCGATCCGTCGAAGTCGTCTACAAGCTGATGAACAATTCTGCGTGCCATGTCGCCACCTTAGTGCGCAAATTATGAGCGCTTGCCGAATTGCACAACATCGTTTCCTGTGCGGTATGGCTTTTCGCATTCTCCGCACCCGGCATTCCCCGGTTCCTGTGTCGTGAATGCGCGGAATACGACGTGGAAAGCGTGCAGCTGTGGCGCGTGAAGGGAGTGGGTCAGGGGAGGAGGCCCGCGCGGCGCGCTTTTGCAACCGCTGCGTGCCGCGTCGACGCGTCGAGTTTCGACATCGCGGCGCCGAGGTAGGACTTCACCGTCGTTTCTCGTAGCGCGAGCTCCGCGGCGATCTCCGAGTTCGTCGCGCCGAGCGCGGCGCAGGCGAGCACATCCACTTCGCGCGGTGACAGCTGCACTGCCGGGTCCGATGGTGCGGCGTCGCCGCGGGCGACAGCGGCGAGGCGCTGCTCGACATGTGTCAGGCGCGCGCGCAATTCCGCATCCGTCACGGTCGCCGCGATGCTGCGCAGTTCGGCGAAGCTCTCGCGCACCTCTTCCCGTGCGGCACCGTCGAGCCCGTCCGCGTCGGGGGCCGTTCCCGACGACGCCTGGTCGAGGCGGCGAGACACTTCATCCCGGATGCGGAGTTCGGTGGCGAACTCGTCGGCGATCCGGAGCGCGGGTCGAGCGGCGCCCTCGTCGACCGCCGATTCCGACCACGATCCGCAGTAGACCATCGCCCGCGCGCGTCCGGCCGCGACCACCGGCACCGCGAACAGCGTTGCGATCCCTTCGCCGAGGATCGCCCGGTCGTAGTCGTGGGTGATGCCGCGCGCAGTGCGGTAGTCGAGCGTCAGCCGTGGTCGCCCCTCGATCAGCGCGCGCCCCCCGAGTCCGCGGGCTTTCTCGACGATCAGGCCTTCGATACTGCGCCCCCGCGCGCCGACGATCGACGTCACGCGGACGGCGTGATCTTCGACGAGTCCGCCGAAGGCCACGGGAAAGCGCGTGCGTCGCACGAGGTCGTGGACGGCACGAGAAAGGAGCTGCTGACCGCTGATGGAGCCGAGGTGCACCACGCTGCGCTACCTACTTCCGGAGGTGTCGGCATCGTCGCCGGTCTTCGTAGCGTCGACCATACCACCGGGCAAGAACCTGCCGCGGGGGTGACGGCGCAACGATGCGCCACCGCCATGAGGCAAGGAGGCCACATGACTGACGAGCATGATCGATCGGCATCGCACGACGGTGTCGACTACATCGCGGTCGAAGAGTCCGAACAGTTCCAGAGGTTGAAGAAGAGTCAGCGGAGCTTCGTGTTCCCGCTCGCCATCGCCTTCCTCGTCTGGTATTTCGCCTACGTGCTGCTCTCCTCCTTCGCGGGGGAATTCATGTCGCAGCGCGTATCGGGAGACATCACCGTGGGGCTTCTGCTCGGACTCGGGCAGTTCGTGACGACCTTCGCCATCACGATGGGCTACGTCGCATACGCGAACAAGAAACTCGACCCGCAGTCACGCGCAATCCGTGAAGACCTCGAGCGTCGCACCGGAGGCAACGCATGAACGACGTATTCGGCGCCATCCACACGGCCGTGCAGACCGTGGAGAACGACCCCGTCCTGAATATCTCCATCTTCGCGGCGTTCGTGGCGGTGACGTTGTTCATCGTCATTCGCGCATCACGCAACAACAAGACCGCAGCCGATTACTACGCCGCGGGCCGCTCTTTCACCGGACCGCAGAACGGGTTCGCCATCGCCGGCGACTATCTGTCGGCGGCATCCTTCCTCGGTATCTGCGGCGCGATCGCCATCAACGGCTACGACGGATTCCTCTATTCGATCGGCTTCCTCGTGGCGTGGCTGGTCGCGCTGCTGCTCGTCGCCGAACTCATGCGCAACACCGGCCGATTCACGATGGCCGACGTGCTTTCCTTCCGCCTCAAAGAGCGCCCGGTCCGGATGGCGGCGGCCATCACGACACTCGCCGTGTGCTTCTTCTATCTGCTCGCGCAGATGGCCGGCGCCGGTGGCCTCGTGTCGCTGCTGCTCGGGATCAACGACAAGATCGGTCAGTCGATCGTCGTGGCCGTGGTGGGGCTCCTCATGATCGTCTACGTGTTGATCGGCGGAATGAAGGGAACCACCTGGGTGCAGATCGTCAAGGCGTTCCTGCTCATCGGCGGCGCGGTCGTGATGACGGTGTGGGTGCTGGCGATCAACGGGTTCAACCTCAACACTCTCCTCGAGAGCGCGGTCGCCGCGTCGCCGCAGGGTGACAAGGTGCTCGGCCCCGGACTCCAGTACGGCAAGAACCCGTGGGACTTCATCTCGCTGGCGATCGCTCTCGTGCTCGGTACGGCCGGACTCCCGCACGTGCTGATGCGCTTCTATACGGTGCCCACCGCGAAAGAGGCGCGGCGATCCGTCGTCTGGGCCATCTGGCTCATCGGCCTCTTCTACCTGCTGACCCTCGTGCTCGGATACGGCGCCGGTGCGCTCGTCGGGCCGGAGACCATCGCGGCTGCCCCGGGCGGGGTCAATTCCGCGGCGCCGCTCCTCGCGCTCTACCTCGGAGGCCCGGTGCTACTCGGCTTCATCTCCGCGGTCGCCTTCGCGACGATCCTCGCGGTGGTGGCGGGTCTCACGATCACGGCCGCGGCATCCTTCGCTCACGACATCTACGCGAGCGTCGTGAAGAAGGGCAACGTGCCGCCGGATGGTGAGGTGAAGGTCGCGCGACGGACCGTGATCGTCATCGGCATCCTCGCCATCATCGGTGGGATCGGGGTGCAGGGTCAGAACGTCGCGTTCCTCGTGGCACTCGCGTTCGCGGTGGCGGCATCGGCCAACCTGCCGACGATTTTGTTCTCGCTGTTCTGGCGTCGGTTCTCGACCCGCGGTGCGGTGTGGAGCATGTACGGCGGCCTCGCTGCGGCGATCATCCTCATCGTGCTGTCGCCCGTGTTCTGGGGGACGGAGACGAGCGTGTTCAAGAACGTCGGCGTGGCGATCTGGCCGTTGAACAACCCCGGCATCGTGTCGATCCCGCTCGGCTTCTTCCTCGGCTGGCTCGGGTCGGTGACGTCTCGCCGGGTCGAAGACCCCCGCAAGGCTGCGGAGATGGACGTGCGATCGCTGACGGGATTCGGCGCCGAGAAGGCGACCGACCACTGAGCGACATCGTCCGGCGGGCGGCCTACACGCCCGCCGGACGATGCGTGCCCTCGAGATCGAGCAGGTAGCGCTTGATCTCAGGTCGCCCGCCGTACTCGCCGATCGACCCGTCGGCGCGGACGACGCGATGGACGGGAACGACGAGCGAGATCGGGGTCAGCCGGCAGGCGGTGCCGACGGCGCGCGCGGCGCCTGCGGTGCCGGCGGAGATGGCGACTTCGCCGTAGCTGGCGGTTTCGCCGTACGGGATGCGGCGCACGGCCTCGAGCGCGAGCCGATGGAACCCGTTCACCGCCGACAGATCGACCGGCAGATCGAAGTCCGACCGATCGCCGTCGAAGTACTCATCGAGCTGCCGGGCGGTCTCATCTCCCGCGGCCTCGTCGTGCACGGGGACGGAGCGGAGCGCGCCGACCCACGGTTCGAGCGCGGCACCGAGGGGTGCGTCGAGGATCTCGAGCCCGATCAGGCCCGCAGCCGAATGGAGAAGGAGTGCATCGCCCACCGGAGTCGGGTGGATGCGGAAGGTCGCGGTCGTCATATCCCCATCATTGCGGCGGACACTCGCATCCGATCGGCGAAGCGGCGAGTGGGGGATGGATCGGGACGATTCGTCGCCTGGGGAGGAACAGCCGATCAGACCGGCGAGTCGCCCAATAGCGCGAAACCCGGGCGGGAATGAGCGGTAGGCGGCGTTCTCACGCCTAAGGTGACTCGTGTGTGGCGTGGAGAAGGTACGGCGACAGCCGGCAAGGACGACGTCGAGGCGACGCATCCCGTTCGCCCCGGCGATCTTGGCGTCGCCGAGCCCGGGGTCAGCGTGGCGAATGCGGCGGAGCCCGAGCGCGCCCGCGTGCGCGCGCAGGCGGCGCTACTGGGTGGCAAGTCGACACTCCTCTTCTACGAGGACACGTCCGAGCACGGCATCGACATCAACAAGGCCCACCCGGGGAGCCTGCCGCAGTTCCTGACCGGCCGCTCCACTCTTCTGTCGAACCTGTACCGCGACGAGGTGGCGCTTCGCACCGCACGGTTGGCGGCCGAGCGCATCACGGCGAAGAACGTCGAACTGCGTACGGCCCGCGGCCTCGAGACGGTGGCGCTCGCCGTCGGGATGGCGTCCTGGCGCATCGGCGGGATCGTCTGCACGGCGCCGGTGCTGCTCCGTCCGCTGGCCATCCGCCGCCATCACACCGATTTCGAGCTGAAGCTCCGCGGCGCGTTCACCGTGAACCCGGAGCTGGTTCGCGCGCTCGGCACGCACTTCGGCATCCACCTCGACCCGGTGGCCCTCGCGTCCCTCGCGCACGACGGCAACGTTTTCCGCCCGCAGCCGGTCATCGACCACCTGCGCGCGCTGACGACGCACGTGCCCACCTTCACCGTCACGCCGCGGCTCGTCGTCTCGACCTTCGCCGACGTCGGCTCGGGGATGGCGCGCGATACGGCCGACCTCGACCACCCGGTGCTGAACGCCCTCGGCGGACACATCGCGGATCGCGAGCGACTCTCGTTGCGTCCGGCACTGCCCACGGTGACGAGCCCCGACGACCGCACTCCGGCCGCCGACACGCTTCTTCTGGACGCGGATGCCGAGCAGGAAGCCGTGCTGGCGCGCATCGCCGCCGGGCACTCGCTCGCCGTGCACACGCTGCCCGGAACGGGCGGCACGCAGACCGTCATCAACGCCGTCGGCGCCCTCGTGCAGAGCGGAAAGCGGGTGCTGGTCGTCAGCGCTCGCCGCTCGACGCTCGACGGCGTGCGCCACCGGCTCGCTGGCATCGGTCTCGACGGCCTCGCGGTCACCCCGCGCCAGCTGCACCGCGACCTCATCCGCGCGATCGGCCGCAACGAGAAGGCCACGCAGCCGAAGGTGTCCGACATCGACGACGCGCTCGTGCGTTTGCGCACGGTGCTCCGGGACTACCGCGGTGCCCTGACCGTGCAGCATCCGAGCCTCGGCGCGTCCGCGCTCGATGTCGTGCGCCGGCTCACCGAGCTCACCACTCTCGACACGGCGCCCTCGACCACCGCGCGCTTCGACATCGCGACGCTGCAGCGCCTGCGCGACAACCGTCACATCGCAGCCGCGAAGCTCGTGGCCGCGGCGAAACTCGGCGAGTTCCGTTTCGGCCCCGACGATTCGCCCTGGTACGGCGTCTCGTTCGAAACGACCGTTGCGGCCCGCGCCGCGCACGCGGTCGCCGGTCGACTCAGCGGACAGGACGTGCCGAACCTGCTCGAGCGCGGCTACGAGCTCATCGCGCAGACCCGGATGCGGCCGTTCCGCACGGTCGACGAACTCGGCGAGTACCTACGCCTGCTGCAGGGCATCCGCGAGACGCTCGACAAGTTCTCGCCGTCGGTGTTCGAGCGCCCCCTGATCGAGCTCATCCAGGCGCACTCGCCCAAGCGCGACGCCGCGTCGATGAGCAGTGCCAACCGTCGCCGGCTCAAGCGGCTGTCGCGCGAGTACGTGCGTGCGGGCGTCCACGTCGGCGACATGTACGAGGCCCTCGTCCGCATCCAGCAGCAGCGCGCCGACTGGCAGCGGCTGGTCGAGGCGGGCGTCATGCCCGAGGTGCCTACCGGTCTGGCGGACGTGCACGTCGCCTGGCAGCGCGTGCACGCGCAGCTCGGCGAACTCGATGAGATCCTGCGTCGCCGGGAGTCTGCGCGCCTCGCCTCACTGCCCGTCGCCCACCTCATGCGCACGCTGGCCGGCCTTGGCGCCGAGTCCGAGTACTTCGAGAACCTGGTCGAGCGCGCGACGCTCCGCAGCGAGCTCGATCGCGCCGGCCTCGCCCCGCTGCTCACCGAGCTCTCGGTGCGGCACGTACCGGAAGAGCACGTCTCCGCCGAGCTCGAGTTCGCGTGGTGGCAGTCGGCCCTCGAGCACCTGCTGCGCACCGACCGCGCGCTGCTCGGCGCGAACACTGCGGTGCTCGACCGGCTCGAACGGGACTTCCGGCTCGTCGACGAAGCGCACGCGGCCGCATCCGGTCCGCTCCTGGCTGCCCAGCTCGCCACGCAATGGAAGATCGGCATCGTCGACTACGCCGGTGAAGCGGCCGCGCTCAAGCAGGCGCTGAAGAACGGTGTCTCCGATCCGGACCAGCTCGTCCGCACGGCGCCGACACTCCTCAAAGTCCTCGCGCCGGTGTGGCTCGCGTCGCCGTACGAAGTGCCCGACATTCCCGAGGCCCCGGCCTTCGATGTCGTGATCATCGCGGATGCGGCTGCCCTCTGCCTCGCTGAGGCCGCCCCTGCGCTTCGCCGCGCCCGCCAGGTCGTCGTGTTCGGTGACCCGGTGACGCAGAAGCCCACCCCGTTCGCGGTGGGGGCCGGGGTTCGCACCGAGTCCGACGAATTCGATGAGCCGTTCGATGAGACCTCGGTCTTCGAGCGCCTCGCCGGACTCGTCGACGTCGCCACCCTCACGCGCTCGTACCGGGCCGGCGGCGAAGACCTCGCCCGGCTCGTGAACGACGCGTTCTACGGCGGCGAGATCGTCTCCCTCCCGTGGGCCGGGTCCTATCTCGGACGCGGCAGCCTCAGCATCGACTACGTCGAGGGCGGCACCGGAACCCCCGATCCCATCTCCGGTGCGGTCGAGAGTCCGGATGCGGAGGTCCGCCGCATCGTGACGCTCGTCATCGAGCACGCAGTGCAGCGCGGCGCCGAGTCGCTCATGGTCGTCACTCCCAGCCGCCGGCACGCGGAACGCATCCGTGCGGCCGTCGACGCGGCGTTCGCGGGACGCTCCGACGTCGCGGAGTTCGTCTCGCGCGACACCGCCGAGCCGTTCGCCGTGCTCACCCTCGAGGAATCCGTCGCAGAGAGCCGCGACCGCGTGATTCTGTCGCTCGGGTTCGGTCTCACCAAGCACGGCCGCGTCCTCAGCGACTTCGGCGACCTCTCCACCCCCGACGGTGAGCGACTGCTGACCGTCGGCATGACCCGTGCCCGTCGCTCGATGGTCGTGGTCTCGTCGATCCGACCGACCGCCTTCGAAGACGGCCGGCTCGAGCACGGCGCCGCCACACTCATGAGTATCCTCGGGGGAGTGGCCGCGCGCGATCGCGAGCACCGACTCGAAGATCTCGCCGACGCGACCACGCGCGTCCTCGCCCGCGAGCTCCGGGCCCTGGGCGTCGACGTCGACATCGACTACCGCGGCCTCCTGCCGCTGGTCGCCCATCACGAGGGCAAGGCCGTCGTGGTGGAGTGCGATCCGGAGACCCGGGACGAGTCGCTCCGCGAATCGCTGCGCCTGCGCCCCCAGATCCTGCGCCGCCTCGGCTGGCACTACGTGCGCGTGCACGCCTTCGACCTGTACAGCGATCCCGCCTCCGTCGCGGCACGCGTCGCGGGTCTGCTCGGGATCGGCGGCGGAGAGCACGCCTCGACCCAGCCGATCGATGTCATCGAGTGAGCCGCGTCAGCGCGTCGAACGGGTACGCGGATCGCGACGGGCCAAGCTGACCCCGGCGCCCGGGGCCGTCGACGCCCCGGACCTTCCCGAACGCGACGACGCCGCATCCGCCCCGTCGGACGGAGGTCCGAACGATGAGCGGATGCGGCGTGACGTTCCCCCGCATTACTAAGGCGCTCGCGGGGCGAATCGCGCGGCGCTGAGTGGTCTCAGAGCGAGGGCTTGTTCTGCTTCTCGAGCAGGTCGCGGATCTGGATGAGGAGCTCCTGCTCGGTGGGCAGCTTCGACTCCTCGGGCTCGGTCACGCCCGCGCGGGCCGCCTGGCGTTCCTTCCACTTGTTCATCGGGAAGACGAACACGAAGTACACGATCGCCGCAACGGCCACGAAGTTGATCAGCGCGGTCAGGATCGGTCCGATGAGGAAGTTCGACGTGCTACCCGAGAGCGTCGGCACGGCCCACACCCAGGTCGACATGTCGCCGAGCTGGAAGATCACGCCGATCAGCGGGTTGATGAGCCCCGTGACGATCGCGTTGATGATCGCGGTGAACGCCGCGCCGATGACGACAGCGACCGCGAGGTCGATGACGTTACCGCGCATGATGAACTCTTTGAAACCCTTGATCATCAGATGCTCCTATCGATGTCGGGCGAGACGGTCAGGATGCCGCGGGTGCGGAAGACGACGTCGTCCCTGACGTCGATGATGCCGAACTCGCGCCCGACCCACCACCCGTGGAGCTGCTGGAGTCGGACTTCTTCTCGCTGTTCGACGAGCCGTTCGAGCTCGACGAGCCGCCGGCCGCTGCCCGGGAGTCGGTGCGGTAGAAACCGGATCCGTTGAAGGTGACACCGATCGAACCGTATTGCTTGCGCAGCTCACCCCCGCAGACGGGGCACTCGGTCAGCGCCGAGTCGGAGAACGCCTGAACGGCGTCGAAACGGTGGCCGCAGGACTTGCAGGCGTAGGCGTAGGTGGGCATCGTGCTCCTGGAACGGGTAATCAGCCTGCGCGACGCAGGTCAACGGTACGGGTCGGCGTCACGACGCCGGAAACAGGTTGGTCGTGCTTGTCGCGGGGCACGTCGTCGACGAGCTCGGAGTCGAAGATGACCGCGTACACCGGCGGGCAGCCCTCCATCGAGCCGATCGTCTTGTCGAAGTAACCGCGTCCCCAGCCGAGCCGCATCCCGTGCCGGTCGACTGCGGCGGCGGGGATGATCATGAGGTCGACGTCGTTGACCGCGATCGGCCCGAGCAGTTCGCCGACGGGCTCGGGCAGTCCGAACAGGCCCTCGGCGATCTCGCCGTCGGCGGTCGCGACGGCCCAATCGAGCAATCCGTCGACGCGGGTGACGGGGAGGAGCACGCGGATGCCGCGTCCGACGGCCCCGCGGACGAAACGACGGGTGTCGGGCTCGGTCGTCATCGACAGGAAGCACGAGACGCTCGTCGCACCGGTGGCGGCCACGAGCGCGTCGAGCTGCTCGGCGATACCCCCGGCGGCGGCCTCCCGGGCAGCATCCGTGAGGTTCTGACGACGTTCCCTCAGGTCCGCTCGCAGCGCCCGCTTGGCCTGATCTAT
Source organism: Microbacterium sp. cx-55 (assembly GCF_021117345.1). Classification (NCBI taxonomy): domain Bacteria; kingdom Bacillati; phylum Actinomycetota; class Actinomycetes; order Micrococcales; family Microbacteriaceae; genus Microbacterium; species Microbacterium sp. cx-55. The sequence continues at coordinate 2,330,553 of NZ_CP088261.1, read as the reverse complement.
CACGTCCGACATGCAGACGAGTCTAAGTTCCCCCGCCCGATAGGATCGGCCCATGTCGCATAAGCCCTTTAAAGCCGTGATCCCCGCTGCCGGTCTCGGCACTCGTTTCCTGCCGGCCACGAAGGCCATGCCGAAAGAGATGCTGCCGGTGGTCGACAAGCCCGCCATCCAGTACGTCGTCGAAGAAGCGGCGAATGCCGGCATCAGCGACGTGCTCATCATCATCGGTCGCAACAAGAACAACATTGCGAACCACTTCGATTCGATGCCCGAGCTCGAGGCGAAACTGCGTGAGAAGGGCGACGAAGACAAGCTCGCCAAGGTGGAGCACTCCTCCGACCTCGCCGACGTGCACATGGTGCGTCAGGGCGAGCCCAAGGGACTCGGGCACGCCGTGCTGCGCGCGCAGGCCCACGTCGGCGACCATCCCTTCGCGGTGTTGCTCGGCGACGACCTGATCGACGAGCGCGATCCGCTGCTCACCACAATGCTCTCGGAGTACGACAAGCGCGGCGCTAGCATCATCGCCCTCATGGAGGTCGACCCCGACAGCGTGCACCTCTACGGTGTCGCCGCGGTCGAGGCGACCGATGACGACGGCATCGTGAAGGTCACCGGTCTGGTGGAGAAACCGAAGAAGGAAGACGCTCCGTCCAACCTCGCGATCATCGGCCGGTACGTCCTCGGGCCCGACGTCTTCGAGGTGCTCGAGCACACGGAACCCGGCAAGGGCGGCGAGATCCAGCTCACCGATGCTCTGCAGGAACTGGCGATCGACCCGGAGAAGGGTGTGTACGGCGTCATCTTCGGTGGCCGTCGCTACGACACGGGCGACAAGCTCGACTACATCAAGGCGATCGTGCAGCTCGCCTCCGATCGCGACGACCTCGGCCCGGAGCTGCGCCCGTGGCTGAAGGACTTCGCGGCCGGTCTCTGACCAGTCAGGACACCCCACCGTGGAATTGACGGCATCGCGGACGTACGGGCCGGTGTCGATCCGGCTCATCCGCAATCGCGATGCGCGCGTTCTTCAGGACCACCTGATGACCAATAGGTCCTGGTTGAGCCCCTGGGAGGCGACGAGCCCGGATGGTGCGGTCTCGCTCGACATGAAGATCGGTATCCGGCGCCTTCTGCAGCAGCATCGCGACGGCGCCGGGGTGCCGTTCGTCATGGAGTACGACGGGCAGGTCACCGGTCAGCTCAACGTGTGGGGCATCGCGCGCGGTTCGCTCGCGTCCGCGACGATCGGCTACTGGATCTCACGGGAGTACGCCGGCCGCGACATCACGCCGATCTCAGTGGCGATGGCGACCGACATGTGCTTCGAGGAGATGCGTCTGCACCGGATGGAGATCTGCATCCGTCCGGAGAACCACGCGAGCCTCCGCATCGTGCAGAAGCTGGGGTTCCGGTACGAGGGGCTTCGTCGGCGGTACATCCACATCGATGGCGACTGGCGAGACCATTACGCGTTCGCCCTGGTGCGCGAAGACGTCCCGCAGGGGGTCTTGGCGCGCTGGGCGGAGAACCGGGTGCCCAAGGACTGGGCCGACATTCCGCCAGAAGACCGCGCGGCCGCCGGAGAATGAGCGTCGCGACACGCCCCGCCCTGCGCGATGTGCGCGGCCTCGTCGCCTAGCGTTGACCGCATGGGCGGACAGGTGTGGGGCGGCGGGGTGATCTTCCTCGTCGCGGTCGCGCTCTGGATGCTCTATCTGCTGCCGAGCTGGCACAGTCGGCACCTCTTCAACGCGTCCGAGCGCAATGCCGTGCGACTCAATCAGGCGCTCCGCGTTCTCGCGGAGACCAGTGAGACCCCGCAGGAAGTGCGGCTGGAGCTGAACGCACGGACCGCGCTCGCCCAGCAGAAGCTTGCCCGTCGCACGCAGGCCGAGAAGGAGCGAGCGGAACTCGAACGTGCGCGCGTCGAACTCGAGCTGGCGAAGGCCGAGGCGAGAGCCGTTCGTGCGGCGCCGGCCGCGCGAATCGTGCGAGCGCGTCGAGCAGCCCGCTTGACGGCGACGACAGTGGGTGGGCTCTCCCTGCTCGCGACCGGCGTCGGAGTGTGGCTCTGGATATCCGCGGGGGCGACGACACTCGCGTGGGTCGGGGGAGTGGGCGTGCTGCTGAGCGCGTACACCCTCCACCGGATGGCGAGAGTAGCCGTCCGTGCCGCGGTGCGGGCGACCGTCGTCGCGCCCGCGGTCCGAGTGGCCGAGGTGCAGGATGTGGCGCTGCCCGTGGAGCATCGCCCGACCTGGCAGCCGCGGACGCTGCCGCGCCCCTTGAGTTCTTCCGCGGGTTCCGCTGCGGCGGTCATGCGCGATGCCGCCGACGCGCGAGAGCGACTCCGACGAGCAGCTCTCGAAGAGGCGAAGCGCGTGCAGGCGGATAAGGCCGCGCCGACCCCGATCGAGACCGCGCGTCCGGTCGAAGCAGCGCCCGCCGCATCCGCGTTCTCCCGGATGGGATACGTCGATGACGCGGAGATCGAAGAGCACGTGCGCCGGATGCTGCAGCACCGCGCGGCCGGCTGATCGGTGGCACGAACGCCCGTTTCGTGCGTGCTAACGTAGTTGAGGTTCTTGGGCCTGTGGCGCAGTTGGTAGCGCGCCTCGTTCGCATCGAGGAGGTCAGGGGTTCGAATCCCCTCAGGTCCACCAACGAAAAGAAGACCCCCGCTTGTCGGGGGTCTTCTTGCGTTATCGGGCGGTGCGACCGGCCACGGGGAGTGACCGCCATCGTCGAGTCCCGAGCCGTCACGGGGCGCGGATCCGGCACGAGCGGCCCGGATCCGCGGAAAGACGGGCGACACGCCCGGGGGGATGGCGGGATTTGCCCGCTCCCCGGGATCCACGTAAATTCTTACTTGTTCGCCCCACAGGGAAGAACGGAGAGGCTGAAGCCCCGTTCCCCTCAAGTAGCGACAACCCCCTTCTAAACATCACGCCTCCTGGTGTGTGTCGGTGAAGGGAGGCCCGATTCAGTCGGTCGAGTACTCCGGTACGTGACCGCAAACCGGCGGAAACGCCGAGTTGACAGAGACTGAAACGGACCATACGATTGTGAAGTTGCCCTGCGGGGTTGGCCGTGAGGTCAGCTGGTGGGAGCGTCCGATCCTTGAGAACTCAACAGCGTGCACTTGTCAAATGCCAAATAACCTCGTCTAGCTTTGGCTAGGGAGATTCCTTTGGATCAAGTCCAATCTCCTTTTTGGGGGTTGGCGTTATGGATTGTCAGTAATGGCATCCTTTTGGTCAGTTCAAACTCGCTGTCCGACCTTATTCCGGTTGGTCAGTATTTTTCTTTTACGGAGAGTTTGATCCTGGCTCAGGATGAACGCTGGCGGCGTGCTTAACACATGCAAGTCGAACGGTGAAGGGAAGCTTGCTTTCTGGATCAGTGGCGAACGGGTGAGTAACACGTGAGCAATCTGCCCCTGACTCTGGGATAACAGTTGGAAACAGCTGCTAATACTGGATATGAGCTACGGCCGCATGGTCGGTAGTTGGAAAGAATTTCGGTCAGGGATGAGCTCGCGGCCTATCAGCTTGTTGGTGAGGTAATGGCTCACCAAGGCGTCGACGGGTAGCCGGCCTGAGAGGGTGACCGGCCACACTGGGACTGAGACACGGCCCAGACTCCTACGGAGGCAGCAGTGGGGAATATTGCACAATGGGCGCAAGCCTGATGCAGCAACGCCGCGTGAGGGACGACGGCCTTCGGGTTGTAAACCTCTTTTAGCAGGGAAGAAGCGAAAGTGACGGTACCTGCAGAAAAAGCGCCGGCTAACTACGTGCCAGCAGCCGCGGTAATACGTAGGGCGCAAGCGTTATCCGGAATTATTGGGCGTAAAGAGCTCGTAGGCGGTTTGTCGCGTCTGCTGTGAAATCCCGAGGCTCAACCTCGGGCCTGCAGTGGGTACGGGCAGACTAGAGTGCGGTAGGGGAGATTGGAATTCCTGGTGTAGCGGTGGAATGCGCAGATATCAGGAGGAACACCGATGGCGAAGGCAGATCTCTGGGCCGTAACTGACGCTGAGGAGCGAAAGGGTGGGGAGCAAACAGGCTTAGATACCCTGGTAGTCCACCCCGTAAACGTTGGGAACTAGTTGTGGGGTCCATTCCACGGATTCCGTGACGCAGCTAACGCATTAAGTTCCCCGCCTGGGGAGTACGGCCGCAAGGCTAAAACTCAAAGGAATTGACGGGGACCCGCACAAGCGGCGGAGCATGCGGATTAATTCGATGCAACGCGAAGAACCTTACCAAGGCTTGACATATTCGAGAACGCCGTAGAAATACGGAACTCTTTGGACACTCGTTTACAGGTGGTGCATGGTTGTCGTCAGCTCGTGTCGTGAGATGTTGGGTTAAGTCCCGCAACGAGCGCAACCCTCGTTCTATGTTGCCAGCACGTAATGGTGGGAACTCATGGGATACTGCCGGGGTCAACTCGGAGGAAGGTGGGGATGACGTCAAATCATCATGCCCCTTATGTCTTGGGCTTCACGCATGCTACAATGGCCGGTACAAAGGGCTGCAATACCGTGAGGTGGAGCGAATCCCAAAAAGCCGGTCCCAGTTCGGATTGAGGTCTGCAACTCGACCTCATGAAGTCGGAGTCGCTAGTAATCGCAGATCAGCAACGCTGCGGTGAATACGTTCCCGGGTCTTGTACACACCGCCCGTCAAGTCATGAAAGTCGGTAACACCTGAAGCCGGTGGCCTAACCCTTGTGGAGGGAGCCGTCGAAGGTGGGATCGGTAATTAGGACTAAGTCGTAACAAGGTAGCCGTACCGGAAGGTGCGGCTGGATCACCTCCTTTCTAAGGAGCACTGCACCCTTTGGGGTGACAGAGCCCAGATCAGAACGAATGTTTCTGCTGGGAGCTCATGGGTGGAACATTTGATGAGGTGCTTTCAGCTGATCTTTGGATTTAGTACATCGCGTTTTCGTGGTCGGAACGGTTTGGGGTGAGGTTGGTTGCACATGCACGCTGTTGGGTCCTGAGGGACCGGGTGCACACTTTTGGGTGTGTGACTGGGACTTCTGGGCCTTTTCTGCTTGTCACTTGGTGCTGGTGGGGGAGGTACCGCCCGTACTTTGAGAACTACACAGTGGACGCGAGCATCTTTGAACCGGTCTTTGACCGGTTCTTATAGATGATCTTAAAGATCATTAGTCAATTTCATGCTGGACCTTTCGGGGTTCGGTCGAGAACGATTTAAACTCATGTGATTTCAAGTCTTTAAGAGCAAACGGTGGATGCCTTCATCTGGAGCCGAAGAAGGACGTAGCAATCTGCGATAAGCCTCGGGGAACTGATAAGCAAGTTTTGATCCGAGGGTGTCCGAATGGGGAAACCCCGCTGGGCGGCGTGCCGACCTAGTGACTCCCGCCTGAATATATAGGGCGGGTAGAGGGAACGTGGGGAAGTGAAACATCTCAGTACCCACAGGAAGAGAAAGCAACCGCGATTCCGTTAGTAGTGGCGAGCGAAACCGGATCAGGCTAAACCTAGCGTGTGTGATAGCCGGCAGGCGTTGCATGTTGGGGGTTGTGGGACTTTTTTGATCATTCTGCCGAGTGGTCGACGTGACAAGAAGGTATAGACGAACAGTCTTGAATGGCTGGTCATAGAGGGTGCGAACCCCGTAGTCGAAATGCCTTGCCTTGGCGTGAAGAGTATCCCAAGTAGCACGGGGCCCGAGAAATCCCGTGTGAATCTGTCAGGACCACCTGATAAGCCTAAATACTCCCAGATGACCGATAGCGGACAAGTACCGTGAGGGAAAGGTGAAAAGTACCCCGGGAGGGGAGTGAAATAGTACCTGAAACCGTTTGCTTACAAACCGTTGGAGCCTCCTTAGTAGGGGTGACAGCGTGCCTTTTGAAGAATGAGCCTGCGAGTTAGCGATACGTGGCGAGGTTAACCCGTGTGGGGTAGCCGTAGCGAAAGCGAGTCTGAATAGGGCGATTCAGTCGCGTGTCCTAGACCCGAAGCGAAGTGATCTATCCATGGCCAGGTTGAAGCGACGGTAAGACGTCGTGGAGGACCGAACCCACTTAGGTTGAAAACTGAGGGGATGAGCTGTGGATAGGGGTGAAAGGCCAATCAAACTTCGTGATAGCTGGTTCTCTCCGAAATGCATTTAGGTGCAGCGTTGCGTGTTTCTTGCCGGAGGTAGAGCTACTGGATGGCCGATGGGCCCTACAAGGTTACTGACGTCAGCCAAACTCCGAATGCCGGTAAGTGAGAGCGCAGCAGTGAGACTGTGGGGGATAAGCTTCATAGTCGAGAGGGAAACAACCCAGACCACCAACTAAGGTCCCTAAGCGCGTGCTAAGTGGGAAAGGATGTGGAGTTGCTTTGACAACCAGGAGGTTGGCTTAGAAGCAGCCACCCTTGAAAGAGTGCGTAATAGCTCACTGGTCAAGTGATTCCGCGCCGACAATGTAACGGGGCAAGCACGCCACCGAAGTTGTGGCATTGACATTTTTGGTAGGCCTTCGTGGTCCAGCCGTGTTGATGGGTAGGAGAGCGTCGTGTGGCCAGCGAAGCGGCGGTGTGAACCAGCCGTGGAGGCTACACGAGTGAGAATGCAGGCATGAGTAGCGAAAGACGTGTGAGAAACACGTCCTCCGAAAGACCAAGGGTTCCAGGGTCAAGCTAATCTTCCCTGGGTAAGTCGGGACCTAAGGCGAGGCCGACAGGCGTAGTCGATGGACAACGGGTTGATATTCCCGTACCGGCGAAGAACCGCCCAAGCTAATCCAGTGGTGCTAAGAGTCCTAACCCGGCTGAGTGGATCCCTTCGGGGATGCCGGCCGGTCTAACGCTCGACCCCGTTCTGGTGCGGTTAGCGTATTAACAGGTGTGACGCAGGAAGGTAGCCCAAGCCAGGCGATGGTAGTCCTGGTGCAAGTGCGTAGGCCGAGTGATAGGCAAATCCGTCACTCGTTAAGGCTGAGACACGATGCGGATAAAAAGTGGGTGATCCTATGCTGCCAAGAAAAGCATCGACGCGAGGTTCTAGCTGCCCGTACCCCAAACCGACTCAGGTGGTCAGGTAGAGAATACCAAGGAGATCGAGAGAATCGTGGTTAAGGAACTCGGCAAAATGCCCCCGTAACTTCGGGAGAAGGGGGGCCTTCGACGTATAAGGACTTGCTCCGAAAGCGTTTGGAGGCCGCAGAGACTAGTGGGTAGCGACTGTTTACTAAAAACACAGGTCCGTGCCAAGTCGCAAGACGATGTATACGGACTGACGCCTGCCCGGTGCTGGAAGGTTAAGAGGAGGGGTTAGCGCAAGCGAAGCTCTGAATTTAAGCCCCAGTAAACGGCGGTGGTAACTATAACCATCCTAAGGTAGCGAAATTCCTTGTCGGGTAAGTTCCGACCTGCACGAATGGCGTAACGACTTCCCAACTGTCTCAACCGCGAACTCGGCGAAATTGCATTACGAGTAAAGATGCTCGTTACGCGCAGCAGGACGGAAAGACCCCGTGACCTTTACTATAGCTTTGTATTGGTGTTCGGTGTGGCTTGTGTAGGATAGGTGGGAGACTGTGAAGCGTTCACGCTAGTGAATGTGGAGTCGTTGTTGAAATACCACTCTGGTCACTCTGGATATCTAACTTCGAACCGTAATCCGGTTCAGGGACAGTGCATGGTGGGTAGTTTAACTGGGGCGGTTGCCTCCCAAAAAGTAACGGAGGCGCCCAAAGGTTCCCTCAACCTGGTTGGCAATCAGGTGGCGAGTGTAAGTGCACAAGGGAGCTTGACTGTGAGACTGACAGGTCGAGCAGGGACGAAAGTCGGGACTAGTGATCCGGCAGTGGCTTGTGGAAGCGCTGTCGCTCAACGGATAAAAGGTACCTCGGGGATAACAGGCTGATCTTGCCCAAGAGTCCATATCGACGGCATGGTTTGGCACCTCGATGTCGGCTCGCGCATCCTGGGGCTGGAGTAGGTCCCAAGGGTTGGGCTGTTCGCCCATTAAAGCGGTACGCGAGCTGGGTTTAGAACGTCGTGAGACAGTTCGGTCCCTATCCGCTGCGCGCGTAGGAAGTTTGAGAGGATCTGACCCTAGTACGAGAGGACCGGGTTGGACGAACCTCTGGTGTGTCAGTTGTTCCGCCAGGAGCACCGCTGATTAGCTACGTTCGGGATGGATAACCGCTGAAAGCATCTAAGCGGGAAGCCGGCCTCAAGATGAGACTTCCATACCTTCGGGTGAGAGGCTCCCAGCCAGACTACTGGGTTGATAGGCCAGATGTGGAAGCACGGTAACGTGTGCAGCTGACTGGTACTAATAAGCCGATGACTTGATAACACACCGTTTATGGTGCTACGCGTCCACTGAGTGGTTCTCGATGTACGGTCGAGAACCGCAGAACAACACAATACTGTTGTTATGCAGACTGAAACATCAATAGTGTTTCGGCGGCCATAGCGAGAGGGAAACGCCCGGTCACATTCCGAACCCGGAAGCTAAGCCTCTCAGCGCCGATGGTACTGCAGGGGGGACCCTGTGGGAGAGTAGGACACCGCCGGACTTCTTTTCACAAAACAGTAAAGGCCACCCAGTGACGGGTGGCCTTTCCTGCGTTACGGACACCCTCCAGAAGGAGTGTTCCTGCCGACGGGCATTGTTACGCGATCATCGCGCGACAATGCCCGTTTTTGCGTTTTCGTCACATGAGCGAGCGGCATCCCCCGCTCGCTTAGTCTCGGTTCATGGCCGATAGCTACACCCACGGACACCACGCCAGCGTGCTTCGCGCACACGAGTGGCGCACCGTCGACAACTCCGCTGCGTATGTGGAGAGCCGATTCGTTCCCGGCGCGCGAGTGCTCGACGTGGGCGCCGGCCCCGGCACGATCACGGTCGACATCGCTCGGCGCGTGGCGCCGGCAGAGGTCATCGGTATCGACGCCGCAGCCGATGTTGTGGCACGCGCACGCGCGTACGCCGCATCCGAGCACGTCGGCAACGTGACCTTCGACACCGACGACGCCTACGCGCTGTCGCACGCCGATGCATCGTTCGACATCGTGCACGCCCACCAGGTCCTGCAGCACCTCGCCCGGCCCGTCGACGCTCTGCGCGAGTTCCGACGGGTCGTCGGTGACGGTGTCGTCGCCGCGCGCGACGTCGACTACGAGGGAGTGATCTGGTACCCGCTCCTGCCGGCCCTCGCCGAGTGGCACGACGTCTACCTGCGCGTACACCGGCTCGTCGCGGGCGACCCGTCCGCGGGGCGCAAGCTGAAGTCCTGGGCGCGCGAGGCCGGCTTCTCCGAGATCACCGCATCCGCATCGCTCTGGTTGTTCGAGAACGACGAGGACCGCGCGTGGTGGGGCGGTCTCTGGGCGGAGCGTGCCCTGGAGTCGTCTTTCGCTCAGCACGCCGTCGAACTCGGGGTCACCGATCGGGCCGGGCTGGAACGCATCGCCGCGGGATGGCGAGCGTGGGCCGAAGCGCCCGACGGATGGTTCCTCATGCCCCACGGAGAGATCATCGCCGCCGGCTGACGCCCTCAGCGTGACGGGTGGTCGAACGACCAGGAATCCGGTGAGCGTCCGAGCGCCTCGGCCCAGGTGGCCGACGCCCACTGGAGGTGGAGGATCGCCGCGGTCGGCATCCCCGTGACCGTACCGGTCAGAGCGAAGGCCAGAGAGCTGAGCCCCGGATCGTGTGCCACGAGCAGGATGCGGTCGGTGCCGCTTCCTCCCGCGACCGCCAGGAGGGCGTCCGGTTCGGCGCCGTAGAGTCGCTCGTCCTCCTCGAGGGCAACCCCCAGCGCGTGCGCATAGACCGCCGCCGTGTCGCGGGCGCGGACGGCGGTGCTGCAGATGACTCGACACGCGTGCGGCGACTGCTCTTGCAGGACGGTCGCCATCCGGGCGGCGTCACGTCGTCCTTTCGCGCTCAGCGGCCGGTCGTGATCGGTCTGCGTGGCGGATCCCCAGGCCGCATCCGCGTGCCGGGCGATCGTCAGTTCGATCATGCGGTCGCCTCCGGTCTGCGGAGATAGAGCCAGGCCCGACGCCCGCTGGCCACCGTCACGCGTGCGCGCCGGTACAACGGCACCTGGAACTCGTCGGCCGCATCGAGCTCGTCCGGACTCAGATGTAACAGCTGTCCGGGCACCTTGTCGAGCTCACTGCCGGTCGGACGGAGGAGGGGGAGAACCGTGTGCGCCGCAGGGTCCGCGGCCCGGGGATCTTCGCCGTCGCAGTAGCGCAGCGCGTACCCGGGGAGGATGTCGTCGTCGGCGTGAACCAGCCGCCCGAAGACATCGAGCTGCGTGGTCGGGCGCAGAAGCGTGCCGTATGCGAAGAGCAGCTGGTCTGCGGAGCCGGGCACGCGCTCACGCTATCGCCTTACGCGCCGAAGATCGCGTGCGCGACCGTGAAGATCAGAAGTCCGGCGAGAGATCCGACGATCGTGCCGTTCAGGCGGATGTACTGGAGATCCCGCCCGACCATGAGCTCGATCTTCTCGCTGGTCTCCGCCGCGTCCCAGCGCTCGACCGTGTCGGTGATGACCGACGCGATGTCGTGGCGGTAGCGCTCGACGAGGAAGACCGCCGCATCCGTCACCCAGCCATCGACCCGGCGCTGCACGGTCTCATCGGTGACCAGGCGATCGCCGATCTCCGCGAGCGCCGCGGCGCCCCGGCGGCGCAGGCCGCTGTCTTCGTCGTGGAGAGCCGTGACGAGACCGTTCTTCGCGGTCGTCCACGCGTCTGCGGCGAGCTCCCGCACGCGCGGCGAATCGAAGACCGTCGTCTTGGCGTCCTCGAAGCGTCCGATCGTCTCGGGGTCGTGCTGAAGGTTATCGGCGAGGCGCTCGAGGTACGTGTCGATCGCGAGACGCGCGCGGTGCTCCGGGTCGGCGCGCACCGCCGCGGTGAACTTCACGGCCTCGTGATAGGCGGCTTCGTCGATCAGGTTGTGCACCATCGACGGTACCCACGACGGCAGCCGGCGCGACAGGAGCCCGGCGAACGCGTCGCGGTTCGACTCGAGCCACGTGCCGATGCTGTCGGCGGCGAGGTCGACGGCCTGGTGATGCGCGCCGGTCGCGACGAGCCGCTCGAGCCAGCCCCCGAGGGGCGGGCCCCATTCGGGGACGATCAGGTGTTCGCGGGCGAGGTCGGTGATGACGTCCTGCACGTCTTCGTCGCTGAGTGCCTCGAGGACGTTCGCGATGATGGTCGCGGCCTCCGAGGCGACGCGTTCGGCGTGCTCGGGGGTGCGCAGCCACTCGCCGAGACGCGCGGCGATCGGGGTCGCGGAGAGCCGGGCGCGGATGACGTCGCCGGAAAGGAAATTCGTCTCGACGAACTCCCCGAGCGTGCGGCCGATCTCGTTCTTGCGGGTCGGGATGATCGCGGTGTGCGGGATCGGCAGTCCGAGGGGGCGTCGGAAGAGCGCCGTGACGGCGAACCAGTCCGCGAGCGCACCGACCATTCCGCCCTCGGCCGCCGCACGGACGTACGCGAGCCAGGGAAAGCGCCCCTGCAGGGAGAAGGCGATCACGAAGACGACCGCGAGGGCGATCAGCGCGCCGAGAGCGATGCCCTTCATCAGACGCAGTCCGCGTGCGCGTTCCTGGTCTGCGGCGCTCAGCAGAGCCATCGGTGTGCGGGCCATTCGGCCATCCTCGCACGGCGTACTCTGAACGCGTGATCGACGACATCAAGAAGCGCGCGCTCCACCGCACCAGTATCCTCGAGGGGCAGTTGCGGGGCCTCTCGAAGATGATCGAGGCCGAGGACTACTGCATGGATGTCATCACGCAGTCCCGCGCCATCCAACGTTCGCTCGAGTCGCTGAACAAGCTGCTGCTCGAGAACCACCTCCGCACCCACGTGACCGAGATGTTCGACGCGGGTGGAGAGGACCGCGACCAAGCGGTCGCGGAGCTACTGAAAGCGTTCGACTTCTCCGGCAAGTAACCGCTCGACGTCAGCCGACCAGGTCGCCGCGCTGACTCGTCCAGTTCGGGTCGAAACTGCGGTTGCCCGCGATCCGGCCGGCGACACCGTCGAGCTCCTGCATGGCGGCCGCATCCAGTCTCACCGCGACCGCCGGGATCCACTCGTCCACGTGCGAGGCGAACCGGGATCCGGGAATCGGTGCGATCGAGACCCCGATCGCGTCTGCGCGCGTGTAGAGCCAGGCGAGCGCGAGCTGGGCGCCGGTGAGGTCGTGCCGTGCGGCGATCGAGAGATAGTCGGCGCGAAGCGGAGCGTTGGCGGCCAGATTCTCGGGGAGGAACCGCGGGAACTTCGGCCGGCCGTCGCCGTCGCCGATCTGTTCTGGGGCGAAGCCGTCGGTCAGCCACGCGCGGCTGAGCGGCGAATACGGCACGAAACCGATACCCAGCTCTGCCACGGTCGGCACGACCGAGAGCTCGACGTCGCGACTGACGACACTCCACTCGGTCTGCACGGCAGCGATCGGATGCACGGCGTGGGCCCGCCGGATCTCGTCGGCCGTCGCTTCGGACAACCCGAGATGGCGGACCTTGCCCGCTGCGACGAGCTCGGCCATCGCGCCGACCGTCTCCTCGATCGGTACGTTCGGGTCGACGCGGTGCTGGTAGTAGAGGTCGACGTGGTCGGTTCCGAGCCGTTGCAGGCTCGCATCGATCTGCTCGTGCACGTAGGCGGCGTCGCCGCGGATCCCGCGTCGTCCGATCCGTCCGCCGTCGATGCCGAACTTCGTGGCGAGGACGATGTCGTCGCGACGGGTGGCGATCAGGCGCGAGATGGTCCGCTCACTTCGGCCGGCCCCGTAGATGTTGGCGGTGTCGACGAACGTGAGCCCCCGGTCCACGGCGTGCGTCAGCGTCGCGAGAGCCGTCTCGTCGTCCACCGGGCCGTAGACATCGCTGAGGCTCATGGCGCCGTAACCGAGGGCGCTGACGACGAGATCGTCGCCGAGTCGGATGCTGTCGATCGCGGTCATCGCGACTCCTGTTCGTCGAGCGGACCGAGCCAGGCGGACGCGACGGTCGCGTGCGCCGACTCGGGGTCGGAGGGGTGGAAAGCGCCGGCGAGCACGTCTCGGTAGAGGCGCCCGAGCTCATTCGAAGAGAAGTACGACGACCCCCCGGCGACGAGGATGGCTTCGTCGACGACCTGCTTGGCCGTGGCGGTAGCGCGGTGCTTCAGGCCGGCGAGCAGCGAGAACCAGCGCGGACCGTGATCGGTCGCCGCATCCACGTCGTGGGCGAGGGCGTCGAGCTGCGGGCCGAGGGCGTCGTAGGCGAGGGCCATCTCCGCCACCCGCCAGCGAATGTCGCCGTCCTGGCTGTACGCCCGCCCGGTCTTCTTCGACCGGCGGGTGCGTGCGGCATCGACGGCGAGGTCGAGGGCGCGTCGCGCGATCCCCGTGTAGACCGACGCCACGAGGATCTCGAAGACGCTGTAGATTCCGAAGACGATCGGATCGGGGTTCGGCCCGGGGGTGATCCGGCGCACCACGCGCTCGGCGGGCGCGACGGCGCCGTGGAGCTCCGTCGTCCGAGACTGGGTGCCGCGCATTCCGACCGTGTCCCAGTCATCGCGCGTCACGACGGCGTCGCTCCGCGGCACGAAGGCGTACACGAGCTGGGGGCCATCCGGCGATGTCGTATCCAACCCGTGCAGGCCGAGCTGCGTCCAGACGGGGGAGAGAGACGTGAAGATCTTCGTGCCCGTGAAGGCGTACGAGCCGTCGGCGCGGGGGACCGCATCCGTTCCGCTGCCGAACAGCACCAGGTCGTTGCCGGCCTCGCTGATGCCGAAGGCGAAGACTTCGCCGGCGACCGACCCGGTCTGCACGAACGCGAGGTCGTCGATGCCGCGATCGCGCAGAACCTTCGCGACCCCGGTCCAGACGAGGTGCATGTTGATCGCGAGCGCCGTGGCGGGCGCCGCCGTCGCGAGGCGCTGCTGGAGAACGGATGCTTCGGCCAGACTTAGCCCCGCACCTCCGCGGTCGGCGGGCACGAGGATGGAGAGGTAACCGGCGTCGCGGAGTTCGCGCAGGTCGTCCTCCGGGAAGACGTTGTCGCGATCGACGCCGGCCGCGCGCGAGCGGATGCGTTCGAGCAGATCGTCGGGAAGATACCGGGCCGCGTCGAACGTCATGCGAGCGCCTTCCGGAGCGCGGCGACGGTGGCGGCCGGGCGATCCCGGTGCGGCGAGTGGCCCGCCTTTTCCACGATCGACATCGTGATGCGGTCGTTCGAGGCGAGCACCTCCGCGGCGGTGCCGCCGGTGAAGATGCTGTAGACGGCCGGGTCGGATCCGAGCACGTGGGTCGGCACCGCGAGGCGCGCAGCGGCGTCGCGCTCGTCCCACTGCGGGTTCTGCTCGTTGGTCTGCTCGACCGCCCACACGCTGGCCTGCTGCGCCGCGGTCGCCTTGAGTTCGATGTCTTGCGGGTGCCAGCGCGGATGCTGGGCGCGCACCGCTTCGGGCGTCGGATCGGCGAACGCGGCCTCCTGGCTGTTGCGCACGATCTCGCGGTCGGCGGGCAGGAGATGGAGTGCGGGGTCGACGAGGATGAGCCGCGCGGTCCAGTCCGGGTGATCGGCCGACGCGCGAACGGCGGCGGCGCCTCCCAGAGAGTGCCCGATGACGAGATCCCACGGGTTTGCGCGCTCGGAGGTCGTGGCGGCAACGTCGGCGGCGTACGCCGCGATCGAGTAATCGAGCGCGCGCGGCGCCTGCGCGTGACCGCGCAGATCGACGGCGACGGCGTACCAGCCGTCTTCAGCCAGAGCCGTGCCGTAGCGCCACATCAGGGCGGCGGACGAGCCGAGGCCGTGGATCAGCAGCGCATGACGGTCGGCGGCAGGACTTCCCCAGGCGAGACGGGGCAGGACGACGGAAGCGGGCATACCTCGAGCGTAGAGCCGAACCCGATGGGCTGCGCCGTGCGTGTTGCGCGCTGTGACGGGCCCCGCCGCATCCTCGCTCCCCTCCGTTCCTTCCGGAAAGTGCGATCGACGAAAGGCGGTCAGGTGATGATGTGAGTCGGCTCGGTGTCGGGGATGGGGCTCGGATCCCGGTGGCGGAGATCGGGGAAGCCGCGGACGAAGACGACCGAGACGATGACGCCCGCGACGCCGAAGACCGCGGCGGCGATGTAGGCGCCCTGGGGGCCGACCCCGTCGATGAGGAACCCGGCGACGGCGGAGCCCGCGGCCGCGCCGATCAGCTGCCCGGTGCCCACCCAGCCGTACGCCTCGGCGGTGTCGCTGAACTTGACGCTCGCGGACGTGATCGCGAACAGCACGGCGAGGGCCGGAGCGATTCCGATGCCGGCGAGGAAGAGCGTGCCGCTCAGCCACCAGACATCGAGCGAGATCATGGTGAGGGCGAGTCCGACCGCGACGATCGTCATCCGCCGCGCCATCGCCCACGGCCCCATCGGGATGTGTCCGAAGGAGAGGCCGCCGGCGAGGCTGCCGACGGAGAAGATCGCCAGCACGAGACCGGCTTCGAGGCCCCCGTGGCCGAAGGTCGCGACGACGCCGGCCTCGACCGCCGAGCAGGCGCCGATGAGGAGGAGCCCGATGACGGTGGCGAGCAGGACGGTGGGGCGCGCCAGCACCTTGCCGAATCGGCGCTTGCTGCGCGGGATGCGGACGCGGCCGACCTCGGGGGAGAGCACGAACCAGGCGCCGCCCCCGATCAGGATCACCACGATGAGGATGAGGGACTCCCAGGTGCCGACCTGGGTGGCCACGAGGGTGATGACGACGGGCGCCAGGATCCAGATGATCTCCTGCAGCGACGCGTCGAGCGAGTAGAGAGGGGTGAGCTGGCGGGAGTTCACGAGCTTCGGGTAGATCGTCCGCGCGGCGGACTGGATCGGGGGAGTGGACAGTCCGGCGATGAACCCGAGCGCCATGTACCCCGGCAGTTCCATCGTGATGAGCGCGATCGCGGCGATCGCCGCCGCGCACACGAACATCGTGAGCGTGATGACCTTCCGCATGCCCCAGAGGCCCATCCAACGGCTCGTGACGGGCCCGGCGATGGCCTGTCCGACCGAGGTCGCCGCGAGCACGAGTCCGGCCGCACCGTACGAGCCGGTGACGAACTCGATGTGGAGCAGGATGCCGAGGCTGGTCATGCCGTTGGGGAACCGGGCCGTCAGCTGGGCGGCGATGATTCGCCCGACGCCCGGAGTACGTAAGAGATCCCGATAGCCCGCCACTGCACAACGGTATCGCGCCGCCGTGCCCGCCGCCGAGCGGCACGGGCGGACACCACGAGGACACCCCGCGGACACCGCTGCGACACGCCGAGACGTGGGCGGGGTCAGAATTCGGATGTCGGTGGCCCGGCGTAGCGTCGGACCTGTGGATTACTTCTCGAAAAAGGAGCGATCGGGCCCTGGATCTGCGATTTCACAGGGTCCGCGACACGCCGTCGCCTGTGGATGAAACGGTGGAAAACCTGTGTTGTAGATGGGGACAACGGTGGAAAATGACACCGATGTAACTACTACCCCTTGTGGTGCTTCCGGGCACCCGTACCCATATGTAGTATTGAGGTCCCGGCAGCACCACAGCCGGAACATCTTCATCACCGAAGGGAGAAGACCGGTTCACATGGCTATCACCGTCTACACCAAGCCTTCCTGCGTGCAGTGCACCGCGACCTACCGCGCACTGGACTCCAAGGGCATCGAGTACAACGTTCTGGACCTTTCCGAGGACCCCGCGGCCCTCGAGCAGGTCAAGGCCCTCGGCTACCTGCAGGCCCCCGTCGTCATCACGGACGAGGACCACTGGTCGGGCTTCCGTCCCGACAAGATCGACGAGCTGGCATCCCGGCTGGTCTGAGTAATGGCAACCGCTGTCGCAGACCACGTCGGCGCGGTTGCCTCCGAGGGGACGGGCGACCGCTCCACCACCCCGCTCCTGGTCTACTTCTCGAGCGTGTCGGGTAACACGGCGCGTTTCATCGAGAAGCTCGGGAAGCGGGCGGTGCGGATCCCGCTCCGTCCCACCGACCCCGTGCCCGTCATCGACGAGCCGTTCGTTCTGGTCACCCCCACCTACGGGGGCGGCCAAGGACGCGGTGAGGAGAAGGGTGCGGTACCGAAACAGGTGATCCGGTTCCTCAACGGAGAGCAGAACCGGAACCTCATCCGGGGAGTCATCTCCGCAGGCAACACGAACTTCGGCGCGGCCTACTGCCTCGCCGGAGACATCATCAGCCGCAAGTGCCGTGTGCCGCACTTGTACCGGCTCGAACTTTTCGGCACGCCAGAAGACGTCGAACGCATCAGCGAAGGATTAGAACGATGGTGGAAGCAGTACTGACCGACACGGGCTTCAAGTCCGATGCCCGCTTCGAGGGGCTCGATTACCACTCCCTCAACGCGATGCTCAACCTCTACGACGCGAACGGGCAGATCCAGTTCGACGCCGACAAGCGCGCGGCTCAGGAGTACTTCCTGCAGCACGTGAACCAGAACACCGTGTTCTTCCACTCCCTGCAGGAGCGTCTCGACTACCTCGTCGAGAAGGAGTACTACGAGCCCGGTGTGCTCGCCAAGTACCCGATCGACTTCATCCAGCAGATCAACGACTTCGCGTACGGAAAGAAGTTCCGCTTCGAGACCTTCCTCGGCGCCTTCAAGTACTACACGAGCTACACGCTGAAGACGTTCGACGGAAAGCGCTACCTCGAGCGCTTCGAGGATCGCGTCGTGATGACGGCGCTCGGCCTCGCCGACGGCGACCAGAAGCTCGCGCTGCAGCTCGTCGATGAGATCATCTCGGGCCGCTTCCAGCCGGCCACGCCGACCTTCCTGAACACGGGCAAAGCGCAGCGCGGCGAGCTCGTCTCCTGCTTCCTGCTCCGCATCGAAGACAACATGGAGTCGATCGCCCGCGGCATCAACTCCGCGCTGCAGCTCTCCAAGCGCGGCGGCGGCGTGGCGCTGCTCCTGTCGAACATCCGCGAGTCGGGTGCGCCGATCAAGCAGATCGAGAACCAGTCCAGCGGCATCATCCCCGTCATGAAGCTCCTCGAAGACAGCTTCAGCTACGCGAACCAGCTCGGAGCGCGTCAGGGTGCCGGTGCGGTGTACCTCTCGGCCCACCACCCCGACATCATGAAGTTCCTCGACACCAAGCGTGAGAACGCCGACGAGAAGATCCGTATCAAGACGCTGTCGCTCGGTGTCGTCATCCCCGACATCACGTTCGAACTCGCCAAGAACGGCGAAGACATGTACCTCTTCTCCCCGTACGACGTGGAGAAGGTCTACGGAGTGCCGTTCGGCGACATCTCGGTCACTGAGAAGTACCGCGAGATGGTCAACGACGCGCGCATCAAGAAGACGAAGATCAACGCCCGCGAGTTCTTCCAGACGCTCGCCGAGATCCAGTTCGAGTCCGGCTACCCGTACATCATGTTCGAAGACACGGTGAACAAGGCCAACCCCATCAAGGGCCGGATCAACATGTCGAACCTCTGCAGCGAGATCCTGCAGGTGAACACGCCGACGACCTACAACGAAGACCTCTCCTACGCCGAGATCGGCAAGGACATCTCCTGCAACCTCGGTTCGATGAACATCGCCCTCGCGATGGACGGCGGCGACCTCAGTGGCACCGTGAGCACCGCCATCCGGGCGCTCAGCGCGGTGAGCGAGCAGAGCCACATCCGCTCGGTGCGCTCGATCGAAGACGGCAACGACCGTTCGCACGCCATCGGCCTCGGTCAGATGAACCTGCACGGATACCTGGCGCGCGAGCACGTGCACTACGGCTCCGAAGAGGGCATCGACTTCACGAACATCTACTTCTACACCGTGCTGTTCCACGCGCTGAAGGCGTCGAACGCGCTGGCCATCGAGCGCGGACACGCCTTCGACGGCTTCGCCGACTCGACCTACGCGTCGGGGGAGTTCTTCGACAAGTACCTCGAGCAGGAGTGGGTGCCGCAGACCGCACGCGTGCAGGAACTGTTCGCCGGTCACCACATCCCGACCCAGGGCGACTGGGCCGAGCTGAAGGCCTCGATCCAGAAGCACGGCATCTACAACCAGAACCTGCAGGCCGTGCCGCCGACCGGATCGATCTCGTACATCAACAACTCGACGAGCTCGATCCACCCGATCGCCTCGAAGATCGAGATCCGCAAGGAAGGCAAGCTCGGTCGCGTCTACTACCCGGCTCCGTTCATGACGAACGAGAACCTGGAGTACTACCAGGACGCGTACGAGATCGGCTACGAGAAGGTCATCGACACGTACGCCGCGGCCACCCAGCACGTCGACCAGGGTCTGTCGCTGACGCTCTTCTTCAAGGACACCGCGACCACGCGCGACATCAACAAGGCCCAGATCTACGCCTGGCGCAAGGGCATCAAGACGATCTACTACATCCGCCTGCGGCAGATGGCGCTCGAGGGCACTGACATGTCCGAGTGCGTCAGCTGCATGCTCTGACGGTCGCTGCGAACTGCGAGAAGGAACGATGACCGAGAAGCTCAAGCTGTTGACCGCCGTCCAGGCGATCAACTGGAACCGCATCCAGGACGACAAGGACCTCGAGGTCTGGAACCGCCTGGTGAACAACTTCTGGCTGCCCGAGAAGGTGCCGCTGTCCAACGACATCCAGTCGTGGAACACGCTGACGCCCGACGAGCAGACGCTCACGATGCGGGTGTTCACAGGGCTCACGCTCCTCGACACCATCCAGGGCACGGTCGGCGCGGTGTCGCTGATCCCGGATGCGATCACCCCTCACGAAGAGGCGGTGTACACGAACATCGCCTTCATGGAGTCGGTGCACGCGAAGAGCTACTCGTCGATCTTCTCGACGCTCGCCTCGACGCCCGAGATCGATGACGCGTTCCGCTGGTCGTCCGAGAACGAGAACCTTCAGAAGAAGGCGCACATCGTCATGGACTACTACCGTGGCGACGAGCCGCTCAAGCGCAAGGTCGCGTCGACCCTGCTCGAGTCGTTCCTGTTCTACTCGGGCTTCTACCTGCCGCTGCACTGGTCGGCGAAGGCGAAGCTCACGAACACGGCCGACATCATCCGCCTCATCATTCGTGACGAGTCGGTGCACGGCTACTACATCGGGTACAAGTTCCAGAAGGGCATGGAGCAGCTCACCCAGCCCGAGCGCGACGAGATCAAGGACTACACGTTCTCGCTGCTCTACGAGCTCTACGACAACGAGGTGCAGTACACGCAGGACCTCTACGACGCGGTCGGCCTGACCGAGGACGTCAAGAAGTTCCTGCACTACAACGCGAACAAGGCCCTGATGAACCTGGGCTTCGAGGCGATGTTCCCCGCCACGGTCACGAACGTGAACCCGGCGATCCTCTCGGCCCTGTCGCCGAACGCTGATGAAAACCACGACTTCTTCAGCGGGTCGGGTTCGTCCTACGTCATCGGCAAGGCCGAGGCGACGGAAGACGACGACTGGGACTTCTGAGTCGAGCAACACAGAAGGGGCGGATGTTCATCATCCGCCCCATCTGTGTTGTCTGCGGGACTTCTACTCTGGCCCTGTGGACAGGGAAACCCTCGAAGTCGTGTACTTCCTCGCCGGCCTCATCGGCCTGTTCGTCTTCACGTGCGCGGTGGGCATCGCGGCCGCGATCCGGCGACGCTGACCGGCGTTCGAACCACGCGCCGCGACGATCACGGTTTCCCCGCGTCGACCCATCTCGTGTGCGCCTTCAGCGCCGACAGGACGGCCCAGCGGACGGCGAGTGCCGCCACCACGACGATGAGTGCGATCACCAGAACGTAGCCGAGCAGGATCAGAATGTGCCATCCACCGAGACTTGCCATCATGCCCGGAGCCTAGCGGCCCGCGCCGTCGCGCCGACAGGCCACCGCGGCCTCAGCTCTTCGCGAGCGCAGCCTTCGCGTAGGCGACGATCGCGTTCGCGTGCCCGTGGCCGAGACCGTGATCGTCCTTCAGTGACGTGACGACGGCCATGTGGGTCTTGCCCGCATCGAGTTGTTCGACCACCACATCCAGCCACTCCTGCACCGGCCGACCGTAGGTCTTCTCGATGCTCGGAAAGTACGACGCCGGGCCCTTGGGCTTCTCCGCGCCGGTGAGGTCGGGGGCCACCACTCTGTGCGTGCTCATGCGCCCAGGCTAGAGCAGCATCCGTGTGTCGTCTGCGGCGTCCTTCGTGCACGTGCACGCGTCTGTGTCTGGGGCTGTGTCTGCGGCGCCGTCGCCGTCACGGGATTCGGAGATGTCACCGGATTCGGAGGCTTCGCGCGAAAACCCTCCGAATCTCGTCGCATCTCCGAATCTCGCGACGCGCGAGTGCGGGGCGAGTGGATGCGGGCGGGGCGGGGTGGGCGTCACACGTCGTCACCCGTTTTGGGTCCTGCGGGACGACCCCGGATGCTGGAAGCACAGCCCGGACCCGCGTCGCGTCGCAGCGTCCGGGCCGGACGCACCACCACCGGAACCGCCCCCGACCCGGAAGCCGAGCATGACCGCGCACGCCCCGCACGACGACACGATCCGCAGCCTCCTCGAGGAGCGACGCACGTTCCCGCCGCCGGCCGCGTTCACCGCGCAGGCGAACGTCACGCCGGAATGGATCACCCGGGAATGGGTCGAGCGCGCGGGCGAGGATGCGGAGACGTTCTGGACCCACCGGGCCGACGCGCTCGAGTGGGCGGAGCCCTGGCACACCGCGCACTCCTGGACGCCGACGGATGGCGACAGCGTGCCGGCCGCGGAATGGTTCGCCGGCGGAAAGCTGAACGCATCCGTCAACGCCGTCGATCGACACGTTTCCGCGGGCCACGGCGACCGGGTCGCCTTCCACTTCGAGGGCGAGCGCGGTGACCGCCGCACGATCACCTACGCCGAGCTGCAGAGCGAGGTCGCCAAAACGGCGAATGCGCTCACGGCACTCGGGGTCGGCGTGGGCGACCGGGTGGTCGTGTACCTGCCCGTGCTCATCGAGACGGTCATCATCCAGCTCGCGACCGCGCGCATCGGCGCCATCCACTCGCTCGTCTTCGGCGGATTCTCGGCGGAGGCCGTGCGGTTCCGAGTGGACGACACCGGCGCGAAGCTCCTCGTCACGACCGACGGACAGTTCCGCCGCGGCCAGGCCGTGCCGGTCAAGCACCAGGCGGATGCGGCCGTTGCGGGCGTCGAGTCGATCGAGCACGTGCTCGTCATCCGTCGCACCGGCGACGATGTGCCGTGGACCGAGGGCCGCGACGTGTGGTGGCACGACGTGGTGGACGGCGCATCCGACGTGCATGAACCGGAGTTCTTCGACGCCGAGACGCCGCTCTTCATCATCTATACGAGCGGCACGACGGGAAAGCCCAAGGGTCTCGTGCACACGACGGGCGGATGGCTGACGCACGTCGCGTGGACGTTCTGGGCCGTATTCGACGCAAAACCCGAGACCGACGTGTACTGGTGCACGGCCGACCTCGCGTGGGTCACGGCGCACAGCTACGAGACCTACGGGCCGCTGCTGAACGGGATGACGAGCGTGCTCTACGAGGGCACTCCCGACACCCCGTCGTGGGAGCGGCACTTCCAGATCCTCGAGCGCTACGGCGTCACGACGTACTACACGGCGCCGACCCTCATCCGCTCGCTCATGAGCCGGTACCCCGGTGGGCCGCCCGCGTCATACGACCTGTCGCACATCCGCCTGCTCGGCACGGTCGGCGAAGCCATCAACCCGGAGGCCTGGGTGTGGTTCCACCGGTATCTCGGTCGTGGCGAAACCCCGATCGTCGATACCTGGTGGCAGTCCGAGACCGGCGGGGCGATCGCTGCGCCGCTGCCCGGAGTCTCGACGCTCAAGCCCGGATCGGCACTCACCGCGCTGCCCGGACTGACCGTACGCGTGGTCGACGCGGACGGACGCGACGTCGGGCCGGGAGGTGGGGGACTGCTCGTCATCGACGGCACCTGGCCGGGCATGTCCCGCACGGTCTGGGGAAACCCGGAGCGGTACCGCGACTCGTACTGGAAGCGGTTCGCGGATCAGGGATTCTTCCTCGCCGGAGACGGGGCGAAGCTCGACGACGACGGTGACCTCTGGGTGCTCGGCCGCATCGACGACGTCATCAACGTCTCGGGGCACCGGCTGTCGACGATCGAGATCGAATCCGCTCTGGTCGCGCACCCGAAGGTCGGCGAGGCGGCGGTCGTCGGGGTGGCCGACGACCTCACGGGCCAGGCGATCGCCGCGTTCGTGACGGGCGATGGTGAGGCCGCCGAGCTGCGCGGGCACGTCCGCACCTCCATCGGCCCGGTTGCGCAGCCGAAGTTCGTGTTCACGGTGCCCGACCTGCCGAAGACCCGCAGCGGCAAGATCATGCGCCGACTCCTCGTCGACCTCGTCGACGGCCGACCGCTGGGTGACACGACTTCGTTGCAGGACGAGACCGTTCCGCCGAGGATCGCCGAGATCGTCCGCATCCACCTCGGCCGCTGATCCCGGCGGCGCGCCGGTCCGGCCCCGCCCCGGTCCGGCGCCGCCTCTGGTCCGGCACCGGCCCTGGTCCGGCGCCGCCCCTGGTCCGGCGCCGGCCCCTGGCCCGGCACCGGCCCCGGCTGCTGACCCACCTCCTGCCGAACTGCTGCGTCGGCATGTCCCACTATTCGCGCAGCATGTCCCAACTTTTGCCGCTCTGGCACCGCTATTGCGGCAAAAAGTGGGACATGGGGTGGAGGGTGAAGGGCGCTGGGTGCCGGGTAGGCAGCGAGGGGGGAGAGACGCGGAGGGGGGGAGCGGCGGAGGGGGGAGCGGCGAGGGGGGAGCGGCGAGGGGAGGGAGGCGGCGCAGCGGAGAGAGGCGGAGGGGAGACTGCCGGCTGGGTGAGGGGCGAGGGGCGCCGGGATCAGCGGGCGACGGATGCGGTGACGGTGAACTTGCCGTTGCGCGCGATCTGCCGGGTCGGGCCGACGATCCGCTCGAGCTCACCGCGGTAGCGGAGCGCCGAGTTCCACACGGTCCACAGCTCGCGGCCCGGCCGGAGTGCCCGTGCGGCATCCGCGAACAGGTGCGCGGCCAGCCTGGTGTCGACCCCGGTGCCGGAGTGGAATGGCGGATTCAGGGCGACGAACGACGCGCTCGAGTCGGGGAGCGCGGAGAGCGCGTCGTCGCGTACGACCGTGATCCGATCGCCGGCCTCGTTCGCGGCGGCCGTTGCGCGGGCGGAGGCGACGGCCACCGCCGACGGGTCGGACGCGTAGACGGAGAGTTCCGGATGCCGCCGGGCCAGCCACGCGGCGACGACACCCGACCCGCAAGCGAGGTCGACGACTCGGCCCTCGGCGGGGATCGTCTCGGGCAGATGCTCGAGCAGGAATCGCGTGCCGATGTCGATGGACGTGCCGGCGAAGACGCCGCCGAAGCCGCAGACGACCAGCCCGTCGTGGGTCGCGCGACGGGGTTCCGGGTCGCGGCCGTTCCGGGGGCCCTGAGCGATGAGCACCCGCGACTTCTGTCGGGCGTGGGTCACGTCGACGCGGGAGAAGTTCTCACCGAGGACGGCGTTCATGCCGACCGACATATGCTTCAGGCGGCCGCCGGCGAAGACCACGACATCGGGTGCCGCGTGTGCGGCGATGGCTCCCGCGATGTCGCGCAGCTCATCGAGCGACTTCGGCAGCCGGAGCAGGACGACGCGCGCGCCGCGCAGCAGCTCGGGGAGAGGGGAACGGATGCGACCGCATCCGTGAGTCCGGTGCGTTCCCCGTTCGCTGCGAGCGCACGTTCGCCGAGCAGGGAGTCCTGGTGCACGCGCACGACGCCGTCCGTGCCCGCGTCGGCCGCTCCGAGGGTCATCGCTCCGTATCCGTCGCCGATGACAGCGATGTCGGTGCGGGGGAGATCAGCGCGGGCGGCGGCGGATTCGTCGAGAATCAGGCGGTCCGCCGCATCCACCGCGAGCTGATCCGGCCCTTCGATGTCGGGCCAGCGTCGCAGGGCATCGAAGGAGAATGTCACCCGTCCACGCTACTGCCCGGCCCGCGGTCGGGCGCGCCGGTAGCATGGGATGATGCCAGACTCGCCGCAGGCGCAAGCCGCCGGTCGGCGACCTCCCTTCAGTCCCGTGATCTCGCTGTTGACGGTCGCCTCTGTCTGGGACGGCCGTCTCAACGCCGCACTCAAGCCCCTCGGTCTCACGACCCGGAAGTACGGGCTGCTCGCCCACGTTCAGGCGACGCCCGGTATCTCGTTCTCGGAGCTCGCGCGCCGTTCGCAGATCACGGTGCAGACCGCCCACACCGCGGTCAAAGCGCTCGCCGCCGAGGGATTCGTCGAGGACGTCATGGCGCACGCCGGCTCTGCTTCCGACCTCCGGGTGACCGAGAAGGGAACCGAGGCTCTCGCGGCGGCCGATGAGCAGCTCGCGGCCCTCGACCGGGTCTTCGGTGGGGGTGTGCCCGAACTCACGACCGCACTCCGGGGACTGCACGAAGCGCCGTTCGGAGAGAACCTTCAGGAACACTGAAGCTATCTCCGCTAGCGTGGGGAGCGGCGATCGCACCCGACCCGCGGACGCCGTGGAGGATGCCCGTGTTCCGCACGCCCCTGGCGCTGTTCCGTACTCTCGCGATCGCCGAAGCCGTCTCCTGGACGCTTCTGATCGCGGGGCTGATCATCCGTGCGACGGCCGATGCGCCGATCGCGGTCACGATCGGCGGCGCGATCCACGGCTTCGTGTTCCTCTCCTACGGCGCGACCGCGATCATCGTCGCGAAGAATCAGCGCTGGTCGGCGGGTGCCGCGATCCTCGCCATCGGCAGCGCCGTGATTCCTTACGCGACGATCCCTACCGAGCTCTGGCTGCACCGCACATCACGCCTGAGCGGCGAATGGCGCCGCACGGAGACCGCCGACCCGCGCGACGCGCGGTGGCATGACCGGCTTCTGCGGATGCTGCTGAACCACCCGTGGGCGTTCGGAATCGCGATGTTCGTGCTGGTCGTGCTCGCGTACGTCGTGCTGCTGAACGCGGGCCCTCCCGGCGGACGCAGCTGACGGGCGCGGCTCTTATCGAGCGCGGCGCTTATCGCGCGCGGTCCTTATCGAGCGCGGCGGACGTGGATCGGCAGTGCCATCGCCAGCGAGATGAGCAGGATGCCGGAGACGAAGACGATCGCCTGGAATCCCTCGAGCGAGAAGGAGATGCCGAACGCGAACATCCCGAGCAGGAACAGCAGCAGGGACACGATGAACATGGAACTCCTTCGCAAAGACTGCCCCCAGCGTATCCGCTTCGACGCACTTCCGTGTCTCGTGACCGCTAGGACGACGACGGCGGGGCGCCGGGGATCGCGGATGCGGGCGGCCGCACGTCCCGCGCGAGCCGGGTCGCTCCCACCACGGCCGCCGGCATGGTCAGAACGGCGCCCAGCGGGATGAGGAAGCACAGCTGCGTCGCGACGCCGAAGCCGAACGCGCGCGCACGGTGTGCGCGCAGCATCCGTCGTCGTGCGCGGTGGTCGATACCGCGCGCGGTGAGCGCTCGTCCGGACAGTTCGTCGGCGAGGATCCAGCCCGACAGCAGGATGCCCGTGATTGCACCGAGCGCGCCGCCGACGAACGGGATCAGCCCGACGGCGAAGGCGATGATCGCGGCCAGGATGCCGCGGAGGATGAGGGATGCGGCGTCCGCGATCCCGGCCCAGAAGCCGCCGTCCGTGTCGAGCGGTTCGCCCGGCGCCTCCGCGGCTTCCACGCCGCGCCAGATGCGGTCGTAGAACGGTTCGCCGATCAGGAGCGTCAACGCGGTGAACAGGGTCGCGGAGAGCAGGAGCGCCGCGCCGAACACGGCGGTGCCGGCGGCGATCCGGACCACGAACGGCCACGGCGCGTCCCACCCGTTCGCGAACGGGGTGAGGGTCTCGGCGAGCGGGGCGATCCAGAATCCCAGGGTGACGAGGGCCGCCGCGAGCACCAGGCTCACGACGGCGGCGGGGACGAGGCCGAGGAGCATGAGCCCCGGTCGCACGCGCCACCATCCGAAGCCGCCGAGCAGGGTGCGCACTCCCGCGAAGAACTCCGACACGACGCCATCGCGGCGGGGATGTTCGACGTGCGTCATCGGGAGTCCTCCGGCTGCGGGATGGATTCGAGAGTATCTGGGAATAGCGCGAGCGCGGGACCGTTTAACTTGATAGAACCGTGCTCAACTACGCAAAATATAGTTGAGCCACCCCCACTCACTTGCCCCCAGGAGGCATACATGCCCGAAGACGTCACGGGCCCGTCCGACACCGACGGCCAGAGCGCATTCGACGAGTTCCTCAGCCGCTACCTGCGCGGCGAGCAGGCTCGCGCGGCGCGGTCGATCGACCTCAGTCGGTTCCTCAGCATGGGTACGCAGCAGATCCTTCAGGACGCCGGACGCTTCGCGCTCGCGCGCGGTCAGCACGAACTCGACGTGCTGCATGTTCTGTACGCCATCGTCCAGCACGCGTCTGCCCGCGAGGCCGTCGCTCGCGTCGGTTCCGACCCGGACGCGATCGAGCGTTCGATCGAAGAGCGCCTCCCGCAGGAGGGGCCGGCGGCCGATGTCGACACGGCCGTGCTGACCACATCCGTGCAACGCGCGCTGTTCCACGCCTTCCAGGTCGCACGCTCCTCGGGGTCGACCTACATCGATCCCGAGCACCTCTTCTTCGCGCTCGTGCTCGCGCAGGACAGCCCGGCCGGCCGGGTGCTCGCCGACGCCGGCGTGACGGCCGAAGCCCTCACCGAGGGACTCCGGGAGCCCGTCGCGCCGGGAACGGACGCGACCGAGGCACGTGACGGCGCCGCCACGATGCTCGACACGTACGGCGACGACCTGACGGCGCGCGCCGCCGCGGGGGAGCTCGACCCGGTGATCGGCCGGGCCGACGAGATCGAGCAGACCGTGGAAATCCTCAGCCGTCGCACGAAGAACAACCCCGTGCTGATCGGTGAAGCGGGCGTCGGCAAGACCGCGATCGTCGAGGGCCTCGCCCGCGCGATCGTCGCCGACGACGTGCCCGAGCAACTGCGCGGAAAGCGGGTCATCTCGCTCGACCTCGCGGCCATGCTCTCCGGCGCGCGGTACCGCGGCGACTTCGAAGAGCGCCTGACCAAGACGATGGACGAGATCGCGGACCTCCGCGGCGACGTCATCGTGTTCATCGACGAGGTGCACACCGTCGTCGGTGCGGGCGCCGGTGGCGACGGCGCGATGGACGCGGGCAACATCCTCAAGCCGCGCCTCGCGCGCGGCGACCTGCACCTGATCGGCGCCACGACGCTCAAGGAGTACCGCGTCATCGAGAAGGACTCGGCGCTCGAACGCCGCTTCCAGCCGGTGCGGGTCGGTGAGCCGTCGATCGTGGACGCCGTGGAGATCCTGAAGGGCCTGCGGCCGGCGTACGAAGAGCACCACCGTGTCACGTACACGGATGCCGCGCTCGCCGCGGCCGTCGAACTCAGCGACCGCTACGTCACCGATCGCGTGCTGCCCGACAAGGCCATCGACCTGATCGACCAGGCCGGCGCGCGTCTGCGCCTGCGCCTCGGCGCGGGGGTCGACACGGCCGCGCTGATGGCGGAGTTCGCGGTGCTCGAGGCGGAGAAGAACTCTGCCGTCGCCGCCGAACGGTACGAGGAGGCGTCGCGCCTGCGAGATGAGATGACGCGCGTTCGCAGCCGGATCGACGAGGCCACGAGCGTTCAGTCCGAGCGCCCGGATGCGGTCGTCGACGAACCGCAGATCGCGGCGGTCATCAGCCGGGCGACCGGCATCCCCGTGAACCGGATCACCGAGTCCGAGCGCGAGCGTCTCGCGACTCTCGAGCAGGAGCTGCACAACCGCGTCATCGGCCAGGATGCGGCCGTCACGGCCGTCGCGACATCGGTGCGGCGCAATCGCACCGGGATGGGCGATCCGCACCGCCCGATCGGGTCGTTCCTGTTCCTCGGCCCCACCGGCGTGGGGAAGACCGAGCTCGCCAAGACCCTCGCGCAGTCGCTGTTCGACGATGAGAACGCGGTGATCCGCTTCGACATGAGCGAGTTCGGCGAGCGCCACACGGTATCGCGGCTCGTCGGTGCTCCTCCCGGATACGTCGGATACGACGAGGCCGGACAGCTGACCGAACGCGTGCGTCGGAATCCCTACGCCGTCGTGCTCTTCGATGAGATCGAAAAGGCGCACCCGGATGTGTTCAACCTGCTGCTGCAGGTCTTGGACGACGGGCGCCTGACCGACGGCCAGGGGCGCACGGTGGACTTCCGCAACACGGTCATCGTGATGACCTCGAACATCGGTGCCGAATTCCTCGCGTCGCGGTCGGGGGCCATCGGCTTCATCGCCGACGGCGGCGGCGCCACCGGGTTCGGTTCCGAGGGCGACCTGCGTGATCGCGTCATGGCGAAGGTGCGGGAGGCCATGCGGCCCGAGTTCCTCAACCGCATCGACGACATCGTGCTGTTCCGGAAGCTCGATCGCCCGCAGCTCCGCGAGATCGTGTCGCTCATGCTGACCACGACCGAGGGTCGACTGGGAGCCCGCGAGATCGGGTTCGAGGTGTCGGAGTCGGCGGTGGATTGGCTCGCCGACCGCGGGTACGAGCCCGAGTACGGCGCGCGCCCGCTCCGCCGCCTCATCCAGCGTCAGATCGATGACCGCATCGCCGACCTGCTCGTGAGCGGCGAACTCGGCGACGGGGGCGCGGTGCGGGTGGATGCGGTCGGCGGTCAGCTGGTCGTGGCGTCGGTGAGCGTGCTCGCCGACGCGGCCTGACGATCACGGATGAAGAGCCCGGGGCCCACCGCCCCGGGCTCTTCGTCATCTGCCGGGCTGCGCGCCTGCGGGTCTGCGGGGCGGCGCGTCGGACGGCGGAGGGCGAGTCCTGTGCGCCGGATGCGGCCTCCGGGCGCAAGCTCGGTACATGACATCCGCCACCATTTCGCTCGGCGTCGCCGGGTCGCTCGGCCCCGCCCTCATCGCCCGGATCGCCGGTTCCGCCGAGCGAGCCGGCTTCCACGCGCTCTGGGTCAACGACACCCCGGACGGCGATGCCCTCGCCGCACTCGCGGCGGCCGCCGCCGTGACCGAGCGTCTGGTCCTCGCCACCGGGGTCGTGCCGCTCGACCGCCGCGCCCCGAGCGAGATCTCCGACGCCGTCTCGCGCATCGACGCGCCGGATTCCCGCATCCGGATCGGGCTCGGTTCGGGCGCCGCCCGGACCGGCCAGCTCGCGCTCGTGCGCGACGGCGTCCGCCGCATCCGCGATCGACAGGCGGTCGGCCTCGTGGTCGGGGCCCTCGGGCCGCGGATGCGTGCACTCGCCGCCCGCGAGGCCGACGGTCCGCTGCTGTCGTGGCTTCCGCCCGCGGTTGCCGCCGAGCAGAGCCGTGACGCGCACGATCTCGCGCCCGCCGCACGGGTGTGCCTGTATGTTCGCGCGGCGGTCGACGCCGCGGGGATCGAGCGGATGCGGGAAGAGGCCGCGCGATATGCCACCTACCCGAACTACGCCGCGAACTTCGCCCGGCTGGGCGTCGGCGTCGAGTCCACGGTCCTTCCCGCGCCGGGCGACGACGGCATCGCGGCGGGTCTGGTGCCGTATCTCGGCGCCGTCGACGAGGTCGTGCTGCGGGCCATTCCCGCCGACGACAGCCCCGACGCCTACGCACGTTTCATCGACGCGGCTGCCGCCGCCATCACCGCAGCACGCGACACCGCAGAACAGGACGCCGCAGCACGTGACGCCGCAGCACGCGACGCCGCAGAACAGGCCGGCGCGTGAGGCGCGGACGCGGTGGGCACCGCATCCGTTCCGTGTTGCGAACCATCGCACGCCTCGCGCTCGCCGCGCTGCTGACGGCCGCGGGTGTGTCGCACCTCACGTGGGGGCGCCGCGGTTACCGCATCGTCGTGCCGGAGTGGGCGACGCGGATGCTCCACACGAGCACGGATGCGATCGTCGTCGGCTCCGGCGTGGCGGAGATCGCTCTCGGCGCCGCGGCGCTCCTGCCCCCGCCGCGGCGAGCGATCGCGGGCTACGCGATCGCCGCGTTCTTCGTGGCGGTGTTCCCGGGCAACGTCCACCAGTGGCGAACGGGCCGGCCCGCGCCGTTGATGCGAACCGATCGGGCGCGTTTCGGACGGTTGTTCCTGCAACCGGTGCTGGTCGTCTGGGCACTGTGGGCCACGGGCGGGTCCGGTCGCCGCGCCTGACCAGCGCATCGGCATCGACACCGGCATCGGCATCGATGTCGCGCTGACGGGCGTCCGCCGGTCAGCACAGCGCGTCGCGAGACATTCGGGCTCGACACGAGCCGCGTTCGGGAGTGGACTGAGGACATGAGGAATTTCGCGCGTTGGCTGCTCGCAGCCGCCATGGTGTTCGCCGGCGTCAGCCACCTGTTCTGGGCCCGGAAGGAATTCCAGGCGCAAGTGCCGGACTGGACGACCGAAGTGGTGCCGCTCGACAAGGACGCCGTCGTGCTCGCGTCGGGCGTCGCCGAGATCGCCCTCGGCGCCTCGCTGGTCGCCCTGCCTCGACACCGTCGCAGCGCCGGCACGGTTCTGGCCCTCTTCTTCGCGGCCGTTTTCCCGGGCAACATCGCGCAGTTCACGTACCGCCGCGACGGCTTCGGTCTGGACACCGACGTGAAGCGTCTCGTGCGGCTCTTCTTCCAGCCGGTGCTCATCGCGTGGGCGCTCTGGAGCACGCGCACCCCGCGCGCCTGACACCCGAGCGGCTCAGGAGACCCGTGCCCGGTAGCGGTGCTCGGGTCGCCCGGTCGCACCGTAACGGAGCCCCACCTCGACGAGCCCGCGGGTCGCGAGCGTCGACAGGTGTCTCTGCGCCGTCGCCCGGGAGATCCCGGCGCGTTCGGCGATCTCGGCGGCCGACGCCTCCTCGACGCCGAGCGTGCCCAGAATGAGCTGCTCGGTCGCCGACCGCGACACGGATGCGGCGTCGCCGGCCCCGTGCACGATCGCCGCAGCGCGGTCGATCTCCTCCTGCGACAGCGCGCGATCGGCGTCGATGAGGTTGCGGTAGCGCGCGTACCGATCGAGCCGCTCGCCGAGTACCCGGGTGTCGAACGGCTTCACGAGATAGCCGAGCGCGCCGGACCGGAGCGCCCGGCGCACCGTGGCGGCATCCGATGCCGCCGAGAGCACGAGCGCGTCGATGCCCGAGGTGCGCATCAGGTCGATGCCGTCGCCATCCGGAAGATAGACGTCGACGAGCAGGAGGTCGGGGGTGTCGGCGCGCAGGGCGGCGCGCGCCGCGTCGATGCTCCGCACCGGATCGAGCGCGGTGAAGCCCGCGCGGTCCGCCACGATGTCGCGGTGGATGCCGCCGACGCGGAAGTCGTCGTCGACGATCAGAACCCGGATGTCGGTCATTGCTTCTCCTCCTGAGACGCCGTCGCCGCGCGACCGGTCATGACGCCCGGCAACCGCGCACCGAAGACGGCGCCGGACGCCGGCCCTCCGGCGTCCACGAGCCAGACGTCTCCGCCGCGCCGACGCGCCAGATCGCGCGAGAGCGGCAGGCCGATGCCGAGGCCGTGCACCCGGTCGATGGGTGGTTCGGGGTGGGCGTCCGCGGTGGCGGCATCCGGATTCCGCGGGGCGAACACGACCGATGGATCGGCGACGCCCGGGCCCGAGTCGGCCACGGTGACGACCAGGGTGTCGCCGTCGTCGAGCAGGGTGACCTCGACGGTGGGCGTGCGGTCGCCGCCGACCGCGGCGGTGACGGCGTTGTCGATCAGGTTGCCGAGCACCGCGGCGACGTCTTCGGCCTCCGCGACCTGCCCCCAGAGGAGGGTGTCCTCACCGATCGTGAGCGTCGCGCCACGTTCGGCCGCTGCGATGGCCTTCGCTCCGAGGAACGAGCGGAGAAGCGGGTCTGAGATCCGCTCGCCCGACGTCCACCCGTGTTCCGGCGCCCCCGTGCCGCCATCCCCGGCGAGGTCGCGCAGAAAGTCTCTGGCCTCGTGCGCGCGCCCGGCGTCGATCAAGCCCGTCGCCGCGTGCAGGCGGTTGGCGAACTCGTGGCGCTGCACCCGCAGCGCGTCGCTCATCGTGCGCACACTCTCGAGGCGCTCGCTGAGGGCGATCAGGTCGGTGCGATCGCGGAGCACAGCGGCGGTCCCGAGCGTCCGCTCCGCGCGCAGGACGGGGAGCACATCGATGTAGATCACCCGATCGCCGATCACCATCCCGCCCGGTGCGCCCTCGCCGCCGAGCGCGCGCCGCACGTCGTCGTCGAGGGGAAGAGCAGACAACGAGCTGCCCGAGGCGGCCTCGGCGAGGCCCAGCATCCGCGCCGCGGCCGGATTGCACACGCGCACCACTCCCGCGGTGTCGAGCGCGACGATCCCGTCACCGGAACTCGCCAGAACCGCGGCCTGCGTCTGCACGAGCGCCACGAGCTCTTCGGGCTGCACACCGAGAGTGACGGACTCGAGCCGTCGCCGCATGAAGAGGCCGACGACGAGCCCGGCCGCGACGGCCGCGCCGACGG
Organism: Microbacterium sp. cx-55; assembly: GCF_021117345.1. NCBI lineage: Bacteria > Bacillati > Actinomycetota > Actinomycetes > Micrococcales > Microbacteriaceae > Microbacterium > Microbacterium sp. cx-55. The sequence goes on along the minus strand of NZ_CP088261.1, from coordinate 2,296,993 downwards.
CGAGCGCGATTCCGCCGAGGAGCGCGGGCAGATCGTCGAAGACGCTGGCCGGCTCGAACCCGACGCTGACCTGGCCGACCGGAGCGCCTCCGCCCGGCGGGAGGATCGGGACCTTCGCGCGCGCGGACTCGCCGAGCGTGCCCGTCTCCCACGTCACGACCTCGCGGCCGGCGAGCGTCTCGGCGAAGCTCGTGCTGACCTGCTCGCCGATCCGGTCGGGGTTCGGGTGCGCGAGGCGGATGCCGCGCACGTCGGAGATGACGACGAACAGGCCATCTGCGCGGTCGGTGACCGCGAGCGCGTACGCCTGCAGCGGTCCGGCGCGCAGCTCGGACGCGGGAGGAGGAGCATCCGCGGCGGATGCGGCGGCCACGAGTTGCCGTACCTGCGCGTCCTCCGCGACCGTGCGCGCGATGTTCAACGCCGACGACTCCGCCTCCTCGCGCAGCTGCTGGACGCCGATGGCGAGGAACACGGCCGCGCAGACCGCCACGACGGCGACCTGGGTCGCCACCTGCACGATCAGCATCCGCGTCGCGAAGCGCATCATCGCCTCCTCTGCGCACAATGCGCAGAACACACGCTACGCGCACAACGTGCGGGAATGCGAGCAAGCGGGCGGCGGATGACGCCGCGGCCTAGCATCGGCCGAACCCCCTACGGCGCCCGGACCCGCGCCTCACCACGACGAAGGAGTCGCGATGCACACGATCGTCCCCCGGACGGAGGCCGCCGACTACGCGGTCGCGTTCGTTCCGTCCGACACCATTCTCGTGATCCTCGGATTCGCGATGATCCTCACGTTCATGGCGCTGATCATGACGCGACGGTTGACGCCGATGGTCGCGCTCATCGTCGTCCCGACGATCTTCGGTCTGTTCGCGGGCGCCGGTCTCGGACTCGGCGACATGGTCATCGACGCGATCAGTTCGATGGCGCCGACGGCCGCGCTGCTGATGTTCGCCATCATGTACTTCGGCATCATGATCGATGTCGGCCTCTTCGACCCGCTCATCCGCGCGATCACCCGGCTGCTCGGCGATGACCCGGCGAAGGTCGTGCTGGGCACGGCGATCCTCGCCGGCGCCGTGTCGCTGGACGGCGACGGGTCGACGACCTTCATCATCACGACCTCGGCGATGCTGCCGATCTACCTGCGGCTCGGGATGAGCCCCGTGGTACTCACCTGCGTCGCGGGACTCATGAACGGCACGCTGAACATCGTGCCGTGGGGCGGTCCGACCGTCCGCGCGGCCGCCGCGCTCGGGCTGCAGCCGACCGACATCTTCGTGCCCATGGTGCCGGCCCTCATCGCCGGAATCATCGTCTCGCTCGGTTTCGCCTGGTTCCTCGGTCTCTCCGAGCGCCGCCGCCTCGCGGGCAGCGTCGACACGTCGCGCCTCGTGTCCTCCGGCGACGGCCCGCTCCGGGCGCCGCGGGTGTTCCGCGGGGCCGACCGCACGGTGGGTGCGCGGGCGCTGCTGCGCACCGGCAACATCGTGACCGTCGCCGGCGGGCGGCGGGGAGTGGCCGCATCCGAGCTCGTCGATACGGCCGACACCGCGATGGCCGACACGATGCTCGACCCGAACCGGGCGACGCTCCGGCCGAAGCTCATCTGGTTCAACCTCGCGCTGACCCTCGCGGTCATGGTGCTGCTCGTCATGGATGTCTTCCCGCTGGCCTTCGTGTTCATGGTCGGCGCTGCGGTGGCCCTCATCATCAACTTCCCGAAGCTGAAGACGCAGGCCGACGAGATCGTGGCGCACGCCCCGAGCATCGTGGGCGTCGTGTCGATGGTGCTGGCGGCGGGCGTGCTCGTGGGCGTGCTGAACGGCACCGGCATGGTCACGGCGATGGCGAACTGGATCACCCAGGTCATTCCGGACTCCCTCGGGCCCTACCTCGCGGTGATCACCGGTGTGCTCTCGATCCCGTTCACGTTCTTCATGTCGAACGACGCGTTCTACTTCGGCATCCTCCCCGTGCTCGCCGAGAGCGCCTCGGCCTACGGCATCGACCCGGTCGAGATGGCACGGGCATCGATCACCGGCCAGCCGGTGCACCTGCAGAGCCCGCTCGTGCCGGCGATCCTGCTGCTCGTCTCGCTCGCCGGCGTCAATCTCGGCGACCACCACAAGAAGGTGCTGTGGCGCGCGACGATCGTGTCGCTCGTGATGCTCGCGGTCGGCGTGCTGACCGGCGTCATCCCTTTCCTCACCTGACGACGCAGAACGGGGTCGACCGGGCGAGTGCCCCGTCGACCCCGTTCCGGTCGTTCCAGCCGTCAGCGCTTATCGGCGACGAGCCGGATGCGGACGATGTTGTCGGTGTCGTCCATCTCGGCGATGTCGGGATGCGCGGAGATGAACTCGGTGAAGCTGCGGTGCCCGAGCGCCTTCTCGGTGAACGAGGGATCCAGCCGCGTGATGAGGCTCTTCACCGCGGACGCGTGCTGCCACTGCGCGGGGTCCTTGTCGTTCTCCAGCCGCAGTGCTCGCTCGAGCAGATCGGTCGCCGGGTCGACGGACCGCTTGCGCGCCCGCGCCCGAGAGGCCGATTCCTCCTTCTTCGTCGGCTCGGGAGAACCGACCCCGGGAAGCGAGTCGTACGAGTCGAAACGGTCGCAGGCAGCGGCGAGCGACTTGGCCGTCGACCCCGCCACCCCCACGCCGACCACGAAGCGCCCGAGCCGCTTGCAGCGCTGGGCGAGCGGCACATAGTCCGAGTCGCCGGCGACGATCACGACGTGCGTGAGGTCGGGCAGGCGGAACATGTCTTCCACCGTGTCGACCGCGAGCCGGATGTCGGCGCCGTTCTTGGCGTAGGCGGCGGCCGGGAACAGCTGCACGAGGTCGACCGCGCGCGCGACGAGCTGCGAGCGGTACTCGGCGTTCACCGGCGATGACCAGTCGGCGTACGCCCGGGTGAGCACGAGGGTTCCGAAGGAGGCGGCGTAGTCGATGATCGCGCCGACGTCGACCGTGGCGCGAGCGAGCTTCTCGGCGATCTCCGGGTCCTTGGGGTTCTCGGCGATCCGCTGCCGATCGCGGGAGTAGGCGTTCCGACCGTGCACGCGGTCGTACCAACTCATGACGATGTTGTCGAAGTCGAGGTAGACCGCGACGCGAGGGATGGTCAGATCGGGCATGGTCAGTGCTCCCCGGGGTAGCGCACGCCGATCTGCGTGCGGATGTCATCGAGTGCGCGCATGATGGCGACGGTTTCGGCGAGCGGGAGCAGATCGCTGTCGCGGCGCCCCTCGGCGATGAACCGTTCCGCGGCGAGCGCCTGGAACTGCATCCCGCGCCCGTCGATCGTCGACACGTACTCTTCCGCCACCGTGCCGTCGGGACGGGTGAGTCGGAAGGATGCGGGCGCGTACCAGGTGCGATCGATGTCGATCCGGCCCTCGATGCCGACGACGTGCGCGGTCACGGGGCCCGCAGCGCGGGACGACGACACCGTGGTCGACACGGCGCCCCCCGCGTGCGTGAAGACGGTCGCGACCTCGGTGTCGGCCCCCGTTTCGCCGAGGCGGCCGTGCGCGGAGATCGACGTGGGTGCACCGAGCACATCCCAGACGAACGACACGGGGTAGATGCCCAGGTCGAGGAGCGCGCCCCCGCCCAGCTCGAGCGCGTTGAGGCGGTGGTTCGGGTCGGCCGACAGCTTCTGGCTGTGGTCGGCGTGCGCGACCCGGAGCTCGCCGAGATCTCCGGCCGCGATGAGCTCCCGGATGCGGATCATGTGGGGCAGGTATCGCGTCCACATCGCCTCCATCGCGAGCACTCCGGCGGCCTCGGCGGCCGACTGCACCGATGCCGCTTCGTCGCCGTCGCGCGTGAACGCCTTCTCGACGAGCACGTGCTTGCCGTTCTCGATCGCGCGGAGGGCGTTCTCGGCGTGCATCGGATGCGGCGTCGCGATGTACACGATGTCGATGTCGTCGTCTGCGACGAGCGACTCGTACGACGCGTGCGCGCGGGGGATCTCAAACTCGGACGCGAAGGCCTCTGCGCCGGCGGCCGAACGCGACCCCACGGCGCGGACATCGAGCCCCGCCGTGCGGAGGTCGGACGTGAACTGATGGGCGATTCCACCCGTGGCGAGGATGCCCCAGCGCAGGCCGGGGGAGTGATCGGCGGTCATCTCCCCACCGTACTCGGGGGCCACCCCAGTAGGCTCGGCGCGTGACGAGCGCTCTGGAGAGATTCCGCGAATTGCTGCGCATCCCGACGGTCTCCGCGGCGCCGGATGATGCCGCGGCCCTCGCCGTCTTCGATGATTTCCAGCGCGCGCTCGAGCGCCTCTATCCCGCGACGCACGCTCACCTCGAGCGAGACGTCGTGTCGGGGCACGCGCTGCTCTACCGCTGGCCCGGGCGCGTCGCCGCGGACCCGCTCGTTCTCATGGCGCACCAAGACGTCGTTCCCGTCGTCTCCGCCGAGTGGAGCCGCGATCCGTTCGGCGCCGACATCGTCGACGAGGGAACGGATGCGCGGATCGTCGCCCGCGGGGCGATCGATGACAAGGGCGCGCTCGTCGCGATTCTGGAAGCGGTGGAGGCCCTCGTGTCCGAGGGTCACGTCCCCGCGCGGGACGTCTATCTCGCGTTCGGGCACAACGAGGAGACGGCGGGGGATGGCGCCGGCGCGATCGTCGACCTGCTGCGCTCCCGGGGTGTACGGCCCGGACTCGTCCTCGACGAGGGCGGCGCGGTCGTCGACGGCGTGCTCCCGGGCGTCGCGCGTGCCACCGCGATGATCGGGGTGGCGGAGCGCGGCATCATGACCGCCTGGCTCACCGCCCGCGAGATCGGCGGTCACGCCTCGACGCCCGCTGCGATGCCGGCGACCGCGCGGCTGGCGCGGGCGATCGTGCGGCTGCAGCGCCATCCCTTCCCGCGGCGCATCAGCCCGCCGGTGCGCGCGATGCTGACCACCGTCGCGCCGCACGCGCCGCGTGCGCTGGCGATCCTCTTCCGCCGTCTCGGCGTCACCGGCCCGCTGATCGCGGCCGTGTTCTCACACCTCGGGCCGGAGACGAACGCGCTCGTCCGAACGACCGCCGTCGCCACCGAACTGCAGGGTGCACCGGCCGAGAACGTGCTGGCGACCTCCGCGCGGGCGGCCGTCAACATCCGGCTGCTGACCGGGGACACCATCGCTTCCGCCACGGCGCGCCTGCACCGTGTGATCGCGGACGACGGTATCGAGATCGAGGTGCGCCACGGCACCGATCCCTCGCCGGTGTCGCCGTGGCGGGGTGAACCGTGGCGTCGGCTGGCCGGCGCGATCGCCTCCGCGCTGGACCCCGACATCGTGGCCACGCCGTACCTGCAGCTCGGTGCGAGCGACAGCCGATGGTTCACCGCCATCAGCCCGCACGTCTACCGCTTCACGCCGTTCCACCTCACGCGCTCCGAACGCGACGCACTGCACGCGCACGACGAGAGCATCCGCGTCGACGTGTGGCTTCGCGGGATCGGCTTCTACCGGGACCTCATCGCGGCGAGTTGAGCGGCTGCGGCGGGGTGTCCTCGAGCTCGAGGATGAAGCGCAGGATGCTGCGCCCCGTGCCCTGCAGCACCGGCCCGTAGCCGAAGCCCCAGCCCTCGTCGGTGGCCCGCACCGTGTGGCCGCGCAGGACCGCGCGTCGCGCGAAGGCGGCCTTGCCCTCGGCGGCGAGAGCGACCGCTCCGCTGACGGCGGGATCCAGGTGCGGTGCGACACCGACCGTGTCGGCGAGCACCAGAAGCGCCCGCACGGCGTTCACCAGCATCCCGATGCGGCGGCGCCGGCCCGTCCGGAGCGTCTCCGCGAGATGCCGGAGGTCGGTCGCCGAGCCGCCCGTGGCACCGGTGCCGAGACCGGCTTCGTCGAGGAAGCGACGCGCACGCGCCTGGTGCGCCGCGTCGTCGTGCGTGGCGATGCCCAGGATGCGGGCGGCCTCGACGACGACGTCTGCGACAGCCGCGCGACGATCCGAGCTGACGTTCGATTCGTCGACGCCGGCTCGCTGGCTGAGAGGAAGATGCTGGGCGAAGTCCGCCATGTGCACAGGCTACGCCTCCGGTCGCGGCGGCGGAATGTGACAAGTCACATTCGATTCCTCCACAGGCGGCTCGGCCGTGTGACTGTCACATTCCGGAGCCGGGATACGGTGATCTGTGCATAATGTGTGCAGGCGTGTGACCGTGCACATCCCCCATCAACGGAGACCGACCCCATGAGCGACGAGGCGGCGGGTCGCAGACCCAGCATCCGCGATGTCGCGCGCCTCGCGGCGGTCTCGCACCAAACGGTCTCGCGCGTGATCAACAACCACCCGAGCATCCGGCCCGAGACGCGCGAGCGCGTCATCGAGGTGATGACGCGGTTGCAGTACAGCCCGAACCGCGCCGCTCGTGCCCTGGTGACGAGCAGGTCGCAGACCATCGGAATCCTCTCCGCCTCCAGCACGCAGTACGGCCCCGCGTCGAGCATCGCGGCGATCGAAGAAGCCGCGCGAGCCCGCGGCTACTGGGTGAGCACGGCGAACATCGTGCCGAACGACCCGGCATCGATTCCCGCGGGCCTCGCGCATCTGACGGCGCAGTCGATCGAGGGCCTGGTGGTGATCGCGCCCCAGGTGCGCGTTCTTCGGGCCCTCGAGGCCCAGCCCCTCGACATTCCGTACGTGACCCTGCAGTCGCCCGAGCTCGATCCCCAGCACGCGCTGTCGGTCGACCAGATCGCGGGCGCGCGCCTCGCCACGCGGCACCTGATCGAACTCGGGCATCGCAGCATCTACCACCTGGCCGGCCCGCAGGACTGGATCGAGGCCGAGGCGCGGATGCGGGGATTCCTCGAGGAGATGAGCGCCCACGACATTCCCACGACGGCGCCGATCCTGGGGGACTGGACGGCGGACTTCGGGTACTACGCGGGCCGGGAACTGCTGCGCGTTCGTGACTTCACCGCGGTGTTCTCCTCGAACGATCAGATGGCACTCGGGCTCATGCACGCCGTGCGGGCGGAGGGGTTGGACGTGCCCGGCGACATCAGCATCGTGGGGTTCGACGACATCCCGGAGGCCGCGCACTTCTGGCCGCCGCTGACCTCTGTGCGGCAGGATTTCGCGGAACTCGGGCGTCGCTGCGTCGATCTGCTGCTCGGTCCTGCCGACGGCGTGGAGCCGGCGGCGAGCACGATCGTGCCGGAATTGATCGTGCGCGGTTCGTCCGCGGCGCTTCTCCCGCGCTGATTCCGGCCGTTATCAATCCGAGACCAGCACAGGTTGAAACCCGCCCGCGGTCGTGGGCTACAGTGGCGCAATGTGAACGGTCACATTGATCGTCACACCGGGGTTACGACAGACGAAGGAGTCAACCCGTGTCCGCATCCGCCGACGAGCGCGACCTCTACGTCACCGGGGTGAAGACCGAAGTGGCGATCGCCCGGGTCCGCGCCGATGTCGCGTCGCTGCACGCCGAACTGGTGCGCAACGGCCTCGTCGTCTGGACCGGCGGCAACGTCTCCGGCCGTGTTCCCGGTGCCGATCTCTTCGTGATCAAGCCCTCCGGCGTGACCTACGATGACCTCGCCCCCGAGAACATGATCCTGTGCACGCTCGACGGCGCGGTCGTCGAGGGCACCCCGGGTAGCGACCGCGCTCCCTCGAGCGACACGGCCGCACACGCCTACGTCTACCGCAACATGCCCGAGGTCGGCGGGGTCGTGCACACGCACTCGACCTACGCCGTCGCGTGGGCCGCGCGCGGTGAAGAGATCCCCTGCGTCATCACCGGCATGGCCGATGAGTTCGGGGGGCCCATCCCGGTCGGACCGTTCGCGATCATCGGCGACGACTCGATCGGCCGCGGGATCGTCGACACTCTCCGCGGTCACCGCTCCCGCGCCGTGCTGATGCAGAACCACGGCCCCTTCACGATCGGCGTCAGCCCGCGAGACGCCGTGAAAGCGGCCGTCATGTGCGAGGACGCCGCCCGAACCGTACACATCGCCCGTGAGGGCGGTGCGCTCGTCCCGCTCCCTCAGGAACGGATCGACGCGCTCTACTCCCGATACCAGAACGTGTACGGACAGAACACCGACGACCGCCGGTAGCCCACCTGGGCGCGGTCACCCGAAACACCCACCAAGACAGTGCAGTCACCTGGAAAGGAACGACAGTGAAAGCCAAGAAGATCCTCTTCGCTGCGGCCACCCTCACCGCCGGCGCCCTCATGCTCTCCGCATGCGGCGGCGGCTCGACCGGAGGCAGCGGTGGCGAGAGCGACGGCGGCCTCATCGGCGTCGCAATGCCCACCAAGAGCTCCGAGCGCTGGATCCAGGACGGCGACGCCGTCAAGAGCCAGCTCGAGGACCAGGGGTTCACCGTCGACCTGCAGTACGCAGAAGACGACATCCCCACGCAGGTCTCGCAGATCGAGAACATGATCACCAAGGGCGCCAAGGCCCTGATCGTCGCCTCGATCGACGGCACCACGCTCTCCGAGGTGCTGCAGAGTGCCGCAGACGCCGACATCCCCGTCATCGCCTACGACCGCCTCATCCGCGACAGCGAGAACGTCAACTACTACGCATCCTTCGACAACTTCGTCGTCGGTCAGCAGCAGGCGTGGTCGGTTCTCAACGGTCTCGGACTCGTCGAGCTCGACGGCACCCCGATCGACGGCGCCCCCGCGGGCCCGTTCAACATCGAGCTGTTCGCCGGTTCGCCCGACGACAACAACGCCACGTTCTTCTTCAACGGTGCGATGGACGTCCTCCAGCCCTACATCGACGACGACACGCTCGTCGTGAAGTCGGGTCAGACGGACTTCCAGCAGGTCGCCACGCTCCGCTGGGACGGCGAGACCGCCCAGAGCCGCATGGAAGACATCCTCACGGCGAACTACTCGGACGGCACGCAGGTCAACGCGATCCTCTCGCCCTACGACGGCATCTCGCGAGGCATCATCTCGGCGCTCGAGGGCGCGGGATACTCGACCGGCGCAGAGTGGCCCATCATCTCGGGTCAGGATGCGGAGCTCGACTCCGTCAAGGCGATCAACGCGGGCGAGCAGTACGCGACGATCTTCAAGGACACGCGTGAGCTGGCCAAGGTCGCCGTCGACATGGCGGCCGCGATCCTCAACGGCGAAGAGCCCGAGGTCAACAACACGACGGACTACGACAACGGCGTGAAGGTCGTTCCCTCGTACCTGCTCGAGTCGCAGATCGTCGTCAAGGACAACATCAAGGAGACGCTGGTCGACAGCGGCTACTGGACCGAAGACGAAATCGGCGGCTAATACCGCAATGAGACGGCCCAGCCGGGCGGCGCGAGCCGCCCGGCTGGGCCCGACCGACCAGGCAACCTGGCAAGGAGAGTACGGATGGTCGAGCACATCCTGGAGATGCGTGGCATCACCAAGACGTTCCCCGGCGTGAAAGCGCTGTCGAACGTCAACTTCGCCGTCGAGCGTGGAGAGATCCACGCGATCTGCGGCGAGAACGGCGCGGGGAAGTCCACGCTGATGAAGGTGCTGTCGGGCGTCTACCCGCACGGCACGTACGACGGCACGATCGTCTACGCGGGCGAGGAGGTGCAGTTCAAGAACCTCCGCGACAGCGAGGCGAAGGGCATCGTCATCATCCACCAGGAGCTGGCGCTGAGCCCGTACCTGTCGATCGCCGAGAACATCTTCCTCAACAACGAGCGCAAGAACGCGCTGGGGATCATCGACTGGAACAAGACCAACCAGGAGGCCGCCGCGCTGCTGAAGCGCGTCGGACTCCGCGAGAACCCGACGACACCGGTCAAGCAGATCGGTGTCGGAAAGCAGCAACTCGTCGAGATCGCGAAGGCGCTCTCGAAAGAAGTCAAGCTGCTCATCCTCGACGAGCCGACCGCCGCCCTCAACGACGACGACTCGGATCACCTGCTCGAGCTGATCCTGAGCCTGCGCGGCCAGGGCATCACGTCGATCATCATCAGCCACAAGCTGAACGAGATCAAAAAGGTCGCCGACACCGTCACCGTCATCCGTGACGGCAAGACCATCGAGACGATCGCGAAGGCGGACGTCACCGAGGACCGCATCATCAAGGACATGGTGGGTCGCGACCTCGAGCACCGCTATCCCGATCACGAACCGCACATCGGCGAAGAGCTGCTGCGCGTGGAGAACTGGACCGCGCACCACCCCCAGGACCCCACCCGCGTCGTCGTCGACGACGTCTCGATCACCGTCAACGCCGGCGAGATCGTCGGTATCGCGGGCCTCATGGGCGCCGGCCGCACCGAGTTCGCGATGAGTCTGTTCGGTCAGAGCTACGGCACCCGCATCACCGGCCGGGCCTTCATGCGGGGCAAGGAGGTCAAGATGCGCTCGGTCTCCGAAGCCATCGACAACGGCCTCGCCTACGCGACGGAGGACCGCAAGACCTACGGTCTGAACCTCATCGAAGACATCAAGCGCAACGTCTCGATGGCGTCGCTGAAGAAGCTCGAGAAGGCAGGGCTCGTCAACGACAACGAAGAGTTCAAGGTCGCCAACGAGTACCGCAAAAGCATGAACATCAAGGCCCCGAACGTGCTCGCCAAGACCGGCAAGCTTTCCGGCGGCAACCAGCAGAAGGTCGTGCTGTCGAAGTGGATCTACTCCGATCCCGACGTGCTGATCCTCGACGAGCCCACTCGCGGGATCGACGTCGGAGCGAAGTACGAGATCTACACGATCATCAACAAGCTCGCGGCCGCGGGTAAGGGGATCATCGTGATCTCCTCCGAGCTGCCCGAGCTGCTCGGCATCTCCGACCGCGTCTACGCCCTCTCCGAGGGTCGCATCACCGGTGAATTGCCGATCGAGCAGGCCACCCCCGAATCCGTCCTCAAGCTCATGACCATGGAGAAGCCCCGCTAGGGGCTTGCAGGAGACTCACACTCATGTCGAATGACATCACCCCCTCCCCGGGCGACTCGTCGACCGCCGCCGGCGGCCTCGTCAACCCCACCGAGAACCGGTTCACCCGCTGGCTGACCCACGTGCTCAGCGACCTCGGCAAGAACGGCATCTTCATCGCGCTCATCGCGGTGGTGGCGCTGTTCGCGATCATGACCGACGGCATCCTGCTGCGGCCCCAGAACATCTCGAACCTGGTCGTGCAGAACGGCTACATCCTCGTTCTCGCCATCGGCATGGTGATGATCATCATCGCCGGTCACATCGACCTGTCGGTCGGATCGGTCGCCGCGTTCGTCGGCGCCGTCTCGGGCGTATTCGCGGTGCAGATGGGCCTGCCGTGGTGGCTGTCGGTCATCCTCTCGCTCGGCATCGGCGCGCTGGTCGGTGCGTGGCAAGGCTTCTGGATCGCCTTCGTCGGCATTCCCGCGTTCATCGTGACGCTGGCCGGCATGCTGATCTTCCGCGGCCTCGCGCTCGTCGTGCTCGGCAACGCGAACATCGGTTCGTTCCCCGACGAGTACCGTGCGCTCGGCAACGGCTTCCTCACCGACGTGTTCGGTGCGGCGGACCTCGACCTGTTCACGCTCGTGCTGGGCGCGGTCGCGATCGTCGCGCTCATCGTGCAGCAGTTCCGCACACGCGGGGGCCGACAGAAGTACGGTCAGGACACCGAGCCGCTCGCGTGGTTCGTGCTGAAACTCGCCCTCATCTCGGTCGTCATCGGCTGGTTCGCCTGGGCGCTCGCCTCGTACAAGGGCATCCCGGTCACGCTGATCATCCTCGCGGTGCTGGTGATGGTCTACGGCATCGTGATGAACCGCACCGTGTTCGGTCGTCACATCTACGCGATCGGTGGCAACCGCCACGCCGCCGAACTGTCGGGCATCAAGACCCGTCGCGTCGACTTCTGGCTGTTCGTCAACATGGGCTTCCTGGCGGCGCTCGCCGGCCTCATCTTCACGGCTCGCCTGAACCTCGCCGGCCCGAAGGCCGGTGACGGCTTCGAGCTCGAGGCGATCTCCGCCGCCTTCATCGGTGGCGCGGCGGTGCAGGGTGGTGTCGGCACCATCGGCGGTGCGATCATCGGTGGTCTGATCATCGGTGTGCTGAACAACGGCATGTCGATCATGGGCATCGGCATCGAGTGGCAGCAGGCCGTCAAGGGCCTCGTTCTGCTCCTCGCCGTCGCGTTCGACGTCTACAACAAGCGCCGCTCCGGTAACTGAGCCCGCACACGAAGAGCCCCGTCCGATCGGACGGGGCTCTTCGTGATTGTGCCGCGAGACGGCAGATGGGGCACGAGACGTTGGTTCAGAACCAACGTCTCGTCGCGCAGTTGCGGTCTCGCGGTCGGTGCCGGTGGCTCAGGGAACGAGGGTGATCTTGCCGTTCGCTCCGGATGCCAGCACACGGTGCGCCTCGACGGCGTCCGCGAGGGCGAACTCCGGGCCGACCTCGACCGTGAAACGACCGGCGGCCATCAGAGCAAGCACCACGGGCACGGCCTCGGCCCGCCACGCCTGCTGCTGGTCGGTGAGCGGTTCGGGGCTGCCGCCGGAGAATGCGCGGATGCCGAATCCCGCGGCATCCGGACCGCGCACGATCGTGGCGATGCGCGTGGGGTCGGCGACGACAGCGAGCGAAGTCTGGATCGCCTCGTCGGTGCCCGCGGCATCGAGGGCGACGGTCACGCCCTGCGGCGCGGCGGCCCGAACGCGTTCTTCGAGGCCGTCGCCGTAGGCCACCGGGACGGCGCCGAGCTCGCGGAGCCGGTCGAAACGCGCGGGCGAGGCGGTGGCGATGACGGTCGCGCCCCAGAGCGCGGCGAGCTGGATAGCAGCCTGTCCGACGGCGCCCGATCCGGCGTGCACGAGCACGGTGTCGCCCGGGCCCACCGCGAGGGAGCGGAGCGACTGGTAGGCGGTGCCGACCGGGATGCCGAGGGCCGCGCCCTGCGCCGCGCTCACCTGCGGAGGCCGCGGCTGCACGGCCGACACCGTCACGACGACGTCGGTCGCGTAGACGCCGCTCGCCCCGAACAGAACGACCTCGTCGCCCGGCCGGAACCCGTCGACGCCCTCGCCGACGGCGGTGATGACACCGGCGCCGTCATTACCGATCCGGCGCGGAGCCGTCATCGGCCCCGGTCCGCGCAAGCCCGAACGCAGCTTGCCGTCGATCGGATTCACGCCGGCCGCTTCGACGCGGACGGCGACCTGCCCGGGCCCGGGGGCGGGGGTGTCGAGCTCGATGAGGCGGAGCACATCGGGCCCGCCGTGTTCGGAGTAGACGATCGCGTGTGTCATCTTCGGGAAAACCGGCGCATCCGCGGGGCTATTCCCGGAGCGTCTTCGCGATGCGCTGCGCCGACACGGGCTCGGCGGTCCCGAGGCGCTGCGCGAACAGGCTCACCCGCAGCTCCTCGAGCAGCCACCGGGCGCGAACGAGAGTGGCGGGCGCATCCGCGGGCAGGGGGATTGTGCCGCCCGCCTCGGCGTACCCATCCGCGATCCGCTCGAACTCGGTCATGCGGGCGCGGTCGCGTCCGGGCTGATCCGCGAGGGCCTCGACGCGTTCCTTCGCGCCCTGCAGATACCGCGGCAGGTGCGCGAGGCGCGCGAGCCCCGTCCGCGACAGGAAGCCGGGGTAGACGAGTCCGGCGAGCTGCCCGCGGACGTCTCCGAGCGCCCCGAGGAGCGTCAGCGAGTTCTGCTGCTTCATGGCGCGCTCGACCTCGCGGAGGGCGAGCAGGATGCGGGCGCTCAGCGACACGGTGCGGAACAGCTCGTCGGTGACGGCCGCCGAGAATGCGTCGCGCAGCCGTTCGAACGCGGCGCGATCACGCACGATGCCGTCGGCGGCGATGCCCGCGATGACGGCATCGGCAACGGCCACGCGGGCGTCTTCGACGAGAGCCTTCGCGTTCTGGTACGGCGACGTGACCAGGGCGAGCTTCTCGCTCGCGGTGAGGTGATCGAGCACGTACGACACGGGTGAGGGCACGGCCAGCAGCACGAGGCGCCGCACGCCGGCCCTCGTCTCGCGCGCGGCCGCCTCGGGGGTCGCCTCCACTCGGAGCGTCACGGACGCGCCCGCGTCGACGAGGGCCGGGTACCCGCGGACGATGCCGCCGGCCACGGGTGAGTCGACGAGCGCCGGCAGGTCGCCGAACGACCAGTCGGTCAGGCCCGTGCGTTCGGTCACCGCACCGGATGCGGCGGGGGCGACGCCCGATACCGCGGCGATCGCGGCCGGTGCGCCCGCGCGGGGACGCGCGAGGGAACGGGCGACCGAGGTGCGCGCGCGATCCGCGAACCGCGCCTGCAGGGCGACGAGATCCCGGTCGGAGCCGACCGGGCGCCCGCGCTCGTCGACGGCGCGGAACGAGATCGACAAATGCGCGGGAACACGGTCGAACTCGAAGTCGGCCGCGGTCACCGGTTGGTTCGCCACCCGCTGGATGCGGGCGGCGAGCGCGGCGGCGAGGGTCTCGCGGGGGAGTCCGCCGTGATTCTCCGGTCCGGCCTCGGCCAGGTCCTCGGCGAATCGAGCGGCCCAGTCGGCCGCCGGCACCACGTGACGTCGGATCGCTTTGGGCAGCGCGCGGAGCAGCGCCGTGATGAGCTCGTCGCGCATCCCGGGTACCTGCCAGTCGAAGCCGTCGGGGCGGATCTGCGCCAGCAGAGCGATCGGGACGACCGCGGTCACGCCGTCATCGGCCGCACCCGGCTCGAACCGATACGCCAGGGTCAGCACCTGGTCGCCCTGCGTCCAGCGCGTCGGAAAATCGCGTTCGTCGGCGCGCGAGTTCTTCTCGAGCAGATCGTCCTCGGTGAGATCCAGCAGCTTCGGTGTGCGGGTCGCGGCGTCGCGCCACCACGATTCGAAAGATCGCACGTCGAAGACGTCGGCGGGCAGCCGGCTGTCGTAGAACGCGTAGACCGCTTCGTCGCCAGCGAGGATGTCGCGTCGTCGTTCGCGTTCCTCGACCTTCTCGAGTCGGCGGCGCAGCTCATGATTGCGTCGGGCGAAGGCCGTGAGCGTCTTCGGGAAAGCAGAGGGATCCCACTCCTGCTCGACGAGCGCGTGCCGGAGGAACATCTCCCGCGCGAGCGGGCGATCGAAGCGCGCCAGCTGCACGCGGCGACGGGGGATGATCTCGACGCCGAAGAGCGTGACCTTTTCGACGGCCACCGCGGCGCCCGCATCCTTCGACCAGTGCGGATCGCTCAGCTGCCGTTTCGCCAGATCGCCCGCGAGCGGCTCGGCCCACTCGGGATCGATGGCCGCGGCGGTGCGAGCGAACAACCGGCTGGTCTCCACGAGCTCCGCCGCCATGACGGCCTGCGGGCGCTTCTTGCGCAGTCCCGACCCGGGGAACAGGGCGAAACGCGCGCCGCGCGCACCCCGATACTCCGGCTTGGCCGCGCGGCCGTCGCGCGGCTTCTCGCGCTCATCGAGCACGCCGATGTGCGAGAGGAGTCCGGAGAGGATGGCGCGGTGCACCGCATCCGGATCCGCGCTCCCGCCGCCGGAATCGCCGGCGTTCCGCGGCAGGCTCATCAGCTGGCTGAGCTGCCGGTGCACGTCGACCCACTCGCGCACGCGCACGTAGTTGAGGAACTCGGCTCGGCACTGGCGCCGGAAGGCGCTCGAGCCGAGCTCGGACTGCTGCTCGCGCAGGTGGTTCCAGAGGTTCAGGAGGGTGAGGAAGTCGCTCGTCGGATCGGTGAAGCGGGCGTGCTGGCGATCGGCTTCCTCCCGCCGCTCTTCGGGTCGCTCGCGGACGTCCTGGATCGACAGACCCGCGACGATCGCGAGCACGTCGCGGAGGACGCCGTCCTCGCGCGCGGCGATCAGCATCCGGGCGAAACGGGGGTCGATCGGCAGCCGCGAGATCTCACGACCGAGCGGCGTCAGCGTGGTGCTCTGCCGCGTGCGCTGCACCGCACCGAGCTCGACCAACAGATCGAACGCGGCCTGGACGCCGCGCGAGTCGGGCGGGGTCAGGAAGGGGAACGCGGAGATGTCGCCGAACCCGAGCGACAGCATCTGCAGGATGACCGACGCGAGCGACGTGCGGAGGATTTCGGGTTCGGTGAACTCGGGCCGCCGCTCGAAATCCTGCTCGGAGAACAACCGGATCGCGATGCCGGGTGCCGTGCGGCCGGCCCGGCCGGCGCGCTGCTGCGCCGAGGCCTGCGAGATCGCCTCGATCGGCAGCTGCTGGATCTTGGTGCGGTTGCTATATCGCGAGATGCGCGCGGTGCCGACGTCGACGACGTACCGGATGCCGGGAACCGTCAGGCTCGTCTCGGCGACGTTCGTGGCGAGGATCACGCGGCGGCGCACACCGGCGACGGTCGACCGTTCGAACACCCGGTGCTGTTCGGCAGCCGACAGGCGCCCGTAGAGCGGCAGCACCTCGGTGGGGGCCGCGTCCTTCGCGTAGGCGCCACGGACGGCATCCGCGGCGTCCCGGATCTCGGCCTCGCCCGGCAGGAACACGAGCACATCGCCCGGGGCTTCGCGATCGAGTTCGCGGAGGGCCGCCACGATCGCGGAGACCTCGTCCTCGTCACCGGATGCGGGAGCGCCGGGTTCGTCGTCGTCGGGCTCATCGGGGTCGACCGCATCCGGAACGAGCGGGCGGTACCGGATGTCGACCGGATACGTGCGCCCGGACACCTCCACGACCGGGGCGGGCACGCCGTTCGCGTCTGCGAAGTGGCGGGCGAAGCTCTCCGGGTCGATCGTCGCGGACGTGACGATGACCTTCAGGTCGGGACGTTCGGGCAGGATGCGGCGCAGATACCCGAGCAGGAAGTCGATGTTGAGCGAGCGCTCGTGCGCCTCGTCGATGATGATCGTGTCGTACCGGCGGAGCAGCCGGTCGCGGTGGATCTCGTTGAGCAGGATGCCGTCGGTGACCAGGGCGACGACCGTGTCGGCCGAGACCTTGTCGGTGAAACGCACCTTGTAGCCCACCGCGCCGCCGAGCGGCACCTGCAACTCGCTCGCGATCCGTTCGGCGATCGTGCGGGCCGCGATCCGCCGCGGCTGGGTGTGCGCGATGCGGGTGCGGCCAAGTTCGAGACAGATCTTCGGGAGCTGCGTCGTCTTTCCCGAACCGGTCGCGCCGGCGACGATCACGACCTGGTTCTCGGCGATAGCGCGCGCGATCTCGTGCCGCGCGGCGCTGACGGGCAGCTCGGGCGGGTAGGAGATGACGGGTTCTGGCGTGGACACAGCCTTCGATGCTAACCCGAGCCGGGGCTCACGCGGTGATGAGCAGCACGAGGCCGACGATCGAGCCGAGCGTCAGCACCGCGGCCGACGAGACCAGCACGGTCAGGCGGGTGCGGAGCGCGCGTCGACGGGCCGTGCGCGCGGCCAGGCCGCCGTCGCCCGCGGCGAGTGCGGGCTGTGCGGTCGGCGCATTCTGCGGGGCGGCGCCGACCTGACGCGTGCGGATCGCGTAGCGCTCCGGGATCGGGCGGTCATCGACCGGCGGCGGTGCGAGGACCGCGTCGGGTTTCGCCGCCGCGGCCTTCGCGGCACGCGTGCGCGCCGAGCGGCGGCTCCGCGGCGAGAGACCGGTGGCATCCGTCGGCGCCGCGGCGCCGGCGCGGCGTCCGCCGAGGCGGGTGTGCTCCGCATCCGCTGCCTCCGCGGGCTGACGGGTGCCGAGCGCCGTGCGGTCGTCGGCGTCCGGGAGGGGCGCGGCGGTGCGCGGGGTGTCGGATGCCGGGCGCCGGGTGATGCGCGTGGCGTCGCCTGTGGGAGGGCGCCGGGTGAGGCGGGTGGCGTCGTCGGAGGCCGGTTCCGCCGGAGTGGCCGCGGGAGCGGGTGCCTCGGCGCGAGGGCGCGTGAGACGCGTCGCGTCTTCGGTTTCGGCGGCGGTGACCGGCGCGGTTGCGCTCGCGGCCGGACGCCGCACGAGCAGCGTGCCGTCCTCCGGTTCGTCGGCGGGTGCCGGGGTCGCGGGGCGCGCCACGATACGGGTGCTGTCCTCGGCGAGGTGCGCGTCGTCGGGGGAGGACTCGGGCGCGGCCGGTGCGGCGGGCCGCCTCACGAGCAGCGTGCCGTCGTCGGGCTCCTCGACCGGTGGCGGGGTCGCATCGGGCGCGGCGGGCCGCCGCACGAGCAGCGTGCCGTCGTCGGGCTCTTCGGGTGCCGCGGCGGGAGCGGGCGCGGGACGCGACACGATGCGGGTGCTGTCGTCGAGGGGATCGGGGGCGTTGTCGCCCGTCGGCGTGCTCACTCGTCCTCCACGAATCGGATGCGGGCGCCCCCGGGCAACTCGGCGACGGAGCCCGGTTGTACTTCGGCCGGACGATCCGCGATGAGGCGCACCGCGACGCCGCCGGCGTCGACGAGCGCCGTGCCGCCGGATGTCGCGAGGTCCTCGATCTGCACGCGCGTTCCGTCCGACCAGATCCGCACGTGGCTGCGGGAGACATCGCGCGGGGCCTGCGGGATCGGAACCAGCGTCGGCAGGTGCTCGCCGTCGACGCGTTCGGTGCGGGGGCCGCGGCCCACGAGCAGGGTGCCTTCGATGGGCACCCGCTCGCCGTCGGGGAGGAGGATCGCGCGCGGGATACGCGGTGCGCGCGGCGTCGGCACGGGAGGCGGGGCGGCGATCCCGTGCGGCAAGGGCGGAGGCGCGGAGACCCCCGGCGGGAGCGGGATGCGGACCGGCGCCTTCGCCGGCGCGGGAGGCACCGCAACCGGATCGCTCCGGCGGACGGCGGGGTCGGTGCGCAGCACCACACCGGTGGCGGTGGTGGGGCCGGAGCGGACGGGCCGCTCGGGGGTCGTGCCGAGATCGAGGAGACGCGGCTCGGCACCCGGGGCGCCGGCCCAGGCGCGCGTGACGCCCTCGGCGGCGACCTCGCGCCAGGTGTGCGCCCCGACGCCGTCCACGCGCCACACGCGGCGCCCGCCGTCTTCGAAACGGAGGGCGAACGGCCCACGGAGGAACGCCGTGAGATGACCCTCGTCGAGGGCGACGATCGCGAACGCGGGAACCGCCGCGATCCCCTCGGCGACGAGGGCATCCAGGACCTCGGTCGGGTCGGGGGAGGCGCCGGTGATCGCCAGCACGCGGCGGGCGGCGGGCACACCATCCGCGCCCCCGACCAGCACGGCGAGCCGATCCGTGGCGACGGCGGGAAGGTCGCCGTCGAACCAGGTGCGCTTAGTCACGGCGGGCTCGCTGTCGTTCGGAGGTATGGGTGTCGATGTCGATCGTATGCACGGTGGCCTCAGCACTCGTGGCGAACCCGCCGGTGACTTCGTCGGCGCGCTGGGCGAGCCCGCCCGATCGCACGTCGACGACGACCGCGCTGATGTTGTCGCGACCACCGCGCGCGAGTGCCTGGTCGACCAGCCCGTGCGCCGTCTGCTGTGCCGACCCGCCGAGCGACAGGCCCGCGCGGAGCGCCTCATCGCTCAGGTCGTTCGAGAGTCCGTCGGAGCAGACCAGCAGGCGCTCACCCGTGACGATCGGCGCGAGCCAGTAGTCGGCCGCGCTGGACTGATCGCCCACCGCGCGGGTGATCACGTTGCGTCCCGGGTAGGTCGACATCTCCGCGCGCGTGATGCGACCTTCGTCGACGAGCTCCTGCACGACCGAGTGGTCGACCGTCAGCTGCTCGAGGGTGCTGCCGACGAGGCGGTACACCCGTGAGTCGCCGATGTTGACGACCAACCAGCTGTGCACGCCGTTCTGCACGACCGCGACGATCCCCGACACGGTGGAGCCGGCGCCGCGCGCGTGCGTGCGCGACAGGCGGGCGACCGCGGCATGGGCGGCGGCGACCGCATCCACCACATCGGCGGGTTCGACGTCTTGACGCCCGACCAACGGCTGGAACGCCGCCACGACTTCGGCGCTCGCGAGTTCGCCGGCCTCGTGCCCACCCATGCCGTCGGCGACGAGGAACACCGGATGCTGCGCCAGCACCGCATCCTCGTTGATCTCCCGCACGCGTCCGACATCGGTGCGTGCGCCCGTCACCAGTACGATTCCCTCGGTCATCGCCCACCTGCCCGTGTCCGGGCGGCGAGCTGACGCACGCCGCGCGCGAAGGAGCGCAGCGAGAGCCGCGCCTTCCATCTGCCCCACCAGCCGAGTTCGTCGCGCAGACGTGCGCGTTCGGCGTCAACGAGCTCCCAGAACCGCGCGCCGTCGTCGTCTGTCGGCGGTACCGGCGCGAAGACCGACCGGTCGGCGAGCACGGCGAGGCGACTCCCGTCCGATCCGATGCCTGTGGAGAGCGCCTCGGCGGTCTCGGTGCGCGTGGCCGCCTGCGGAGGCTGCTTTCCGTGATCGACCGCCGTGTCGACGTACTCCTCCCAGCCGCCGACCACCCGGTCGAGCGGATCCGGGGATTCGCGGCGAGCGCGGCGGCGCATCAGCTTCGCCATCAGCACGGTGAACACGGGCAGCAGGAGGATCAGCAGCGCGAACACGACGATGCCCGAGATGCGGAGCGTGGCCCAGAGCCAGGCGAGGTCGACGGGCGCGTTCGGCTCCTCCTCCTCCTGATTCGTGGAGTCGGCCGGGTCGGCCTCGGGAGGGAGCACCGTGTCGGCCTGCTCCGGCTCGACCTCGGTCGTGTTCTGCGGGTCGCGACGCTGCTGGATGTCGGGCGAGAGCGAGACCGCGTACTGGGGGCTCGTGTCGATCGCCGTCCAGGTGCCGTCGGCATCCGCCACCTCGATCCAGGCCGCGAGGTCCCCGCTCGTGCATTCCCCGTCCTCGCACGTCGACAAGGAGTCGTCGGTCGTGGACAGGCGCGTGCCGAGCACGACGCGGGCGGGGAAGCCGAGCTGGTCGGCGATCAGCGCGGCGGCGACGGCGAACTGCTCATCATCGCCCGACGCGGCGACGAGCTGCGCGTCGTCTGTGCCGCCGACCTCGTTCTGCTTGTCGAGAAGAGCGGTGAAGAGCGCGCCGATGCGGTCGGTCGAGTGGCCGGCGCGGCTCGGCTCGAACGTGTACTGGCCGAGATCGCCCATCCACGTCGGGGGAGTCGCGGGATCGATCGACAGAGCGTGGCTCAGAAGTCCGCGCGCGCGCAGCCGCTGGATCAGCTCCGCGAGACCCGCACCGCCCGTCGGCGCATCCTGCGTCTCGATCCAGGAGATCAGGCTCTCCGGAACGTACGCGGGGTCGACGGCCGGCTTCGACAGCGCGGGCGTCAGAGTGCCGGGGTCGCGGACCGTGCCCGATACCCGGCCGATCTGCTCGTACGCGACGCCGTCCTGCAGCCCCGGGTCGGCCAGCTCGACGCCCATCGCTGCGTCGCTGTTGTAGTAGAACCCGTCGGCAAGAGCGGCGCGTGAGGAGCCGTCGAAGTCGATCGAGACGAGGTCGCCGGCCGTCGGCACCCAGATGCCCGAGTAGGCGCCGATGCGGATGTCGGCGGTGACCTCTTGACCGCTGTCGCCGGTGAGCGTCGCCGGAACGCGCGTGAACGCGGTGTCGCCGGCGGTGCCGGTGAGGGGGTCGGTCGCGCGCATCACCCGGCCGTCGTAGAACGGCAGCGTCGCGAGCCGGATGCGGTCCACGGACTCGTCGGCGGACACGGTGAACATGACCTGGTCGTAGCGGTCGTCGGTGAACGCGGTGCGGTAGTCGGCGAGAGGGGTGAGGGCCTCGCGGACGCGCAGCTCGGGGTCGACGGCGGTGCGGATGACGTCACGGGTGCTGCCGGCGATGGCCCAGGGGGCGACGAGCACGCCGGCCAGAAGCGCGACCACCAGCATCCCGGCCGACAGGGCGATGCGCGTGCCGAGCGTGCGGTTCGCGCGTCCGGTGAGCCGGGCGCCGTTGGCGTTGCGTGCGGCGCGGAGCGCGGACCGACGGCTGTGGATGCTGCGCCACAGATACCAGCCGAAGGCGACCAGGAGCGCCGCGAGACCGACCGTCGCCTCCCATGCGCCGGTCAGGCGCCACGGGCCGACCGTGAATGCGCCCGAGACGGCGCTCGATCCGAAGGCCACGCCGAAGACGGTGAGAAGGAGCGCGGTCGGGGCGGCCAGCACCCACGCGCGCGGCGCGCGCAGGGCGAGCGAATGGGCGAGCACGCCGAGCGCCAGGATGAGGAGCAGGATCGGCGCGAGCGTCGCCTGGTAGATGCCGATCGGCAGCTCGAGGGTCAGCAGGTTCTTCCACCCGGTGACGGGCGCGGTGAGCACACCGACGACCGCGCCGAGGATCGTCGCCGGGTCGGTGATCATGGTGGGCGCGGCGAGCGGAACCCCCGCCACGACGTAGACGCCGGCGGTGACGGCGGCCACCAGCCACCACGCCCAGCCGCGAATGGCCCCGACCAGCGCGATCGCGGTGGCAGCGGCGATGCCGACCCCCGCGAGCAGCACGAACCACAGGCTCTGCGAGATCGTCCAGGAGGCGGCGGCGCCGACGACCAGCAGTCCGTCGATGAAGGCGACGTTGCCGATCGTGAACGTGAGGTCGCGCTCGCGTCGCCCGGCGTCGCGGCGGGCGCGGGCACGACGGCCGGCGGCGTCGACGCTCACGACTTCGCGCTCCGGGCGAGGATGTGCCGGAGGTCGTCGAGCAGACCGATCGTCACGATCGAGGTGGACCCGAGCGTCCGGTACCCGGGCTCGGTCGTGGGGTCGCAGATGAGAGCCGCGACGCCGACGTCGGCGGGGAAGGCGAGGGCCGCGTGCTGCAGCATCCGGGGCGTGGGGGTCGAACCGCAGACGAGGAAGCCGATGGACACGTCGGAGTGCCCTTCGACCGCGAGGCTAGCGACGTCGCCGAGCGGGGTGATGCGCTCGCCTTTTTCGAGTCCCGCGAGATCGTCGAGGAGGGTGCGCGCGGTGATGGTTGTGAGGTCGCGGGAGGTGCGTACCGCACGTCGTGCGAACTCGGGCACCTCGCCGCCGACGACGATGGAGACGTCGCGGCCGTCGCGGATGCCGCGGACGCCCAGCGACGCGGCGGCGCTCACGGCGAGCTCGAACTCGTCGTCGTTCGCGAACTCCTCGTCGCCGCAGGCGAGCACGATCACCATCCGCGACCGACGGGTCTCTTCGTACTGGCGCACCATCAGGGTGCCGGTCTTGGCGGTCGACTTCCAGTGGATCTGGCGCTGGGAGTCGCCGGGCGCGTACTCGCGGATCGCGTGGAAGGAGATGTCGGCGTCGACGACGAGCGAGGAGGGGTTTCCCTCCAGGTCTTTCACGAAGCCGGTCGCCGTGCTCGGGATGGAGGTCGTGACCGGGTGCACGTAGAGCGTGTGCACGTCTTCCCAGACGACCTCGCGGCGGAGGATGCCGAGGGGATCGCCGCGCACGGCGCGGGCGGGCCCGACATCGAGCACGCCGCGACGGAGCGCGGGCACCGAGAGCTGCTCGTCGTGGACGGCGCCCTTGCGCAGGAGCGGGATCGGCACGTCGAGGAGGCCCGCGCCGATCGGCACGTCGACGCGGCCGGGGAGCGCGACGCCCGACCCGACGTTCGTGACGCGGAGGGATGCGGCCACTTCGCTTCCCGCGACGACACGGTCGTGCGCGAGGCCGAGCGACACGTCGTAGGCGCGCGAGCTGAAGAGGAAGGGGGCGGCGCAGACGAGGAGGATGAGCGCGACGAAGCCGGCGACGGCGAACTCGATCCACCCGAGCGGAAGACCGAGTCCGAGTCCGAGCACCGCCGCGCCGACGAGCAGCCATCCGCCCGGGGTGACCGTGTTCCCGACGGCGGTCGCGCTCTGTTTCGCGGCGCGCCGGATGCGGCGCCAGAAGCGGATGCCGCCGACGACGATGACGGTCGTCTGGCTCGACGTGTCGTAGCGCGTGCGCGTGCTCGACCCCGCCGTCGACGTCGATGTCGACGAGATGCGGGTGATGCGGGACGAGGTGTCGTTCGTCACGCGGACTCGCGCTGGGTCGGGGGATTCACCTCGAGCATGACCTGCCCGATCACGGCCCCCTGCGTCACCCCGTCGAACTCCGCCTCGGCGTCCAGAATGAGGCGGTGTGCGAGCACGGGCTCGGCGAGGGCCTTCACATCGTCGGGGGTCACGTAGGCGCGGCCGTGGGCGACCGCCCAGGTCTTGACGGCGCGGGTGAGCGCGAGCGCGCCGCGGACGCTGACGCCCAGACGCACCTGCGCCGCCTGGCGCGTGGCTTCGACGACCCGCGAGATGTAGTCGAGGACGAGCGGGTTGAGGTAGACGTCCTGCGCGATCGCCGACATCGTCTGCACCGCTTCGGGGGTGATGACGGCGTTGACCTCGCGGCGCCCGTTCCCGGACCCCTCCAGGATGCGGACGGTGGCGGCGTGGTCGGGGTAGCCGAGGGAGGTCTTCATGAGGAAGCGGTCGAGCTGCGCCTCGGGGAGGCGGTACGTGCCGGCCTGCTCGACGGGGTTCTGCGTCGCGACGACGAGGAACGGCACCGGAACCTTGCGCGAGACGCCGTCGACCGTGACCTGGCCCTCCTCCATGACCTCCAGGAGCGCTGACTGCGTCTTCGGGCTCGCCCGGTTGATCTCGTCGGCGAGCACGATGTTCGCGAAGATCGGTCCGGAGTGGAACTCGAACTCGCCGCGCTTCTGGTCGTAGACCGTGATGCCGGTGACGTCTCCCGGGAGCAGGTCGGGAGTGAACTGGATGCGGGAGTTCTGACCCTGCATCGTCTGACCGATCGCACGGGCGAGCGCGGTCTTACCGGTGCCGGGGAAGTCCTCGAGCAGCAGGTGGCCCTGGGAGACGAGCGCGGTGAACGCCAGCTCGATGACGTGGCGCTTACCGAGCACCACCTGTTCGACGTTCTCGACGAGCGCGCCGAACGTCTCCTGGAACCAGGTCGTCTGCTCGGGGGTGACGGTCATGGAATTAGCCTCCGGTGGGCGGGGTGTTCGTGGGAGTGGGCTCGGGAGCGACGCTGCCGGTGCATCCGCGATACGTCACGTCGAATCCAAGCGTGCCGTACTGGGCGGCGGGGTCCGTCCAGGTGAATGCGAGTCGTGCCGTGGCACGGGACGTGCCGTTGGGCACCTTCAGCGGATCATTCGGGTCGGGATCGAGCTCGGACGCGAAGACGCCGCCGAGAATCCCCTCGCTGTAGAAGCGCGGAGCGGGATCGGTCGACTTGATGGCCAGGGTCCCCAGGCCGCCGGGGTTCTGGCCGACTGCGGCCTGGAGCCGCGATCCGACGATGCAGGTGGTCAGGGCGGGATCGGCGAGCTGCACCTGCTTCGCGCGCGACGCATCGGCAGCCGTGATCCGGACGGGTGCGCCGCAGCGCGAGAGGTTCGAGCCCTGCACGCAGAACTTCACCTGCATGGAACCCTCGGCACCGATCGCGGGCTGCTGCCACTGGGTGGACTCTCCCTGGTGTCCGAAGAACACGGTCTCGTAGCCCAGCGGCGCGTTCACGTTGGGTGCCGACCGCACGAGATACGTGCCGTTGCCGTTGCCGCGCCCATCCGGGATCTCGTACGTCGGGTTCTGGGGGACCGGCGCTCCGGCCTGGTTCCAGGCCCAGCCGGTTGCTGTTCCGGTCTTCGCGGCTCCGAAACCGTTGCTGACGCAGGCGCCCACGGTGTACTCGCGGTTCTCCTGGAGTCCGGAGATCGTGGACGACGACGATTCCTGGCCGCCCGACACGCGCAGCCCGGTGCCGTCGGAGCCCACCGAGCAGGAGAAGTCCGCACCGCGGGGAACGGCGACGTAGATGATCTCGTTCGCGCGGCTGCTGCCGTTCCGATCGAGAGGGGCATCGCTCACTCGGATCGCGTTCTTCGCCTCCGCGGCGACCGAGACGTCGCCGGTGCGGGGAAGGCCCGCGACATTCACGCTGGCCTGACCCGAAGAGCCGACGGAGCCGCTGCCGTCGGGCGCCTCGTTGTTGCTCGTGGGCGTCACCGTGATGGTCGTTCCCCCGACGGGGAGCTGAACGGCGAGCTCGGTGTACTCGCTGCCCGACTTCCGCACGGGGGCGCCGGCGCCGGTCACCTCGTACGTGCGCACCTCGGGATCGCTGTTCTGGATGCGGATGCGGACGACGCCCGAGTCGTTGCTCGTGCGTCCCTCCTGGTAGATGGGCTCCGCCGTAACCTGGCCGACGGTGGGGGAGCGGTAGGCCCAGGCGCGCGCCGTGACGCCGGCCCGGGAGTCGCCGACGCTGTTGTAGGCCCGCGCCTCGTAGGTGCGCTGGTCGCCGTTTGCGCCGACCGTGAAGGGCTGGCAGACACCGTTCGAGGCGCACGTCGTGACCTGCTGGCCGCCGTCGAAGATCCGGAAGCCCTGGAGCGCCGGGTAGGCGTTGCCGGCGGCGCCCGCATCCACGCGCAGCGTGATCGACTTGTCGCCGAACGCCGTCTGCGTAACCGCGTTCGGCGCCTTCGGGTAGCCCTGCAGGTCGAGGGTCACTTGGCCGTTGCGGTCTCCGCTCGACTGGCGTCCCTGGGCGTCCTCGACGGTGAAGCCGACGGTGCAGCGGGTGCCTTCCGCATCCGCCGCCCAACTCGCCTGAAGTGCGGTGGCGCTCGCGACCGAGAACGTGACACCCGTGCAGCTGCCGCCGGCGCCGCCGCCGACCGAGATGAGGCGCAGCGGGGTGCCCGGCAGCGGGTTGACCTCGCCGCCGGCGCCGATGACGTTGATCGTGCAGCTGTTGCCGGCGGACTGCGAGCACGTCTGCGTCAGGCTCGCACCCTTCGGCAGGGTGGAGGGGGCAGGTCCCACGGTCAGGGCCAGCGTCGCGGGGGGAGTGTCGGGGTGGCTCGGCAGCGTGATCGTGACGGGTTCCTGGCGGCCCGGGCGGGAGGCGTCCTTGGCCGTGACCGTCACCTGGCTGCCGGCCTGCTCGACCGTGAACTGGTCGCCGCTGTACCGCAACCCGTAGCTGAGCGCCGCCCAGTCCTCGGTGCCCGCCCACGTCGTCATGTCGGTCAGGTCGTACGTGGCCGATGACCCGGGGCTGACGGTGAGGGAGGCCGGGCGGAGCTCGGGCTGGGGGTCTTCCGCGATGATCTGCACCTGCACGGTGAGGAAGGTGTAGTCGTCCTGGCCGACCAGGCGCACGGGGATCGTGCACGTGTCGCGCCACGGGGCCCCGGCGCCTGCGGTGTACCGCACGGTCGTGCCGGACGTGAGCGCGCACCCCGCTTCGGCGCGGGCGCCGCCCGTCGCGATCCGGGAGCCGTCGATCTCGATGTCGGTTCCCGCGGGGAGGGCGACGGAGCGCTGCATGTCGATGTCGACGCTGGCCCGCTCGTCCACCTCGACGGTCGCGGCGGAGTTTCGCAGCGTCAACTGTAGGTCGTTGGTACCAGGGACGCGGAGGAAGCCGTAGGAGGTGACCTCGCGGCCGTCGAAGGACGTACCGGTCACCTGGAACGGGATGAGGAGGGTGCGCTCGGGGATTCGCCCCGAGATGCGTCGACCGTCGACCTCGATGCCGTCGGGGGCGTTCCAGAGCGACAGTGACAGCGATGCTGCGTCGCCGCCGCTCCACGAGACCTTCCCGCTCAGCACGTCGACGCCGTCGGGGAAGTCCTCGCGCGTTTCGACGGTCAGCGTCGTGTCGCGGATGACGGGGTAGTCGGGCACGGGGTCGCGAACGACTTTCAGCACGATCAGGCCGATCGCGGTGTCGCCGTTGCCGTTTCGCACCGTATACGCGAAGGAGTATGTGCCGAGCTGGGTGCCGGAGAGCAGCCGGACCTCGTTGGCATCGATGCCGTCGAGCATCTCCTCCATGGTGCGGTACTCGGCGGTGCCGACCTCGGCGTTCGGGCGCACGTCGATGACCTCGAGGCTGCTGCCCGAGGGGTCGATGTCGTTGTCGGCGGGCCGGACCACGGCTTCACCGTCGTCGTTGGCCTGCACCTGCAGGTAGTCGCTGTACGTGACCGGGCTCGGATCGGCTTCGGCGTCGAGCACGCCCACCCGCACCTCGCCCGTGCCGGTCGCGCCCTGCGCGTCGCGCACCTGGTACGTGAATGACACCTGCCCGCTGTCGCCGGCGTTGCTCGTGTACACGATCGCGTCGCCCTCGGCGGAAACCGTCGCCGATCCGCGCTCGGGCTGCGCCACGATGCGGTCGAGCGTCACGGCGTCGCCATCCGGGTCGACGGCGAAGCGATCGAACGGGATCGACACGGTCGATCCGCTCAGGACGCGGCCGACGAGCGTCCGTGGCACGGGAGCGGTATTGGCCTCATCCGGCAGCACGGTGACCGTCACGGTCGCCGTGTCGGTCATGTCGGGGAACCCCATGCGGTAGATCGTGTAGCCGACCGCGTACGACCCGGGCGCCGACGGAGCGAGGTAGCGGAGGAGGCGACCGGTCGCGAACGCGAGGCCCTCGCCGGACTCGTTCGTTATGGCGGACGCGTCGATCGCGAACAGGGCGCCGGCCGGCGCGGTGTCGTTGTCGAGCACCGGGATGTCGATCTGCGTGCCCGCACGCACGGTCACCGCGTCGTCGACCGCGATGGGGGGTTCGGCCTCGGCGGCCGGCAGCAGCACGACCGTGACCTCGCCGGAGGTGGTGGTGTACCCGTTGCCGGTACCGTCCGAGACGGTGTACGAGATGACGCCCAGCACGCCGGGCTGACCGTTGTCGGTCGCGCCGGCCACGCGCAGCATGCTCTGGCCGACGAGGTCGACGGTCAGGGTGGCCGACGCATCCGGGTTCGTCTGCACGTCGCTGGCGAGCAGCACGAGTCCGGCCGGGTTCGCCACGGCGGAGATGACATCGACCGTGGCGTCCTCGCCCGGGCGGACGAAGGCCGTCAGCGGCGGGGTGGAGATCTGCGTCTGCGCCGGGTCCACGAGCGTGATGCGGACGGTGCCGGTCGACTCCGCGATCTCATCGGCCACGACGTATTGCACGAGGTACGAACCCGGGTTCGGCGCGGAGAACTGGAAGGTGCCGGCGACGCTGTTGACCGCGATGTCGGCGCCGCCCTGGTCGAGGGTGTTCGCCGAACGCATCGACAGACCGCCCTTGACGCCCGTGACATGCGGCCGCACGTCGATCGTGGTGGGCTGACCCGCCGATCCGACGGCGGCGAAGGACTGCGCCGTGAGCTGCGGACTCGGGGTGACGGAGATCTCGAGAGGCTTGTCGGCGGACTGCCCGCGCGAATCCGACACGGTTACCGCGATTGATATGCTCTGCGCCTCGGTGGCGTTGGGGTTCGGATGCTGGAACGTCACGGTGCCCTGCGGGTCGAGCGCGAGCGACCCGATGCCGGACTGGTTCACCGCCGACGACACGTAGATCGGGTCGCCGTCGGGGTCGACCCAGCCTTCGAGCACGTTGACCGCCACCGTGCCGCCGGGCACGACCTGGGGGTTCGGCCAGGTGGAGAGGCAACCCTCGACGCCGCACCAGACCGGCGGGGAGTTCTGCGTGTCGGGGGCGACTGTGAGCGTCACGGTTGCGGCCTCGGAGGTCAGTCCGTCGGTCGTCGTGCCATCGGTGACGCGGTAGCGGAACGTGGCCGTGCCGGTGGCCTCGGGAGACACCCGGACGACGAGCTCCTGCTGCTCGTTGGCCGTGCCCACCGTGCCGAACGCGGGATCGAGGCCCTCGACCGAGGCGGCCACGACGCTGAGCACGTCCTCGTTCGGATCGTGATCGTTGAGCATGACCGGGAGCACCACGCTTCGGCCCGCGCGCACACCGAACGCATCGTTCACGGCGACCGGCGGCTTCGGGTCGATGACGCGCTCGGCCTCGACCTCGTCCTGCTGCACGGTCGGCTGGTCGTCCTCGGAGTTCCACTCCTGCGACGAGGGGACGAGCTCACCGTCGGGGAGGGTCCACACCCATCCCGAGCGCGTCTCGTTGAGGATCATGCGTGAGCCGTTGGTGACGAACTCGGGTTCGATCTCGTCGCCGAGCGTGCCGCCGCGGTAGTCGAGGTCGGACGCGCCGTTCTCGCTCGACCAGAGCGTGCCGGCCCCGCCGCTGTCGGGCAGCCACGCGCCGTACACGACGCCGTTCAGCTCGGCGGGCGCGGCCGGGGTGCCCTGCGCCGTGTCGTCGGCGCGTTCGGGCGCGGAACCGTCGCGCGGCACGGCGACGAGTCCGGTCGTATCGGCGATGTAGAGGTCGTCCCGGTCGGTCGTGGGGCGCTGTAGCACGCCGCCCGTCGTTCCGGACTCGAGCGGTTCGTTGCGTCCGCGCACCCAGAGGGCGCCGGATTCGGTGTCGAGAAGGGCCCACGAATCGCCGATCGCGCTCAGCTGAGCGCCCTCGGCCGGGCCGTCGGTGACGTCGTCGGTTCCGAGCACGCGTCCGGACACCGCATCCGCCCGGATGACGCGCTGCTCCGCGCCGGAGTACGCGTAGACGGTGCCATCCGTGCCGACCGAGACGGCCGATGCGACGAACGTGCGGCGGTCCTCGCCCTCGGCGGGCTCGTCTTCGGCGTAGGGGTCGATCGAGATCGCCGTCGCGCCGGAAGAAAGCGAGGAGGCGTACACGGCGCCGCCGTCGGTCCGGTAGACGATGACGTCTCCCTGCGAGACGACGTCGACCGTGCCGGCGGGGGTGTTCTGGAAGGCGTCCTCGGCGTCGGCGTCGAGGTCGACCGGGGTGGCCATGTCGACGTCGGCGAATCGGGTGTCGCCCTCGGCGTAGACGAAGAGGCGGTTCGCGTTCTGCACGATTCCGCTGGGGTTCTCGACCTGCTTGACGGTGTCGATCTCGTTCACCGTCGTGTTCACGCGGGCGTAACGGCGGCCCTCGCCCGACTGCATGGCCCAGATCGTGCCGTCGTCGGGGGGCGTCTGCTGGGCGTCGAACCCGGGCCAGACCGCCGCGAGGGTCACGACGAGCGCGAGGACGGCCGTGATCGCACTGCCGATGATCCACGTGCGGCGCGGGATGCGGGGGCTGTCGGAAGAGCTCGACACGTCAGCGACCTCCCACGACGATGGCGGTGACGACGACCGCGGCGGCCACGATCAGGACCGCGCCGACCGCAATCGCGGCAATGAGTCCGCCGGAGAGACGCCGTCCGCGGGGTTCGGCGCCCGCGAGCACGGTGCCCTCGTCGGGGCGGTGCGCGCCGGCGCCGCGGACGCGCTCGGGGCGACGGGACTCGTACTGCACGCTCGGTCGCACGGGACCGCGGGCGCGGTCGTCGGCGAAGTCGACCGCGGCGCCGGCCGATGCCCACTCGTCGACCGCGACCTCCATCGGCGTGTGCGGGAGTCCGAGCTCGTGCTGGACGAGCTGCAGTTCGTACGCGAACTGCGCGGCGGACGGCTGGCGTGCGGCGGGGTCGCGCTGCATCGACCGGCTCAGCACGGCCTCCAGGCTGGCCGGCACGTCGGAGCGCCCGATCGGCGTGTACGCGGCACGCCGGATGCGGGTCTTCAGCTGGTCGCGGGAGTTCTGCCCGGAGCCGGCGCGTTCGAAGGGGCTCCGACCCGCGAGCAGCGAGTACACGGTCGCCCCCACGCTCCACACCTCGGCCGGCACCGAACCGGCGACGCGCTCGTCGATGATCTCGGGCGCGCTCCACGGCACCGACATCGCGAACACTTCTTCTTCGCCGCGGCCACCGACGGCCGTCGCGATGCCGAAGTCGGCGAGCACCGGCGCTCCGAACGCGGTGATCAGCAGGTTCGACGGCTTGATGTCGCGGTGCAACAGCCCCGAACGGTGCGCGGTCTCGAGTGCCGACGCGATCTTGATGCCCGCCTGGAGCACCTCCGCGACCGGAATGACCTCGCGCCGGTACCGCGAGCCCAGCGAGCTCGGGCAGTACTCCATCACGAGGTACGGGCGACCGTCGGAGGAGATGCTGGCCTGGTAGATCGTCAAGATCGAGGGGTGCGCGCTCAACCGGGCCATCACATCGGCTTCGGCGTTGAACATCCGGAGCAGACCGTCGTCGACGAGGTCCTCGAGAAGCACCTTGACCGCGACGGGTCGCCGGGGCATGTCCTGCTCGAACAGGAAGACGTCGGCGAAGCCGCCGGTCCCGAGCGGGCGCACGTACGTGAACCCGGGCAGAACCGGAGGCGCAGCGGGCAGTCTTTGCGCCACCCCATCCCCCTTCGGGCGTACAGCCAAACCCAGACGAGCCCCGAGCGCGGAGGTCGTCCACCTTTCCTACCACAGCGTTGCGAGCAACCCCGACGGGTTGCGCGACGCCCTGATTACCCTTGCTGCATGTCTCGGCTCTCCGCATCCGCCAGCCCGTACCTGCGCAGTCACGCCGGACAGCCCGTCGCCTGGTATCCGTGGGGCGAAGAAGCCTTCGCAGAGGCGCGGCGACGCGATGTGCCGGTGCTCGTCTCGATCGGCTACTCGACCTGTCACTGGTGCCACGTGATGGCCGCGGAGTCGTTCTCGGATGCCGATACCGCGGCCCTGATGAACCGCGATCTGGTCGCGATCAAGGTCGATCGGGAGGAACATCCGGAGGTGGATGCGGTGATGATGGCGGCAGCATCCGCGTTCACTCCGAACCTGGGCTGGCCGCTGTCGGTGTTCACGACGCCGGCGGGGCGCCCGTTCTTCGCCGGCACCTACTGGCCGAAGGAGGCGCGGGCCGGGCACCCGGCGTTCCGCGACGTCGTCGCCGCGGTGTCGGAGGCGTGGACGGAACGGCGCGATGCGGTCGGGGAGACCGCGGAGGCTCTGCAGCGTGCGCTCGTCGCCGCGGCCGCCGAGGTGCAGTCCTCGTCGGCGCTCCCCTCCGGGGCGGATCTCGCCGCCCTCGTCGACGAGATCGCGGCGCGCGAGGATCGCATCTTCGGCGGTTTCGCCGCATCCGACGCCCCGATCGAGACCCCGAAGTTCCCGACCATTCCGGTGCTGCGTTTTCTGCAGCAGCGGGGTCTGCGATCTGAGCGACCGGATGCGGCGGCGCTCGCCGCCCGGACGTTCGACGCGATGGCCGACTCACCGCTGCGCGACTCGGTCGACGGCGGGTTCTTCCGCTACGCCACCCGTCGGGACTGGACCGTGCCCCATTACGAGCGGATGCTGACCGACAACGCGGGACTCATTGAGGTCGCCCTCGACGCGGGCCGGGGTGACATCGCGGAGGGTGTCGCGGGGTTCCTCCTCGACACGCTGCAGGTCGCGTCGGGCGGGTTCGGCGCCGCTCAGGACTCGGAGTCCGTCATCGACGAGCGCCGGACGGAGGGCGGGTTCTACCTGGCCGGCGCCGCGGAGCGCGTGTCCCTGGCTGCGCCCGCCGTGGACGGCAAGGTCGTCACGGCCTGGAACGGCTCCGCGATCGCCGCCCTCGCGAGGACGGGCGCTCGCCGGGATGCTCCGGCGTTGATCGCCGCCGCGCGGCAGGCGGTCGACGCCGTGCAGGAGGCCAACGTCGACGCCGACGGCTTCCTGCGCCGGGCATCGCTGGATGAGATCCGCTCGCCCGCATCCGCGACGCTCGAGGACTACGGCGCATACGCCGGGGGTCTGCTCCGGCTGGCGATGGTGACGGGCGAGCTGGCGTATGCGCGCGAGGCCCGCCGGTTGGTTGACCTCTGCATCGTCGAGGGCGCGCTCCGGACCCCCGGCGGCCGAGATCCGGTGCTCGCCGGGCTCGCGGCGCCGCCCGTCGATGACGCTGACATCGATCGCCCCGGCGGTGCGTCGGCGGTGGCGGATGCGGCGCTGACCCTCTGGGAGCTCGGAGTCGGTGAGGAGTACCGCGGGATCGCGGAGCGCATCGTGCGAGACGGGATCGCCCGGGCCGTCGCCGAGCCGTTCGCGCACGGTTCGCTGCTGGGCGTGGCAGCGCGACTGACCACGGCTCCGCGACAGATCGTCGTGGTCGTCGCCGAGGCTGCGGGTGATCCGCTGGCGCGGGCGGCGTTCGCCGCCGACGCCGACACCGTGGTGCGGGTCGATGTCGCGGGGGCGGCGGCGTGGGCGGAGGCGGGGTTCTCGCTGCTGGCGGACCGGACCGCGGTGGGCGGGCGGAGCACCGCCTACGACTGCCGCGGCTTCGTGTGTCTGCTTCCGGTTCACGTCCCGGCGGATCTGGCAGTGGAGACGGAGCCGAAAGCTCGCTAACTTAGTTAAACTGTGAGCTATCTCAGGATCGACACCGCGGAGGAGGGCGCCATGACGATGGAAGCCACGTCTATCATCGGACTCATGCCGGACCCGAGCGATCCGAACAGCGGATATTGGTACGAAGCCAGCGATGAAGCGCAGCGCCGTCGCGCCATCGATCTGCTGCAGGCCTTCCGTCTCTACCGTGCCGCGGAGGTCGCCATGCGCCGCCGCACCCGCGAGTCGATGTCGATGGGCGAGAACGACCTGCTCGTGCTCCGCTACCTCCTGAAAGCCAAGCAGCGCAGCGAGATGGTCTCTCCCGGTGAACTCGCTCGTTACCTCGCGGTGTCGACCGCGTCGATGACCGCGATCATCGACCGACTCGAGAAGTCGGGTCACGTGCGCCGCGAACGGCACGCGACCGACCGCCGGAGCATCTACGTCGTGCCCACGGTCGACACCGACGATGAAGTGCGCGCCACCCTCGGCGACATGCACCAGCGGATGCTGGGCGCCGTCATCGACATGTCGCCGGCCGACACCCTCATCGTCATGGACTGCCTCGCGCGCCTGCAGTCCGCGGTCGATCAGGTCGACGCGCAGGAGCCGGCGACCCGCTGATCCCGCGCCCCGCCGCGCAGACGCGGGGATCGCTCCGGATTCGGAAGGCTCGCGGGCATTCTTGCTCACGTACCTACCTACCCCGGCGAACGGGCCCGTTTCGCCCCATCCGGTGCGACGATGAGGTCGTGACCTCGATCCCGTTCCCGCTCGCGGGAGGAACCTCCGACAGCCCCATCGTGGACGGGTGGCTCCTCACCTCGTATGCGGGGGTCGTGCAGCGCCTCGCCACGCGGTTCCCGCACATCCGCACGGTCGACATCGAGGCGGTGCTCGTGCGCGAGCACGAGGCGTTCACCGGCGGTCGTCCGGTCGCCATCCCGATCGATGTCGAGTCGGGCGCCGAAGAGATCCTCGCCGCGGGAGCCGACCCCGGCCGCTGACCCGACCGGCTTCTCTCGCGGGCGTCAACCCCCGGCCGCTGACCCGAGCGGGTTCTCCCGCCGCCGTGCCTCTCCCGCCGCCGTGCATGTCCCACTTTTCGCGGCGCGTGTCCCACTTTTTGCCGCTATCGGTTGCTCAGAGCGGCAAAAAGTGGGACATGCAACCGGGTGACGGGGCAGAGCCTGCGCGGTCAGACCCAGGTGGGCAGCCAGTTGTGCAGGCGCCAGAAGTCGTAGGGCACCGGCATCGCCGTCCAGACGGGGTACCAGAACAGCGACACCAGGGTCACCGCGATCACGAACACCCAGACGAGTCGCTGGCCGATCACGCGGCGTGCGGCCACGGCATCCGGAGGAGCTCCGACCGCTGCCGCGGCCCTCGGACCGCCGACGATCTCACGCGCCGCGAGCGCGATCGCGATCACGAGGAACGGCATCATCGCCACCGTGTAGAACTGGAAGATCGTGCGGTCCGGATAGATCAGCCAGGGCAGGTACGTTGCGGCGATTCCGGTCAGAACGAGAGCGGCGGATGCATCGCGGCGCCGCACGAACAGCACGATCATGAAGATCGCCGCGGCGATCCCCGCCCACCAGATCAGCGGGTTCGGGATGCTGGAGACCGCCTCGACCGAATCACCGGTTTGCTGCCAGTACATCGAGGTCGGCCGCACGAGCAGCGGCCACTGCCACGCGGGGCTCGCGTAGCTGTGCGGGGTCACGAGCCCCACGTGGAACGCGTACATCGCCTCGTGGTAAGCCCACAGGCTCTGAAGGGGCGCGGGCACCCACGCCCACGCGTCGCCGGCCCCGTCGACGACGCTCTGCCGGTCGTAGCCTCCGGAGGTGAGCAGCCACCCCGTCCAGGTGGAGAGGTACACGACCGCGGCGACGGGAACCAGGAGCAGGAAGGATGCGGCGCCCTGGCGGACGGCATCCATCGGCCACTGCCACACACGGAGCCGCCGACGGGCGAGCGCGTCGGTCACGACGACGTAGATGCCGAGGGCGGCGAGGACGTACAGCCCCGACCACTTGACGCCGGTGGCGGCACCGGCCGCGAGGCCGGCGGCCAGCAGCCAGGGGCGGTTCCACCGCACCGGTCCCCACTGCGGTGGCTCGTCGCGTGCACCTATCCGGGCGGCGAGTCGTGCGAGGTGCGTGCGGCGATCGAGGAGGACGAACCAGAAGGCGAGCAGGAGGAAGAACGCGAGGAAGCCGTCGAGCAGCGCGATCCGGCTGAGCACGATCGAGAGCCCGTCGATCGCGAGCAGGAAGCCGGCGAGCCCGGCGACCGCGGTCGATCCGGTGAGGGTGCGGGCGACGAGGAACACCAGCAGGACGGTCGCCGTGCCGAACAGGGCCGCGGCGAAGCGCCAGCCGAACGCGTCGCCGGGGCCGAACAGCCACATCCCCGCCCCGATCAGCCACTTGCCGAGAGGCGGATGCACCGAATAGCTGCCGCGGGCGAGCGGCTCGAGCGGGGCGGCCGCGGCGAACGCGGCATCGGCGCCGTCCGGCCAGTCGGCGGTGTAGCCGAGCAGCCACTGCGACCAGGCGTCCTTCACGTAGTAGGTCTCGTCGAAGACGATCGACTGCGGATGACCGAGATTCACGAATCGCGTGATCGCGGCCAGCAGCACGAGCGCGACCGGGGTCCACAGGTCCACCCGACGCGAGAGGACGGGGCTCGCGCGCACCGTGTCGCGCCAGCGGTCGAATACCGTCGGGCGCCGCGTCGGCAGCAACGGCGGGGCGCTCGTGGTCACGGCCCCCAGCCTATGCTGGGCCGGTGATCATCCTCGCGGCGACGCCCATCGGTAACCTCGGCGACGTCACCCGTCGTCTCGTCACCGCGCTCGAGACGGCCACCGTCATCGCGGCCGAAGACACCCGTACGACGCAGCGTCTGCTCGCCGCGCTCGGCATCGACAATCGGCCGCAGCTGATCGCGCTGCACGACCACAACGAGAAGCAGCGGGCCGCGGAACTCGTGCGGCGCGCCGCATCCGAAGACGTGCTGCTGCTGAGCGACGCCGGGATGCCGACCGTCAGCGATCCGGGCTACGGGGTCGTGGCGGAGGCCGCGGCGCAGGGGGTGACGGTCACCGCGCTCCCGGGGCCGTCCGCCGTGCTCACCGCGCTCGCGGTCGCGGGTCTGCCGACCGACCGTTTCACGTTCGAGGGGTTCCCGCCGCGGAAGTCCGGGGATCGCCGCCGGATACTGTCGTCGCTCGCCGCCGAGCCGCGCACGATGGTCTTCTTCGAGGGGCCGTCGCGGGTGGCCGACACCCTCGCCGACATGGCCGCCGCGTTCGGCGGCGACCGTCGCGCGGCCGTCTGCCGTGAGCTCACGAAACTGCACGAGGAGGTCGTCCGCGGCCCGCTCGACGACCTCGTGGCGTGGGCGGAGCCGGGCACCCGCGGAGAGATCGTGCTGGTCGTCGAGGGCGCCGCCGCATCCGCTCTGCCTTTCCCCGACGCCGTGGCCCGGGTGCAGGAACTCGTCTCGGGCGGCATGCGCCTGAAGGATGCGGCGGGCGAGGTCTCGGCGCATACCGGTCACTCGTCTCGCGAGCTGTACCAGGCGGCGCTCGCCGCAAAGAGCTGAGCGCCCCGCCCGCGCGGACAGCACGCGGGCAGGACGCTCAGGGGTGATCGTCGGCTAGCGCTGGGCCGCCCGAACGGAGCGGCGGCGCGCCCACAGCGCTGCGACGGCGCCGGCGGCGAGCAGCAGGACGCCGAGGGCCGCGAGCGGCGTCGGATCCGTCTGCCCCGTGGCGGCGAGCCGGGACGCGTCCGGACCGGATGCGGGCAGTTCCGCCGTAACGGGCTGATCGAGCACGGGGGGCCCTCCGGGGCCGGTGACCGGCGGATCCACGGGGTTCCGGAGCGCGAGTCCGGCGAGCGCCGACGTGAGCAGGTCCGCCGCAGCCTCCACGCGGTCGACCGCCGGTGCGTCGGCACCGAGCACGAGCCGGGCGATGCGCGCCGCGTCGTCGACCGGCAGGAGACTCGCGTCGGTGTAGTCGGCGCGGTCCAGGGCATCGGCCCGGGCGAGCAGTGCCTCGAGCGCCGCGACGTCGGAGGCGGCTCCCGCAACACGGGTCAGCGCCAGGTCGTCGATCGTGCCCCACGAACCGGCGCTCAGCGCGGCGCTCACCCGCACGGTGACGGTGTCGCCGTCGGCGACCTCGATCGTGTCGGGTGCGGGCGTCGACCACACGGTCCACCCCGTCAGCGCGAAGGGGGCGGATGCGGTGTCCCGCCCGTTGGTGACCGAGAGCGCCAGGGTGCTCGCGGCGTCCTCCCCGTCGCCCTGGGCAGCACCGGTCACCCGGTAGGTGCCCGCGGGAAGCCCCGTCACGGTCTGCGACAGGTCGAAGCCGTACGCGCCGGCCGAATAGAAGTGCGCGGAACGCGACCCGGAACGCGGATCGTTCGTCGAACGCACCGTCAGGCCGGTGCCTGTGGTCGCCCACGGCGAAATGTCGGCGTCTTCGAAGCCGGGGTTGCGTAGATGGTTCACGGCCGTGACCGTGACCGTCGCGGTCGTCGCCAGACCCGCCGACGTGGTTCCGGTGAAGGTGTAGGTGCCGACCCCGGAGATCCACTCCGTGCCCGGCTGCCAGATCACCGACTGCTGCTCGACCGTGCCGTCGTTGTACGAGACCGGGACCGTCCCGGGCAGCGCAACGGGGGCGCCGTCCGCGACCGACACGGCGACCGTTCCGACGCTCGTGACCTCCCGCGGGGCGACCGCGCCGGTGCGGACGTAGGAGAAGACGCGCAGGGACTCGAGCGCCGTGCCGTCGTGCCCGAACATCGCCTGGTTGTCCCAGGCCGAGCCGCCGAACCACTGCCCGGCGTCATCCGGGTCGTACTCACCGGCGAAGCTCGATGCCCACCCGGACCCGTCGCGCTCCCACAGCACTTTGTTCGCGGCCAGCGACTCCGGCGGGCCGACGGGCAGCCACGCCGGCTCCCAGTAGTAGACGCCGATCCCGGCGCTGCCGACATCCGACACGGCCTGGATGACGTCGCGCACGGCGGTGGCCTGACCCTGCACGCTCACCGGGTACTGGGTGGCCTCGGCGGGCAGGTCGATGACGTTCCCGTGGCCGTCGCCGTCCTCGAGGGTGTACGCCCACGAGGTCTCGGCGACCATGACCTTCTTGCCGTACGTGTCGGCGATCTGGCGGAGCACCGAGGTGAGGTTCGCCGTCGTGCCGTGCCAGAACGGGTAGTACGACGACGCGAAGACGTCGTAGTCGACGTTCCGTGCGGCCAGCTGCGCCGCGATGTTCGCGTAGCTCCCGGCGCGCTCCGGGTTCGTGAAGTGGAGCGCGACGAGCGTGTCGGGGGAGACGCTTCGCACGGCGGCGGCACCGGCGGAGAAGATCTCGGCCATGCCGTCCCAGCCGGTGACCCCGGCGACGCCGTTGTTCGTCTCGTTGCCGATCTGCACCATCCTGACGTCGACGCCCGCGGTGGCGAAGTCCTGCAGGGCGGATGCGGTGAACGCGCGGACTGCATCCGCCCGCTCGGTCGTGGTGAGAGTCGTCCACGCCTTCGGCGCGTGCTGCTTGGCGGGGTCGGCCCAGAAATCGGAGTAGTGGAAGTCGACGAGCACACCGAGCCCGGCGGCGCTCGCGCGTTCGCCGATCTCGACCGCCCGTGCCACGTCGTTGTCGCCGCCGCCGTAGCCGTTGCCGTCCGCGTCGAACGGGTCGTTCCAGACCCGCACTCGCACGTCGCTCACGCCGGAGTCGGCCAGCAGCTCGAAGAGGTCGCCCGGAGCCCCGGTCTCATCGCGGAACAC
Organism: Microbacterium sp. cx-55; assembly: GCF_021117345.1. Taxonomy (NCBI): domain Bacteria; kingdom Bacillati; phylum Actinomycetota; class Actinomycetes; order Micrococcales; family Microbacteriaceae; genus Microbacterium; species Microbacterium sp. cx-55. The sequence continues at coordinate 2,257,176 of NZ_CP088261.1, read as the reverse complement.
GACACCGGATGCCTCGAGCGAGAGCACCGACGACACGTCCACGCCCGTGATGAAGTCGGAGGACAGGCCCTCCACGCGCGGCACGGTGATGCCCGCGGGCACCGGGTCGTCGGGGGCGGCGGATGCGGGCGGCGCGGCCGCGAGCGTCAGCGCGCCGACCGCGAGGGCGGTCAGCGCGGCGACGGCTCGGCGCGGGGAACGGGATATGCGGCGTTGCATGGTGTCCTTTCCGGACGGGTGGGGTGGTGTCAGCCCTTGACGGAGCCCTGGGTGAGCCCGCCGACGATGAAGCGCTGGAGGGAGAGGAAGAGCGCGAGCACCGGGATGGCGGCGATGACCGCTCCGGCGGCGAAGAGCCCCCACCGCGAGGCCAGCTGATTCGACACCCACTGGTACATGCCGACGGCGAGCGTCCAGTTGTCTTCGGAGGTCAGCACGATCTTCGCGAGGATGTAGTCGCCGAACGCCGAGATGAAGGCGAGGAGGGCGACGACCGCGAGGATCGGCATCACGAGCGGCATGATCAGGCGCCAGAAGATCTGCGCGTGCGAGGCGCCGTCGATCTTCGCGGACTCGTCGATCTCGATCGGGATCGTGTTGAAGAACCCGTACATCAGGAAGGTGTTCGCCCCCAGTGCGCCACCGAGGTAGACGCAGATCAGGGTGAGCTTCGAGTTGATGCCGAGCGCGGGAACGACCTCGCCGATCGCGAGCAGCATCAGGAAGATCGCGACGAACGCGAGCGCCTGCGGGAACATCTGCACGATCAGGAGCGTGGTGAGGCTCACCCGGCGTCCGCGGAACCGGAAGCGCGAGAAGGCGTAGGCGGCCGCCGCGCCCATGATCACGGCGCCGACGGCGGAGATGCCGCCGATCAGGAGGGTGTTGCCGACCCAGGTCCAGTAGCTGGTCTGACCGAGCGCGGCGAAGTTCGCGAGGTCGAACGAACTGAACAGCGCGGTGGAACCCGACAGCGTGCCGCGGGGGTTGAGTGCGGCCGACAGAACGTACACCAGCGGGAACACCGCGTAGAAGATGACGATGGCGGCGAAGAAGTACTTCCAGCCGACTTCGAGCCACCAACGGCGGCGGCGGGCGGGAGTGCGTGTCGTAGACATCACTGATACTCCTCGAGCTTGCGGGTCTGGCGGAAGGCGATGGCGGAGATGATGCCGACGACGATGAACACGATGATCGACAGCGCGCTGGCGAGGCCGTAGTCGGCGGCGCCGCCCGCGACCCCCGAGACGCGGTAGATCGCGGAGATCAGGATGTCGGTCGAGCCGAGGCTGTACGGCGCCCCCGGGATCGGGGGACCACCCGCGTTGAACATGTAGATGACGGTGAAGTTGTTGAAGCTGAACGCGAACGACGAGATCGCGAGCGGGGCGGTGGAGACCAGCAGGAGCGGCAGGATGATCGCCCGGAACTGCCGCCACTTACCGGCGCCGTCGATCTCGGCCGCCTCGAGGGTGTCCTTCGGGAGGGCCTGCAGGGCTCCCGTGCACACCAGGAACCAGTACGGGAAGCTGAGCCACACGTTGATCCAGAGGACGGCCGCTTTCGCGAGCCACGGATCACCGAGCCAGTTGATCTGGCTGCCGAAGAAGAACAGGTCGTTGATGACGCCGAACTCCGCGTTGAACATGCCGCGGAACAGCAGCGCCGACATGAACGCGGGGAACGCGTACGGGAGGATGATGAGCGTCCGCAGGTACTTCCGGGCCCGCACGCGCGGATCGTTGAAGACGATGGCGAAGACGAGCCCGATTCCGAAGCTGATCACGACCGAGCCGATCGCGAACGCGAAGGTCCAGACGGTGACCGACAGCAGGGGGCCGGCGAGAGAGGCATCCGTGAACACGCGCAGGAAGTTGTCGAACCCGACGTTCACGTACCAGCCCGCCGGCAGGCGCGTGCCGTCTGCTGCGACGAAGCTGCCGGTCGTGTCGTCTGCGGTGTAGACCGTGCCGCTCACGGTGTCGGTGATGGTGCGGGCGTCTGCATCCCACAGCATCGTGGGGGTGTAGACGAGACCCGAGGAGCCGTCCCGCGTGCGGATGGAGCCGTCGTTCGGGTCATCCGAGACGGGAACGCGCAACGCCTCGATCGCGGCCTGCACTTCCTGGTCGGTGAGCAGTTGCGCGCGCGGCACGACGGTCCAGCCGTCGACGGATGCGGGAGCCTCGGCGCCGGAGGCGGACCCGGCATCCTGCAACGGCTGCGTCTCGGTGCCCACTCGCACGTCGCCGCCGTCGTTGATCGCGAAGCCGTACTCGCCGAACCGTTCGACGACCGTCAGGGGGTAGGTGGCCGAGCCTTCGACGCGACGCTCGCCCTGGACGAGCGCGGCATCGACGGCCTGCTCGACGGAACCGGCGTGACCGGTGCCGTAGTTCGTGAAGGCGATATACGCCGTGTAGCCGAAGACGAACACCTGGAACACCAGCAGGAACACGAGCCCCGGCATGAGGTATTTCAGGGGCAGCGCGCGACGGGTGAAGTAGACGATGTCGGCGGCGATCAGAAGGATCGTCGTCACCCCAACGAGCAGCCACGACTGCACGCTGAGGGCGGAGATGATCGCCATGATCCCGAGCGCGTTCACCACGCCCATCAGGATCACCTTGACGACGAATCCGACACCGTGCGCGCGCCAGGCGCGTGCGTGCGACTCGCGCCGCGGATCGGTCGGTGGGGTGTCCTGCTCGATGACCTGTTGCACCGTCATGTCTTCTCCCGTCGGGGGATGGGGGTCGAGCGGGCGGGGCGGGCGTGGTGCCCGCCCCGCCGTGCGCTCAACCGGCGAGGGTTCCCTCGAGGTCCGTGGTCATCTGGTTCCACGTCGTCGCCGGGTCGGCGCCGTTGATGATCTGGGCCTCCGCGGAGTTCCAGAAGTCCCAGACCGATCCCATCTCGGGGATCGACGGCATCGGGACGCCGTTCTGCGACGACGCACGGAATCCGGCGATGATCGGGTCGGATGCGACTTCCTCGCCGAGCGTGGTCCACGCCGGGATGCGGGGATCGGCCTCGTAGAGCGCACGCTGGGCATCTTCGGTTCCGAGGTAGTTGACCAGGAACTCCTGCGCGAGCAGTGCGTTCTTGCTCTGCGAGCTGAGGTAGAAGCCCTGCACGCCCACGAACGGAGCGGCCGGTTCGCCACCCGCCGACGGGATCGGGTTCACGGCGACGTTGACGTCGGGGAAGGAGCTGATGGCCCACGGACCCTGGATCGTGTACGGGGCCTTACCCGACGCGAACAGCTCGTTGTTGATGTCGTAGTCGATCGTGGTCGAGAGGTAGCCGGTACCCGCCGAGCCGTTCGCGTGCAGCCACTGGGCGAACGCTTCGCCCTGCGCACCCTTCATCCCGACCTCGCTCGTGTACGAACCGGAGGCGTCCTGGACGAACACCGGAGCGCCGAACGACGTCTGGAAGCCGTACATCGTGTAGCCGTCGCCGGTCTCGCCGGCGGTGTTGATGACGAAGGGGCGCTCGGTGCCGGCAGCGATGCCCTTCTGGATCATCTCGTCCCACGTCGCGGGGGCTTCGGCGCCGACCAGGTCGACGTTCTGCACGAGTGCGACGGTCTCGAGCGAATAGGGGAGCGCGTACAGCTGACCGTCGTAGGTCATCGCCTCGAGGGCGACGGGCTCGAACTCGCTGGACTTGTCGCCGAGGTCGATCGTGTCGACGACGCCGGCCGCGACGAGAGCGCCGAGCCAGTCGTGCGAGCCGACCGTGATGTCGGGGCCCTCGCCGGTCGGCACCTGCGAGATGAAGTCGTTGCGGAGGTCCTCGAAGTTCTTCTGCACGAGGGTGACCGTCGCACCCGTCTCCTCTTCGAAGGCGGTGGCGGCCGCGGAGATGGCTTCCTCGCGCTCCGCGTCGGTCCAGATGACGAGCTCGGCGGACGAGGCCGCCGTCTCCTCGTCCGGGGAGGCCCCGCCGGAGCACCCGGCGAGGAGGAGGGCGGACGCCGCGGCCGCGACGCCGATACCGATGATCTTGCGCATGGACATGTTCCTTTCAGAACGCTGTGGCCGGGGTGCGCCGTGTCTGTGACGTCGCGCCGTTACGACCGGTGGGTGGGCGTCGACCGGTTAGTCGGGCGCCGAGGGAGGGGTGAGCGGATGCGGTCAGCGGCCGCTCCGTGAGGTGGGAGAGGTGCGGATGACGGCGACGCCGCCCGCGCGGACAGTGAACTCGCCCTCGGCCGCGTGGCCGCTGAGAAGGTCGGTCCCGTCGATCGGGAAGGTCGCGGGAGTCTCGGCGTGGTTCACGGCGACGACGAAGTCCGCATCCGCACCGTGGCGGCGGATGACCTCGAGGCCCGCGGGCAGGTCGGCGGGGGCGAGACCCGCATCGGCGTACACGTCGCGGAAGATCGCAGCGAGGCCGGCCGCATCCGGTCGCGTGCTGATGTACCAGCCGGTGCCCGCGCCGTGACGGTGGCGGGTGACGGCCGGGCCGCCCGCGGCCGGGCCGTCGAGGTAGGTCGCGCGGACCTCGGCGCCGACGACTGCGACGTCCTCGGCCCAGACGTCGATCGCCAGGCGCTCGCCGCTCCAGTCGATCCCGGCGGTCGCGCCCTCGCGGAGCGGAAGGAACTCCTCCACGCGCACGCCCAGCGCCTGCTGCAGGGGGGCGAGGTAGCCGCCCTCATGCACGGCGTCGTGCTCGTCGACGATGCCCGAGAAGAAGGAGACGACGAGCGTTCCGCCGCCCTCGACGTAGCGCGTGAGGTTGTCGGCGTCGGCGCGGGTCAGCAGGTACTGAGCGGGCACGACGACCAGCCGGTAGCCCGACAGGTCATGACCGGGCAGGGCGAAGTCGACGGTGATGCCGTCGCGCCACAGGCGTTCGTAGTAGGCGCGCACGCGCTCGGCGTGGGTGAGCAGATCGGAGGGGCGCCACTCGAGATCCTGCGCCCAGAACGACTCGAAGTCCCAGAGCACGGCGACATCCGCCCGCACCTGCGAACCGCGCACCTCGGCGAGCTTTCCGAGGTCGGCGCCGAGCGACACGACCTCGCGGAAGACGCGGGAGTCCGTGCCGGCGTGCGGAAGCATCGTCGAGTGGAACTTCTCGGCACCCGAGCGGGAGGCGCGCCACTGGAAGAACAGGATGGCGTCGGCGCCGCGGCCGAGGTGGGCGAGGGAGTTGCGGGCCATTTCGCCGGGACGCTTCGCGACGTTCTGCGGCTGCCAGTTGACGGCGGAGGTGGAGTGCTCCATGAGGATCCACGGCTTGCCGCCGCCGACCGAACGCGTCAGGTCGGCCGCGATCGCGAGTCCGATCTCGCCCTCGGGGTCGGGCGCCCACAGGTAGTGGTCATCGGAGACCACGTCCACCTCGCGCGCCCACGCCCACAGATCGGTCGTGAGGCTCTGGTTCGCCATGAAGTTCGTGGTGATCGGCTGGGTCGCGTGAGCGCGGATCGCGTCGCGCTCGGCGATGAAGCACGCCCGCAGCTGGTGGTCGGTGAAGCGCGCGAAGTCGAGTCGCTGCGCGGGGTTCACGACCGACGGTGCGGCGGCGGGGGCGCCGACGTGCTCCCATTCCCCGTAGTGCTGGCCCCAGAAGGCCGTGCCCCAGGCGGAGTTCAGGGCGTCCAGCGTGCCGTAGCGCGCGCGCAGCCATTCCTGCCAGGCGGCCACGGCGTTCGGGGAGTAGTCCTCGCCGACCGGTACGCCGTATTCGTTGTGGACGTGCCACAGCACGATCGCGGGATGCCCGCCGTAGCGCTGGGCGAGCTCGGTGGCGATGCGCACCGACGCGTGCTGGTAGGCGGGCGAGGAGGGAGACGCCATGCCGCGCGAGCCGAAGCCCATCACGGTGCCGTCGCGGCTGATCACGCGGGCGTCCGGGTAGCGGGCGAAGAACCATGCGGGCGGCGACGCCGTCGGGGTGCCGAGGTCGACGCGGATGCCGTTCTCGTGCAGCAGATCGATGATCTCGTCGAGCCAAGAGAAGTCGAAGACCCCCTCGGACGTCTCGATCAGAGCCCAGGAGAAGATGCCGATGCTGACCAGGTTGACCCCGGCTTCGCGCATCAGGGTGACGTCTTCGCGCCACGTCTCACGCGGCCACTGCTCGGGGTTGTAATCGCCGCCGTACGCGATCGCATCGAGCTCGGGCCATCGGGGTGTCGCCGTCATGACGCTCCATTGGGTCGGGGTGTGAGGTCGCCGTCCGGGTAAGACTGGGACCGGTCACAGTCTCGGTCGGGATGCGCGGCGACGGCAACCCCGTGACCGGTTCGTTACCGAACTGTGACCGGTCACAGGCCGGTTTCCCGAAATACCCGGCACGGATGCCGCCGGGCGATAGAGTCCTCGCGTGGAAGAGACGACGGCTGTCCGGCGGCGGCCGACGATCCGAGATGTCGCGGCGGCCGCCGGCGTCTCCCGCGGAACCGTGTCGCGCGTGATCAACGGCGGGCACTGGGTGTCTCCGGACGCCCGAACCGCGGTGGAGGATGCGATCCGCCGCACCGGGTATACCGCCAACCACCACGCCCGAAGCCTCGCGACCGGCCGCGCCGGGTCGCTCGCCTTCCTGCTCACCGAGCCCCAGCACCTCCTGTTCGCTGACCCCACCTTCTCGCTGCTCCTGCGCGGCGCCGCCGAGGCGCTCGCGCAGCGCTCGATGACGCTCGTGCTCCTGGTTGCCGGTACGGCGGCGGAGCGGGCGAACGTCACCCACTTCGTGAGCGCCGGCCACGTCGACGGGGTTCTGCTGATCTCCTCGCACGAGTCCGAACCACTCCTCGACGCACTCCTCGAGGCCGGGGTGCCGACCGTGTCGTGCGGTCTGCCCCTCGGGCACCAGGGCGACTTCGCCGCCGTGTCGGTGGACGAGGAGGGCTCGGCGCGCGAGATCACGCGGTACCTCCGCGCGCAGGGCCACCGGCGGGTCGCGACCATCACCGGCCCCGACGACACCCCCGGCGGACGCTTCCGCCTGGTCGGCTATCGCGAGGAGATGGGCGCCGATTTCGACCCGCTGCTGGTGGCGCGCGGCGACTACAGCCGCGAGTCGGGGGCGCGGGCCATGGCCGAGCTGCTCGAGCGGACGACCGACATCGACGCCGTGTTCGCCGCATCCGACATGATGGCCGCGGGCGCGGTGGCCACTCTCCGCAAAGCCGGGCTGCGGGTGCCCGAAGACATCGCGGTGGCCGGGTTCGACGACTCGGGTCTCGCGGCGTCGCACGATCCGCCGCTCACCACGATGCGCCAGCCGTGGGAGCGCCTGAGCGCCGAGATGGTGACGCTCCTGCTCGAGGTGATCGCCGGCGGCGCCCCGCGCACCGTCACCTTCCCGACGGAGCTCATCGTCCGCGAGAGCGCCTGAGTCACACGGGCGGCCTGCCGCATCCGCCCCGCCTAGAATCGTCGAGTGAGCACCGGGGATTCCTTCTACATCACGACGCCGATCTACTACCCGAGCGATGTTCCGCACATCGGTCACGGGTACACGACGGTCGCCGTCGACACGCTCGCGCGCTGGCACCGCCAGGGCGGCGACGACACCTGGATGCTGACCGGCACCGACGAGCACGGGCAGAAGATGCTGCGGGCGGCCGCGGCGAACGGCGTGACGCCCCAGGAATGGGTCGACAAGCTCGTGAGCGAGGCCTGGTTCCCGCTCCTTCGCACCCTCGACGTCGCCAACGACGACTTCATCCGGACGACCCAGGAACGCCACGAGGAGCGCGTGAAGCGCTTCGTGCAGGCCATCTTCGACCGCGGGTACATCTACGCGGGCGAGTACGAGGCGCTGTACTGCGTCGGCTGCGAGGAGTTCAAGCCCGAGTCTGAGATCCTCGACGGCACGGGCGCGTTCGAGGGCCTCAAGGTGTGTGCCATCCACTCGAAGCCGCTCGAACTGCTGCAGGAAAAGAACTACTTCTTCAAGCTCAGCGAGTTCACCGAGCCGTTGCTCGCGCTCTACAAGGACCAGCCCGACTTCATCCGCCCCGAGTCCGCGCGCAACGAGGTCGTCTCGTTCGTGCGATCGGGTCTGAAGGACCTGTCGATCTCGCGGTCCGCGTTCGACTGGGGCATCCAGGTGCCGTGGGACCCGTCGCATGTGATCTACGTGTGGGTCGATGCGCTGCTGAACTACGCCACGGCGATCGGCTACGGCGACGACGAGGAGCAGTTCGAGCGCCGGTGGCCGGCGTACCACGTCGTCGGCAAAGACATCCTCCGCTTCCACGCCGTGATCTGGCCGGCGATGCTGATGGCGGCGGGCCTCGAGGTGCCCCGGGGCGTCTTCGCCCACGGCTGGCTGCTCGTCGGCGGCGAGAAGATGTCCAAGTCGAAGCTCACCGGTATCGCACCGTCCGAGATCACCGACGTGTTCGGCTCCGACGCGTACCGGTTCTACTTCCTGTCGGCGATCGCCTTCGGCCAGGACGGGTCGTTCTCCTGGGAAGACCTGGCGGCGCGGTATCAGGCCGAACTCGCGAACGGGTTCGGAAACCTCGCGTCGCGGACGATCGCCATGGTCGGCCGCTACTTCGAGTCGATCGTGCCGCCCGCCGGCGAGTACACCGAGGCCGACCTCGCGGTGCAGCGCATCGTCGCGGATGCGGCATCGGCGGCGGATGCGGCGATCGAACGATTCCGCATCGACGAGGCCATCGCCGCGATCTGGACGATCGTCGACGCTCTGAACGGGTACATCACCGAGAACGAGCCGTGGGCGCTCGCGAAGGATCCCGCAGAGCGGTCGCGGCTCGGAACCGTGCTGTACACCGCGGCGGAGGGCCTCCGCGCGCTGGCCGTGCTGCTCTCCCCGGTCATGCCCGTCGCCACCGAGAAGCTCTGGGTGGCGCTCGGCGCGGCCGAGAGCCTGGGCCGGCTGCAGGACCAGCCGCTCCGCCGAGCCGGCGAGTGGGGGACCCTTCGCCCGGGCACCTCGGTGAACGGGCTCGAGCCGCTGTTCCCGCGCATCGAGAACCCCTGATCCGGTGAGCGGAACCGATCCGAGCCAGTACGTTCGGCAGCGCGAGAAGGGCACGCGGGATCTCAGCTATCCCGACCCTCCCGAGCCGCTCGCGGTGCCCGTCTACGACAACCACTGCCACCTCGAGATCCAGGATGGCGACGATGCGCTGAGCCTCGACGAGCAGCTCGAGCGTGCGCTCGCCGTCGGCGTCCGGGGTGTCGTTCAGGCCGGCGGGGACATCGACTCCAGCCGCTGGTCGGCGTGGGCCGCGGCATCCCACCCCCGCGTGCTCGCCGCCGTCGCCATCCACCCGAACGAGGCGCCGCTGTACGCGGCCGCGGGTCGGCTCGACGAGGCGATCGCGGCGATGGACGACCTCGCGGCCCAGCCCCGGGTGCGGGCGATCGGCGAGACGGGCCTCGACTTCTTCCGGACGGATGCCGACGGAGTGCCCGCCCAGTACGAGAGCTTCGAGGCGCACATCGCCCTCGCGAAAAAGCACGACATCGCCATGCAGATCCACGATCGTGACGCCCACGACGAGGTGCTCGAGACGCTGATGCGGGTCGGCGCTCCGGAGCGCACGGTCTTCCACTGCTTCTCCGGCGACGCCGAGATGGCCCGGATCGCGACGGACCGCGGGTACTGGCTCTCGTACGCCGGAAACGTGACCTTCAAGAACGCGCAGAACCTCCGCGACGCGCTCGCGGTGACGCCGCTGGATCGGATCCTGGTCGAGACGGATGCACCGTTCCTCACGCCGACGCCCTACCGCGGACGCCCGAACGCGCCCTACCTCGTGCCGGTGACGGTGCGGTTCATGGCCGCAGAGCTCGGCATCGGTCTCGACGAACTCTGCGCCCAGATCGCCGCGAACACGCTCGCCGTCTACGGCTCGTTCGACTGACCCCGGGAACGACGAAGCCCGGGGCGGGCGGTCACCGCACCCCGGGCCGGATCGTCTTACGTGGCGGTCTGCTTCTGCTTCCGGACGAAGAGCGTCTCGGTCTGCTCGAGCGCCATGCCCTTTGTCTCCGGAATCTTCCAGAGCACGAACACGAACGAGAGCGCGGCGAACAACGCGTACATGCCGTACGTGAGGGGGAGTGACCACTCCGACAGCTGCGGGAACGTCCACGAGACCAGGAAGTTGGCGATCCACTGGGCACCGGCGGCGACGCCGAGCGCCTTGCCGCGGATGCGGCTCGGGAAGATCTCGCCGAGGAGAACCCACACGAGCGGGCCCCACGAGGCGCCGAAACCGACGACGAAGAGGTTCGCGGCGACCAGCGCGATCGGTCCCCAGGCACCGGGCAGGGTGACTTCGCCGTCCACCGTTTGCGCGAAGGCGAACGCCAGCGCCATGGTGCCGAGCGAGACGGTCATCAGCAGCGAACCAACCAACAGGATCGGCTTGCGGCCGATGCGGTCGACGAGGAAGATCGCGATCAGGGTGACCAGCACGTTGGTCACCGAGGTAAACACGCTGATCAGCAGCGAGTTGCTCTCATCGAAACCGACCGCCCGCCAGAGCGTCGTGGAGTAGTAGAAGATCACGTTGATGCCGACGAACTGCTGGAACACCGACAGGATGATGCCGATCCAGACGATGGGCTGAAGGCCGAGGGCTTTGCCGCGCAGCGACGCGCTTCGGTTCTTGCGATCGTCTTCGATTCCGCTGATCAGCTCGTTCATGGTCTTGTCGAGGTCGGCGGCGGGCACGAGGCGCTGGAAGATCGCGCGCGCCTCGTCGTTCCGGCCCTTCGCGAGCAGGTACCGCGGTGACTCCGGCATGGTGAACGAGAGGATGCCGTAGACCGCGGCCGGGATGACGCCGATGAGGAACATCCAGCGCCACGCGTCGAGGCCCCACCACAGCACGTTGTCGGCGCTGCCGGCGACACCCGCGAGGACGGCGTTGCTGAGAAGCGCCGTGAAAATACCGAGGGTGATCGCGAGCTGCTGGAGCGACGCGAGGCCGCCGCGAACCTGGCGCGGGGCGATCTCGGCGATGTACGCGGGGGCCACGACCGAGGCAATGCCGATACCGATGCCGCCGAGCACGCGCCAGACGATCAGGTCGGGGACGCTGAAGGTCAGGGCGGATCCGATCGAGCTGATCAGGAACATGGCCGATCCGAGCAGCATGACCCGCAGCCGCCCCCACCGGTCCGACAGGGCGCCGGCGATGATCGCGCCGAGTGCGCAACCGAGGAGCGCAACCGCGACGACGAAGCCGGTCAGGAGGGCGTCCTTGGTGTACTCGGACTCGATCGATGCGACCGCACCGTTGATGACGGACGAGTCGAAGCCGAACAGGAATCCGCCGACGGCTGCGGCGATCGACAGCGCCGTGGCGCGTCTCCCGTAGGGGCTTTTCATCGAAAACGTGCCGGGAGGAAGGGTCTCGCTGCTGTTCACTCAGGAAACGATAGACCTCCCCGGAGCGACGGCGGGGTGATTGACACCACGGCTGGTTAGAGTTGAGGAATGACCGTGCACCTGCTCGGCGCGGCTGAGATCCGCGCGCTCGCCGCTGAGCTCGACGTCACCCCGACGAAGAAGCTGGGTCAGAACTTCGTCGTCGACGCCAACACGGTGCGCAAGATCGTGCAGGTCGCCCGCGTCACGGCGGGCGAGCACGTCGTCGAGGTAGGCCCGGGCCTCGGCTCGCTCACGCTGGCGATCCTCGAGACCGGTGCGAGCGTGCTCGCGGTCGAGATCGACCACCGCCTCGCGGAGCGGCTGCCGGCGACGGCGCGCGCGCACGGCGTGCGGGACGGGATGCTGCGCGTCGTCGACGCCGATGCCCTCCGCATCCGGGACCTTCCGGGCGAACCGACCGTGCTGGTGGCGAACCTGCCGTACAACGTGTCGGTGCCGGTGCTGCTGCACTTCCTCGAGTCGTTCCCGTATCTGCAGCGCGGCGTCGTCATGGTGCAGGCGGAGGTCGGAGAGCGGATGGCGGCGCCTCCCGGGTCGAAGATCTACGGTGCCCCGAGCGTCAAGGCCGCCTGGTACGGCACCTGGCGGCTGGCGGGCACCGTGTCGCGACAGGTGTTCTGGCCGGTTCCGAACGTCGACAGCGTGCTCGTCGGATTCGTGCGCGACGACCAGCTCCGCGCGGACGACGAGGAGCGGGTGCGCACGTTCCGCCTGATCGACGCGGCGTTCCAGCAGCGCCGGAAGATGCTCCGGCAGGCGCTCTCGAGCGAGCTCGGCGGTTCGGCGGCGGCCGCATCCGTCGTCCTGGAGGCTGCCGGCATCGACCCGACCGAACGCGGCGAGCAGCTCACGGTCGACGATTTCCATCGCATCGCCCTCGCGCTCTGACGCGAGCGCGCTCCCGGAGATTCTTCGGACGTTCATCGTCTATTCCCAGGCCTGCGAGGCTCCGTTCGGTAGCATTTTCCTCACGACACGGCCCGATCTGCGGTCCGTGGGCGAGGAGCACGCTCATGCGAACCGGGGAGCATCCCGCGGCCGAACGAGTCCTGTTGCATCTGAGTGACACGCACCTGCGTGCACCGGGACCCCTGTTGTTCGATCGGGTGGACGGAGAGCGCCGCCTGCAGCGCGCTCTCGACGGCATCGAAGCGAGCGGGGTCACCCCCGACGGAATCGTCTTCACCGGAGACCTCGTCGACCTCGGCGAGGCCGACGCGTACACGGCGCTCCGTGAGCTCGTCGAACCCTTCGCCGCACGCCTGGGTGCCCCCGTGTTCTGGGTCATGGGCAACCACGACGACCGCGGTGCGTTCCGCGAACGCCTGCTCGACGCCCCGGCCGAGGGCACGCCGATCGATCGGGTCGACGAGCTCGACGGGCTCCGCCTGATCACCCTCGACACCTCCGTGCCCGGGCACCACCACGGCGAGCTGCGCCCCGAGCAGCTCGAATGGCTCTCCGGCGTGCTGGCCTCGCCCGCGCCGCTCGGCACGATCCTGGCCCTCCATCACCCGCCCGTGCCGAGCGTTCTGCCGCTCGCCGCCAGCGTGGAGCTGCGCGACCAGCGCTCGCTCGCGACGGTGCTCCGCGGCACCGATGTGCGCGCGATCATCGCCGGGCACCTGCACTACTCGACGTTCGCGACCTTCGCCGGTATCCCGGTGTCGGTCGCGTCATCCACCTGCTACGCCCAGGACCTGACGGTTCCGGTCGGCGGCACGCGCCCGCAGGACGGCTCGCAGTCCTACAACCTCGTGCACGTCTTCGCCGACACCGTCGTGCACTCGGTCGTCTCGGTCGAGGCGCCGCGCCCGCTCGAGTACATCGACCCGAGCGAAGCCCTCCGGCGCCTGCACGAGGCCGGGATCGAGCAGGACGTCAGCGCCCGCCGGATGCCTCCGACGGCCCCTGTGCCGATTCTGCGCTGACCGCCGGCACCTCCCAGGGTGCGCGGACGGGGAACATCCGCTCCAGGAGTTCGGTGACCACGCGCACACGCACCTCTTCCGGTACTTCAACGCCCGATCCGCCGTCGTTCAGGCAGAACATGTCGACGTCGGAGCGCTCGGAGAGCCGCTCCATCCGGCGCAGCGAGTCGGCGAGAGTCGTCTGGAAGTAGCGCGTCCGGGGCGCGGTCGTCGCGACCGCACGCCCCGTGAACATCGCGTAGTAGTGGTACAGGCTGTTCGTCACCGAGACGTCGGTCGCGGAACGGAACCGGGATGCGGCCGTGCGCGCGAAGTCGTCGGGGAAGGTCTGCTCGAGCTCGCTCATGACGCTTCGCCGCAGCGGCGTCGCGCAGTGCTCGAGGTCGTGCGTGATCGTGCGGTCGAAGCGTTCGTGCAGGAGAGCGCGGTTGACGCGCAGGGCGTTGTCGTGGCCGCTCCGGTGCGGGGCGGGCGCGCCCGTGCCGATGCGGATGTCGCACTCCACGAAGCGGCTGATCCCGGCGGGGGAGAAGAAGAGCTCCGGCTCGACCGGGCGACCGAAGAACATGTCGTCGTTCGAGTACAGGAAGTGCTCGGCGAGCCCGTCGATGCGGTGCAGCTGCGCTTCGACCGCGTGCGAGTTGTGGATCGGGAGCACCGAGGTGTCCGCGAAGAACTCTTCGCTGGGAACGACGGTGACCCGCGGGTCGTCCGCGAGCCAGGCGGGCTGCGGGGAGTCGGTGGCGATGAAGATCCGCCGCACCCACGGTGCGTACATGTGCACGCTCCGCAGCGCGTAGCGCAGCTCGTCGACGTGACGGTATCGGGCGGCGCCCTCGTCGCCCTCGCCGACGACGTACCCTTCCATCTGCGCGGCGCGCTGGCGCTGGAACTCGCTGGACGAGCCGTCCACCCACGAGAAGACCATGTCGATGTCCTGCGTGAATTCCGCCGGGTGCGCGTCGAACATGCCCGAGATCGTTCGCCATCCGCGCCCGTAGCGCGAGATCTCGGCGAACTCGATGTCGGCGGTCGGCATGACCCGTCGGGTCAGCGCGTTGGCGTGCGGGGCTTCGATCGTCTCCGCACCCATCCGCCAGAACTCGAGCCGCACGCCGCTGCCGGCGCCGTAGCGCAGCCCGCCCGAGGTGATCCGCGGCCGGAACACGCGCATCGACGACGGTCCGCGGCGCTCGGCGGCGAGATCCGGAACCGGAATCGCGGTCAGACCCTTGGGCTTGGCGTAGAACGGCTCGGTGTCGCAGAGCGCGACGATCGCCGCCCACGCGCGCTCGCGGTCGGCCGTGTCGACGGCCAGCGCGGGCTGACGTCGTCCGTGCCGGATCAGGATGTGGGCGACGCCCACCTCGTCGAGAGCCTCCGCGATGCGCAGCAGGTCGGCGATGCGGGCCTCTTCCGGCGAGAGGTCTTCGTGCCGCACATGCAGAACGCCGTGATCGAGAACGACGTCTTCACGGGACAGAAGCGACGACCACGGGTGCGGGTCGGTGGGGAGCGCGGACAACGAGACCATCTCGTCAGCGTAGGTCACGTGCGTTACGGCGGGGTTACCGGGGCCCGATGCATCCGGGACCCGGCGTGCGGGCCGGGGCTGGTTAGGCTGCTGGGGTGAGCACTTCTCGGTCGGCCCGGCGCGTGCACGTTCGCGCCCCCGGGAAGATCAACGTCTTCCTCGAGGTCGGCGAGCTGCAGCCCGACGGTTACCACGAGGTCGCGTCGGCCTATCAGGCCGTTTCTGCCTTCGAAGATGTCTGGGCGAGCGAGAGCGACGAGATCACCGTCTCGGTCACGGGCGCCGTCGACGTCGCGGGCGTGCCGCTCGATGACCGCAACCTCGCGGTGCGAGCGGCTCGGCTGCTAGCCGCAGAGATCGGCCACCGCGGCGGAGTGCACCTGGAGATCCGCAAGGGCGTGCCGGTCGCCGGCGGAATGGGCGGCGGGTCGGCGGATGCGGCGGCCGCGCTGCTCGCCTGCGATGCGCTCTGGGGCGCGGGTCTTCCGCCCGCAGAGCTCCACGCCCTGGCCGCGCGCCTCGGCGCCGATGTGCCGTTCGCGCTCATGGGCGGCACCGCCGTCGGAACCGGGCGCGGCGATGAGCTGAGCCCGGCGCTCGCGCGCGGACGCTTCGACTGGGTCATCGTGACGAACCCGCACGGTCTCTCGACTCCGGCCGTGTACCGGGCGCTCGACGAGCATCGCGAGCGTCACGCCGTCGACATCGGACCCGCCGCGCACACTCCGGTCGTCGACCGCGATGTGCTGCACGCGATCCGTGCGGGCGACGCGGCGATGCTCGCGGCCTGCGCGCGCAACGACCTCCAGGCCCCCGCTCTGCACCTTCGGCCCGATCTCGTGCCGGTCCTCGAAGAGGGGGAGGGCGCGGGCGCGCTCGCCGGTCTCGTCTCGGGGTCCGGCCCCACCATCGCGTTCCTCGCCGCCGACGCGGAGTCCGCCATCGACCTGCAGGTCGTGCTGAGCGCCAGCGGTCACGTCGCCCGTCACGTGCACGGTCCCGTGCCCGGCGCGCGCATCGTGGACTGATCCCGCCGCACACCACCCGCTTCCACGAAGGGATGACCCATGGACGACACGTTCGTCAACGCCCACCACGACATGCCGGCGGATCCCGCATCCGCCGCCCGTGTCGCCCGGCGGGGACTCCGCCTCACCCGTCTCCGCAACGACGACCTCGCCGAGTTCGCCGCCTGGCAGCGCTCCGTGACCCGGGGCTTCCTCGAGGGCGAGCGCACCGAGGTGCAGCGCGACACGGGCTTCGACCTGCTCCGATACCGCCGGCTGATCGCGGTGCTCGATGACAGCGCGCCCGAGCCCGACGAGCCCGTCGCGACGTTCGCGTCGTGGGTCGGCGTCCTCTCGGTGCCCGGCGGGCAGCTGCCCTCGTGCGGGATCAGCGGCGTGACGGTCTCGCCGACCCACCGTCGGCGGGGACTCGCCCGCGCCATGATGGAGGGCGAGCTTCGCGTCGCCGTCGAGAGCGGCCTGCCGATCGCGTCGCTGACCGTGACCGAATCGACGATCTACGGCCGGTACGGGTTCGCCCCGGCCGCGTCGGTGGCATCGCTCGAGCTCGACGTGAAGCGCACGTCCTGGGCAGGTCCCGTGCCCGACGGGCGCATCGACTTCATCTCGCGCGACCGGTGGCGCGCGCAGGCCCCGGAGGTGTTCGACCGCATCCGCGCGGTGCGTCCCGGTGAGTTCGAGATGCCCGGGGGGCACTGGGACCGTTTCGCGGGCACGCGCCCGGATGCGGAGAAGCCCGGCCAGCTGCGGGCGATCCAGTACGCCGACGTCGCGGGGGTCGTCCGCGGCCTTGCGCTGTACACGGTCACCGAGAACGACCAGGACTACACGAAGTCGTCGGTCACCCTGCACTCGCTGCTCGCCGACGGCGATGACGCGTACGCGGCCCTCTGGCGGTACTTCGTCGAGCTTGACCTGATCGCGACGGTGCGGGCCAGCGAGCTGTCGATCGACGAGCCGCTCCTCTGGATGATCTCCGACCGGCGCGCGGCGACCGTCACCACGTTCGACCACCACTACCTGCGTGTGCTCGATGTGCCGGCGGTGCTCGGCGCTCGCCGGTACGCCGCGCCGGGACGCTTCGTGCTCGATGTCGACGACCCGTTCGGCTTCACCACCGGCGAATACACCCTCGACGTCGATGCGGATGGTGCCGGAACGGTGCAGGCGGGCGACGCCGGCGCCGAAGGATCGGTGCGGGTGCAGCTCGGCGTCGCCGAGCTCTCCGCGCTGGTGCTCGGACAGGTGTCGGCGGTGACGCTGGCTGCGGCCGGCCGCATCCGCACCGCCGACGTGGTCGCGCTCGATCGCACGTTCCGCTGGGACATTCCCGCCCGCCTCAGCTACTGGTACTGACCTCGGCCTGCCATACGCCGTCACGGAGCGCAATCCTCGGCCCTCGTGTCGGTGGGCGCCGGTAGCGTGTGACACGCTGCGGATCCGCGGCACGGATGGGGCCGGGAGGCAACCATGAAGGCACGTTTGGGCGACGCGGTATTGGCAGAGGCGGCAGACGAGGACCTCCTTCGCATCGAGGGCAACTGGTACTTCCCGCCGGCGTCCATCGCCGCGGGAGCGCTCAGCGAGAGCCCGACGCCGTACCGCTGTCCGTGGAAGGGCGACGCGCAGTACTTCCACGTCGTGACGGATGGCGAACAGCACGCTGATCTGGCGTGGTCGTACCCGCATCCGCTCCCCACCGCGATCGAGCGCGTGGGGTCGGACTTCTCCGGTTATGTCGCGTTCGACCCGCGCGTCGAGGTGTCGGCCTGACCGTCGGGCGGAGTCACGCATGATCGAGTTCCGCGGCGTCAGCAAAGAGTTCCCCGATGGCACACGCGCCGTGCAGGGGTTCGACCTCGTCATCCCTTCGCGCAAGACGACGGTCTTCGTCGGGTCCTCCGGGTGCGGAAAGACGACCCTGCTCCGCATGATCAACCGGATGGTCGAGCCGACCGCGGGCGTCATCGAGATCGACGGCGAGAACGTGCTCGACGGCTCGGCCGTCGAGCTGCGGCGCCGCATCGGGTACGTCATGCAGAACGCGGGCCTGCTGCCGCACTTCACGGTCGCCGAGAACATCGCGACCGTCCCCGTCCTCACCGGAACGAGCCGGCGCGACGCGCGGAGGCGGGCGCTCGAGCTGATGGAGGTCGTCGGCCTCGACCAGGCGATGGCCGACCGCTACCCGAGCCAGCTCTCGGGCGGTCAGCAGCAGCGCGTGGGCGTCGCGCGGGGACTCGCCGCCGACCCGAACATTCTGCTGATGGACGAGCCCTTCGGGGCGGTCGACCCGATCGTGCGGGCGGAGCTGCAAGAGGAACTCATCCGGCTGCAGCGCGAGCTCGATAAGACGGTCGTCTTCGTCACGCACGACATCGACGAGGCGTTCCTCCTCGGCGACCAGGTCGTGATCCTCGCCGCGGGAGCGCAGAAGCTCCAGGTCGGCAGCCCGAGCGAGATCACCGAGAACCCGGCAGACGATTTCGTCTCGGCGTTCATCGGCGCCGACAAGGGCAAGCGCGCCCTCCATCTGCGTCGCACGGGCGACCGCACGGTCGTCGTGGATGCCGAGGGGCGCACGCAGGGCCTGATCGTGGGTGAGTCCACGCCGTGAACTGGGTGGTGAACAATCTCTCCCTGATCGGGGAGTTGGCACTCGTGCACCTGCGTCAGAGCATCGTGGCGCTGATCATCGGATTCGTCGTCGCGATCCCGCTCGGCTGGGTCGCCTGGCGCTACCGTCTGGTGCGCAGCGGAGTCGTCACGATCACGGGGCTCCTGTACACGATCCCCTCGCTCGCGTTGCTGATCCTGCTGCCGAGCCTCACCGGGTGGTATTCGATCATCGCGGAGACGAATCTCATCGTCGCGCTGACGATCTACGCGGTGGCGATCCTCGTGCGATCGGTCGCCGACGGCCTCGACTCGGTCGATCCCGGTGTGCGGCAGGCCTCGACGGCGATGGGGTACGGATCGTTCCGTCGTTTCTGGGCCGTCGACTTCCCGCTCGCCGGGCCCGTCATCCTCGCCGGGCTCCGCGTCACCGCCGCGAGCACGATCTCGCTGGCGACGGTCGGCATCCTGGTCGGCATCTCGAATCTCGGGTACCTGTTCACCAACGGCCTGCAGCGCCGCATCATCCCGGAGGTGCTCGCGGGCGTCGTCGTCGTGGTGCTTCTCGCGCTCCTCGTCGATCGCCTGCTCGTCGTCCTCGGACGCGTGCTGATGCCGTGGACCCGCCGCGCCGCGGTGCCGCGCGCACGGCGCGCCCCGATCGTGGCCGCGGGGGCGAGCGCATGAACCTCATCGGCGACGCGATCGCGTGGATCTTCTCCGGGGGTGCCGGAAGCGCGTCCATGACGTCGATCCCGGTCGCCACCGCCCAGCAGCTCGGCTACACCGCGGTGTCGGTGGCGGTAGCGGCGGTGATCGCCGTCCCGCTCGGCTGGTACATCGGGCACACCGGCCGCGGACGGGAGTTCGCGATCGCGGTCTCGGGCGCGGCGCGAGCGATCCCGTCGTTCGGTCTGCTCATCCTGCTGACGCTGCTGCTCGGGGTGCTGCACAAGCCGGAGGCGGCGGTGCTCACGTTCGTTGTTCTGGCCGTTCCTTCGCTGCTCGCGGGGGCGTACACCGGTTTCGAGGCGATCGACCGACGCGTGATCGACGCCGGCCGCGCCATGGGCATGACGGAGTGGCAGATCCTCTGGCGCATAGAAGTGCCGCTCGGGTTGCCGCTGCTGATCGGCGGCATTCGCGCCGCGACCCTGCAGGTCGTCGCGACCGTGACGATCGCGGCCTACATCGGCCTCGGGGGCCTCGGGCAGTACATCATCACCGGACTCGCCCTGCGCCAGCTCGAGGTCATCATCGGCGGGGCCATCCTCGTCGCCGCGCTCGCGCTGATCCTCGACGGGGCGTTCGCCCTTCTGCAGCACGCCGCCGTCCCGAAGGGCGTACGGGCCACCGCATCCGTCTCCGCGTCGGGCTCCTCCCGTTCCGCGCGGCGCCGCAGAGCCGTCGCCGCCTCCCCGAACGTTCCGGCCTGACCCACCCGGTCGACCGGCCACGCACTCCCACCGAGAAAGAGGAATCATGTTCACAGCACGCACCAGGAAGGGCCTCGTCGGTTTCGCCGGCGTCGCGATCGCCGCACTCGCGCTCGCGGGCTGCTCGTCGAGCAACCCGCTGGACGAGGGAGGGTCGGATGCCACGACGGGGTCCGACTCCACCATCGTCGTCGGCTCGCAGGCCTACTACTCCAACGAGATCATCGCCGAGATCTACGCGCAGGCCCTCGAGGGTGCCGGCGTCACGGTCGAGCGCCAGTTCAACATCGGTCAGCGGGATGCCTACATCCCCCTGCTCGAAAGCGGCGAGGTCAGCCTGTTCCCGGAGTACTCCGGCAACCTGCTGCAGTTCTTCGACGCCGAGACCGAGGCCCGCACCTCCGACGAGGTCTACGCGGCCCTGCCCGCCGCCCTCCCCGAGGGGCTCGAGGTGCTCGACCAGTCGACGGCCAGCGACCAGGACTCGTACACGGTCACGGCGGCCTTCGCCGAGCAGTACAACCTGAAGACGATCGCCGACCTCGCGAACGTCGACGTGCCGTTGACCCTCGGCGGTCCGGCCGAGCTGGCCGAGCGCCCGTACGGCCCGACCGGCCTGTCGTCGACCTACGGCGTTGACGTCGCGTTCTCGCCGACCGGTGACACCACGGTCGAGGATCTGGTCGCGGGCACGGTCAACGTCGCCAACGTGTACACGGCCGATCCCCGTATCCAGACCGACGACCTCGTCGTGCTCGAAGACCCGGAGGGCCTGTTCCTCGCGTCCAACGTCGTGCCGGTCGTCAGCTCCGCGGTCGCGGATCAGGTCGCCGACGTGATCAACAAGGTCAGCGCCGCGCTGACCCCCGAGGGCCTCGTCGCCCTCAACGTGCAGTCGACCGTCGACGAGAAGTCGGCCGCCGACATCGCCGCGGACTGGCTCGCGGAGAACAACCTGAGCTGACGTTCGCGTCCCTGCGCGGCCCTCGGCACTCCGGTGCCGGGGGCCGTTGTGATGCGGGTGGGGCGCGGGCGCGTGCGCAGCGCCTACCCTGGAAGCAACATGGCGCATCTTCTCGGGGCAGAGGCCCTTCAGCTCGAATACCCCACCCGCGTCGTCTTCGACTCCGTCTCACTCGGCGTGAACGAGGGCGACCGGATCGGCATCGTCGGACGAAATGGCGACGGCAAATCCAGTCTGCTGGCCATGCTGGCCGGCCGGCGTGAACCCGACAGCGGCCGGGTGACTCGACGCGGCGGCGTGACCGTCGGCGTGCTCGACCAGGCCGACACGCTCGACGACGACGAAACCGTCGGTCACGCGATCGTCGGCGACGCCCCCGAACACGAGTGGGCGGGGGAGGCCCGCATCCGGGACATCCTGTCCGGCCTCGTCGGCGACCTCGACTGGAACGCGACACTCGGCACGCTCTCCGGCGGGCAGCGTCGGCGCGTCGCGCTCGCGCAGCTGCTCGCGGGCGACTGGGACGTGGTCGCTCTCGACGAGCCGACGAACCACCTCGACGTCGAGGGCATCGCATGGCTCGCCGAGCATCTGAAGCGCCGCTGGTCGGCCAGCTCCGGTGGTCTGCTCGTCGTCACCCACGACCGGTGGTTCCTCGATGAGGTGTGCACGGTCACCTGGGAGGTGCACGACCGCATCGTCGAGCCCTTCGACGGCGGGTACGCGGCGTACATCCTGCAGCGCGTGGAGCGGGACCGGCAGTCGGCCGCGATCGAGGCGCGCCGGCAGAACCTCGCCCGCAAGGAGCTCGCGTGGCTGCGCCGCGGCGCCCCCGCGCGTTCGACGAAGCCGAAGTTCCGCATCGACGCGGCCAACGAGCTCATCGCCGATGTGCCCGAGATCCGTGACCGGGTCTCGCTGCAGTCGCTCGCGGTTACGCGCCTCGGCAAGGACGTCGTCGACCTCCTGGACGCGGGAGTGTCCTACGACGGGCGCGAGATTCTCCGCGACGTCGAGTGGCGGATCGCTCCGGGCGAGCGCACGGGCATCCTCGGGGTGAACGGCGCCGGCAAGTCGACGCTGCTCGGGCTCGTCTCAGGTGCGGTGCAGCCGACCGTCGGCCGCGTCAAGCGCGGCAAGACCGTGAAGGTCGCGACCCTGTCGCAGCGCATGGACGAGCTTGACGAGCATATGAAGAGCCCGGTGCGTGTCGTCATCTCGAACCTGCGCACGAGCTACACGATCGGTGCCGGCTCCAAGGCCCAGGAGCTCACCCCGGGGCAGCTGCTGGAACGGATGGGGTTCGCTTCGGCCCAGCTGTCGACGCCCGTGAAAGACCTGTCGGGCGGGCAGAAGCGCCGCTTGCAGCTGCTGCTGATCCTGCTCGATCAGCCCAACGTGCTCATCCTCGACGAGCCCACCAACGACCTCGATACCGACATGCTCGCCGCGATCGAAGACCTGCTCGACTCCTGGGCGGGCACGTTGATCGTCGTCTCACACGACCGGTACTTCCTGGAGCGGGTGACGGATCAGCAGTACGCCATCCTCGGCGGGCGTCTGCGGCACCTCCCCGGCGGGGTGGAGGAGTACCTGCGGCTGCGCCGCGACGTGCCGCGAGGGTCGGAGCGGGTGGCTGCTCCCGCATCCGGAGCGAAGGCGCTCTCCGGCGCCGATCTCCGCGCGGTGCAGAAAGAGGTCTCGGCCATCGAACGCCGGCTCGGCAAGCTCGACCAGCAGATCGCGACGCGGCGGGCGGCGCTCGCCGACCACGACCAGTCCGATTACGCGGGTCTCGCGGCGGAGATGGCGGAGATCAGCGCGCTCGAGCGCGAGAACTCCGAGCTCGAAGAGCGCTGGCTCGAGCTCAGCGAGACCGCCGACTGAGGCGGTGCGCGCCCCGCCCGCGCGCTAACTCCTCCAAAGTCGTGCGTCGGCAGGCCGGGACGCCCCGGAAGCCGCGTTCTGGAGGAGTTGTAGCGCGCGACGGAGGTCGCTGGAGCTCGCGGGAGGGCGCGGGGCTCGCGCCGCCCGGCCGGCGTCAGTGCAGCGCGACCTCGGTGCGCACGCTCGCCGCGCGCTAACTCCTCCAGAGTCGTGCGTCGGCCGGCCGGGGAGCCCCGGATGCCGCATTCTGGAGGAGTTGCCGCGCGCGACGGAGGTTGCCAGCGCGCGCGACGGAGGCCGCCGGAGCGTGCGGGGAGGTCGCGCCGCCGGGCCGGAGTCAGTGCAGCGCGTACTCGAGGATGATCAGGGTGAAGCCGAGGAACGCGGTGCCGACGGCGCCGAGGATCCGGACGATGACCGAGCTTCGGCGCCGGCTGTACGCCGCGTAGCCGAGCACGCCGAGCACCACGACAGCAACCCACGCCGACCAGTTGTACGCGTCGAGTCCCGTCAAGCCCGTGAACGAACCGATCACGAGCACGACGATGGTCGGCAACGCGGCGTAGAGCATTCCGGACGAGTGATGCAGGGCACGGCGGAACGCGACTCCGAAGCCACGCTCGCCGTGATCGGTGAGCGTGTGCGCGAAGACGTGCGCCGCGTAGAAGATCGCGAGCGCCGGTATCGCGTCGAGCAGCATCCCGCCCGCCGAGATCGGCGTGCCGTCTTCTTCAATGTCGTCGGAGGAGATCGTGATGAACGAGGTGAAGACGATCAGACCGTAGATCGCGGTGGCGGATCGGAAGCGCACGTCGAAGAATCGCTCGAGTGCGCTGCGTCCCGGCTCGGTCCCGTCGCTGCCGGCCACGCTCTCGGGCGTCCCCTCGCTCATGCGTCGAATCCCAGCGAGAGCTTGCGAAGGAGCCCCGCGAGACGGTCGCGGTCTCCGCGCGAGATGCGTTGCAGCAGGATCGCCTCGGCGTCGACCAGGCGCGTGATGGCGGCGTCGACGCGCGTGCGGCCGTCGTCGGTGAGGATGACGAGGATGCTGCGCCCATCGCCGGGGTCGGCCTCGCGGCGGACCAGGCGCCGGCCGACGAGACGGTCGATGCGGTTCGTCATCGTGCCGCTGGAGACGAGCGTCTGCTGCAGGAGTTGCTTGGGGCTGAGCTGGAACGGCTCGCCGGACCGGCGGAGCGCCGAGAGCACGTCCCACTCCCACGGCTCGAGGTCGCTGCGGCGGAACGCGTCGCGGCGCGCGCGGTCGAGGTGGCGTGACAGCCGGTCGACGCGGGAGAGCACCTCCAGCGGCGAGAAGTCCAGGTCGGGGCGCTGCGTCACCCACGATCCGACGATTCGGTCGACCTCATCGGACTCGTGTGCCATCTGCCCATTATCGAGCGTGCCGGGGCCGGGGGCGAGTCCCGATCGGCGTGCGGGGTGAGAGCGCGGGCGAGATGGCAGACTGGAGGACGGCCGTGCCCGAAAGCGCGGTGATCCGCCGTGGTGTAATGGCAGCACGACAGCCTTTGGAGCTGTTAGGTCTAGGTTCGAATCCTGGCGGCGGAGCATGTCAGAGACGCATACCGCACCGCTCGCCGTCATCGTGCTCGCCGCAGGCCAGGGAACCCGGATGCGGTCGCGATTGCCGAAGGTGCTGCATCCGCTCGCCGGCCGGCCCCTGGTCGGGCACGTGCTCGACACGGCCGCTGCCCTCTCACCGGTGCGGATCGTCGTCGTCGTCCGGCACGAGCGCGAGCAGGTCGCCGGTGCGGTGGCCGACCTTCTGCCCGATGCCGTCGTCGTCGATCAGGACGACGTGCCCGGCACCGGACGCGCGGTGGAGCTCGGTCTCGACGGCCTCGGCGATTTCGCCGGCGATGTGCTCGTGCTGAGCGGTGATGTGCCGCTGCTCGAGCCGGTGACCCTCGAGGCGCTCATCGCGACCCACCGCGACCGGTCCGCATCCGTGACCCTGCTGAGCGCCGTGCTGGCTGAACCGGCCGGCTACGGGCGGGTGCTCCGCGACGCGGCGGGCGATGTGGAGCGCATCGTCGAGCAGAAGGACGCCACCGATCACGAGGCCGCGGTCGACGAGATCAACGCGGGCGTCTACGTCTTCACGACCGATGCGCTGCGCCGCCACCTTCCCGAGGTCGGGCAGGCGAACGCGCAGGGTGAGAAGTACCTCACCGACGTGGTCGGGATCGCGCGCCGCGCGGGGGAGCGGATCGCCGTCGGGATCGCGCCCGACCCGGCCGCGGCTCTCGGTGTCAACGACCGGGTGCAGCTCTCCGAGGCCGCGCGGCTGTTGAACGCGCGCACTGTGCGGCGGTGGCAGCGCGCGGGCGTCAGCATCCTGGACCCCGCGACGACGTGGATCGACGTCGACGCGACCTTCGAGCCCGACGTGACGGTGCTTCCGAACACGCAGATCCTCGGGGCCACGACCATCGCCGCGGGCGCCACGATCGGACCCGACACGAGTCTCACGGACTGCGAGGTGGGCGCGGATGCGGTCGTCCGCCGCAGCGACGCGACACTCGCGGTCATCGGCGCCCGGGCGAACGTCGGCCCGTTCGCGTACCTGCGTGCCGGCGCGATCCTCGCCGACGACGCAAAGGCCGGAACGTTCGTCGAGGTGAAGAACTCCACGATCGGCGAGGGCAGCAAGGTGCCGCACCTGTCGTACATCGGCGACACCACCATCGGGCGCGGCGTCAACCTCGGAGCCGGCGCGATCACGGCGAATTACGACGACATCGCGAAGCATCGCACCGAGATCGGCGACGAAGTGCACAGCGGCTCGCACAACGTCTTCGTCGCGCCCGTTAGAATCGGAGCCGGCGCGAAAACGGGTGCCGGTGCCGTCATCCGCAAGGATGTGCCGGCAGGAGCTTTGGCTCTCAGCGTCGCCCCTCAGCGCAATGTCGAGGGATGGGTCGAGAACAACAGACCGGGCACGGCCGCAGCGGATGCGGCGGCGCGCGCACGATCGGCACAGGAAACGAGCGATGGCACGCAAAGACAAGACGGTTGATCTCGATCGCGAACGCGGCATCGCCCCGGGACTCGTCGCAAAGACCAAGAAGCGGCTGGTCATCGCCTCCGGCCGTTCGCACCCGGAGCTGGCGACCGACGTCGCGAGCGCGCTCGGCACCGAAGGTGTGCCCACCGAGTACCGCACGTTCGCGTCCGGCGAGATCCTGACCCGTTTCGAGGTCTCGATCCGCGGATGCGACATGTTCCTCCTGCAGTCCTTCGGGCCGCCGGTGAACGAGTGGCTGATGGAAACGCTCATCATGCTGGATGCGGCCAAGCGCGCGTCCGCGAAGCGCATCACCGTCGTCGCTCCGTACTACCCCTATTCGCGCCAGGACAAGAAGGGGCGCGGGCGCGAGCCGATCAGCGCCCGGCTCGTGGCCGATCTGCTGCGCACAGCGGGCGCCGATCGCGTCATGAGCGTCGATCTGCACGCGGCGCAGATCCAGGGCTTCTTCGACGGCCCGGTCGACCACCTGTTCGCCAAGCCCGTGCTGCTGGAGTACTTCGAGCGCACCCTGAGCGCCGACGACCGCGCGAAGCTGACCGTCGTCTCCCCGGACACGGGTCGCGTGCGCGTGGCCGACACCTGGTCGGACAGCCTCGGTGCTCCGCTGGCGATCATCCACAAGCGCCGCGATCCGAACGTCGCCAACCAGGTGACGGTCAACGAGATCGTCGGTCGGGTCGAGGGCCGCGTCTGCCTTCTGGTCGACGACATGATCGACACGGGCGGCACGATCGTGAAGGCCGCGCAGGCGCTGAAGGCGAGCGGCGCCGAGCGCGTCATCGTCGCCGCGACGCACGCGGTGTTCAGCGACCCGGCGGTCACTCGTCTCCAGGACCCCTCGATCGACGAGGTCGTCGTCACCGACACGATCCCGCTGCCCGAGGAGAAGCGCTTCCCCGCGCTCACGGTGCTGCCGATCGCCCCGCTGCTCGCCCGCGCCATTCGAGAGGTGTTCGAGGACGGTTCGGTCACGAGCATGTTCGACGGCGCCGCGTAAGGCGGTTTCGGCGGCCACTCCTAGGGTTCTCATAGAGTCGCCCTCAAGGATCGAAGGTGTCGGCGCACCGCGTCGGCACTGACAGCGCGAAAGACGCACCCGGGGGACCGGGCGTCGTCGCGAGGCACGCATCCAGGAGGACCGTCATGATCCGCACGAACGCCGTACCCCGCCCCATCCGTTCCGCCGCCGCACTCGCGGGTGTGGCGGGCATGCTCGCCCTCGCCGGGTGCGCAACCACGCCGTCTTCGACCGCCGAAGACACCGCGACCACTCCGACGACCAGCTCGTCCTCCAGCTCGGCGGATGCCGGCACTGACACGTCGGCTGAGGCGTCCACCGGTTCCACGTACGCCGACGGCACCTACACGGCCGAGGGCTCGTACCAGACCCCCGAGTCGGTGGAGAACATCAGCGTCACGCTGACCCTCGCCGACGACGTCATCACCGCCGTCGAGGTGACGGGTGACCCGCAGGCGCGCGAGTCGCAGCAGTACCAGTCGCAGTTCATCGGCGGCATCTCGGACGAGGTGGTCGGCAAGAGCATCGACGAGATCTCGGTCAGCCGCGTCGCCGGCTCGTCGCTCACCAGCGGCGGATTCAACCAGGCCGTCGAAGAGATCAAGAGCGAAGCAGCGGCCTGATGGCCGACTCCTGGCGGTTCGACGCGATCGGCACCCGCTGGGACATCGTGACCGACGAGCCGATCGACGATCTGCTCCGCCGCGAGGTGGCGGGGAAGATCGAGGTCTTCGACGAGACGTGGTCGCGGTTCCGCGCGGACTCGCTCGTGTTGGGGCTGACCGCATCCGCCGCCTCCGCCACCGGCTCGGTCGCGGCGGTGCCGTCGCCCCCGGATGCGGCCGCGATGCTCGAGGTGTACCGGGAGCTCTCGGACGCCACCGGGGGAGCGGTGAACCCGCTCGTCGGCGACAGCCTCGCGCGCCGCGGCTACGACGCGGGGTACTCCTTCGTCGACCGCGGCGCGCAGGCGGCGCCGGGCGATTGGCCTGCGCTGCTCACCTGGGATGACGAACTTCGCCTTCGTGCGGGCGCCACGATCGATGTGGGCGCCCTCGGAAAGGGCCGACTCGTCGATCTCGTGCTCGGCATTCTCGCGCCGCGCGTCGCGGGGACGGTGCTGGTGGATGCCAGCGGCGACCTCGCGGTGCGCGGCGGGCCGACGCGCGTCGGCCTCGAACACCCCTACGACGCGAGCCGGGCGATCGGTGTCGCGACGGTGACGGATGCGGCGCTCTGCGCGTCTGCCGTGAACCGGCGCGCGTGGGGAGAAGGACTGCACCACGTGCTCGATGCCCGCACCGGAATGCCGGTGCGGCGGGTCGCTGCCACGTGGGTACTGGCGGATGACGCGATGTACGCGGATGCCGCCGCGACCGCGCTCTTCTTCGACGGCGGCCCGGAACTGGCCGCCCGGTGGGGCGTGGATTGGGTACGGATGACGACCGACGGGCGCGTGGAGTGGGCGCCCGACACAGAAATGGAGCTGTTCGTATGATCGCCTCGCTCACCGCTGCCCGGCAGCGCGTGACCGCCCTGCTGGGGCGGCTCTCGATGTACCGCTTCGTGCAGCTCGCCCTCGTGCTGCTCGCGGTGATCGCGCTCGCGCTGTCGCTGTTCGGGCTCGTCGTTCCGACCCCGGCCGAGCTTCTCGTGACCGCTGCCGTGCTGGCCGTCGTGTCGGTGCTCGCCGACACCGGGATGCAGCGCCTGCTGCGCCTCCCGCTCCGCGCGGAGTCCTCGCTCATCACCGCGGCGATCCTGCTGTTCGTGCTGCGCCCGACGCTCGAGCCGATCGGCCTCGTCGGCATTGCGATCGCGGCGGTGGCCGCATCCGTCTCCAAGTACCTTCTGGTCTGGCGTGGTCGGCACATCTTCAACCCCGCCGCGGTCGGGGCGACCGTGGTGACCGTCATCTCCGCGCTCCTGCCGCTCGATTCGGGAATCGGCGGCTCGGCGTGGTGGGTCGGTTCGCCCGTCCTCTTCGGCCCGGTGCTGCTCCTCGGTATCGCGGTGCTGTGGCGCACCGAGAAGCTTCGCGTGGTGGGACTCTTCCTGCTCGTGGCGATCGTCGTGAACATCATCCGGGTCGTGGTGCAGTTCGGTCAGAGCGGGCTCGAGTTCGATGCCCCCACCGTGATCGGTCAGATCCTCACCGCATCCCCGTTCCTCTTCCTCGGCGCGTTCATGCTGTCCGAGCCGCTCACGCTGCCGCCACGCCGCAGCCAGCAGCTCGTCGTGGCGACGGTGGTCGGTGTGCTCGCCGGCTGGCCGATCGCGATCGGGTACATGACGCTCGGCCAGGAGCGGGCGCTGCTGATCGGCAACCTTGTCGCCTTCCTGTTCTGCCTTCGCGCGGCCGTTCGGCTGACGCTGGTGGAGCGGACGTCGCCGTCGCCGACCGTGCGGGAGCTCACGTTCCGCACGGCTCGCCCGCTCGCGTTCCAGGCCGGGCAGTACCTCGAGCTCGATGTGCCCCACCGCCGCGCCGATGCCAAGGGAACCCGCCGACCGTTCAGCATCGTGTCGGCGCCCGAGGACCTGCCGACCGTTCGCGTCGCCTACCGGGACGGCGTCGGCGCCCAGAGCACGTACAAGCGTGCGCTGGCCGAGGTCGGGCCGGGCAGCACGTTGGCGGTGACGGGAGTGTGGGGAGATTTCGCTCTGCCGCGCGACAGTGCTCGTCCGCTGCTGCTGGTCGCGGCCGGAATCGGGGTCACCCCGTTCGTGTCTCACCTGCGGCACCTGGCGGCGACCGGCGACCGCCGAGACATCGTGCTGGTGTACGTGGCCACGGATTCCTCGCAGATCGTGTTCCGTGACGACATCGCCGCATCCGGCGTTCCCGTCGTGGTGTTCACCCGCGACGAGCCCACGGCTCTGCCGGCCGGCTGGGTGTGGGGTGGGCCGGAACGTCTCGACGCGGCCGCCTTGGCCCGTGTCGTTCCCGATCTCGAGAACCGGCACGCCTACATCTCGGGCCCGCCCGCGCTGATCGCCGATCTGACGCCGGCGCTGCAGAAGGCCCGCGGCATCACGACCGACGCCTTCAGCGGCTACTGACCCGCGCGCGCCCCGAAAGCCCGCGAGACGGGATCTTCGCGCCGAAGCCGTGGGTTAACCCCACTGTCTCGGCGCGAAGATCCCGTCTCGCGGTTGGTGCGCCCAGCGCAGGCGGGCGCGCTCCGCGCAGGCGGGCGGGCCGCCTGGGCGAGCGGATGCGGTCAGGCGCGGTGCGCGCGGTAGTACTCGAGCAGTGCGCGGGTTGAGGCATCCTGCGCGGCGAGGGCGTCGTCGTCGCCCTCGATCGCCGGAGCGATCTGCAGCGCGAGCTGCTTGCCGAGCTCCACGCCCCACTGGTCGAAGGAGTTGATGCCCCAGATCGCGCCCTGGGTGAACGTGATGTGCTCGTACAGCGCGATCAGCTGCCCGAGCACGGCGGGCGTCAGCGCCGGCGCGAAGATCGACGTCGTCGGACGATTGCCGGCGAACGTGCGGGCCGCGACGAGCGGGCCCGAGGTGCCCTCCGCCTCGACCTCTGCGGCGGTCTTGCCGAAGGCGAGTGCTTTCGTCTGCGCGAGGAAGTTCGCCAGGAACAGCCCGTGCACATCCCGCTCGCCGTCGGCGAGGGGATAGGCGGGGTTCGCGAACGCGATGAAGTCGGCCGGGATGAGGCGCGTGCCCTGGTGGATCAGCTGGTAGAACGCGTGCTGTCCGTTCGTGCCCGGTTCGCCCCAGAAGACCTCGCCCGTGTCGGTGGTGACGGGGGTGCCGTCCCAGCGCACGGACTTGCCGTTGGACTCCATCGTCAGCTGCTGCAGGTACGCGGGGAAGCGGCTGAGCTGCTGCGCGTAGGGCAGCACGGCGTGCGACTGCGCGCCGAGGAAGTTGCCGTACCAGACGTTCAGAAGGCCCATCAGCACCGGCACGTTCTGCGCCAACGGCGTCGTCCGTACGTGCTCGTCGACCGTGTGGAACCCGGCGAGAAGCTCGCGGAACACGTCGGGGCCGAGTGCCACGGCGAGCGACAGGCCGATCGCCGAGTCCACCGAGTAGCGTCCGCCGACCCAGTCCCAGAAGCCGAACGCGTTCGTCGGGTCGATGCCGAATGCCGCGACCTTGTCGAGCGCCGTCGACACGGCCACGAAGTGGTGCGCGACCGCATCCGTCCGCGCGGTGTCGTCGTCGGTGATGGCCCCGGATGCGGAGAGTCCGCGCCACAGCCAGTCGCGGGCGAGGCGCGCGTTGGTGAGCGTCTCGAGCGTCGTGAAGGTCTTGGACGCGACGATGAACAGCGTCGTCTCGGGGTCGAGGTCGGCGGTCTTCTGCGCGATGTCGGTCGGGTCGATGTTCGAGACGAACCGGGCCTGGATGCCCGCATCCGCGTACGGCTTCAACGCCTCGTAGACCATGACCGGTCCGAGGTCGGAGCCGCCGATTCCGATGTTGACGACATGGGTGACCTTGCGGCCGGTGATGCCGGTCCACTCGCCCGAGCGCACGCGGTCCGCGAAGGCGGAGAGCGCGGTCAGCACGTTCTGCACGTCGGTATCGATCGCCTGACCGTCGACCTCGAGTGCGGGCTCGGCGCCGGGCGGACGGCGGAGCGCGGTGTGCAGCACGGCTCGGTCTTCACTCGTGTTCAGGTGCGCGCCCTGCAGCATCTCGGCGTAGCGCTCGGCGACGCCCGTCTGCTCGGCGAGGCGCACCAGGGTGGCGACGATCTCGTCGGTGACGAGGTTCTTCGACAGGTCGACGTGCAGGTCGCCGAGCGGGAGGCTGAACCGGTCGACACGACCGGGGTCGCTGGCGAACCACTCGCGGAGGTTCGGGGTGAAGCCGGTGCGGAAGCTGTCGAGCTCGGCCCAGGCGGGGGTGGCGGTGGCATCGATGGGACTGGTCACGAGTTCCACGCTAGCCCTTCGCCGGGGCAGGCGGATGCGGTGTGTCCCGGGCAAATCTCCGGTGCCGCCCCGGCCTGCGACCGGCGGGGTGCCGGGGTCAGGCGGCGGGAGCGGGATCGGCTGGTTTCGCGGGCAGCCGCACGGTGAACGTCGTGTCGCCGGGCACCGAATCGACCGTGATCTCGCCGCGGTGCGCTTCGACGATGGCGCGGACGATCGAGAGCCCGAGGCCGGTGCCGCCGGTCTTCCGTGCGCGCGACCGGTCGGCGCGCGAGAAGCGCTCGAACAGCTCGTCGGCCACGGCCGGGTCGACGCCGGGGCCGTCGTCGTGCACGCGCAGCACTGCCTCGGAGCCCTCCTGCGCGAGCCCGACGGTCACCCGTGTGCCCGCCGGCGTGTGGGTGCGCGCGTTGGCGAGCAGGTTCGCGATCACCTGGGTGAGTCGGGACTCGTCGCCCGCCAGGATCACGGGCTCCTCTCCGAGGTCGATCTCCCATACGTGGTCGCGTCCGGCGGCCTGCGCGTCTCCGACCGCCTCGATGACGACGCGGGAGAGATCGACCGCCCCGTGCACGAGCTCCTGTCCCTCCTCGAGCCGCGCGAGGAGCAGCAGATCCTCGACGAGCGCGGTCATCCGCAGCGACTGCGCCTGGATGCGTTCGAGGGCGGATGCGGAGTTCTCGCTCAGCGAGGGGTCGCGCAGCGACAGCTCCGAGTACCCGCGGATCGATGCGAGCGGTGTGCGCAGCTCGTGGCTGGCGTCGGCGACGAAGCGCCGCATCCGCTCCTCGTTGCGCTGACGCGCGTCGAGCGATGCTCCCACGTGGTCGAGCAGGGTGTTCAGTGCCGCGCCGACGCGTCCGATCTCGGTGCGTTCGTCGGATTCGGATGCGGGCACGCGCTCGGCGATCGTCACCTCGCCCTCGGCGAGCGGCTGGGCGGCGACGCGTTCGGCGGTCGTCGCGACGGCCCGGAGCGGGCGGAGGCTGCGGCGGATGATGATGGCGAGCACGACCCCGAGGAGCACGAGGCCGCCCGTCGTCACGAGCCCGACCGTGAGCAGGATCTGCCCGAGGGTCGCGGTGACCTCGGATGTCGGCAACCCGAGCAGGACGAACGAACCGCCCGTGCCCATCTGCTTGTGGACGCGATACTCGCCGAGGCCGTCCACAGTGACCGTCTGCCGGTCGGTCGTCGGGTCGACGGCGCTCAGCAGTCCGCTGATCTGGTCGGACGTGAGCACCTCGACCGAGTCGGTGTCGACGTACGCTCCGGAGATTCCGCTGAGCGACGAACCGTAGATGAGAAGCGTGCCGGGCACCTGCCGACCCTTGTTCAGGATGTCGGCGGCCGTATCGGTCGGATAGCCGCGAAGATCCGCCGCATCCTGCACCTGAGTGTCGAGGTTCGCCTGCAGGATCGACGTCAGGATCGTTCCGGTGCCGAGGGCCACGGCGCCCAGGATGATCGCGACCATCCCGATCACGGCGATCATCAGTCGCGCCTGCAGCGTCATCCGTCGGAAGCGTCGCGTCGCGCCCCCGTCGGCGCGGTCATCGAGGTCGTTCGGGTGGTTCCCGTCGGGCGCGGAATCCGCGCTCACAAGGCCGCTTTGATCATGTATCCGACGCCACGGACGGTGTGGATGAGGGGATCGCGGCCCTGGTCGATCTTCTTGCGGAGGTACGAGATGTAGAGCTCGACGACGCTGGACCGGCCGCCGAAGTCGTAGTTCCAGACCCGATCGAGGATCTGCGCCTTGGACACGACCCGGCGCTGGTTGCGCATGAGGTAGCGCAGCAGCTCGAACTCGGTCGCGGTCAGCTCGATCTCGACGCCGGCGCGTTCGACCTCGTGGCTGTCTTCGTTGAGGCTCAGGTCGCCGACGCGGAGGATGGGCTCGGAATCGCTCGCCTGGGCCGTGCCCGCGCGGCGCATCAGACCCCGCAGACGCGCCACGACCTCTTCGAGGCTGAAGGGCTTGGTGACGTAGTCGTCGCCTCCGGCGGTGAGTCCGGCGACGCGATCGGAGACCGCATCCTTCGCGGTGAGGAAGAGGACCGGCACGTCGTTGCCCGACTGGCGCAGGCGCTGCAGCACGGCCATGCCGTCGAGGTCGGGCATCATGATGTCGAGCACCATGGCATCCGGGTCGAACTCGCGTGCCACCTGGAGCGCCTGGAGACCGGATGCGGCCGTCTTGACGTCCCAGCCTTCCATCCGCAGCGCCATCGAGAGCAGATCGGTGAGCATCTGCTCGTCGTCGACGACGAGCAGCCGAGGGGGAGTTCCATCGGCGCGGTGCAGAGCGGTGGCGGGAGCGATCGTGGTCATGCCTTTGATTGTGCGCGGGTTTCTATGGGGTTCCTATGGTGCAGCTTATGGGCTGGCTGTGAGCTCGGGAAGAGGGCGCCGAGAG
This sequence comes from Microbacterium sp. cx-55, assembly GCF_021117345.1. Classification (NCBI taxonomy): domain Bacteria; kingdom Bacillati; phylum Actinomycetota; class Actinomycetes; order Micrococcales; family Microbacteriaceae; genus Microbacterium; species Microbacterium sp. cx-55. The sequence goes on along the minus strand of NZ_CP088261.1, from coordinate 2,222,978 downwards.
GAATGCGGATGCGGGTGCATAGATTCCGCATATGCGGCGCAGTCGGTACGCATGAGCGCAATTCCTACGGTCTCGGTGTGGGCAGTCCCGCCCCGAGAGGAGACCTGAATGTACGCCACCTATCTACGCCGGGAACTCGCCGGCCGCAAGAAGCAGACCATCATCGTGGCCGCGGGGTTGGCGATCGCCATCGCCCTGGTCATCATCGTGAATTCGCTGGCCGCCGGAGTGCGCGATGCGCAGACGCAGGCGTTGCAGTCCGTGTACGGCGTCGGCACCGACCTGACCGTGACGGGAGCGCAGGCCGAGCCCGGCAGCGGCTCCGCGGGCGGCCGATTCGAGTTCGGCCAGGACGGCGGTGAGACGAGCGACGACGGCACGACCTCGCTCAGTCAGTCGCGGCTGATGACCGACCCGATGCGCTCGACGCTCGACGCCTCCAGCGTCGACACGGTCGCCAGCACCGACGGCGTCGCGGGGGCTTCCGGTGCGCTCAGCCTCACGAACACGACCTTCAACGGCGAGCTGCCGGAGGCGCCGACCGGCACCGACGACAGCACCGCCGAGGGCGGCACAGACGGCCAGGCGCCGCCGAGCGGCGGGGGCGGGGGCGGCTTCGGCGGTGGCTCCTTCGACGTCGATTCGTTCACGGTGCTCGGAATCGAACCGGGCGACACCGAGGTCGGCCCGCTGTCGTCGGTCGAACTGACCGAGGGGCGTCTGCTGGACGCCGATGACGAGAGCGCGAATGTCGCCGTGATCGACGCGACCTACGCCGCCAGCAACGATCTCGCGATCGACGGCACGATCGATGTCGGCGGAACGCAGATGCAGATCGTCGGAATCGTCGCGTCCACCTCGAGCGAGGCCGACACGGCGGCGAACGTCTACATCCCGCTGAGCGTCGCGCAGAGCATCGCGGGCGTCGGCGACGTCGTGTCGACGGTCTACGTGCAGGCGGAATCCGCCGACGCCATCTTGAGCGTCCAGAGCGCCGTGCAGGAAGAGCTTCCGGATGCGACGGTCAGCTCGCAGTCCGACCTCGCCGCCACCGTCTCGGGTTCGCTGTCGAGCGCGTCCTCGCTGATCTCGAGCCTCGGCACCTGGCTGTCGATCCTGGTCCTCGCTGTCGCCGTGGCCCTGGCGGTGCTCTTCACCATCTCGGGCGTCTCTCGCCGTACCCGTGAGTTCGGCACCCTGAAGGCGATCGGCTGGTCGAACGGCCGCGTCGTCGGCCAGGTGGCCGGAGAATCGATGGTGCAGGGACTGATCGGCGGAATCGGCGGTCTCGTCATCGGGCTTGCCGGTGTGGCCGCGATCAACCTCATCTCGCCGACCATCTCGACCGCATCCGCCGCCGACACGACGGCCGGCGCGGGCGGTATGCGCGGCGGTATGCCCGGTGCGCTCTCGACCGCGGCCGAGACGACCACCGACATCGTGCTCAGCGCGCCCGTGTCGATCGGCATCGTGCTGGCGGCCGTCGGCCTGGCCATCGCGGGCGGCCTCGTCGCCGGCGCGTTCGGCGGATGGCGGGCAGCCCGGCTGAGCCCCGCCGAGGCGCTTCGCTCAGTCGGCTGAGCCGCATCCGCTCCGTCCACCGTTTACGACATCGAGGAGAACCGACCATGACCATCATCCAGACGCCCCCGGAGGGCGCCGACACCCTAACCGTCCCGGCGTACCGCATCGCCGGGGTCACCAAGACCTACCAGCAGAAGGGCCGCATCGTGAAGGCGCTGACGGGCGTCGACATCGAGATCGCGCAGGGCGAGTTCGTGACGATTCAGGGCCCGACCGGCGGCGGCAAGTCCACGTTCCTGCAGCTGCTGGGCGCTCTGGACCGACCGACCGCCGGCTCGGTCGTGCTCGCGGGCACCGATATCGCGACCGCCTCGAACGCCGAGCTCGGCCGGTTGCGGGCGCACGAGATCGGATTCGTGTTCCAGGGATTCAACCTGATCCCGACGCTCACGGCGGCCGAGAACGTCGACATGGGTCTCGAGCCGCTCGCTCTCGCGAAGGCGGACCGAGCCGAGCGGGTCCGTCAGGCGCTCGCGCACGTCGGGCTCGCCGAGCGAGGCGACCACCGGCCGGGGGAGCTGTCGGGCGGACAGCAGCAGCGGGTCGCGATCGCCCGGGCCATCGCGAAGCGGCCGAAGGTGCTGCTCGCCGACGAACCGACGGGCAACCTCGACGAGAGCATGCGCGACGAGATCCTGGAGCTGCTCCAGGGCCTCAACGCCGAGGGGCTCACGCTGATCGTCGTCACGCACGACACCGCGGTGGCGCGCCGCGCGACCCGCCGCCTTCGCCTCGACAAGGGCGCGGTGGTGGATATCACCCGGTAGGGCGCCGCATCCGGGGGTCGGGCGAGGACCTGCCGGAGCGAGGAGATCTGCCGGAGCGAGGAGATCTGCCTGAGCGAGGACCTGCCGGAGCGAGGAGATCTGCCGGAGCGAGGACCTGCATCCGGAATTCGGTCCTCGCTTCGGCAGATCACCTCGCTTCGGGCCGAGGAATCGGCCGAGTGATCGCCGCGAGGGCCACCACCCGCCCGCAATACGACGGCGGCGACGCTCCCTCGGGAGCGCCGCCGCCGTTCGTGCGTCAGATCAGTGCGTGTCTTCGGCTTCGATCTCGGTGCGGTCGCCCGACCACAGCGTGTGGAAGGTGCCGTCCTTGTCGACGCGCTTGTAGGTGTGTGCTCCGAAGAAGTCGCGCTGGCCCTGGATCAGGGCAGCCGGCAGACGCTCGGCGCGCAGCCCGTCGTAGTACGCGAGCGACGACGAGAACGCCGGGCTCGGGATGCCGGCGGCCGCGGCCGTGGCGACGACATCGCGCCAGGCGTCCTGGGCCGGAGCGAACACGTCGACGAAGAACGGCGCGGTCAGCAGCACCGGCAGGTCGGGCGTCTCGGCGTAGGCATCGGTGATGCGGTTCAGGAAGCGGGCGCGGATGATGCATCCGCCGCGCCAGATCGATGCGATCGCGCCGAGGTCGATGTTCCAGTTGTACTTCGCCGCACCCGCGCGGATCTCGTCGAAGCCCTGCGAGTACGCCACGATCTTGGAGGCGTAGAGCGCGAGGCGCACCTTCTCAATGAAGGCGTCGGGGTCATCGACCGTGAAGCCTTCGGTCGGGCCGGGGAGCGCTCCGGTCGTCGCGCGCTGCTCGGGGTGGCTCGAGAGCGAACGGGCGAAGACGGCCTCGGCGATGCCCGAGACGGGAACGCCTAGGTCGATCGCGGTCTGCACGGTCCAGCCGCCGGTGCCCTTCGCACCCGCCTGGTCGACGATGACGTCGACGAGAGGGCGTCCGGTCGCCGCATCCACCTGGCGGAGCACCTCTGCCGTGATCTCGATCAGGTAGGACTCGAGGTCGCCGCGGTTCCACTCGGCGAAGACATCGGCGATCTCGCTCGGGGTCTTGCCGGTGCCGCGACGGATGAGGTCGTAGGCCTCGGCGATGAGCTGCATGTCGGCGTACTCGATGCCGTTGTGCACCATCTTCACGAAGTGTCCGGCGCCGTCGTGGCCGACGTGCGTGACGCACGGCTCACCCTCGGCGACCGCGGCGATCGAGCGCAGGATCGGGCCGAGGGTGGTCCAGGACTCGTCGGAGCCGCCGGGCATCAGGGAGGGGCCGAGGAGGGCGCCCTCTTCGCCGCCGGAGACGCCCATGCCCACGAAGTTGATGCCCGTGGCGCGCACGGCCTTCTCGCGACGGATGGTGTCGGTGAACAGCGCGTTCCCGCCGTCGACGATGATGTCGCCCGGCTCGAACACGCGCACGAGCTCGTCGATCACGGCGTCGGTCGGGCCGCCGGCCTTGACCATGATGATCGCGGTGCGCGGGCGCTGCAGGGCCGCGGCGAACTCGTCGTACGTCGCGGTGGGCACGAAGCCGGCCTCGGGGTGCTCGGTGACGAGGTGCTCGGTCTTGTCGTGGCTGCGGTTGTAGACCGCGACCGTGTTCCCCTCGCGCGAGGCGAGGTTGCGGGCCAGGTTGGACCCCATGACGGCGAGTCCGACGACTCCGATATTCGCGGTTCCTTCAGCGGGCACAGCACACTCCTTCAACGGACGGTGGATGGTTTTCAGCGTAGTCCGCTGCGAGGTCTCCCGTCGCGCTCGCGCACGATCGACGGCTTCGCGGGGCGCCGCTCATGCGTCTGCAGACAGGCGCAGGCGCCCGGTGACCTCCGCTGCCTGCTGCTCCGGCGTCTGGGCGACGTCGATGACGAGGCCGTCCTCGTCGGGCTCGAGCGGTTCGAGCGTCTGCCACTGCGAATCGAACAGCGCGGGCGGCATGAAGTGGCCCTGCCGACGGGTAAGGCGGTCGAAGACGATCTCGCGGTCACCCGTGAGGTGGACGAAGACGACCCCCTCTCGGCGCATCACATCGCGGTAGCTCCGGCGGAGCGCCGAGCAGGTGACGATGCCGGGTTCGCCGGCGGCCTGGCGCTTGTCGATCCAAGCCGCGATGCGTTCCAGCCAGGGCCAGCGGTCGTCGTCGACGAGGGGGTGACCGGCGGCCATCTTCGCGACGTTCTCGGGCGGATGCTGGTCGTCGCCCTCCAGGAACGCCCAGCCGAGGCGCCCGGCGAGGAGTCCGGCGACGGTCGATTTCCCGGTGCCGGCGACGCCCATGATGACGAGCACGGGGGGAGCGAGAGGTGACATCGGTGGCGGCCCTTCCGATCAGACGAAGACACTGATCGCGAGGACTCCGATGAGCCCGACGACCGAGATGAGACATTCCAGCACGGTCCAGGACTTCAGCGTCTGCACGATGGTCAGGCCGAAGTACTCCTTGATGAGCCAGAATCCGGCGTCGTTCACGTGCGAGAGGAAGACGGAGCCGGCGCCGATCGCCAGCACGAGGAGCGACACCATCGGTGCGTCGAGGTTCTCGGTCAGGGGTTGCAGGATGCCCGCCGCGGTGATCGTGGCGACCGTCGCGGAACCGGTGGCGACGCGGATGACGACCGCGACCAGCCAGGCGAGCACGAGCACCGAAACGGACGAACCGGAGACGAACGAGGCGATGACCTCTCCGATGCCGGTGTCGACGAGGACCTGCTTGAAGCCTCCGCCCGCGCCGACGATGAGGAGGATGCCGGCGACGGGTCCGAGCGATCCGCCGACGACGGAGTTCAGCCGGGCGCGGCCGAAGCCGGCGGGCCGGCCCAGCACGATGAATCCGACGATCACGGCGAGCAGCAGCGCGATGACGGGCGTGCCGAGGAAGTCGAGGACGACCTTCCAGCCCGCCTCCGATCCGGGCGCGATGATGTCGGCGAGCGCCTTCAGCAGCATGAGCGCGACGGGAAGCAGGATGCTGGCGAGCGTGGCCCCGAACGAGGGACGGCGGCGAACCTGGTCGCCCTCGTCTTCGGCGGACTCGAAGAGGGCCGGCACGGGAACATCCACCCAGCGGGCGGCGAAGGTCGCGAACAGCGGGCCGGCGATGATGACGGCCGGGATGGCCACGATCACGCCGAAGGCGAGCGTCAGACCGAGGTTCGCGCCGAGCGCGTCGATGGCGGCGAGCGGGCCCGGGTGCGGCGGGACGAGACCGTGCATGGCCGACAGGCCGGCGAGGGTCGGGATCGCGATCTTCATGAGCGCGACGCCCGAGCGGCGCGCGACCAGGATGATGACGGGCACGAGCAGCACGAGGCCGACCTCGAAGAACATCGGAAGGCCGATGATGGCGCCGATCAGGCCCATGATCCACGGCAGGGAACGCGGGGTCGCCCGCGCGACGAGGGTGTCGACGATCCGGTCGGCGCCGCCGGAGTCGGCGAGCAGTTTGCCGTAGATCGCGCCGAGGGCGATGAGTACGCCGACGCCGCCCATCGTCGAGCCGACGCCGCCCGTGAAGCTCGCGACGGCCTGAATGGTGTCCATGCCGGCGACGAGCCCGGTGGTCAGGGCGCCCACCGTCAGCGCGAGGAACGGATGCAGTTTGCCCCACGTGATCAGCACGATGATCAGCGCGATGCCGATGAGTGCGGCGGTGATGAGGCGTGCCGGGTCGGCAACCGCGCCGGCATCCGTCGCGGCGGGAATGACCGCGGGGACGATCGCGGGAACGAGCGAGGGGAAGGTGAGGGCCATGAGCATCCTTGATCCGGCAGGCGGCAGCGGAGCCGCGCGAGCTATTTGTCGTACATAAAAGCATTCGGATCCGCGTGATGCAAGACGTATGAGATATTTGTCATGTTCAGCGCCATAATCAACGGGTGACGCACGTGCAGCGCAAGGGTTCTCTCCACGACTCCCTGGTGGAGACGTTGGGGACGGCCATCGTGCACGGCACGCATCCGGTCGGGTCGCGGCTCGTCACGAGCGAGGTCGCCGACGCCGAGGGGGCGTCCCGCACGGCCGCCCGCGAAGCCGTGCGGGTGCTCGAGTCACTCGGACTCGTGCAGGTGCGCCGGAAGTCGGGCATCGAGGTGCGGCCCGAATCCGAGTGGAACGAGTACGCGCCCGAAGTGATCGCCTGGCGGCTGAGCGGTGCCGGGCGTGAGACGCAGCTCGGCCATCTCGGTGCGCTGCGCGGTGCGGTCGAGCCGCTGGCGGCGAGCCTTGCCGCCGGGCGCGCGAGCGAAGAGGAGCGGCAGACGCTCGTCGCCGCGGTGATGGAGATGGCCCGCACCGAGCACGACGCCGACGGCGCCCACTACCTCGCGGCCGACGTGCGCTTCCACCGCACGATGCTGCGCGCATCCGGCAACCCGATGCTCGCCGCGCTCGGCGACGTCGTCGAATCCGTGCTGGTCGGTCGCACACGTCACGCGCTCATGCCGCACGACGCGAACCCGGATGCGGTGCGCTGGCACCAGGATGCGGCCTTCGCGATCGTGGCCGGTCGCAGCGATGACGCGGCGGCGGCGCTGCGGCGCATCGTGGCGGAGGCGGATGCGGCGCTCCGTGCGGAGAGCGCGGAGCAGGCCTCGCCGTAGCTCGAGCAGCCCTCGCGGGAGGTGGATCAGCCCTTGCGGTAGTTCGAGCGACCCATCGAGAAGAACGCGCCGACGATGCCGATCGCCGACAACGCGGTCAGTACTCCGATCACGCCGAGGATGATGTCGGAGGCCAGCTGAGCGTCCACGAGGGTCCTTTCGAGCGCGGTTCGCGAGTTTTCCATGGTAGCCGCCCCGCTGATAGACTCTGTCTGAACTTCGGCGAGGGATGCCGCGCGTCCGCGTGCAGCATCCGTGATCGACGGGGAGTGTAGAGGCCTCACGGTATTCCTCACGCGCTCGCGTTCGAGTCGAATCCGCACACCCATATCGGGGCCCGTGGGCCCGCAAGGAGAATCACCATGTCGGAAGACACCAAGGTCATCGGCGAACTGCGCACGCAGTTCGGCAAGGGTTTCGCGCGTCGCCTCCGCGCTGCGGGCCAGATCCCCGCCGTTCTTTACGGTCACGGCACCGAGCCGGTGCACGTCGCGCTGCCGGGGCACCAGATGCTCCTCATCCTGCGTCGCGCCAACCAGGTTCTCGAGCTGTCGATCGACGGCGCCGACCACCTCGCGCTCGTCAAGGACGTGCAGAAGGACCCGGTGCGCCAGATCATCGAGCACATCGACCTCCTCGTCGTGAAGAAGGGCGAGAAGCTCTCCGTCGACGTCCCCGTCGTCGTCATCGGCGAGCCGGCCCCGGGCACCATCGTGAACCTCGATGCGAACACCGTGTCGCTCGAGGTCGAGGCGACCAACATCCCGCAGAACATCGAGGTCGACGTCGAGGGCCTCGAGGACGGCACGCACATCACCGCTGCCGACCTGAAGCTGCCGGCCGGCGCTTCGCTGACGGTCGACCCGGACACGCTCATCGTCGCCGTCTCGATCCCCGTCTCCACGCTCGAGGCCGAAGAAGAGATCGCTTCGGCTGACGCCGAGGTGGCGGCCGAGCAGTCCGAGGCCGACGCCGAGTAATCCCGCGCACCCGCACAGGAGAAATCCCGACGACAGGACCGATTCGCCAGAATCGTCCTGCGTACGGGATTTCTCCTGTTTTATGTCGCTCTCGGAAGGATGACATGACAGACACCTGGCTGGTCGTCGGACTCGGTAACCCCGGTCCGCGCTACGAGGCCACCCGGCACAACGTCGGCCAGATGGTCGTCGACGAGCTGGCGGCCCGGCGCAGCGAGGTGTTCCGAGTGCACAAGGCGCAGGCTCGCGTCGCCGAGACGTGGCTGCGTCCGGGAGCGGCGAAGCTCGTGCTCGCCAAGCCGAACACGTTCATGAACGTGTCGGGCGGCCCGGCGGCGAACCTCGCGAAGTTCTTCGACATCGACCCGGCGCACGTCATCGTGGTGCACGACGAGCTCGACATCCCGTTCGACACCCTGAAGCTGAAGACGGGCGGCGGGCACGGCGGTCACAACGGTGTCCGCGACGTCGCGAAGGCGCTCGGCACGGCCGATTTCCCGCGCGTGCGGGTCGGCATCGGGCGCCCGCCGGGTCGCCAGGATCCGGCGGACTGGGTGCTCGATCCGTTCGGTGCGACCGAGCGCCAGACGCTTCCGATCCTGGTCTCGGATGCGGCGGATGCGGTCGAACTGCTCGTAAGCGACGGCCTCCTCGCCGCGCAGCAGCGCTGGCACGCGCCCCGCGACTGATCCCCGTGTCGGTGGGCGCGGATAGGATCATACGGTGACAGTTCCCGGGATCGTTCGCGCCCTGACGCGCGCAGAAACCTTCCGGGATGCGGCCGTGGCCGCATCCGTCGACAACGATTTCTCGGTCGTGGAGGGGCTCGACGCCCCGCTCCTCGCCGCCCTCGTGGAAAAGCGCCGCGTCGACGGCAAGCCGGCCGCGATCCTGGTGATCGCACCCACCGGCCGCCGGGCCGAATCGCTCGGACCCGCGCTGCAGGCCGTGCTGCCGGGGGCCGACGTGCGGCATTTCCCCGCGTGGGAGACCCTCCCGCACGAGCGCCTCAGCCCGAGCGCCGAGACCGTCGGTCGCCGGCTCGACGTGCTGCGCCGGGTCGCGGAGTGGGATGGCGTCGCCCCCCTCATCGTGACTGCCTCGGTGCGAAGCGCGATCCAGCCGCTCGCCGCCGGATTGACGGATGCGGCCCCCGTGCGCCTCGCCGTCGGTGCGCGCGGGCTCGACTTGGGCGACATCGTCGCGAAGCTCATCGAGCGCGCCTACCTGCGGGTCGACATGGTGTCGCGCCGAGGCGAGTTCGCGGTGCGCGGCGGCATCCTCGATGTCTTCCCGCCCGCCGCCGATCATCCGCTTCGCGTCGAGTTCTTCGGCGACGAGATCGATCAGATCCGTGCCTTCTCCGTCGCCGACCAGCGCTCACTTCCGGGCGAGGTCGGCGAGGTCGAGCTCGTCGCGAGTCGGGAACTGCTGCTCACGCAGGAGGTGCGCGACCGCGCTCGCGAACTCGCCGACTCGCTGCCGTCGCTGCGCGGCATGCTCGAGAAGATGGCAGAAGGCATCCCCGCCGAGGGTATGGAGTCGCTGACCCCCGTACTCGTGGACGAACTGGTGACCCTCGTGGACTACCTGCCGCGCGCCACCGCCGTGGCACTGGTGGATCACGAGCGGGCGAAGGCCCGTGCGACGACCCTCTCCGACACGAACCGCGAGTTCCTCGAGGCCGCCTGGAGCGCCGCGGTCGCCGGCGCCGACACCCCGGTCGATCTCGGCGCGGGGGACTTCGTCGGGCTCCCGCGTCTCCGCGAGGTGACCCAGGAGCGGGGTGGTGTGTGGTGGACGCTGTCGGGATTCGACTCCGGCGCGGCCGACGCCGAGGCCGAGGGGCTCGTGGAGCGCGGCGGTGTCATCCGGGTGGATGCGGCATCCGTTCCCTCTTTCGCCGGAAACGTCGACGGCGCGATCGCGCACGTCGGCCAGCTGCTGACGGACGGCTGGGCGGTCGTGGTCACCGCCTCGGGCGCAGGACTCGCAGACCGCGCGCGCGACGTGCTCGCCGATCGTGGGTTCGCCGCGCGCCGCGTCGACACGCTGCTCGATGAGCCGGCACCCGGGATCGCCACGATCGTCGCCTGCGCGCTCGAGCGCGGCTTCGAGGCACCGGGCGCGAAACTCGCGGTGCTCACCGAGTCCGAGTTCTACGGGCGGGCGATCTCGCGCGATAACCGCGGGGTCAAGAAGCTCGCGTCGCGCCGGAAGAACGTCGTCGACCCGCTGCAGCTGAAAGCCGGCGACTATGTCGTGCACTCCACGCACGGCATCGGTCGATTCGTCGAACTGCAGCAGCGCGTTGTGTCCTCCGGCGGGCGCAACCCGGTCAAGAGCGCGCGCGAGTACCTCGTGCTCGAGTACGCCCCGTCCAAGCGCGGCCACCCCGGCGACAAGTTGTACGTGCCGACCGACCAGCTCGATCTGCTGTCGAAGTACGTCGGCGGCGAGGCACCGGTGCTGTCCAAGATGGGCGGCAGTGACTGGGCGGCCGCGAAGGGCAAGGCGCGGCGGGCGGTCCGCGACATCGCGGTCGAGCTCGTGAAGCTGTACTCGGCCCGGATGGCGGCCCGCGGGCACGCGTTCGGCCCCGACACCCCGTGGCAGCGTGAGCTCGAAGAGGCCTTCCCGTTCGCCGAGACCCCCGATCAGTTGCAGACGATCGACGAGATCAAGGCCGACATGGAGAAGCCGATCCCGATGGACCGGCTGCTCTCGGGCGACGTGGGGTTCGGGAAGACCGAGGTCGCCGTGCGCGCCGCGTTCAAAGCGATCCAGGACGGCAAGCAGGTCGCGATGCTCGTGCCGACGACGCTCCTCGTGAAGCAGCACACCGAGACGTTCACCGAGCGGTTCGCCGGGTTCCCGGTGAAGGTGCGGGCGCTCTCGCGTTTCCAGACCGACAAGCACGCGCGCGAGATCATCGCCGGGCTCGCCGACGGCACGATCGACATGGTGATCGGAACGCACCGCATCCTGACCGAGAAGGTCATCTTCAAAGACCTCGGGCTGATGATCATCGACGAGGAGCAGCGGTTCGGCGTCGAGCACAAGGATGCGCTGAAGAAGCTGAAGACCAACGTCGACATCCTGGCGATGAGCGCGACACCGATTCCCCGCACACTCGAGATGGCGGTCACCGGCATCCGCGAGATGTCGACGCTGCAGACGCCGCCGGAGGATCGGCATCCGATCCTCAGCTACGTCGGCGCGCGCAACGACAAGCAGATCACCGCCGCCATCCGCCGCGAACTGCTGCGCGAGGGCCAGGTGTTCTACGTGCACAACCGGGTGCAGTCCATCCAGCGTGTCGCCGCCGAGCTCGCCGAGCTCGTTCCCGAGGCGCGGATCGCGGTCGCGCACGGGCAGATGGGCGAGCATCAGCTCGAGAGCGTGGTCGACGACTTCTGGGAGCGCCGGGCCGATGTGCTCGTGTGCACGACCATCATCGAGACCGGTCTCGACATCGCGAACGCGAACACGATCATCATCGACCGGGCCGACAAGTACGGTCTCAGCCAGCTGCACCAGTTGCGCGGGCGCGTCGGCCGTGGGCGCGAGCGGGCCTACGCGTACTTCCTGTACGACGAGCAGAAGCCGCTGAGCGAGACGGCCGCCGACCGGCTCGAGACGATCGCGGTCAACAACGACCTCGGATCGGGCATGCAGGTGGCCCTGAAAGACCTCGAGCTGCGCGGAGCGGGCAACCTGCTCGGCGGTGAGCAGGCGGGCCACATCGCGGGTGTCGGGTTCGACCTGTACCTGCGCATGGTGGGTGAGGCGGTGGCGACGTTCCGCGGTGAGGATGTCGACGGACCGACCGAGCTGCGGCTCGAGCTGCCGGTGCAGGCGCGGATTCCGGAGTCGTACATCGACAGCGAGCGGCTGCGCCTGGAGGCGTACCAGAAGCTGTCGGCAGCCGCATCCGCCACCGCGAAGGACGACGCCCTCGACCTGGTCGTCGACGAACTGAGCGACCGGTACGGAGCACTGCCCGCCGAGGTCGAGGGGCTCGTCGCCGTGGCGCGCCTGCGTCGCCGTGCCGCGCGCTCGGGCCTGGCCGACGTGGTCGCGATGGGGCCGAACCTGCGCGTCGCGCCGGCGAGCCTGCCGGACTCGATGCGGGTGCGGCTGCAGCGGCTGTATCCGAAGTCGAAACTCGTCGCGTCGGGTGAGGCGGTCGTGGTGCCGCTTCCGACGGCGGATGGTGCGCCCCTCTCCGACGCCGACCTGATCGCGTGGACGACCCAGCTCCTCGACCAGATCTTCCCGGTGCCCGTGGCTGAGGCGAAGCCCGCCGCTGAGGCGACGCCCGCCTGACGCGGGGCCCGCTCGGGCGAGGTCCGGCTGGGGCGGGGTTAGGTTCGGCGTGCCCTGCTGGCGGCTGCCCAGGGTGGAGCCCACCCGGCTGGCGGCTGACCACGGTGGAGCCCGCGCGGCGTTGGTCGGTAGAGCCCGCCTTCGTCGTTCGGGCCGTCGCGAGATTCGGAGATGTCGCGAGATTCGGATGTCTCAGCCCGGATGCATCCGAATCCGGTGACATCTCCGAATCTCGTCACGCCGATCGCGGGATCAGCCCGTGTTCTGCAGGCCGGCGGCGACGCCCGAGACCGAGAGCAGCAGCAGGCGCTGCTGGCCCGCATCCGGGGTCTGGTCGTCGGGAGTGTCGCGGAGGGAGCGAAGGGCGCGCAGCTGCAGGAGCGACAGCGCGTCGACGTAGGGGCTCCGCAGCTTCACCGCGCGCTGCAGCACGGGCTTGTTCGCGAGCAGTCCGTCGCCGCCGGCGATCCGGATCACCCACTCGCGGGTGCGGGCCATCTCGTCCATCACGAGTTCGGCGAGGTCGTCGCGGTCGCCGAGCGCGAGGTACTGGCGCGCGATGCGGTCGTCGGCCTTCGCGAGGCTCATCGCGACGTTGTCGATCATCGCGCGGAACAGCGGCCACTGGGCGTACGCCTCGACGAGCAGGTCCTCGTCGCCGACCGCGTCGAGCGCGGAGCCGAGCCCGAACCAGCCGGCGAGGTTGATGCGCGCCTGCGTCCACGCGAACACCCACGGGATGGCGCGCAGGTCTTCGAGCGACTCGACCGAGAGTCCGCGGCGTGCGGGGCGCGAGCCGAGGGCGAGGAGGCCGACCTCTTCCATCGGGGTGACCGTGGCGAACCACGGCGCGAACCCGGGCGCCTTCACGAGGGAGAAGAAACGGGCCCGGGATGCGTCGGCCATGGTCTGCGCGATGCTCGCGTAGCGTTCGGCGGCGCTGCGGTTGCGTTCCTCGTTCGACGGCGCGGACGCCATCAGGATGGCGGCGGCCACCTGGTCGATGTGTCGCATCGCGATCACCGGGTCGCCGTAGCGGGCGAAGATGACCTCGCCCTGCTCGGTGAGCTTGAACCGTCCGTCGACGGAGTGCGGCGGCTGCGCGAGGATCGCGCTGTTCGCCGGTCCGCCGCCACGGCCGAGCGCGCCGCCGCGGCCGTGGAACAGGGTGAGTTCGATGCGGGTCTCTTCGGCCCACGCGGCGATCGCGGCCTGGGCTTCGTAGAGCGCGAGGTTGGCGGCGACGGGGCCGACGTCCTTCGAGGAGTCCGAGTAGCCGAGCATCACCTCGAGGCGGCGGCCGGTCTGCTCGAGGCGTGCCGAGAACTCGGGGTTGTCGGCGATCTCCGCGAGGATCGCGGGGGCGGCCTGCAGGTCGGCGAAAGTCTCGAAAAGTGGGATGACGTCGAGCACGGGGGGCGCCGCATCCGGTCCCACGGCGTACCGGGCGAGCCGGTGCACGTTGGCCAGGTCTTGCGCCGACTGCGTGAACGAGACGATGTACCGGCCGGCGGCCCGCGGTCCGAACCGCTCCTGGATGTGGCTGATCGCCCGGAAGACCTCAAGCACCTCTTCGGTCTGCTCGCTGCGCGCGCCACCGGCGTCGAGCTCGGCGAGCACCTTCGCGTGCACGGCCGAGTGCTGACGTACTTCGAGCTCGGCGAGGTGGAACCCGTAGGTCTCGACCTGCCAGATGAGCTGCTGCAGTCCGCCGTACGCCTGGCGCGCGGCTCCCGCCGCGGCGAGGGACTCCTGCACGGTGCGCAGATCCTGCAGCAGGTGCTCGGGATCGCGGTACGCGAGGTCGGCGTTGCGGGTGCGGGTCGCGGCGATCCGGCGTGCGATCAGCAGCAGGATGCGGCGGTGCGGCTCGTTGGGCGAGCGCTTGGCGATGTCGTCGGCGGCATCTTCGTCGGCGCTCCGGAGGCGGCCCCAAAGCGCGAGCAGGGCGTCGCTCGGGGGAGTGCTCTCGGCGTCGAGCGTCAGCGAGCGTCCGATGCGGTTGGTGGCGCGTTCGAGGCCGAGCAGAACGTGCTCGCTCGCGATCGCCGCGGCCTGGCGTGTGATCTTCGCGGTGACGAAGGGGTTTCCATCGCGGTCACCGCCCACCCAGGTGCCGACGCGCACGAACGGCCGCACGATCGGCGGGCGGCTTCCGGTGCTCGATCCCTGCAGCGTGTCGTCGACGCGGCGGTAGACGCGCGGCACGGTCGTGAACAGGGTGTCGTCGAAGACGGCCATGACCGCGCGCACCTCGTCGGTGGGCGAGGGCTTCTCCGGTCGGAGCGGCGCGGTGCGCCAGAGCGTGTCGATCTCTTCCAGCATCCGGCGTTCTGCCCGGCGCTGATCGGAGTCGTTGAGTGCGGCGTCGCGTTCGTCGAGCAGGCCGGACAGGCGGCGGATGCCGGTGCTGATGGCGCGGCGGCGGGCTTCGGTCGGGTGCGCGGTGAAGACGGGGTGGAACCGCAGGTTCTGGAGGCGCTCCAGTGCGGCGTCCTGGCCGACCTCGGCGGACAGCGCGGCGAAGGCCGAGCCGATCGAATCGGCCGCCCCTTCGCGTTCGGGGCGTCCGTCGCGGTCGCGGAGGAGGCGCACCCGCTGGTGTTCCTCGGAGAGGTTCACGAGGTGGAAGTAGACCGTGAACGCGCGCGCCACTTCGTCGGCGCGCTGCACGGTGAACGAGTCCGCGATCGCGGCTGCGCGGGCGAAGGCCTCGGCGCTCTCGTCGGTGTACGCCTCGATCGTGGCCACACGCAGGCGCTCGACGTCTTCGTAGAGGCCCTCGGAGCCGCTCTCGCGCAGCACGCGCCCGAGGAGCGAGCCGAGCAGGCGCACGTCGGCACGCATACGCTCGGGAATCTCCTGGCCCGCCTCGTGACGTCCGACGAGATCGAGGGCTTCCGTGGGGGTGGGTTCGCGCATGGGTCAACGGTAATGGCACCGGGAACACGTCGTTGTCACCATGACGTTCGTCGCGCGCTCGACCCGTACGCTGGGAGGAGGAGTGCCGGGAAGTCTGGTCGGCTCGTCGCGGTACGCGGCGGATCGATTCCGGCGATCCCTGGAGGTTCTGTGTCCCTGCTGCGCTCCGAACGGTTTCCTGCCGTCGTCCTTCTGGTCGCTGCTGCGCTCGGCCTGGTGCTGGCGAACTCCCCGTGGGGTCCGGCGGCGGATGCGGTGAGCTCGACCTCTCTCGGCATTCCCGGCGTCTTCACCCTGTCGCTCGGGCACTGGGTGCAAGACGGACTGCTCGCGGTCTTCTTCTTCGTCGTCGCGATCGAGCTGCGCGAAGAGCTGACGAGTGGTCAGCTGCATCCGCCGACGCGTGCGCTGCAGCCGGCGATCGCTGCGGCCGGCGGTGTGCTGGTGCCGATCGCGATTTTCGCCGCGGTGACGGCCGGGTCGCCGTCATCGACCGGATGGCCAATCCCGACGGCGACCGACATCGCCTTCGCCCTCGGGGTGCTGGCGGTGTTCGGGCGCGGTCTTCCGACTGCGGTGCGCACATTCCTCCTGGCTCTCGCGATCCTCGACGATGTCGTCGGCATCGTGTTCATCGCCGTGCTGTTCACCGACGATGTGAACCTGGCACTCCTCGCGGCCGCGGCGATCCTCGTCGGCGTCTTCGGGGTGCTCGGCCGTCGGGCGCCGGGGTGGGGCGTCGGGGCCGGGATGCTTATCGCCGCGCTCGCCGCGTGGGTGCTCGTGTACCTCTCCGGGGTGCACGCGACGATCGCCGGTGTCGCGCTCGGCCTCGTGATGGCGTCGCGTCCCGCGCACCGCGTCCGGCACGTGCTCGAGCCCTGGGTGAACGGTCTGGTGCTGCCGCTGTTCGCGCTGTCGGCCGCTCTTGTCGTGATCCCCGCGGTCGGATTCGATGAACTGCAGCCGGTGTTTTGGGGTGTGGTCATCGCCCTGCCGGTGGGAAAGATCGTCGGTATCGCCGTGTTCGGCGCCGTCGCCCAGCGCGTTTTCGGTCATCCGTCCGCGCGGCTGCCGTGGGCCGATCTGTTCGCCGCCGGTGCGTTGGGCGGCATCGGTTTCACCGTGTCGCTGCTGCTGGCGGAACTGGCCTTCGCCGGCGACAGTCTGCTCCGTGACGAAGCGACGCTCGGGGTGCTGACTGGCTCGATGATCTCGCTCGTGCTGGCCGCGATTCTCGTATCGTGGCGAGCACGCCATTACCGTCGCGTCGCCGAGGAGATCCGCATATGAACGATCCGACTCCGACCCCGGAGGTGGACCAGACTGCCGACGCGCTCCGTCGAGCGGCCCAGGTCATGCACGACGTGCGGGATCGGTGCGTGTGGACGCAGGGCATCGACCATCGGGCGCTCGTTCCATATCTCATCGAAGAGAGCCACGAGGTCATCGAAGCGGTCGAGTCGGGCACGCGCGCCGAACTGCGCGAGGAACTGGGCGACCTGCTCTGGCAGGTGCTGTTCCACGCCGAGATCGCGTCGCGCGCGAGCGATGAGCCGTTCGACATCGACGACGTCGCCGGAGACCTCGCCGACAAGATGGTGCGCCGCCATCCGCACGTGTTCGCGGATGCGGTCGCCACCACACCCGAAGAGGTTCTCGTGCACTGGAATGCGGCGAAGGCCGCCGAGAAGCGCGAGCGGCGAAGCGTGCTCGACGGTGTGCCGCGGTCGATGCCCTCGCTCGCGCTGGCACAAAAGTTGCTCGGCCGCGCGGCGTCGGTCGGAGCACCCGCGACGCAGGATCGGCCGCTGGAGATGACGTCCGAGGCCGACCTCGGTGACGCGCTGCTGGCGCTCGTCGTGCACGCGCGGGAACAGGGCTGGGATGCGGAGCGTGCCCTGCGCGGCCGCCTTCGCGAGCTGGAAGCCGACATCCGGGATGCGGAATCTCCCGGAGCGGGCTGATCCCGACAGCACATCGCCCTGCGGCGGACCTGGGATGATGGTGCGGTGGCAGCAGCAGTGAACCCGCCGCGCGGTATGCGCGATTTCCTCCCCGCCGATAAGGCCCGTCGTGAGCGCGTGCTCGCGGTCATCCGCGACCGGTATCGCGCCCACGGGTTCGATGAGATCGAGACCCCCGTGGTCGAGGAGTACGACCGGCTGCACGCCGGCATGGGCGGCGACAACGAGAAGCTCGCCTTCAACGTGATGAAGCGCGGGCTCGACGCCGACGCGATCCGCGGTGCGGCCGACGACCCGGCGGCCCTCAGCGACCTCGGATTGCGTTTCGACCTGACGGTGCCGCTCGCCCGGTTCTACGCCTCGCACCGGGCCGAGCTGCCTGAGGTCTTCCGTTCGATCCAGATCGCCCCGGTCTGGCGGGCGGAGCGCCCGCAGAAGGGTCGGTACCGGCAGTTCGTGCAGTGCGACATCGACATCATCGGCGACGCATCCGCGCGGGCCGAGGCCGAGCTGATCGTCGCCACCCTCGACACGCTCGACGCCCTCGGGCTCGAAGGCGGCGTCGTGCGCATCAACGACCGTCGCGCGCTCGATGCGATGCTCGACATGTTCGGGTTCGCGGCCGACGAGCGCCCGGGCGTGCTGATCACGGTCGACAAGCTCGACAAGATCGGGCCTACCGGTGTCGTGGCCGAGCTTCGCGAGCGGGCGGCTACCGCATCCGCCGTCGATGCCCTCGAGACGTTCCTCGGGCGAGAGCCGGTCGCGGTGGCCGAGTACGGCGACGCGCAGATCCGCGCGGGACTCCCCGCGGGCGTCCCGGACGAGGTCGTCGCGCACCTCACCGGTCTCGGCGCGGCGGTGCGTGCGGCGCGCGGCGCAGAGCAGGTGCCGCTCGTGTTCGACCCGTTCCTCGTGCGCGGCATGGGGTACTACACCGGCACGATCTTCGAGCTCGCGCACCCGTCGGTGTCGTACTCGCTCGGCGGCGGCGGACGCTACGACGGCATGATCGGACGATTCCTCGGCCAGGACGTGCCCGCCGTCGGGTTCTCGATCGGCTTCGAACGGATCGTCGACCTCGTCGCCGCGGTGACGGATGCGGGCGCCGCATCCGTCGTGCTCGTGCACGACCGCGACGTGCCGGTCGACGAACTCGTCGCGCTGAAGGCGGGGCTCGTCGCGCGGGGGTCGCGGGTGCGCCTCGAGCAGCGGAAGAAGAACATGAAGGCCCTCCTGGAGCGCGCCGCTGCCGACGGCTATACGTCGTTCGCGTCGGTGTCGGCCGGCGCCGATGTCGATGCGCTGGAGATCCGCCCGCTCGGCTGAGCCCCGGCGCGTCACCCCCGGGCCACGGGGCGTTCATCCGGACGCGATCGGATGCGGGTATGTCTCGCACGTCCACGACCGCGCTGATCGGCGCCGCATCGCTCGGCGGATCCGTGCTCGCCGTGCTCGGCGCGCGCGAGATGCTCCGTCGCCAGGCGGCGCAGGCGCGCAGGCGCATCGGCAAACCGCTCGGTGAGGACGCCCTCGATGCCGACCGCGTCTGGCGTCCCGCTTTCGCCGGCGAGCCGATCGAGCTGCTGCTGCTCGGCGATTCGATCGCCGCGGGGCTCGGGGCGGAGCGGCGCAAAGACACGCTCGGTGCGCGGATCGCGAAGGGCCTGGCGCGGCGGATGCAGCGTCCCGTGCGGCTCCGAACGGCGGCCGTCGTCGGATCCGAGTCCTCGGCGCTCGCCGGTCAGATCGCGGCGCTGCCCGCGGACTACCGCGCCGATGTCGCGGTCGTGATCGTGGGCGGCAACGACGTCACGCACCGCATTCCGGTCTCGAGCGCCGCGGCGTCCCTGGCCGACGCGGTTGCGACGCTCCGCGCCGACGGAACGGCGGTCGTCGTCGGCACGTGTCCCGATCTCGGGGCGCTGCGTCCCGTGCCGCAACCGCTGCGCACGCTCGGCTCGCGGCAGTCCCGGCAGCTGGCGAACTCGCAGGCGATCTCCGCCCGGGCCGCGGGGGCGCACGTCGTCTCGCTCGGCCGGGTCGTCGGGCCGTTTTTCATCTCCCACCCCGACGAGATGTTCAGCCTCGACCGGTTCCACCCCAGCGCGACGGGCTATCGGCGCACGGCCGACGCCCTCCTTCCGGCGGTCGTGATCGCCGTGGGTGCGGCCGGAATCGATCAGCCCGGTGCATCCGGGGGTTGACCCGGTGCCGCGCGGGGGATTGGCTGGGCGGGTGAGCACGCCGACGCCGGGGCCGACGATCGACTCCTGGCGCGCGGTCGACGCGTACCTCACCCGCACCCTGGTCGTGCAGGATGACGCTCTGCGGGCGGCGCTGTCGGATCAGGATGCGGCGGGCCTGCCCTCGATCGAGGTCGCCCCGGTCCACGCGAAGCTCCTGCACCTGCTGGCTCGCTTGATCGGCGCGCGCAGCATCCTCGAGATCGGAACCCTGGGTGGGTATTCGACGATCTGGCTCGCCCGGGCGCTGCCCGAGGGCGGGCGCGTGACGACGATCGAGGCCGACCCCGCGAACGCCGTGATCGCCCGCCGGAACCTCGATCGCGCCGGCGTCGGCGACCGGGTCGACGTGCTCGTCGGGCGCGCGGCCGACGTGCTGCCGGGCCTCACGGGGCCCTACGACCTCGTGTTCATCGACGCCGACAAGGAGTCCAACACGATCTACCTCGACCACGCCGCACGGCTCGGGCGGATCGGGGCGGCCGTGATCGTCGACAACGTCGTGCGCTCCGGGCTCGTCGCTGATCCGGAGGTGTCGAGTGCCCAGCTCAAGGGAGTGCGGAGGGGGCTCGAGATGCTGCGCGACGACCCGCGGTTCGACGCGACGGCGGTGCAGACGCTCGATGCGAAGGGGTGGGACGGAATCGCCGTCGCTCTGCGCATTGAACCGGCGGTGCCCGCTGTGCCGACGCCGCCCGCTCACTAGACTTGACGACGGATCGATGACGCTCCGAGAACAAGCCCTTCCCGCTCTGCCGGCCCTCTGGTGCCCGGCGGTTCCCGCGGGAGGGGACCACCCCAAATCAAGGAGTCCTCTGTGGCACTGATCGAGGCTGTAGGCGCGCGCGAGATTCTCGATTCGCGCGGTAACCCGACCGTCGAAGTGGAGGTGCTCCTCGACGACGGTGTCGTCCAGCGTGCCGCCGTTCCTTCCGGCGCATCCACCGGAGCGTTCGAGGCGTACGAACTGCGCGATGGCGACAAGAGCCGTTACGGCGGCAAGGGCGTGCGCAAGGCCGTCGACGCCGTCATCGACGAGCTCGGCCCGGCGCTCGAGGGTGTCGAGGCGAGCGAGCAGCGCATCATCGACCAGATCCTCATCGAGACCGATGGCACCCCCAACAAGGAGCGCTCGGGCGCGAACGCCATCCTCGGTGTGAGCCTCGCGGTCGCCAAGGCCGCGGCCGACAGCGCAGACCTGCCGCTGTTCCGCTACCTCGGTGGCCCGAACGCGCACCTCATGCCCGTTCCGCTGTTCAACGTCATCAACGGTGGCGAGCACGCCGACAACGGCATCGACATGCAGGAGTTCTTCCTCGCCCCGATCGGCGCCGAGACGTACGCCGAGTCGCTCCGCTGGGGCGTCGAGACCTACCACGTGCTCCGCGGCGAGCTGAAGGCCGCCGGTTACGCGACGGGCCTCGGCGACGAGGGTGGCTTCGCCCCCGACCTGCCCAGCAACCGTGAGGGCCTCGACTTCCTGATCAAGGCGATCGAGAAGGCCGGCTTCACCCCGGGTAAAGACATCGCGCTGGGTCTCGACGTCGCCGCGACCGAGTTCTTCAACGACGGGGTCTACCGCCTCGACAAGAAGGACTGGTCGGCGCCGGAGCTCATCGAGTACTACGTCGGCCTCGTCAACGACTACCCGATCGTCACGATCGAGGACGCGCTCGCCGAGGACGACTGGGACAACTGGAAGCTCCTCACCGACGCCCTCGGTTCGAAGGTGCAGCTGGTCGGCGACGACCTGTTCGTCACCAACCCCGAGCGTCTCGCGAAGGGCATCTCGCTGGGCGTCGCCAACTCGCTGCTCGTCAAGGTGAACCAGATCGGTACCCTCACCGAGACGTTCGACGCGGTCAGCCTCGCGCAGCGTTCGGGCTACACGGCGATGCTCTCGCACCGTTCGGGTGAGACCGAAGACACCACGATCGCCGACCTCGCTGTGGCGACCAACGCAGGACAGATCAAGACCGGAGCGCCTGCTCGCAGCGAGCGCGTCGCGAAATACAATCAGCTTCTGCGCATCGAAGAAGAGCTGGGTGACGCGGCGGTCTTCGCCGGGCGTTCCGCCTTCCCGCGCTTCCAGGGCTGATACCGCGCACCTGCGCTGAACGAGAGGAGGGGGAGCCGTGGCTACACGAACGGCTCCCTCTTCCCGTTCCCGGATGCGGTCGCCTCGCGGCCCCGGCGGGGACGGCCGGCGGGTCGACGTGCGCGAGTGGCTCGGCGGCATCCGCCTCTCCGGTTTCATGGTGATCATGCTGGGGCTCGTGGTGCTGGGCGTGCTCGTGCTGGTGCCGACCGTGGGCACGTACCTCGATCAGCAGAGCCGCATCCGCGCGCTCGAGCACGCCGTGCAGCTGACGCAGAACGAGATCGACGACCTGCAGGCGCAGAGCGAACGCTGGGACGACCCGGCCTACATCACGACGCAGGCGCGCGAGCGGCTCTACTACGTGCGTCCGGGCGAGGTCGTGTACCTGATCGACAACGACCTGTCGGAGGCCGAGCAGCCGCGCGAGCGGGCGCCGGTCAGCGACGAGGTCGAACAGACCCGCACCGACTGGATGGCGCAACTGGTGCGGTCGGTCACCTCCGCCGGTGCCGCACAGACGGCGGTGGCTCCGGGCGACGCCGAGACACCGGCGCCGTAGCAGCGGGGGAGCCGACCGGGGGCCGGACGGTACCCTGTGGGGGTGAGCTCTTCGCCGTACCCGCCCGTGACCGACGCCGAACTCGCCGTGCTTCGCGGCCAGCTCGGACGCCCCGCACGCGGCGTGGTCGGTATCGCCGCGCGCTGCGTGTGCGGCAATCCCACGGTGGTGGCCACCGCGCCGCGGCTCGATGACGGCACGCCCTTTCCGACGTTCTACTACCTCACGCATCCCGCGGCGACGGTGGCGATGTCAACGCTCGAGGCCGAGCACGTGATGCCCGAACTCGCCGCCGCGCTCGATGACGACGAGTCGGTCGCCGACGCCTACCGGCGCGCGCACGAGGCGTACCTCACCGATCGCGCGGTGTTCGGTGAGGTGCCCGAGATCGACGGAATTTCTGCCGGGGGCATGCCGACGCGGGTCAAGTGCCTGCACGCGCTCGCCGGGCACGCGCTCGCGGCGGGTCCCGGGGTCAACCCGGTGGGGGATGCGGCGCTCGCTCGCAGCGCGTGGTCGCCGAAGCGGTGCGAGTGCGCCGAGCCGGGGGCGTCCGCGCGGAGTGCGGCCGGGTGAGCCGGGCCGCGGTGCGGACGGGGGCGTGGCTCCTCGCGCTGCTGATGCTCGCGTCGGCGGCGCCCGCGGCGGCGGCGACACCCACGCCCGAGCCCGTTCCGCTGAGCGCGGCGACCCCGTCCGACACGCCTTCTCCGGGGGCGGATCCGGTGCGGGCGAAGGAGTACTGGCTCGACGCGTACGGGGTGCGTCAGGCGTGGCAGACGACCCGCGGTGAGGGCGTGCGGATCGCGGTCATCGACACGGGAGTCGGGCGAGCGCCCGAGGTGGATTCGGCTGTCGTCGGCGGAACGGATGTCTCGGGTGCGGGCACGGCCGACGGCCGCACGCCCGTCGGTGTGGTCGATGCGAACCACGGCAGCTGGGTCGCTTCGCTCGCGGCGTCTCGGGGGCTTCCGGGCGACACCGGCATGATCGGAGTGGCTCCGGCGGCCGACGTGCTGTCGGTGTCGGTCGGCTTCGGCAGCTCGTCGCAGGTGCCGTTCGCCACGCAGGTCGCGGAGGCCATCCGCTGGTCGGTCGATAACGGGGCCGACATCATCAACCTGTCGTTCACGACGAACACGCTGGACTGGGACGAGAGCTGGGACGACGCGTTCCTCTACGCCTTCGACCACGACGTCGTCGTGGTGGTCGCTGCCGGCAACCGCGGCAACGGCACGACGCGTGTCGGGGCACCCGCGACGATGCCGGGCGTGCTCTCGGTCGCCGGCGTCGATCCCTCGGGGAAGGCGAGCGTCGAGGCATCGACGCAGGGCATCACGATCGGCGTGGCCGCTCCGAGCGAGAATCTGCTCGGCATTTCGGCCGATGGGCAGGTGACCGAGTGGAACGGCACGAGCGGCGCGGCGCCGATCGTCGCGGGCATCGCGGCCCTCGTGCGGTCGGCGCATCCGGAACTCGATGCGGCGAACGTCATCCAGCGGATCATCGGCACGGCCAAGCCCCCCGCCGGCGTGGGGTCGGTGCCGGACGCGCTGTACGGCTACGGGCTCGTGGATGCGGCGGCGGCGGTCACCGCACCCGTTCCCCGGGTGTCGGCGAACCCGATGGGCGATCTCGCCGAGTGGATCCGGGTGCACCGCCGGGCGCAGGGTGCGCCGGTGCCCGAGCCGACGTCGACGGCCGCGCCGATCCCCGCATTACCTCCGGCGGATGCGGCTGCCACCCCGGCCTCACCGCTGCTTCCGACGGTCGACACCCTTGTGTACGGGTCGCTGCCGCTCTTGGCGGCTACGCTGGCCGGTATACTGGTGTCGCTCGGCGTCAGTGCTGCTGTCCGTCGCATTCGATTGACGCGCTCAGATCGCGCGCCCAGCCGTTGAACCGTCTAGGAGTTCGTTCCACCGTGACCAGCACCGTGCCCAGGATTCTCATCGTCGGCGGAGGCTACGCCGGCTTCTACACCGCTTGGAAGCTCGAGAAGCAGCTTCGTAAGGGCGAGGCAGAGGTCACGATGGTCGACCCGCTGCCCTACATGACCTACCAGCCGTTCCTTCCCGAGGTCGCGGCAGGTGAGATCGAGCCGCGCCACGTCGTGGTCTCGCACCGTCGTCACCTCAAGCGCACGAAGATCGTTCCGGCGAAGGTGACCGGCATCGACCACGCGCACAAGGTCGCGACGATCACGCCCGCCGTCGGCGAGCCGTGGCAGCAGGAGTACGACCAGATCGTCGTCACCGCCGGTGCCGTGTCGCGCACGTTCCCGATTCCGGGAATCGCCGACAACGCGATCGGTCTGAAGACGATCGAAGAGGCCGTCGCCATCCGCGACCGCATCATCGACAACTTCGAGAAGGCGGCGAACCTGCCGGCCGGCCCCGAGCGCGACCGTCTGCTGACCGTCGTCGTCGTCGGCGGTGGCTTCGCGGGTATCGAGGTGTTCGCCGAGCTGCGCGCCATGGCGTCGTCGCTCGTCAAGGACTACCCCTCGATCGCGTTCGAAGACACGCACTTCCACCTCATCGAGGCGATGGGCCGCATCATGCCCGAGGTGTCGCTGAAGACGAGTGAGTGGGTGCTGAAGAGCCTCGCCAAGCGCGGCGCGAACGTGCACCTCGACACGCAGGTGAAGGGCGCCGTCGACGGCAACGTCGAGCTCTCCACCGGTGACGTCATCCCGACCGACGTGATCGTCTGGACCGCCGGTGTCATGGCGAACCCGACCGTCGTTCGCGGCGGAGACCTGCCGGTCGAAGAGCGTGGCCGCATCCGCGCCCGCGCCGACCTGCGCGTCGGAACCGATGACGAGGTCGTCGAGGGTGCCTGGGCTGCCGGTGACGTTGCCGCCGTGCCCGACCTCTCGGGTGGTGGCGTCGGCGGATACTGTGTGCCGAACGCGCAGCACGCGGTTCGCCAGGCGAAGCTG
The DNA here is from genome assembly GCF_021117345.1 of Microbacterium sp. cx-55. Classification (NCBI taxonomy): domain Bacteria; kingdom Bacillati; phylum Actinomycetota; class Actinomycetes; order Micrococcales; family Microbacteriaceae; genus Microbacterium; species Microbacterium sp. cx-55. The sequence goes on along the minus strand of NZ_CP088261.1, from coordinate 2,197,957 downwards.
CTGGCCAAGAACCTCACGGCCGTCCTCCGCGGCGAACTGCCCAAGAACTACGTGCACAAGAACCTCGGTGCCGTGGCGGGCCTCGGTCTCTACAGCGGTGTGTTCCAGTCGGGCAACATCGCGATCAAGGGCTTCTTCGCTTGGGTCGCGCACCGTGGCTACCACGGCCTCGCCATGCCGACGTGGGAGCGCAAGCTCCGCGTCGTCGGCGACTGGGTGCAGAACTTCTTCCACGGTCGCGACAACGTGACGCTCATCACGGTGCAGCAGCCCCGCGAGGTCTTCGAGCAGTTCGCATCGCGTCCGCGCCCGCCGCAGCCCGCCGAGGCAGCTCCCGCCGAGCAGAAGCAGGCCGCCGCAGGCGACCGCAACACGGTCGCTGCCGCCAAGTAACGCATCGCACGAGACCGCGTCATCCGCCCGGATGGCGCGGTCTCGTCGTTTCGGGACGCATATTCTGGATGCGGGCCCCCATAGCCCAATGGCAGAGGCAGGCGACTTAAAATCGCTTCAGTCTGGGTTCGAGTCCCAGTGGGGGCACCGAGAGTCCGGCAGCAGCTCTCGAGGTGATCGAGGAGCAGCGCACCGTGCGCAAGAATCTCTGACATGGACGTGGAGTGGGTCGCGGTTATCGCGGGTGGGGTGTCGGCGCTGGTCGCGGTCGTCGCCGTTGTCGTCGCGGTCGCGGCCAACCGCAGGGCATCCACGGCCAACGCTCTTGCGGCGAAAGCGAATGGGATCGCTGAGGCTGCAAACAGGATCGCTGTCGCTGCGAACCTGCGCGCGGACGAGGCTCACGATCTCCAACGTCTAGTAGACGATCGCGAGCGGGAATTTCGGGATGTCTCCTGGCGCGTTAGTTGGTCGCCGTGGGAGCACGAGAGCGGAATGCCAGCGTTACAGCTGACTAACACAGGGCTGACCCCTGCGAGGCAAGTGACTCTCGTGATCATCCTGCCCCGTAGTCAACAGGCGATAGATGTGGGTGATGTGGCGCCGGACCAGACACGAACCCTGGCGATTCAGTACGGCAGGCCCGGGCCAGCCCATCAGCACATCGAGCTCATACGAGATCCCGTGTACCGCATCCATTGGTCCAGCCCGCTTGGCCATCCGGAAGAAGTCCGTAATTCAGCAAACCAACTTGGCTAGGGCATGAAACTGCAGTCGATCACGGGCTCGCCCCTCATGAGCGGTCCATGATCTGACCGATCAGCAGGGAAGCGCACGTGGACTCGGCCGGTGCGTTCGATTTCGAGGCGCGCGAAACGTCGCGCCTCGACGCCATACTCAACCCATGCCCACTCCCTCTTCGCGCCACGCGGGCCTGCGCCGGATGGCGGCGCTGAACCCACGGGCGCCGCACCGGGTCGCGAGTCCGCTCGAGCTGCTGTTCGACCTCGTCTTCGTCGTCGCCGTGTCGCAGGCGTCGAGCACGCTGCATGAGCTGATCGTCGAGGGGCACGTCGGGCAGGGGGTCCTGTCCTACCTGATGGTGTTCTTCGCCGTGTGGTGGGCGTGGATGAACTTCACCTGGTTCGCCTCGGCGTACGACACCGACGACTGGCTCTACCGCGTCATGACGATCGCGCAGATGGGTGGCGTACTCGTGCTCGCGGCCGGCGTGCACGAGGCGATGGTTTCGTTCGACTACACGATCGTCACCCTCGGCTACGTGATCATGCGGCTCGCGATGGTGGGCCAGTGGCTGCGGCTCGCGATCTCCGACCCCGCCTCGCGTGCGACCGGCCTGCGCTTTGCCGCCGGCTACGGCCTCGTGCAACTGCTGTGGCTCGTGCGGCTCCTGGCCGATGACTCGGTGCAGTTCTGGACGTTCTTCGTGCTCATGGCCGCCGAGCTCTGCGTCCCCGTGTGGGCGGAATTCCGGCATCGCACGCCGTGGCATCCGCACCACATCGCCGAACGCTTCGGCCTGTTCACCCTGATCCTGCTGGGTGAGAGCCTGCTCGCCTCCACCAACGCGATGATCGACGCGCTCTCGGAGGGCGAGCACGTCGCCGAACTGCTGTGGCTCTCCGCATCCGGCGTTGTGATCACCGCGGCGATCTGGTGGATCTACTTCGCCCGCGAGCCGGTCGACCGACTGCGCCGCCCCCTCGACGGGTTCACCTTCGGCTACCGCCACTACGTCGTGTTCGCCGCCGTCGGCGCCGTGTCATCCGGAGTCGAGGTCGAGATCGACGCGGTCTCGGGCCATGCCGCGATCTCGGGCGAGAGCGCGGGGCTCGCGCTCACGCTGCCGCTCGCAATCTTCCTTCTCGCGGTGTGGCACGTGCTGCTGCGACGCGCCGTGTCGCGAGGCGTGACGGTCATCGTGCTGATCGCGACGGCCCTCATCGCCGCGAGCGGGCTGCTGCCGGTGGGGGAGTACGCGGTCGCTGCCCTGCTGATGGCCGGGGTCGTCGCCGCGGTCGAAGTCGATGCGGCGCGGAGACCGTCGCAATTGTGACGTTTATGCACAAGAATTGAGCGTTCGCTGGGTGCCCAGCCATCTCGCGGGTAGGCTCGCCGGGTCCGGCAGTACGATGAGGGCACTACTGAATGGAGCTCGCTTCTATGTGGGAATGGCTGATCCCCGTCATCATCCTCGTCGTCATCGTGGCGGTCGCGGGAATCTACCTGTGGGCTACCTACAACTCTCTCGTGCAGCTGAACGTGCGCGTCGACGAGGCCTGGAGCGACATCACCGTCCAGCTCAAGCGCCGCGCTGACCTGCTGCCGAACCTGATCGAGACGGTCAAGGGCTACGCGGCACACGAGAAGGCCGTGTTCGAGAACGTCACGCAGGCACGCGCCGAGACGATCTCCGCCGGCGGACCCGCGGATGCAGGAATCGCCGAAGGCCACATGCAGCAGGCCCTGAAGTCGCTGTTCGCCGTCGCCGAGGCCTACCCGCAGCTGCAGGCGAGCCAGAACTTCCTCCAGCTGCAGCAGTCGATCGTCGACACCGAAGACAAGATCCAGGCCTCGCGCCGGTTCTACAACGGCGGCGTGCGAGAGCTCAACACCAAGATCAAGGTGTTCCCCAACAACCTCTTCGCCCGCAACCTCGGCTTCCACGAGCGCGAGTTCTTCGAGGTCGTCGACGGCGCCGCAATCGCCGAGCCCCCGCGCGTCCAGTTCTGACGCATCGCATGCCGGTGTCTGACCGGCCACGCAACGGCTGAGATCAGCCCGGTTCTTCCGGAGCCAACTCCACCGGCTCCGGCCGCGATTCGTGGCGCTCGGCGCCCAGCGCGCCGGCGATCTCGTCGGCCGCGTCTCCCCATCGCGCGACGGTGATCGACTCGAGCCCCTGCCACGCTGCTGCCGCGCCCAGCACCTCGGCGACGGATGCGGCCGCATCCGCCGGACGCGACGGCTCCCACCACGCGGACTGCACCCGGAGCGTGGCCGCGGCGCGGTCGGCCTTGAGGTCGATCCGCCCCGCGATGCCGTCGCCGAGCAGGATCGGCAGCGAGTAGTACCCGAACCGACGCTTCGCCGCCGGCGTGTAGATCTCGATGCGGTACGAGAAATCAAACAGCCGCTCGGCGCGATCGCGGAACCAGACCATCGGATCGAACGGCGTGAGCACCGTGGCCGCGTCGATCCGGCGGGGCACGGCCGCATCGCGGTGCAGCCACGCCGCCAGCGGCCGCTCGCCGCGGGTCCAGCCTTCGACGCGCACCGGCTGAAGGACTCCGGCATCCTCCAGATCGTGCACGGCGACGCGGACAGCGCGCTGATCGCGGATGCGCCAGTAGTCGTCGAGGTCGGCGAGCGTGGCAACACCGTACGCCCGCGCCGCCCGCGCGACGAGCTCGCGGATGGCGTCGCCCCGCGGAACGCTCCGCCCGACGACCTCCGCCGGCAGCACGTGTTCGGCGAGGCCGTAAACCCGCTCGAACCCGCGACGGCCCGCGATCGCGACCTCGCCGGCGAACCAGAGGTATTCGAGGGCGCTTTTCACGCCGCTCCAGTCCCACCACGGGCCCCGCGGTGCCCGCACGGCGTCGTCTTCGATCTCTGCGGGCCGGAGCGGTCCGCGCGCGGCGAGTTCGCTCCGCACCCACTCGACGGTGCGGTCGTCGACGCCGAAGTAGTTCGAGCGCTCTTGACGCTCGCGGTTCGCCTGCATCCGGAACCCGAACACGGGCCGGTCTTCGGCCGCGACGAAGGCCGCCTGGTGCGCCCAGTACTCGGTGTATGGCGCCCGCCGGGCGAACAGGAGCCGGTCGAGGCTCGCGGTGTCGTACGCACCGACGCGGGAGAACAACGGCATGTAATGCGACCGCGCGAACACGTTGACCGAATCGATCTGCAACGTCGCCATCCGCCGGATCTCGCGCGACAGACGCCGCGTCGTCGCCGAACCCGAAGGCTGCGGCACAGGGGTCTCGCCGAAGCCCTGGGCGCGCAGCGCGACCCGTCGTGCCTCGGCCCGGCTCAGTGTCTCTCGCACCCGCCTCACCCTAGCCAGCACCACCGACAGCCCCACCGGACCGTGTCGCCGGCAGGCTTAGACTGGCGGGATGACCGATCCCGACGAGAAGCCTCGCGGATCGCTGCTCGACGCCCTACGCAATCGCACGATCACGACCGAGACGAGCTCTGCGGTGCCGAGCGGCCTTCGGCTCGCCACGGCCTACGCCTGGCGGTTCCTCGTGATCGCGGCCGCGATCGGAGTGGCGGTCTGGCTGGTGATCCAGCTCAAGCTGCTGGTGATTCCGCTCCTCATCGCCGTGCTCATCGCCGCGCTGCTCTGGCCCGGCTTCACCTGGATGCTGCGTCACCGCGTGCCCAAGTGGCTGGCGATCGTGCTCGCGCTGCTCGGAACCATCGCCGTCATCTCGGGCTTGATCTGGCTCGTCGCCTGGCAGGTGTCGCTGCAATGGGGCTCGGTGCGCGATCGCAGCGTCGACGCCGTCAGCGAGTTCCGCATGTACCTGATCGACGGCCCGCTGCACCTCACCGGTCAGCAGATCGACGACTTCCTGGGGCAGGGCGTCTCGCTCCTGCAGCAGCAGGCCGAGCTGCTCCTCTCCGGAGCACTCGCGATCGGCTCCACGGTCGGACACGTCGCCACCGGCGCACTGCTGACCCTTTTCATCCTCCTCTGCATCCTCGCCGACGGCGGCGGGATCTGGCGCTGGACGACGCGACTCTTCCCGAAGGCGGCGCAGCCCGCGGTCGACGGAGCAGCGCGGGCCGGCTGGGTGACCATCGTCAACTACGCCCGCACGCAGCTGCTCGTCGCGACGATCGATGCGATCGGCATCGGCCTCGGAGCCTTTCTGCTGGGCGTGCCCCTCGCCATCCCGATCGGCGTGCTGGTGTTCCTCGGAGCATTCGTGCCGTTCGTCGGCGCGGTGCTCACCGGGTCGCTCGCCGTGTTCCTCGCGCTCGTCTACAACGGGCCCTGGATCGCGCTCTGGATGCTGGTCATCGTGCTCGGCGTGCAGCAGCTCGAGGGCCACGTGCTCCAGCCGCTGCTCATGGGTTCGGCCGTGAAGGTGCACCCGCTGGCCGTCGTGCTCGTCGTCGCCGGTGGCGCGATGGTCGGCGGCATCCCGGGCGCACTGTTCGCTGTGCCGCTCGCCGCATTTGTCAACGTCGTCGCGGTCTATCTGTCGCGACGAGCATGGAAAACAGGTGAGGGGCCCGACCCCGAGTCGCTCATCTGGAGTACCGTCCCCCGACCGAGGAGGAACCGGGCGTGAACCTGCCCACTCTGGCCGACTTCGAGGATGCGGCACGCACCCTCGATGGCCTGATCACCCGCACGCCCGTCGACGAATCACACGTGTTGAGCGAACAGCTCGGCGTGCCCGTGATGCTGAAGATGGAGAACCTGCAGCGCACCGGATCGTTCAAGATCCGCGGCGCCGCCTACCGGCTGTCGCGTCTGACGGCCGAGGAGCGCGCGCGCGGCGTCGTGGCCGCGTCCGCCGGTAACCACGCGCAGGGCGTCGCTCTGGCCGCGCAGCGCCTCGGCATCCCCGCGACGATCTTCATGCCGCTCGGCGTGCCCGTGCCCAAGCTCCTCGCGACCCGCGGGTACGGCGCCGAGGTGATCCTCGAGGGCGCGACCGTCGAAACGCCGCTCCGGCTCGCGGCGGAGTTCGCGGAGCGCACCGGCGCGGTCATGATCCACCCCTTCGATCACCGCGACATCATCGTCGGACAGGGCACTCTGGGGCTGGAGCTCTTCGACGACATCGCCGACCTCGAGACCGTCGTGATCGGCATCGGCGGGGGAGGGTTCGCGGCCGGTGTGGCCGCATCCGTGAAGGCCCGCGCCGCGGCCGTCGGGCGGACGGTGCGCGTCATCGGCGTGCAGGCCGCCAACTCGGCGGCGTACCCCGCGTCGCTCGCCGCGGGTCACCCGATCGAGGTCGCCACGACCCCGACGATCGCCGACGGCATCGCCGTCGCACGCCCGGGCGATGCTCCGTTCGCGATCCTGCACGAACTGCTCGACGACGTCGTCACCGTCACCGACGATGACATCGCGCGCGCGATCCTGATGCTGCTGGAGCGGGCGAAGCTCGTTGTCGAGCCCGCCGGCGCAGTAGGCGTCGCCGCGATCCTCACCGGCCGCATCCAGGCCGCCGGGCCGACGGTCGCCGTGCTCTCCGGCGGCAACATCGACCCGCTGTTGCTGCAGCGCGTCGTCGCCCACGGGCTGGCCGCATCCGGGCGCTACATGACGCTGCGCATTCCGTTGCCCGATCGCCCGGGTCAGCTGGCGCGGGTGTCGGAGCTGCTGGCGCAGGTGGGCGCCAACGTGAACGAGGTGCTGCACACCCGTCACGGACAGGGCCTGCAGATCAGCGAAGTGATCCTTCAGCTGAGCGTCGAGACCCGTGGGGAAGACCACCGGGCCCTCGTGATCGCGACCCTGCGCGAGGCCGGTTTCGCGCCCACCGTCGTCACCGACTGAGCGTGGGCGCGGGCGGTCACTGGCCCGTGTAGGTCTCGACCTTCACGACCTCGACCGGGATCTCGCGTCCGTTGGGGGCGACGTACGAGGTCTTCGCGCCTTCCTTCAGGCCGAGGATCGCCGAACCGAGCGGCGATGCCTCGCTGTAGACGTCGAGCTCGCTGCCGACCGCGATCTCGCGGTTTCCGAGCAGGAACACCTCTTCGCCGCCGGCGACGACCGCCGTCACGACGGTGCCGGACTCCACGACGCCCTTCGAAGTGGGCGCTTCGCCGACCTTGGCCGTCTTCAGCATGGCCTGGAGGGTGCGGATGCGCGCCTCCTGCTTGCCCTGCTCGTCTTTCGCGGCGTGGTAGCCGCCGTTCTCCTTCAAGTCGCCCTCTTCGCGGGCGGACTCGATGCGCTTCGCGATCTCTTCGCGGCCGGTCGTCGAGAGGTGCTCGAGCTCGGCGACAAGCCGGTCGTAGGCATCCTGGGTGAGGAAGCTCACCGTTGCGTCAGTGGTCACGGGGCGTCTCCTTCGTGTGTGGGGCGCGCGTGTTCTCGCAGGCCCAAATCAAGACGCCCCGGCAATTCGCCAGGGCGTCGTCGTAGTGCCGACAGACTACGACACCCAGCAGTTGTTGACAAAACCTGTCGTCGCGGGCGCTGTCACGGGGATGGTCTCCTGGAAGGCCTGGGAATGATCGGCGGATGCGGCGTACTCCACGACCTTCCAGCCGACCACGCCGTGCTCTTCGTCCTGGGCCTCGAGCACGCAGGCGACCGCACGGCCGGCGGGGGCGGACACCTGGAAGGTGACGGTGACGGTGTGCTCGTCGACGAGTTCGAACCCGGTGGTGGACGCCTCGGTGGTCGTTCCGGAAGAGAACGCGAACCAGGCGGCGATCGCGACCGCGATCGCGACGCCGATCGCGGTGAAGATCGTCCAGAAGCGCGTCGTGCGACGCGGCCCCCGTCGTCCGTACCGGTCGTCGAGCATCTGCGCGGTCGTCATGTCATCTCGCATCGGGAATTAGGCTGGAGTCTCCAGGCTATGCGCTCCGGCGCGGAACGGGGGACACGCATGCGTCTCGAGGTGTTTCTACTGCCGGCGTTCGTCACGCCGACCCCGACCGGCGCGACCGTCGACCCCGACCTGGTGACCCCGGGCCCCTGGGGCTTCGCCATCATGGCGATCGTCGGCCTCGCCGTGATCGCGCTCGTGTGGGACATGCAGCGCCGCATCCGTCGCGGTCGCTACCGCGAAGAGGTGCGGGAAGAGCTCGATGCCGAAGAGAAGGCGGCGGCCCAAGGTGCGGCCGCATCCCGAGCCTCCGACGTCGACGACCAGGACATCGACCCCGACGCCGACAACACGCGCTGAGTCAGCCGTTGTACGCCGGCTGAAGGCAGATCAGCAGGCTGCCGGTCCAGTGGCAGAGGAATGCCAGCACCGTGCAGACGTGGAAGATCTCGTGGAACCCGAACACACCCGGCCACGGGTTCGGGCGCTTGATCGCGTAGACGACCGCGCCGAACGTGTACAGTAGCCCGCCGACGATGACGAGCACCATCATCACCACGTTCGCGGCGAAGAGGTCGGGCATGTACATGACCGCGGCCCAGCCGAGCAGCAGGTACAGCGCGACGTAGAGCAGTCGCGGCGCGTTCACCCAGAACACCCGGAACAGGATGCCGAGCGCCGCGCCGCCCCAGACGAGCGACAGCAGCAGCACCGACTTGGACGGCGGCAGCGCGAGCACCGCCAGCGGCGTGTAGGTGCCCGCGATCAGCAGCAGGATGTTCGCGTGGTCGATGCGCTTCAGGAGCAGCTTCGTGCGCGGCGGCCAGTCGAACCGGTGGTAGAGCGCGGAGTTGCCGAAGAGCAGCACGGAACTCAGCGCGAAGACGGCGGCCGCCCACTTCGCCGGCGCGCCATCGGCGACCACGACGAGGACGATCCCGGCGACGACGGCGACGGGGAACGTACCGGCATGGATCCAGCCACGCCACGTGGGCTTGACCTCGTCGGGGCCGGCATCAGCGGCTTCTTCGACGAGGGGGAGTTCGGGGACATCCGGAACGCGCGCTCGAGCCATGGGGATAGCGTAAACGCCCCGCCATGCCGGTGTCCGTACATTGCCGGGCCCGGTTCGACGGATGCGGACGCCGCGCCCGAGCGGAGTACCGTAAGGGTGTGAGCACGGGACGCGCGAGCGAGGGTCGGGGGCCGCTGTACCGGCTGTACAGCAACCGGCTTCGGCGACAGATCGCGGCGCAGACCGTCCCGGGGCACGTGGCGATGATGATCGACGGCAACCGTCGGTGGGCGCGTCAGCTCGGCTACGACTCCGCCGCCCACGGGCATCGCGCCGGCGCCGCCAAGATGCGCGAGTTCTTGCGCTGGTGCGACGACCTCGGCGTGCGCGTGGTGTCGCTGTATCTGCTGTCGACCGACAACCTCACCAAGCGCGACTCGAAAGAGCTGTCCGATCTCATCCAGATCATCGCGGAGCTCGCCGATGAGCTCTCGCACGAGCGCGACTGGCGCGTGCAGCACGTGGGGCGATCCGACCTCCTCCCCGCCGACCTCGCCCGTGTGCTGGCCGACACCGAGGCGCGCACGGCCGCGCACACGGGTCTCCACGTCAATCTCGCGGTCGGGTACGGCGGACGGGGCGAGATCGTGGATGCGGTGCGCAGCATCATCACGAAGCACGACGAGAGCGGCGGCTCGCTCGAAGAGCTCGCGGCGAGCCTCACTCCCGAGCAGATCGGTGAACACCTCTACACTGGAGGCCTGCCCGACCCCGACCTCGTGATCCGCACCTCGGGGGAGCAGCGACTGAGCGACTTCCTGCTGTGGCAGTCGGCGCACAGCGAGTTCTACTTCGTGGAGGCGCTCGGACCCGACCTCCGCGAGGTCGACTTCCTCCGCGCGGTCCGTGATTTCTCGTCGCGCGACCGCCGCTTCGGCAGCTGATCCCGCGCGGATCGCCCTCCGGATTTGTTCACGAATCCGTAACGCGACACGCCCGGCGTCGGGTGGCAGCTCCGACGGGCCGCGACGTACGTTTCTCACATCGGGCAAGGCGCCCGACCGGGTCGGCCGCAGGATGCGATCCGCAACCCACGGTCGACGCGAGTGACACCGGGAGAGATCCCAGGGTGGGAGCGGGTTGTGACCACACGAGCACTAACCGAGCAGCAGGCCATCGACCTCGAGAGCGCAGATCAGGAAACTGATTTGCGCTCTTATGTTTTGGACACGTCCGTTCTCCTCAGCGATCCCCGGGCGTACTTCCGCTTCGCGGAGCACTCCGTCGTGATCCCGGTCGTCGTCATCACCGAGCTCGAGGCCAAACGCCATGACCCGGAACTCGGGTACTTCGCCCGACAGGCCCTCCGTCACCTCGACGAACTCCGTGTGGAGAACGGCCGACTCGATTTCCCGGTGCCGGTGGGCGAGGGCGGGTCGCTCCGCGTCGAACTGTCGAACACCGACCCCACGGTGCTCCCGGCCGGCATGCGCCTCGGCGACAACGACACCCGCATCCTCGCCGTCGCGATGCATCTCATGCAGGACGGCCAGCACGTCACGGTCGTCTCCAAGGACCTGCCGATGCGGGTGAAGGCCGCATCCCTCGGTATCGAGGCGGAGGAGTACCTCGCCGAGCAGGCCGCCGATTCGGGCTGGACGGGCATCGCGAACGTCGACCTGTCGGGCGACGAGATGAGCGACCTGTACGAGACCGAGGTCGCCCTCAGCGAAGAAGTACGCGGACTCCCGATCAACACCGGCCTCATCATCCACTCGGAACGCGGCTCGGCGCTCGGCCGGGTGAGTGGCGACGGCGAGTTCACGCTCGTGCGGGGCGACCGTGACGTCTTCGGTCTCCACGGCCGCTCGGCGGAGCAGCGGATCGCGATCGACCTGCTGCTCGACCCCGAGGTGGGCATCGTCTCGCTTGGCGGACGCGCCGGCACGGGAAAGTCCGCGCTGGCCCTCTGCGCCGGTCTGGAAGCCGTGCTGGAGCGTCAGCAGCAGCGCAAGATCATCGTCTTCCGGCCGCTGTTCGCGGTCGGAGGGCAGGAGCTCGGATACCTCCCCGGCGACGCTGCGGAGAAGATGGGCCCCTGGGGTCAGGCGGTGTTCGACACGCTCGGCTCGGTCGTCTCCGGCAACGTGCTGGAGGAGATCGTCGAACGCGGACTGCTCGAAGTGCTGCCGCTCACGCACATCCGTGGCCGGTCCCTGCACGACGCGTTCGTGATCGTGGATGAGGCGCAGTCGCTCGAGCGGAACGTGCTGCTGACGGTTCTCAGCCGCATCGGTCAGAACTCGCGCGTCATCCTCACCCACGACGTCGCCCAGCGCGACAACCTGCGCGTGGGACGCCACGACGGCGTCGCGTCGGTCATTGAAACGCTCAAGGGGCACGGACTCTTCGGGCACGTCACGCTGACGCGGTCGGAGCGCTCGGCGATCGCGGCGCTCGTCACCGGACTGCTCGAGTCGAACGAACTGTCGTGACGTCGGTCAGGTGAGGGCGAATGAGAGCTTTCTCACCGTCGGCTCCTCTCGCTCTCACCTGGCCGGGTCACCATGGAGTCCTTGGATGACAGGACAAGGTCATCCATCGCCCGTCGGATTCTCGAGTTCCGCGGGCGGATAAGAGAGATACGTCGACGCCGATTCCCCCCGGTGAGGTGGCGACGATCGCGAGTTCGGGTCTCGTGTATCTCTACAGCCCCCGGCGTCCCCCAGCGCCGGGGGCTTCTTCGTGCGCGCGGAAGACGCCGCGGGCGTGCAGCGGCAGCAATTCGCGGTGGTGTCTCCCGGCCGCGGTGCTTACTCCCAGCGATACCCGGCGCCGCGCACGGTCGCGATGCGATCGTGGCCGAACTTGGCGCGCAGGTAGCGCACGTATACGTCGACGACGTTTGACCCCGGGTCGAAATCCAGACCCCACACGCGGCTGAGCAGCTGCTCCCGGCTGAGTACCTGTCCGGGGTGGCGGAGGAACTGCTCGGCGAGGGCGAACTCGCGGGCGGACAGGTCGACCTCGCGGCCGGTGACGGTCGCCCGTCGCGACAGGACGTCGAGCGTGACGTCGCCGTGCACGATCGCGATGCTGCCGGTGGCGACGTTCTCACGCAGCCGAGACCGCACCCGGGCGAGCAACTCGTCGAACTTGAACGGCTTCGGCACGTAGTCGTTCGCGCCCGCGTTGAGGCCATCCACCGTGTCGCGGGTGCTGCTGCGGGCGGTCAGCATGATCACCGGAAGGTTCGACCCCTGCCCGCGCAGATGCCGCAGCACCTCAAAGCCGTCGAGGCCGGGCAGGCCGACGTCGAGCAGCAGCAGGTCGGCGTCGCCCGACAGGGCACGGTCCAGGGCGTCGTCACCGGACTCGACCACCTCGGCCGCGAATCCGGCCGACTCGAGACCGCGGCGGACGAACGAGGAGATCCTCGGTTCGTCTTCCGCGATGAGGATGAGTGTCATGTGGTGGCCTCTCGCTGCAGCACGACGTCGCCGGCGCGCACGGGTGTGGGAATGACGGATGCGGAGCTGTGCTGCCCCGTGGGAACGTGGATCGTGAAGGTCGCCCCGCCCCCGGGGGTGTCGGTGACGGCGCACGACCCGAGGTGCGCCTGCGCGATCGTCTCGACGATCGCGAGGCCGAGCCCGGATCCCTCGATGCTGCGATTCGTGTCGACCCGGGCGAATCGCTGGAAGATCCGTCGCCGCGCAGCGGGCGGGATGCCCGCACCGTGGTCGCGCACCCACAGTCGCGCCTCGTTCCCGTCGAGATCACTGCCGATCTCGATGGGGGAGTTGGTGGGTGTGTACTTCGCCGCGTTGTCGGCCAGCTGCAGCCACGCCTGGGTCAGGCGGTCCGCATCCCCGACGACGACCCCGCGCCCGCGGGCCGTGATGGTGAACGGATGCCCGGGGATCGCGGAGGCCAACTCGCCGATGCGGTCGGTCAGCATCCCGACGTCGATGGGACGCATTTCGAACTGATCGCCCTGCGCCGACGACAGCAGGTCGATGTCGTCGACGAGTCGTGTCATCCGGTCGAGTTCCGAGATGCCGAGTTCCCGGATGCTGACGACGTCGCTGCGGTCGTCGACGTCCATCATCTCGAGGTGCCCGCGCACGATCGTGATCGGGGTCTTGAGCTCATGGCGGATGTCGTCGAGGAGTTGGCGCTGGCTGCTGACCGAGGACTCCAGCCGGTCGAGCATCGAGTTCATCGTGCGCGACAGATCGGCGAATTCATGGTCGCCGCTCTCGGGCACGCGAGTGCCGAGATCGTCGAAGGAGACCGCATCCGCCGCCTCCCGCATCTGGCGGATCGGGGAGAGCAAACGCCCGGTGAGGAACCAGCTCGCGACTCCGGTGGCGGCCATGACCAAGACCGCGGCGATGACGTAGGTCATGATGGCTGAGGCGACCGGCGACAGTTCCACATCGAGCGCCACAGCCCGCAGATAAACGGCCTGCGTGGGGTCGCCCGCCACCTCCACCGGAAGCGCGATGTACCGCACGTCGCCGTGCTCGGTGCGGACGGTGCCGAGCACGGCACCGTCGCCGCCGATCGACGCGCGCCCCGCATCCTGCAACGCGGTCGACTCCATCGAGACGAACCCATTGCCGCCGTAGGGACTCACCTCGGAACCGTCGCTCAGTAGACCGATCACGCCCTCGTTCTCGGCGGTGAGGAAGCCCGAGACGATGCTCTCGACGTAAGCGCTCGTGGAGCCGTACCCCTGTGCCGAACGCAGCGCCGAGATCTTCTGGACGAGCCGCTCATCGATGTCGTCCATCGTGCGCGAATACTGGATCGAGAACGTGACGGCGCCCGCGACGATCAGCCCGACGCACGCCACGACGAGGATTGCCCCCAGTGTCTTCACGCGCGCCGAGAACATTCTCGGCGATTGACTCACGATCCGATTATGGCGCGGTCGGGGCGGGCCTGACGACCGGGTTAGCCCGGGTGCGTCATGGAGAGCAGATCGAGCTTCTCGTCGAGCTGCTCCGCGGTGAGTTCACCGCGTTCGAGGTACCCGAGATCGACGACCGCCTCGCGGACGGTGATGCCCTCGGCGACCGCGTGCTTGGCGATCTTCGCGGCGGCCTCGTAGCCGATCAGCTTGTTGAGCGGCGTCACGATCGAGGGCGACATGCCCGCGTACGACGCAGCCCGCTCGAGGTTGGCCTCGAGGCCCGTGATGGTCTTGTCGGCGAGCACGCGAACCGTGTTGGCGAGCAGCCGGATCGACTCGAGGAGCGCGGTACCCATGACCGGGATCGCGACGTTCAGTTCGAACGACCCGGATGCGCCGGCCCACGCGATCGTCGCGTCGTTGCCGATCACGCGCGCGCAGACCATGAGCGTGGCCTCGGGCACTACGGGGTTGACCTTGCCGGGCATGATCGATGACCCGGGCTGCAGGTCGGGGATGTGCAGTTCGCCGAGACCCGTGTTCGGGCCCGAGCCCATCCAGCGCAGATCGTTGTTGATCTTCGTGAGCGAGACGGCGATCGTGCGGAGAGCACCGGAGGCCTCGACCAGACCATCACGGTTGGCCTGCGCCTCGAAGTGGTCTTTCGCCTCGGTGATAGGCAGCTCGGTCTCGGCGACGATCAGCTCGAGCACGCGCTGCGGGAAGCCGTTCGGCGTGTTGATGCCGGTGCCGACCGCGGTGCCACCGAGCGGCACCTCGGCCACGCGCGGGAGGACGGACTGCACGCGCTCGATGCCGAGTCGGATCTGCCGTGCGTAGCCGCCGAACTCCTGCCCGAGGGTGACCGGGGTCGCGTCCATCAGGTGCGTGCGACCGGACTTGACCGCATCCTTCCAGAGCTCGGCCTTCGCTTCGAGGGCGACCGCGAGGTGGTCGAGTGCCGGGATCAGATCGTCGATGAGCTCCTGCGTCGCGGCGATGTGCACCGAGGTCGGGAAAACGTCGTTCGAGGACTGCGATGCGTTGACGTGGTCGTTCGGGTGCACCGTGTCGCCGAGGTCGGCGGTCGCGAGAGTCGCGAGCACCTCGTTCATGTTCATATTCGTCGAGGTGCCGCTGCCGGTCTGGTAGACGTCGATCGGGAACTGATCGGCGTACTCACCGGCGATGATGCGATCGGCGGCGCGTGCGATCGCGTCGGCGATGCGTGCGTCGAGGGTGCCGAGCGCCTTGTTGGCGTGAGCTGCGGCCTTCTTGATACGCGCGAGCGCGACGATCTGGGCCGGGGCGAGCACGTCGCCCGAGATCGGGAAGTTCTCCACCGCACGCTGCGTCTGCGCTCCGTAGAGGGCGGATGCGGGAACCCGCACCTCTCCCATCGTGTCGTGCTCGATGCGGTACTCGATCTCAGCCACGTGGTGTCTCCTCTGACGTTTCTGCGGTGGATGGTGGGTCAGGCGGCCGCGTCGTCTGCGGCGCCGACGATGAAGTCCGGCACGGCTTCGCCTTCGGCGAGCCGGTAGTTGACCGCGACGATCGCGAGGCGACCCTCGGCGACGGCCGCGCTGATGAGCTCGGACGAATGCAGCAGTTCGTTCACGGTATCGCGGAGGTGTTCGCGGCCGACCTGCTCGGCGTTCACCGTCAGGGCGTTGGTGCCGCCGGTGACCTGCACGCGGCGGACGGCCGGCACGATCGGCGCGATCTGGCGCCAGATGCGCGCGGGAAGGGCGGGGGCGTCCGGGGACGTGCTGTCGATCGCGGCACGGACGGCGCCGCACTCGTCGTGACCGAGCACGACGATCAACGGGGTGCCGAGCACCTCGACGGCGTACTCGAGGCTGCCGACGACCGAGTCCGACATGACCTGCCCGGCGTTTCGCACGACGAACAGGTCGCCGAGTCCTTCGTCGAAGATGATCTCGGCGGCGAGCCGCGAGTCCGAGCAGCCGAACAGCGCCGCGCGGGGGCGCTGCCCGCCGGCGAGCTCATGACGACGGTCGACGTCCTGGCGCGGGTGCCGCGGGGTTCCGGCGACGAAGCGCGCGTTGCCCTCGAGCATCTCGGTCCAGACCTGGCGCGGGCTCGGGTTGTTCTCGGTCACGGTGACTCCTCGCGCAGTGCGGTGATCTGGTCGGTGAGGGACGACGCGACGGATGCGGCGGTGTCGGCATCCGTGTTGCCGTAGATCAGGATCTGATCGGAACCGGCGCTCGTCGCGAGGGCGAGGGAGATGTTGCCCGCGCGCGACGGGTTGCTGATCTCGTAGCGGTCCCAGGTGATGCCGTCGATCGTGTCGGTGCCGTCCGGCGTCTCACCGGAGAGCGTGCGCGAGGCCCACGCGGGGTCGGGGTCGAAGGCCTGCGCGACGCGCAGACCGTTCGTGTCGCCGAACGCGTAGACGATCGTGAAGGCCGACACGTCGTCGCCCTCGAGCTGCGCGGCGTTGACACTCCAGTCGTCGGGAACGTCGGGGACGATGACGGGACGCTCGTAGGCGGCGGAGATGCGCTGCGCGACCTCGGCCACATCGATCGGGTCCGGCGCGACCGGCGTGCCGCGCGGCACGCCGAAGAAGACCATGGCGACCACGACGAGCGTCGCGATCAGGGCGGCGATGAGGTTCCGGAAGGTCTGGCTGGACCGGTAGATGCGAGATGACTCGGCCTTGCGCGCCGCGGTCTCATCGGGTGTCTCGGGACGACCGAGCTCTGCGACCACCCGGTCGGAACGTGCCATCAGGCGTCGCCCTCGGCGACATTTCGTGCCGCGTCGAGGCGCCGCTTCGCGCCGAGCAGCCATTCCTCGCAGCGTGCGGCGAGGGCCTCGCCCCGTTCCCACAGGGCGAGCGAGTGTTCGAGAGTCGGCGCGCCCTGCTCGAGTTCGGCGACGACCGTGACCAGTTCGTCGCGGGCCTGCTCGAACGAGAGGGTCGAGACGTCGGCGACGGCGCTCTCCTCCGGGACGGACATGGCTCCCATTCTAGGCGGGCGTCGGACGTTCGCCGGACGCCGTTTCGGCGATCTCGCCGGCCGATCGAGCCGCGAACGAGCCGCGCCCCACGGTGACGACCACCTCGGTGCCATCGGGTGCCTGCGCGGCGTCGCGCACGATGACGCCGCCCGGCACATGGGCGATCGCGTAGCCGCGTGCGAGTGTCGCCCCCGGCGACAGTGCGCGCAGCGATGCACGGAGCTCCGTCACCTCGCGCGCGCCGCGGGTAGTGCGCCGGTCCAGGATGCTGCGGCCCCGCCCGGCGAGCAGCTCGACCTCGTGCGCACGGCGCTCGATCGCCCCCTCCGGAGCGCGGAGCACCGGGCGGGAGCGCAGCTGTTCGAGCTGGGCGATGTCGTGCGAGATGCGAAGCGCCAGGCGGGACCCGAGTCGCGACCGCAGCTGGCGCACCAGGGCCCGCTGCTCGTTCACATCGGGCACGACGCGCTTGGCCGCATCCGTCGGCGTCGACGCGCGGAGGTCGGCGACGTCATCGAGCAGTGGATGGTCGTTCTCGTGGCCGATCGCCGAGACCACCGGCGTCGTGGCGGCAGCGACGGCGCGCAGCAGACGTTCGTCGCTGAAGCCGAGCAGGTGCTGCGGGTCGCCGCCGCCGCGGGCGATGATGATGACATCGACTTCGGGGTCGGCGTCCAGCTGCTGGAGGGCGGCGATCGTCTCGGGCACGCAGCGGTCGCCCTGCACGGCGGCGTGCACTGTGCGGAACGCCACCTGGGGCCAGCGGAGCTCGGCGTTGCGGTGCACGTCTTTCTCCGCATCCGATCGCTCGCCCGTGATGAGACCCACGACCTGCGGAAGGAACGGCAGCGGCTTCTTCCGGGCGGCGGAGAAGAGCCCCTCGGCTCGGAGCGTCGCGCGCAGCTTCTCGAGCTTCTCCAGCTGGTCGCCGAGGCCCGTGTGTCGCATCGTCGCGACGAGAACGCTGAAGTCGCCGGTCTTGACGAAGTAGTCGGCTTTGACGCTCGCGATGACCCGGTCGCCCACCTTCAGATCGTCGGGAAGGCGCTGCAGCGTCGACGACCACAACCGGAAGCTGACGCTCGAATCGGCCTCGAGGTCTTTCAGGCGGCCGTACACGTTTCCGCCGCGCACGTTCCACGACGTGATCTCGCCCTCGACCCACACCGAGCCCCATCCGGAGATGAACGCGCGGATGGTCTCGTTGAAGCGGGCGACGGACGTCGGGGCGTCTTTGGTCGCTTCGCGCGGATGCACGGAGTCGGGGGAGGGAGCCTGCCCGGGAATCGGATCCGGTGCGAACCGCGTCATACGTGCTCCTCGTGCGTGCTTCGGCCGGTGCCCAGGCGGCGCCCATAGACTCGAGGAGTGAGTTCACCCGCCGTGCACCTGCCCGTGCCCCGCATTCCGGGGCGCCGTGGCCGCCTTCAGGATATCCCGGTGCCCGGACACAAGCGGGTTCTGCTCGCCGCCCCCCGCGGGTACTGCGCCGGCGTCGACCGCGCGGTCGTCGCGGTCGAGAAGGCGCTCGAACGGTACGGCGCCCCCGTCTACGTGCGCAAGCAGATCGTGCACAACGTGCACGTCGTGGCCGAGCTCGAGTCCCGCGGCGCGGTGTTCGTCGAAGAGGTCGACGAGGTCCCACCGGGAGCGCACGTCGTGTTCAGTGCGCACGGCGTCTCGCCGGCCGTCGTCTCCGCGGCATCCGACCGCGGACTCCAGGCCATCGATGCGACCTGCCCGCTCGTGACGAAGGTGCACCGCGAGGCCGTGCGCTTCGCGCGCGACGATTTCGAGATCCTGCTGATCGGCCACCACGGACACGAAGAGGTCGAAGGCACGGCGGGGGAGGCCCCCGATCACGTGACCGTCGTGAACTCGCCGGCGGATGCCGACGTCATCGAGGTGCGCGACCCGTCGAAGGTCGTGTGGCTCTCGCAGACGACGCTGTCGGTCGACGAGACGATGGAGACCGTGCGGCGACTGCGCGCCCGGTTCCCGCAGCTGCAGGATCCGCCGTCGGATGACATCTGCTACGCGACGCAGAACCGCCAGGTGGCGATCAAGAAGGTCGCCGTCGGCACGGATCTCGTCATCGTCGTCGGTTCGGCGAACTCGTCCAACAGTGTGCGGCTCGTCGAGGTCGCTCTCGAGTACGGCGCCAAGGCGGCGTACCGGGTCGACTACGCAGACGAGGTGCGCCAGGAGTGGCTCGAGGGTGTGGAGACGGTCGGCGTGACGAGCGGAGCATCCGTCCCCGACGTCCTCGTGCAGCAGGTGCTCGAAGACCTCGCCGGCGCCGGCTATCGGGACGTCGAAGAAGTACGCACGGCCGAGGAAGACCTCATCTTCTCGCTGCCCAAAGAGCTGCGCGAGCACACCGGCGAGCGTCGCGGCGGACGCGCGCCCGCCGAGGGAGCCCGCTCGTGACCGATCCGGCGACGCCCGCCGAGCGTCCTCGGCCCGCGTACGGCGAGTACGCGACGCCCGAGGAGCAGGCCGCCCGCATCCGTCGCCCCGAAGTGACGACCGCGCTCGAGAACGGGCAGAGCCCGGCGGTCGCCCCGGCGGCTCCACGGCCGCCGGTGACTCCCGCGGCACCGACGACGTCCGGCCCCGCGGCACCGGGTGCGCCGGCGGCTCGTCGCCCTCGCTTCTTCGACCGCATCTTCACGTTCGCGCTGCTCGGCTACGGCCTGTTCTCCGTGCTCGGCGCAATTCCCGCCGCAGCCGACTACTCGCAGTTCGCCTCGACGTTCCTCGGGGTCTTCGGAGTCGACGAGGCGCTGTCGGATCCGGCGGGCGCACGCGGCTGGGGACTCGCTGCCGCCCTCGTGCTCGGCATCGGCTGGCTCGGCACCTTCGCGCTGACCTGGATCAATCTGCGGGCGGCACGGATCTCGTTCTGGATCCCGTTGGTCGGCGGATTCGTCGTCAACATGATCTCGGCGGTTCTGCTGATCGCTCCACTCGCGGCCGACCCCGTCGTCTGGACGGCCCTCCAGAACGGGCTCATGGGCTGAACCACCCGTCACGGCCGGCGGACGCGGCATCCGCTGCGCGACCTCTGCGCAAACGACGAAGCCCCGACCCTCGCGGGTCGGGGCTTCGTGCGTCAGATCAGGACTGGCTCTTGCCGTACGAGCCGAGCTGCTGCGTGGCCTCGACGACGCGAGCGGCCATGGCCTTCTCGGCGACCTTGCCCCAGGCGCGCGGGTCGTAGGCCTTCTTGTTGCCCACTTCGCCGTCGACCTTGAGGACGCCGGCGTAGTTCTCGAACATGAAGCCCGCGACCGAGCGGGTGAACGCGTACTGCGTGTCGGTGTCGATGTTCATCTTCACGACACCGTTGCGCACCGCCAGGGCGATCTCTTCGGGGGTCGAGCCGCTGCCGCCGTGGAAGACGAGGTCGAGCGGGTTGGGGCCGGTGCCGAACTTGGCGGCGATGCCCTCCTGGATCTCGCCGAGCAGCTCGGGGCGGAGCTTCACACCGCCGGGCTTGTACACGCCGTGCACGTTGCCGAAGGTGAGCGCCGAGATGTAGCGGCCCTTGTCACCGAGTCCGAGGGCTTCGACGGCCTTCGTGACGTCAGCGACGGTCGTGTAGAGGGCTTCGTTCGAGCCCTCGTGCTGCACGCCGTCCTCTTCGCCGCCGACGACGCCGATTTCGACCTCGAGGATCGCGTTGATCGCGTGGAGGCGGGGCAGCAGCTCCGCCGCGATCTCGATGTTCTCATCGAGCGGCACAGCCGAGCCGTCCCACATGTGCGACTGGAAGATCGGCTCGCCGCCGGCCTTGACCTGCTCCTCGGATGCCGCGACGAGCGGCAGGAGGAAGTCGTCGAGCGCGGGCTTGGGGCAGTGGTCGGTGTGCAGCGCGACCGTGATCGGGTAGCTCTTGGCCACCTCGGTGGCGAACTTCGCGAAAGCCAGGGCGCCGGTCGAGCGGGCCTTGACCGACTGGCCGGCGAAGTAATCCGCGCCGCCCGTGGTGACCTGGATGATGCCGTCGGAGCCGGCCTCGGTCAGGCCCTGCAGGATGGCGTTGATCGACTGCGAGCTGGCGGCGTTGATGGCCGGGTATGCGAATCCGCCGGACTTGGCGCGGTCCAGCATCTCGGCATACTGATCTGGGGTGGCGACGGGCATGACAGCTCCTTGCGTTTATGCGTCGGTTCACCCGCAACTCTAGCGAAGCGGCCCCGAACAGTCCGGCGCGGCGGCCGGAACAACTCCGCATCCGGCGCTGCCGTGGCCGAGCAATCGCCGTCGGAAATGCCGAGCGGATAAGAATGCGCTTTCCTTCCGCTGTGAGCGCCTGCCCATCCCGAGTGTCGTGGGGCACGCTGGCTAGGCTGAGCGCATGGTGAGTATTACGGCCGACATGAGTCCGCTGCATCCCGACCGCAACCTCGCGCTGGAGCTCGTGCGCGCCACCGAGGCGGCGGCCATCCGGTCGGTTCCCTTCCTCGGGCGTGGCGCGAAAGAGGCGGCGGACGGCGCCGCGGTCGACGCGATGCGCGCGTTCCTGTCGACCGTCGCCTTCGACGGCGTCATCGTGATCGGCGAGGGTGAGAAAGACAACGCACCCATGCTCTTCAACGGCGAGCACGTCGGCACGGGCCGCGGCCCGCAGTGCGACATCGCCGTCGACCCGATCGACGGAACGTCACTGGCGGCGACCGGGCGGAACAACGCCCTCTCGGTCATCGCGGTCGCCGATCACGGCGCCATGCTCGATGCCTCGAGCGTCTTCTACATGGACAAGCTGGTCACCGGCCCCGCCGGTGTCGGCGTCGTCGACATCCGCCTGCCCATCGGCGAGAACATCCGCCTGCTCGCGAAAGCCCTCGGAAAGCCCGTCGACGAGCTCGTCGTGTCGGTGCTGCACCGCCCCCGGCACGAGCGGCTGATCGAAGAGATCCGCGAGACCGGTGCCGGTACCCGGCTGATGAGCGACGGCGACGTCGCCGGCGGGATCAATGCCGCGCGGCACAACGCGCGCACCGACATGTGCGTCGGCATCGGCGGAAGCCCCGAGGGAATCGTCACCGCGTGCGCCATCAAGGCGCTCGGCGGCCACATCCAGGGGCGCCTCGCGCCCCGGAATGACGACGAACGCCAGCGCGGACTCGACGCCGGTCTCAAATTCGACGACAACGTCTACGAGGCCGACGATCTGGTCAAGGGCGACAACACGATCTTCGTCGCCACCGGAGTCACCGATGGCCAGCTGGTCGCCGGTGTGCGCCGCGAGGGCGACTTCATCTACACCGAGAGCGTTGTGCTGCGCGGCAAGTCGGGCACGCTGCGTCGGATCGCTTCTGAGCACCTGACGTCGAAGTGGCTCTGACCCTGCCGAGGGCGTGCCGCTGAGCGCGAGCGGCACCCTCTGGCAGAATGGTTCTGCGCCTCGGCGCCGATTTCACATGGTCGGCGCGGGGGCGAAGACGAAGGGACGAACCATGACTGCACCTGTCAGCGGTGCGAACCCGCCCACCGGCGCCCTCGCCGTCGTGGCGGATGCGGTCGTATCGAACGACCCCGCGCGACGCCCCGACGTGTTGTTCCGCGTGCGCCGCGAAGAAGGACACCAGGCGAGCGCCTGGTGGTCGATCGGCGCCTTCGTCGGCTTCTCGGGAATCGTTCTCGCCCTTCTCAGCTTCGTTCCCGGCGGCGCCTGAGCATCAGTGCGCGGGGCGCAGCGCCTGCAGTTCGTCGGGCGCAGGACCTGCAGTTCGCCGGGCGCAGGGCCTGAGCATCAGTGCGCGGGGCGCAGCGCCAGCAGCTCGCGCTGTTCGTCGTCGGTCAACCCGGCGCCCGCCGTGATCTCGCCGTCCCGCACGTCGGCGAGGGTTTCTGCGAGCGGGCGTCGAACGAGACCCGCAGACATGGCGCGCGCCGACGAGCGCGCGTTCATCCCGTACCAGTCGTGGTCGCGTAACCACAGTGGCAGCGAACGCGGGCCGGCCCACTCGGCAACGCCTCGCGCGACGAGCCACTCGCCATCCCGCGAGATCAGCGGCCCGGTATGACCGCTGACACCGCGCGCGACGTCGATGTGATGCGGGAACGGATGCGGCTCGCCGCCGGCGTCGAAGGCTCCGACGATGCGCCGCTCGGCGAGGTGCACGAGCCACCCCGCGAGGTCGCGGACATCGATGATCGCGGTCGGGAGATCCGCAGCATCCGGCACCAGCACGGCGTCGTCGTCGGTTGCGGGGCGCGCGAAACGTCGCGGCCAGTACGTGGAACGGCCCGTGGGATCGCCCGGGCCGCCGATGAGGCCCGCGCGAACGATCGAGTGGCGGCCCGCGAACGCGGCCTGTACGGCGTCTTCGCCGGCGACTTTGGCGGCGCCGTAGTCCTCGGGCGAGGCCATCTCGTCGGCGGGCAGCGGGGCGAGGAGTTCCGCATCCTCGTCGGCCCCGATCGCCGACTGATCGGCGTAGACGTTGCACGTGGAGACGAAGACATAGTGCGCGGCGCGGTCGGCGAGGTGCCGCGTGGCCCGGCGGACGTGTCCGGGTTCGCGGGCGACGTCGATGACGGCGTCCCAGGACTCGTCGAGGAGCGGCGCGAGTGCATCGGTGAGGTCGCGGTCGACGTGCACCCGTCGAGCGCCGGCCGGGATGTCGGTTCCGCGCGCCGCGCAGGTCACGTCGTGGCCGGCACGTATCGCGTGCTGCGCCGTGGTGCGTCCGAGCCATGCGGTGCCGCCGAGAACGAGGAGCTTCATGGAACTCATCCTGGGCGCGGGCACTGCTGATCGCGCGTTCGTCCGCGGCGGGCGAACAGAACGGCACACGCCGTGGAATGACGCAAGGGGCGGGTATCCGGCCGGATGTTGGCGTGGGATGGGGACATCCACTTACGGACGGAAGGACCAGGTGTATGTCGACTCCGAAGAAGATCGCGCTGGCGGGCGGAGCAGGTCTCGCGCTGCTGGTGCTGAAGAAGACCCCGGTCGGTCGTATCGGCACGACCCTCGTCGTGGCGCGCACGGTGTGGCAGGACCCGCGGGTGCAGAAAGTGCGTCGACGGGTGCAGAAACAGGTCGTGAAGCGCATCGAGAAGGAATCCGAGAAGCGGGCGGCGAAGAAGTGAGCGGCGCGAACAACGCCCCCGGCGACGCCGGCACGGATCACGACGCCGACGAGGCCAGCGGCGCGGACTCCACCGGAGCCGAATCACCCGAAGAAGGCGCCGAGGCCGAGAAGGCCGCCGAGGACGCGATCGTCGACAAAGACGACTGAGTCGTCCGGCTGCGGCGCGGCGGGTTATCGCTCGGTGTGGGCCGCGGTCGGCGCCCCTGGGGCAGACGGCGCCTTCCCCTCCGCGGGGGCCGGCGCCGTTTCCTCCGCGGGTGACGGCGCCGAATCGGATGCGGCGCGCACGGCGTCGAGTGCTTCGGCGAACTCCGGAGCGCTCAGACGCCGCGGTACGTTCTCGACGACAGGCGGTGCGGCGAGGGCATCGAGCTTCGTCTCATCGATTCCGGGGAAGCGGCGGGCGCTGACCAGTACTCGCGATTCCAGCGATCCGACGAACTTGTTGTACCCGTCGACCGTGCGCTGGATTCCGCGACGCAACTCTTCGACGTGCCCGGTGAGCCCGCCGAGCCGCTCGTACAGCTGCGCGCCGAGTGCGAAGAGTTCGCGGGCGTCATCGGAGACCGCCTGTTCGGTCCATGTGTAAGCGACGGTGCGCAGCACCGCCCAGAGGTTCACCGGAGAGGCGAGAGCGACGCGCTGCCGGAACGCGTGATCGAGTAGCGTCGGATCGTCTTCGAGGGCAGAAGCGAGCAGCGACTCGATCGGCACGAAGCAGATCACGAACTCGGGGCTGGAGTCGAGGCCGGCCCAGTAGCGCTTCTTCGCGAGTGCGTCGATGTGCGCGCGGAGCGCCTTCACGTGCCGGTCGCGCAGCATCCGACGCCGTGCCGCATCGTCGGCGGACGCCGAATCGGGGATGGCGCTGGCTTCGAGATACGCGTCGAGGGGCACCTTCGCGTCGACGGCGATCGCTTTGCCGCCCGGAAGCCGCACGATCATGTCTGGGCGTCCGGCGCCCGCATCCGAGGAGATCGAAGACTGCAGGTCGTAGTCGACGTGGCGGGTGAGTCCCGCGGCCTCCACCACACGACGCAGTTGCGCCTCGCCCCACACACCGCGCGCGCTGGTCGAACGCAGTGCACTGGAGAGCGATTCGGTCGTGGCGCGCAGCGCGTCGTCTGACTGCTGCGCGCGGCGGAGCTGCTCTGCGAGCGAGCCGAATTGCGCGTGCCGTTCTCGTTCGAGCTCGTCGACTTTCTGCCGCATGTGCGTGAGCGACTCGCGAACCGGAGAAAGCGCCTGGAGAACGGTCTGCTCCCGGCGATCGCGTTCGTCTCGCGCTTGCTGCTGCACGCGATCGCGTTCGACGAACTCGCGGTACAGAAGCCCCTGCCGCTCCAGCTCGGCCCGTGCGGCTCCTGCCGCGGACTCGGCAGCGGCCGCGCGCGCACCGAGTGCGGCCCGAGAGGACTCACCGCGGGATCGAGCGGCGAACCAGCCGAGGGCGATGCCCGCGACGAGGCAGATCAGCGCGACGGCGACGAGTGCGAGGTCCATGTCCCTAGCGTGGTGCAGGGGTCCGACATCGGTCAGGCGGCGACGGCCGCGGCCGCAGCAGGCGCCGGGATCGCGGCGATTCGTACGCCCGCGAGAGTTGCCAACTCGGTGATGTCGGATGCACCCCAACGTCGGGCGGCGTCGATCATGATGTGGGCGGAGGCGACCGCATCCGACGTCGCATCGTGGTGCACGAGGTCGGTGAAACCGGCCTCGGCCGCCGCGAACGGCAGTCGGTACGAGGGCAGGTCGTAGGTGCGGCGGGCCACCTGCACGCTGCACGCGTAGCGGTAGGGCGGGCATTCGTCACCGGTCGCCTCGCAGGCGCGTCGGAGTACGGCCATGTCGAAACCCGCATTGTGGGCGACGAGGACGTCCGAACCCGTGAACGCGGCGAGGTCGTCGAGCTGGTCGCTCCAGCTCTTCGCGCCCCGGACGTGCTCGGGACGGATGCCGTGGATGCCGATGTTCAACTCGAAGAAGCGGTCGTGCCCTGCCGGCGGCCGGATGAGCCACCCGGCCGTGGCGACGATGCGGCCGTCGCGCACTCGGGCGAGGCCCACGCTGCAGGCGGAGGCGCTGGACGCATTCGCCGTCTCGAAGTCGATCGCGGTGAAATCCAGGGCCACGGGTCCACCCTCGCCGCGGCATCCCCGCACGCGGGCGAGGCGCGCCGGGCGGTGTCCGCATCCGTCGCCGACGGGTCGCGGTCGGGCGCGGTGCGGTGTGGTGCGGTGTGGCGGGCTCGGTGTGTCGCGGTCGGGGGTGCGAGGTGTCACGAGATTCGGAGATGCGACGAGATTCGGAGGATCGGTGCCGGATCGCTCCGCATCCGGTGACATCTCCGAATCTCGTGATGGCATGAGCGTGCGTCCGGGCCCGGGGCGGCCGCCCGATGCGGGCGCAGTCGGATGCGGCGCCCTCGCCGCCTAGACTGGGCTCCCGTGGCTCTTACCATCGGAATCGTCGGTCTCCCCAACGTCGGCAAGTCGACGCTCTTCAATGCGCTGACCAAGAACTCAGTGCTCGCGGCGAACTATCCGTTCGCGACGATCGAGCCGAACGTCGGGGTCGTGAACCTGCCGGACCCGCGGCTCGACACTCTCGCGGAGATCTTCTCGAGCGAGCGCATCCTGCCCGCCGCCGTGTCGTTCGTCGACATCGCGGGCATCGTGCGTGGCGCGAGCGAGGGGGAGGGGCTCGGCAATAAGTTCCTCGCCAACATCCGCGAGGCGGATGCGATCGCCCAGGTCGTGCGCGGTTTCGCCGATTCCGACGTCGTGCATGTCGACGGTGCGGTCGACCCGAAGAACGACATGGAGACCATTAACGCCGAGCTGCAGCTCGCCGACCTCGAGACCCTCGAGCGCGCCATCACGCGCTACGAGAAAGAGGTGCGCGGCAAGAAGCTCGACCCGTCGGTGCTCGAGGCCGCTGTCGCCGCGAAGGATGCGCTCGAGCGCGGCGTGCTGCTGTCCGCATCCGGAATCGACCTCGAACCCATCCGCGAGCTCGGGCTGCTGACCGCGAAGCCGTTCATCTTTGTGTTCAACGTCGATGAGGCCGTGTTGACGGATGCGTCGCGCAAAGCGGAACTCGCCGCGCTCGTCGCACCGGCCAAGGCCGTGTTCCTCGACGCGAAGATCGAGTCGGAGCTCATCGATCTCGACCCGGAGGACGCCGCAGAGCTGCTCGCGTCGACCGGGCAGGACGAGTCGGGTCTCGACCAGCTCGCCCGCATCGGCTTCGACACGCTGGGCCTGCAGACCTACCTCACGGCCGGTCCGAAGGAAGCGCGCGCGTGGACGATCGGCAAGGGCTGGAAGGCGCCGCAGGCGGCGGGCGTGATCCACACCGACTTCGAGAAGGGCTTCATCAAGGCCGAAGTCATCTCGTTCGGCGACCTGGTCGCGACCGGATCGGTCGCCGAGGCCCGAGCGAAGGGCAAGGCGCGCCTCGAGGGCAAGGACTACGTCATGCAGGACGGCGACGTCGTGGAGTTCCGCTTCAACAACTGATCGGGTTGCGGTTCGCCCCCCACACGAGCCTGATCGGCCGCGTCTTCGCCGTGCATAATGGTGCGATGGATGGCCAGGGGGAGCAGGCGACGGCCGCGTATGTGCTTCCCGACCCCCAACTTCGGACTTACGATCGCGGGCTCGGGACGTTGCGCGTCGAGGGCGAAATTGAGGGCTATCTCGCAAGCATCGTCGGCAAGATGCGTTTCCCATCAGCCCAGGTGTGGCCGTGGTTTGTCGTTGTGTGGATCGATGGGACTAAGGGAGATCCGTTCGAAGACTATGGGCCCCACTGGTGGACGGTTCGTGAGTTAAATGCTGGCTACCTCCAGCATTACGGGCGAAGTGTCACGAGCGGGCAGCGATTCTTCGGGAAGCGATTTGCGGGTTCCGTTGCTGGCCCGCCGCGTAGGTTCGAATTCGAATGGCTGCCGCGAGCCGAGGCCGCATCGAAGTGGCAGGAATTGGGACTCGTAGATACCGACTTCTGATGCCTGCCGGTGACGGAACGTCGTGGAGTTCCGCTTCAACAACTGATCGCGTTGGGGCGCGACAAGGCGCGGATGTGTTTCGCTGATGTGTGAACGCCGAGGGACGCGAATAGACGCCCCGCCGGTCCGAGGATGCGACGAGAGCGGGATGAGTTCTCCGGCTACGGCGGGCAGTCGGTGGGGATCGGCAGGTCATCCGATGGTCACGGCACGATCTTCTCGGGGAAAGGTCGTGCACGCTGATGGTGTGACCATCGCCCGAGCTGATCGAGCTGATCGAGCTGATCGAGCTGATCGAGCTGGCGTCCTCGGCGCGGGGCCCACGGATCCGTCGCGCCGCTCATATCGCCCCACCTGACCCCGCGGTCGCGGCATTGCGGATAGCGAGCTGAGCGAACGCGTCGCGCAGCTCGTGTGGCTCGATCACGTCGATGTCGGTGTCGAAGCGACCGAGGGATGCGGCGAGCGCGATCCACGACCACGATCCCGTCTCGAGCCGGCACCGATCGGGGCCGATGCTCTCGACGATTCCGTCGCCGGCGAAGGGGAGCACCTGGTCGGCCGGGCGATGCAGCACCACCGTGCCGAGGCACGGCCACCCCGTGTTGGGAACGGAGCCCTGGAAGCGCGCCGTCACGAACCCCGCGACGTCGTCGCCTGGAACCGCGCGCGGCTCGAATCGCGGTCCGTTCGGGGTGCGGAGCGTCATCCGGTCGGCACGGAAGATCCGCCAGTCCTCGCGCTCCGGATCCCACGCGACGAGATACCACCGACCGTGCAGGGCGACCAGATGATGCGGCTGGGCTCGATGCGGCGGCGCCGGGTCCCCAGCGTCGGTACCCGCCATCGTGGGCCGCGCGTAGTCGAAGCGCAGTGTCTCCCGTGCCCGGATCGCTGCGGCGATCCCGATCAGGACCTCGGATGCGGTGGGCGCCCGTGCCGCCTCACCCGGGCCTGCGGGAAGCGCGGTGAACGTCAGCGCGTCGAGCCGGTGGCGGAGTCGCGAGGGCATCACTTGCCGGACCGTCGTGAGCGCTCGGAGCGCGCCCTCCTCGATCCCCGCGCCGCTGACGCCTGCGGTCTGGAGGGCAACGGCCAGCGCGATCACCTGGTCGTCGTCGAAGAGGAGTGGCGGGAGTTCCGATCCCGACTCGAGCCGGTACCCACCATCCGGGCCCATCGTCGCGTCGATTCGGTATCCCATCTCGCGCAGGCGGTCGACGTCGCGCCGCACCGTCCGGTCGCTGATGTCGAGGCGCTGGGCGAGCACCGACCCCGGCCAGTCGCGGCGGGTCTGCAGAAGCGACAACAGCTGCAGAAGGCGGGAGGTCGTGGACACGATCTCAGCGTAAGCGGGGTCTAGGACACAAGCAGTCCTAGATAACGGTCAGGGTCGATCTCGCCGGAACACTCCGGCCACGTTCACCAGGGAGTGCACCATGACCATTCAGACCACCACCCACCTCAACTTCCGCGGCGACGCGCGTACGGCGCTCGAGTTCTACCAGTCCGTGTTCGGCGGGCAGCTTGTCATCAACACGTACGGCGACTTCGGAATGCCGGCCGACCTCCCGGGTGCCGACCGGGTCGTGTTCGGACTCGTCGCCGCGGAATCGGGCTTCCGCGTCATGGGCTACGACATTCCGGGGGACACCGCGACCGGCATCGCCGGGGGCGGCGTGGTGCGGCGCGAGAACGGCGTCACGTTTACCGACCAGGCTGTGTTCGTCTCGATCTCGGGCGACACGCTCGACGAGGTCCGCAGCTACTGGGAGCTGCTGAGCGTCGATGCCACCGTCGTCGAGCCGCTCGCTGCATCCGCGTGGAGTGCGGGGTTCGGGATGCTGGCCGACCGGTTCGGCGTCACCTGGAGCGTCAGCGTGACCACGCTGGCCGACGCCCGCTGACAGGGCTGGCGCATACAGCGACTCGCTCGCGTGGAGCCCGGCCCCGCAGTGGAATCCACGCGAGCGAGTCCTGACCGCGTAGAGCCCGCGCTCGCGCTAGGTGATGCGCGCCGGGCTGGGGTCGGCGGGATTCGTCTGCGAGCATGTCTTAATGTCGCGCGCAGCCACGCTCCTCACGTCCCTCGCCGGCCTCGTGGTGGCTGCGGGTGCGCTCTCCGGGTGCGTCACCACGACAGCGCCGCAGGCGGAGCTCCCGTTGCCGACGCCTCCCGTGACACCGACCCCGACGTATGCCACGGAGCTCCCCGAATGGGCGCGCGATGCCACGCCCTGGCTGATCTACCCGGACGGGTTCGAGTGCGGCGGCACCGAAGGCCGCCCGAACGACTTTCGGGCGCTCATCGGCGAGCCCGGACCCGTCCTCCCGGAAGGCGTCGAGTACTACGACCCGGCAAAGCACGACTGCGTGATCGTGGTTCCTGTCGGCGTGAGCTGCACGGGTTGAACAGGCCGCCGTCCCGGGTGCCTCGAGAGCCTTCGCCCGTCGGGCGTGTTCTCCGGCGGTCGGCTTCACTCCCGGTGACGCTCTCAGCGTCACCACGCGGCATGATCGACGTGTGAGTTCCGAATTCGACGGCCAGCCGTGGCGCCAACGCCGCCGGCGTCCGGCGCGCACGAACGTGCCGGACCGCGTGTTCGATGGCGCAGCGTTCGCGGTCGCCGTCGTATCACTCGTCATGTTGTTCTGCGGCCTCGGCATCGGTAAGCGGCGATCGATCGCGCTCGACGCCTCGGAAGTGCTCGTCGTCATCTGCGCCGCGATCATCGTGCTGCTGCTCGTCGTGGTGTGCATCGGACTGATCGTGCAGCGCGGCCAGTTGCCCTTCGGCCCCGCAGGAACAGTGATGCTCGCCGCGAGCTCGATCGTGTCGCCCATCGTGATCTGGGTGCGAAACGACGGCGTGCTCACGCCCACGACGACTCTCGCCATCCTGGTCAATGGGCTGTGCCTCATCGTGCTGTCGTTCGCCTTCGTGCTCACGCGTCGCCGCATCCGTCACGCGAAGCGTGGGACTCCGCGGGCGACGGCGGCGGATGGTGCCCGCGGCCGTCGCTAGATCGCCGCGCACCGTGGCCCTCGCGCGCTGTCGCCCTCGCGCGCTTTCGCCCTCGCGCACCGTGGCCCCACGCACAGTGGCCCTCGCGTGCAGCGTGGCCCTCGGCGCGACCATAAGGCCAGAATGTCGATCCCCGGCGGCGCGGACGCCCGCCTCCGACCCGCTCGGGGCTCACGTGGCGCGATGCGTCGAGTTCGGCAGCAGATTGCGACACGTGAGCGTGAATAACAGTGCCTCAAGTGTCGGAATCGGTCGCGAGCGGCGACGGATTGCGACACGTGAGCGTGGACGCTCTCGTCAACGCGCGAGCGAACGTGAGCGTGCACCGGAGTGCCTCAGGTGTCGGAATCGGTCGCGAGCACCGACGGATTGCGACACGTAAGCGTGTGGGAGAGTGCCTCAAGTGTCGGAATCGGTCGCGAGCGGCGGCGGATTGCGACACGTGAGCGCGTTCTTCCCGCGGGAGCAGGAGCGGGAGCGGGAGCGGGCGCGGGCGAGCGCGGGACGGGGCGGCCCGAAGTAAGCGAGCGAGGCTCGCCGCACACGGTGGCGCGCGGCGCGCGAACGTTAGGCTGGAACGTCGACACCCACCCCCGCGAGAGGATGCACGAATGCCGGACTCCCAGATCTTCGAGCCCGACGGCCGCGCCATCCCGTTCGAGGTGGAGGGCGACGGGCCCGCGGTCGTGCTGCTTCCCGGGCAGGGCCTGAACATCGGATACCTCGGCCCGCTCGCGCATTCGGTGGCGCAGGAGGACTTCCACCTCATCCGGATCGGTGCACGTCGACCCACGGATGCAGCCGTCACGCTGCACGATCTCGCCCAGGACGTCGTCGATGTCCTCGACCACCTCGGTGTGGCCGACGCGTGGGTCGGGGGACACGCCTTCGGCGGCACGGTCGCGCGCTTCGTGGCGATCGACCATCACGACCGCGTCAACGGCGTGTTGTTGCTCGGCGTCGAGGGCACCGCGGGGTCGGACGGTCCGGATGACGGCACCGACGTCGCCCGCGACAAAGACCTCGAGGCCATGCAGCGCGCGGCGCGCGAAGCGACCGGTGAACTGTCGGCGCTCGCCGATGGCGTGCCCGTGCTCATCATCCAGGGCACGGAGGACACCATCACTCCGACGGCGAACGGCGAGCTGCTGCGCGCCGCGGCGCCCGGCCTCGTCAGCGTCGTCGCGGTCGAGGGCGGCGGGCACCTCTTCCCCGCGACCCACGTCGGCGCGACGTCCTGGGCCATCGAGGACTACCTCGACTGGGACTGACCCTCATCTCGAACGACCCTCGGTGACGGCGGATTCGGCTGACCCCCGTTCGGAGTGCATACGATCGAGAGATGACCGAATCTCTCGTCCTCGTGGCCAACTCCGGTGATGGCAGCATCAGCACCTTCCGATTCTTCGACGGCGCGCTCGAGCGCATCGCGCTCACCGAAGGACTGACCGGAACGTCGACGTTCGCCGTCGATTCCACGCGGGGCCTGGTCTACGCGGGCGTCAAGGGACGTACGAAAGAAGAGTCGCCCGGCATCGTCACGCTCCGCCTCGACCGCGCGAGCGGCGCGCTCGAGCAGATCTCGCGCCTCGACCTGGTGGGCGGCGGCATGAACTACCTCAGCCTGTCGCACGACGGAACGGTGCTGCTCGGTGCCTCGTACGGCGGCGGCTTCGGTATCAGCGCTCCCATCGTCGACGGCGTGGTCGGCGAGCCGGCCTCCCGCATCGAATTCCCGAACCTGCACTCGGTGCTGCCGAGCGCCGACGGGCGGAACGCCTACTTCGTCTCCCTCGGCGCCGATCTGATCGCCCAGTACGCGCTGGCGGATGACGCGACCCTCACGCCGCTCGACCCCCCGACGGTCGCGGCGCCGGCCGGCAGCGGCCCGCGCCACCTGGTGCTGAACGCGGCCCAGGACGCGGTCTACGTGCTGACGGAGTTCTCGGCCGAGGTGTTGCACTACACGCGCGACACCGCGACCGGCGCGCTGACCCTCCAGGGCGCCGCGGATGCGTTCGACCCGACGCGCGGCCTCACGCGCAGCCGGTTCGGCGCCGACCCGCGGGCGGAGCACCTCATCTGGGGTGCTGATCTGCACGTCGCCGACGACGGAAAGCGACTCTGGGCTTCCGAGCGATCTGAGAGCACGCTCGGCGCCGTCCTCGTCGCCGAGGACGGTTCTCTCGCGGCGCCCACCCGGTTCGTCGACACCGAGCCGCAGCCGCGCGGGTTCCACATCAGTGCGGACGGCGCGTATCTGGTCGCCGCGGGCGAGCAGTCCACGACCGTCTCGCTGTACGCCGTGCACGGCGACGACCTCGACCTGCGGGGTCGGGCGGAGACCGGGCGCACCGCGAACTGGGTGCGGTTCGTCTGACGGGCGCCGGACCTGACCGGGGCGCCGGACCTGACGCGGCGCCGGACCTGACCGGACCACACCGGTCATTCAGCCGCGCGCCCTAGCCTCGCGGGGTGCAGAAGCCCACGCGCCTCGAACGACGCCTCGACGACCGGGCCCACCGCATCCTGCGTCGCGCCCCGAGCACCGGCTGGCGGGGCGCGCTCGTCGAGATCGGCGTCTTCTTCGCGAAGCAGGCGTGGGCGTGCGTGTTCGGGGCGCTGCTGCTCGCCGTGATCCTCGCCGCCCGCCTCTGGTATCCGGATGCGGCCCCGCTCGCCCGGAACGATGCCCTGACGATCGCCGCCGTGCTGATCCAGATCGGCATGATCGCGGCGGGCCTGGAGAACCGCCGCGAGCTCTGGGTGATCGTGGCGTTCCACATCACAGGGACGGCGATGGAGATCTTCAAGACCGACGCGGGATCGTGGATGTATGACGCCGGCGGGGTGCTGCGGATCGCCGGAGTGCCGCTGTTCAGCGGGTTCATGTACGCCGCCGTCGGGTCGTACATGGTGCGCGTGTACCGGCTCTTCGACATCCGGTTCCGCCGGTATCCGCCGGTCTGGGCGACCGTGATCGTCGCGGCCGCGATCTACGCGAATTTCTTCCTTCATCACTTCTGGTGGGACGCCCGCTGGGGGCTGATGGTCGCCGTCGTCGCCCTCTGGCTGCCCACGGTTCTGCACGCGCGAGTGTGGCGCGCGCGTCTGCGCCTACCGCTCCTGCTGGTGTTCGCGGGGGTAGCGGCCGTCATCTACCTCGCCGAGAACATCAGCACCTGGGCCGGTGCCTGGCTGTACCCGAACCAGGTGGACGGGTGGGAGCCCGTGTCGCTGTCGAAGCTGAGTTCGTGGTTCTTGCTCATGATCGTGTCGGTCGTGCTGGTCACCCTCGTGTATCCGCCGCGCGCCCCGCGCCCGGCCGCCGCCCGTGTGCGCGGGGTGGTGCGCGGAGCCGCCTGCCGGTGACAGGATTGACGGATGACCGCCACACTCGTCGCCCGAGACCTGGCCGGCGGGTACGGCCACCGCACGCTCTTCGACTCGCTCGATCTGACCGTCGCCCCCGGTGATGTCGTCGGGGTGGTCGGCGCGAACGGCGCCGGAAAGTCGACGCTGCTGCGATTGCTCGCCGGCATCGATGAGCCCCAGGGCGGTACGATCTCGCTCGCCCCGGCCGACGCCTTCGTCGGCTGGCTTCCGCAGGAGCACGAGCGCGTCGCGGGAGAGACGGTCGCCGCCTACATCGCCCGGCGCACGGGCTGTGCCGAAGCGACCCGCGTGATGGATGCATCCGCCGCCGCGCTCGGCGACCCGTCGCTCGCGGAGGGTTCCGGCATCGACCCCGCCGACGCCTACTCGACGGCGCTGGACCGATGGCTCGCGAGCGGCGCGGCCGACCTCGATGAGCGCCTTCCCGTGGTGCTGGCC
Organism: Microbacterium sp. cx-55; assembly: GCF_021117345.1. NCBI lineage: Bacteria > Bacillati > Actinomycetota > Actinomycetes > Micrococcales > Microbacteriaceae > Microbacterium > Microbacterium sp. cx-55. The sequence continues at coordinate 2,163,095 of NZ_CP088261.1, read as the reverse complement.
GATCTGGGGCTCGATCTCGGTGGCGTGCCGGCGGATGTGGCGACCATGACCTCGCTCTCGGGCGGGCAGGCCGCGCGCGTCGGGCTCGCGGCTCTGCTGCTCAGTCGCTTCGACATCGTGCTGCTCGACGAACCGACCAACGACCTCGACCTCGACGGACTCGAGCGGCTCGAGGCGTTCGTGCGCGGCCTCCGGGGCGGCGCCGTGCTGGTCAGTCACGATCGGGAGTTCCTCGCGCGCGCGGTCACCCGCGTGCTCGAGCTCGATCTCGCGCAGGCGTCGAATCGCGTGTTCGGCGGCGGATACGACGCCTACCTCGAGGAGCGCGCGACGGTGCGCCGCCACGCGCGGGAGAAGTACGAAGAGTTCGCCGATAAGAAGGCCGATCTCGTCTCCCGCGCCCGCACGCAGCGCGAGTGGTCGAGTCAGGGCGTGCGAAACGCCATGAAGAAGTCACCCGACAACGACAAGATCCGGCGCAAAGCCGCTGCCGAGTCGAGCGAGAAGCAGGCGCAGAAGGTGCGGCAGATGGAGAGTCGGATCGCGCGACTCGACGAGGTCGACGAGCCGCGCAAGGAATGGCAGCTCGAGTTCACGATCGGGGCGGCTCCGCGCTCCAGCTCTGTGGTCGCGACGCTCTCCGGTGCGGTGTTCCGCCAGGGCTCGTTCACCCTCGGTCCACTCTCGGTGCAGATCAACGCGGGGGAGCGCATCGGCATCACCGGCCCGAACGGCGCCGGCAAGTCGACCCTCCTCCGCGCGCTGCTCGGAACCCAGCAGCCCGACGAGGGCACCGCGAGCCTGGGCGCGAACGTGCAGGTCGGTGAGATCGATCAGGCGCGGTCGTTGCTCGCCGGGACGCAGCCGCTCGCGGATGCGTTCGAAGCGCTCGTGCCGACGCTCGCCTCCGCCGACGTGCGAACCCTCCTTGCGAAGTTCGGGCTGAAGGCCGACCATGTCGGGCGCCCCGTCGATGAGCTGTCACCGGGCGAACGCACGCGCGCGGGCCTCGCCCTCCTGCCGGCCCGGGGGATCAACGTCCTCGTCCTCGACGAGCCGACGAACCACCTCGATCTGCCGGCCATCGAACAGCTCGAGCAGGCGCTGGAGTCGTACGACGGCACCCTTCTGCTCGTCACGCACGATCGCCGCATGCTCTCGACGGTGCGCACCGATCGGCATTGGCGGGTCGACGGCGGTCAGGTCGCCGAAGCGTAGGGGGAATGCGGCGGGTCAGCGACCCTGGCGCTTCTTGTACGGCTTCGGCTGGCCCTTCACCACGGGCGTGCGCCCCTTGCCCTTTGATGCTTTGGCTTTGCCGCCCGCCGGAACGACCGGCTTCTTCGCGGGGGCGGGCGCGGCGGCGATCTCCTGCTTGGCATCGACGAGCAGTAGCGCCCCGGCGGGCGTCAGCGTCGTCGGGGCATCGCGGGTGATCAGCGGCTGCCCGATCTCGGATTCGAGCTTGTCGATCGACGAGTAGAGCGAGGCGAGCGGGATGCCGAGGGTGCCCGCAGCGCGCGGGAAATGGAGTTCTTCGGCGACGGCGACGAAGCGCTCGAGCAGTGTGAGGTTCACAGGGGGCCTTTCGTCGGCCGATGCGGATGGCGACCGTACCCAGGCTAACGCCGGGGGCGCGGCCCCGCGGAAGGCGCCGGCGATCGGCCCTGCGGGGCGGCGGACCGCATCCGCCCCGCAGACACCACCCGAGCTACGCGTCGGTGTTTGTTCCCGGCGCATCGCCGGCGTCGCGAATGGTCTGCAGCTCGGCGGTCTCGGAGCGCACCTCGCTGTTGCGCTTCAGTCGCGCGATGACGAACAGCACCGAACCGATGGCGATGTAGACGAGCGAACCGAGCCACACGGCACCGGACTGCTGGGCGAGCAGCACAATGCTCGCGATGATCGCCAGGATCGGTACGACGCGCGGCACGGAGAAGTGCGAGTGCTCGACCTTGTCCTTCTTCAGCACGAGCACGCTCACGTTCGCCGCGAGGAAGACCAGGAGGAGGAGCAGCACGGTCGTCTCGGCGAGCGATGACACGTCGCCGAGGAACGACAGGGCGATCGTGGCCCCCGCGACGACGACGATCGAGACCCACGGGGTCTGACGCTTCGGCAGGACGCGTCCGAATGCGCGGGGGAGGAGTCCCGAACGCGCCAGGCCGTAGCCGACGCGGCTGGCCATCACCATGAAGAGCAGGGCACCGTTCGCGATCGCGATCAGCGCGATGATGCCGAAGAGCCACGCGGGCACCCCGACTCCGCTCGCCGCGACGACGTCGAGCAGCGGGCCGCTCGATTCGGCGAGCTCTGCGGGCGGCAGCACGATGACGGCGCCGATGGCGATCAGCAGGTACACGACGGCCGCCGTGATGATCGCGCCGAAGAGCGCGCGCGGGTAGTTCTTGGAGGGGTTCTTGACCTCTTCGGCCATGTTCGCGGCGGCCTCGAACCCGAGGAACGAGAAGAACGCGATGACGGATGCGGCGAACGCGCCCTGCAGCGGCGGCACGTCCGGGGCGAACTCGAAGATGCGGCCGGGGTCGCCGTTTCCGGCGCCGAAGGCGATCGCCGCGACGACGATGACGATCACGAGACCGGACACCTCGATGATGGCGGCGACGAAGTTGGCGCTGAGCGATTCCTTGACCCCCCGGAGGTTGATGAGCGTCAGCAGGACGATGAAGACGGCCGCGGCGGGGGCGGCCGGCACGTCGATGAGCGCGGCGAGGTAGTCGCCCGCGAACGCGTTCGCGAGGGCCGCGGCCGTCGTGATGCCCGACGCCATCATCAGGAATCCGACGAGGAACGACAGGTAGGGGATGTGGAACGCCCGGTCCACGTAGCGGGCGGCGCCACCCGCGTGCGGGTACTTGGTGATGAGTTCGGCGTACGTACCGGCCGTCAGCAGCGCCACTACGAGGGCGATCAGGAGGGGCAGCCAGATCACACCGCCGACATCCGCCGCCATCGTGCCGACGAGTGTGTAGATGCCGGCGCCGAGGGTGTCGCCCACGATGAAGGCGAACAACAACCACCCGCCGACCGCGCGCTTGAGACCGCCGCCGCTCTTCGCTTCGCTCGCTGAGATGTCCGTTGCCATCGCACCACTTCAGCGGCTTCGACGCTCGCACGCAACGACCTGGCCACGGTTGCCGCGGTGCCCTTCAGTGTGCTAACCGCGCGCGGACGTCTCTTTCGTGATGCATCGCGTGCCGGCACTGCCTAGAGTTTTCGACCGCCGGAATCAAGGGCGACCGGATGCGGACCCGCCCGTGCCAGCATGGCGTCATGACGCTGACTGTCGACCTGGACACTCTTTCCGAATGGCTGCCTCGTCAGCGCTGGTACGCGACCAAGGGACGCGTGCCCCGCCTTCGGGTCATCGCCGCGATGGCGGTTCCCTCGCCCGACCCGGATGCGGAGATCGCCGTCCACCTCGTGATCGACGAAGCGCACGAGGCGCCGGTGCTGTACCAGGTGCCCGTCGTGTCCCGCTCGGCGGCGGTCGATGACGGCGCGGGCGCGCTGATCGGTCGATCGGGCGATCGGTGGCTCTACGACGGACCCCACGATGCCGCGTATGCGCAGGCCCTGGTGGCCGCGATGGCCGACAGTGCCCGGGTCGACGTTGCCGGTGCGAGCCTGCGCGGGCAGGTGTTCTCGGCGCCCGGTCGAGTGACGCGGGCGCACGTGCTCTCGGGAGAGCAGTCGAACACGTCGCTCGTTTGCGAGGTCGAGGGCGGGTCGACGCCGACCGCGATCGTCAAGGTCTTCCGGGTGCTGCACCACGGCGAGAACCCCGACGTCACCACCCAGAGCGCTCTGACCGCCGCCGGATCGCACCGCGTGCCGGCATCGCTCGGAGCGCTCGTCGGCACCTGGCCGGATCCCGGTCGCGCCGACGGCCAGGCGCGCGGCCACCTGGCCTTCGCGCAGGAGTTCCTCTCCGGGCTGCAGGACGCTTGGGTCGTCGCGCGGGATGCCGCCTCGCGCGGAGAGGACTTCAGCATCCCGGCCCGTGATCTCGGTGTGGCCGTCGCGGAGGTGCACGCGACGCTCCGCGGCGCCCTCCCGGTTGTTCCCGCGGGCCCGGCCGAGATCGAATCGGCGCTCGTCAGCCTGCGCCGTCGCCTCGCGATCGCCGTGCGCGAGGTTCCGGCGCTCGAGCCGCTCGCTCCGCGCATCGAGGCCCTGTACCGCGCCATCGCGGGGATGGCGTGGCCGGCGCTGCAGCGGATCCACGGCGACCTGCACCTCGGTCAGGCGGTGCGCTCGCCCGAGCTCGGCTGGGTCCTGCTCGATTTCGAGGGGGAGCCGCTGCGGCCGATGCCGGAGCGATCACGGCCCGACCTTCCGCTTCGAGATGTGGCCGGAATGCTCCGCTCGTTCGACTACGTCGCCGGCTCGCTCGCGCAAGAGACCCCACCGATCGACGCGGCATCCTGGGCCTCCACCGCGAGGAACGCGTTCCTCGACGGGTACGTGGCCGCATCCGGCGACGACGTACGTTCGCGTCGCGCGCTGCTCGACGCGTTCGAGATCGACAAGGCCGTGTACGAGGCGATCTACGAGGTGCGCAACCGTCCGGCGTGGATCGGGATCCCGCTCACGGCGATCACCCGTCTCGTCGAGCGTTCCTCGCCCCCGGTCTGAGTGGGCGCGGCCGAACGCGATCGGGGCGGTCGAGCGAGGGGGTGGTCAGCGACTCCAGCCGGAGACGTTGAACCAGGCGGCGCGATCGGCGGCCGCGGTGTCGTCTTCCGCTCCGCGAAACGCATCGTGCAGTGTGAGCACGCCGTCGGCCACCGCAGCGAACCCCCAGCACTCCGGGCAGAGCGCGCGCCCGTGCGGAAAACCGTTGGGCAGCGGGTGTGCGGGCTCTGCCGGAGCGCCCGAGCCGGGGCACGCCGCCGCATCCGCCTGCCGGTCCGACCACATTCGGCTCGTGCCCGAGCGGTTGTGCAGACCAGCGTGGCCGCGGGGGCGCGTGCACACCGCGCCGTGCGACCGGCTGCGGCACCATTGCGCGCTCGGAAAAGTCACCGGAACCGCCGGGTGACCGTGCGCAACATGGCAGAACGGGAGGGCAGGCCGGTCGTGACGTGGCTCATGGGTCGATTCTTCCCGAGTTGTGCACGCAGGCGGCCGAGCAGGGCCGTGCCATCGCGGCACAGCGTCCCGGTCGCCCCTCGGCGAGGCCGTGCCCGAGCGCGCCAAACGGCGCTCGGCCCGCGGAGGCGAGCACCGGGTCTAGCATGGTGAGCATGTCTGCACCCCGGCCGATCCAGCTCCAGCCCGCTCCCGCCCCGGAGAACCTTCTTCCGGTGATCGAGGATGCCGCATCCGGATGCTGCGGCGGCGGCTCCTGCAGCGTCTGATCGTCCCGACGCCTCGCGCCGGGTGATCACCGGGGCAAAGCCCCGAGCGATCACTCCGGCGCTGCCGGCAGCCTGATCGCCTGACGCGGTCAGTGACCGGCCGGAATCCCCACGCTGTCGTCGGGCTTCCGGATGAAGAACGCGCTGATGATCGTCGGAATCGCGACGATCGCGGCGAACAGGAACGCTCCGCGCGCACCCGCCGCCCACGCGGCCTGATCGCTCGCCGCACCTGCAACGTAGCCGGCGTTCATGATCGTGATCATGACGGCGATGCCGGCGGCTCCCGCCACCTGCTGCACGGTGCTCACGATCGCGCTGCCGTGCGAGTAGAAACGCGGTTCGAGCGAGCCGAGCGACGCCGTGAACAGCGGGGTGAACGACATCGCGAGACCGAGCGACAGGAACGTCTGGGTGACCAGCAGCTCCCAGATCGGCGTCGTCTCGCTCAGGGTCGTGAAGACCCAGAGAAGAACCACGACGAGGATCGAGCCGGGGAGCAGCAGCACGCGGGGGCCCCAGCGGTCGTAGATGCGGCCGATGAGGGGACCGGCGAGGCCCATCGCGAGTGAGCCGGGCAGCACGACGAGGCCGGTTTCGAGCGGGCTCAGGCCCATGGCGTTCTGCGCGAAGAGCGGCAGCACGGTGATCGTGCCGAAGAACGCGAGCGACATCACGGCGAAGTGCGCGACCGACAGCGAGAAGTTGCCGGAACGGAAGACGCGCAGATCCAGCAGGGCGTCGTCGGTCTTCTGCAGGCGCAGCTGACGCCACACGAACAGTGCGAGCGATACCACACCGATGGAGAGCGCCACCCAGAGGGTGAGCGCCGATGCCGTTGCGGCGGCGTCCGCATCCGCTCCGCCGCCGTGCGAGGAGCCGCCGCCGATCTGCGCGAGACCGTAGACCAGGCCGCCGAAACCGAACGCCGACAGCACGATCGACAGGATGTCGACGCGCGCCCGACGCTTCTCGCCGATGTTGTGGATCAGGCGCGCGCCGACGCCGAGCGCGACGAGCGCGATAGGGAGAACGACGCCGAAGATCCAGCGCCAGCTGAAGTTGTCGAGGATGAATCCCGAGAGAGTCGGGCCGATCGCCGGGGCGAGGGCCATGACGATGCTGATACGGCCCATCATGCGCCCCCGCGTCTGCGGCGGAACGAGGGTCATCACGGTCGTCATGAGCAGCGGCATCATGATCGCGGTGCCGGAGGCCTGCACGACGCGGGCGATCAGGAGCACCTCGAAGCCGGGAGCGAGGAAGGCGATCAGGGTGCCGGCGGAGAACAGCGACATCGCCGTCACGAACACGGCGCGCGTGGTTAGGCGCTGGAGCAGGAAGCCCGTGATCGGGATGACCACGGCCATCGTCAGCATGAAGGCGGTCGTCAGCCACTGGGCGAGCACCGCGGTGATCCCGAGGTCGGTGATCAGGTGCGGGATCGCCACACCCATCGTCGTCTCGTTCAAGATCGCGACGAACGCGGCGGCGAGCAGCAACCAGATCACGCGGTTATCGTTGCGGGCGACTGGCGTGGCGGTGCTCGGACGGGAAAGGGAACCGGTCTGAACGGCATCGACGTGCATCGTCGTCTCCTCAAGAGGCGGGGTACGGGGATGTGCCGGAACCGGCGAACGTGAAGACTAACGGCGACCGGTGACATCGCATTCCCGTTTTCGTGAACGGATGCAGATCCGCCCGCCCGCCGCGGTGGCTCCCGCCGCTTCCGGGCCGGCGTGCGCAAGACAGATCTAGGCTGTGCGGATGAGCATGCCCATGGGACCGCAGCGTCCTGTGTCGTTCCGCCGTGCGGATGCATCGAGTCAACGCGCGGTCAACGCGCAGGCGCCGCGCATCGACCACCTCGGCGCCCGCGTCGCGGCGCTGTTCCGGCCCTATCGCACTCGCCTCGTGTTCACGGCGGGTCTCGTCGTCATCGGTGCGGCGATCGCGGTCGTGCCGCCGCTCATCGTGCAGCGCATCTTCGACGACGCGCTCTTCCCGACCGACGGCGGTGCGGTCGACATGAGTCTGCTGCTGCGTCTGGTCGGCATCATGACCGCCCTCTTCTTCTTCTCCGCGGGGCTGCAGGTGCTGCAGACCTGGCTCACCTCGACCGTCGGCAACAACGTCACGGGCGACCTCCGGGTGCGCCTGTTCGAGCATCTTCAGGCCATGGAGCTGGGCTTCTTCACGCGCACCAAGACCGGGGCGATCCAGTCGCGTCTGCAGAACGACGTCGGCGCGGTGTCGGACGTGCTGACGAACACCATGACGAGCATCCTCGGCAACACGGTCACCGTCATCGCCTCGCTCGTCGCGATGATTCTGATCGACTGGCGCCTGACGATCGTCGCCGTGTTCATGATGCCGATCCTCGCGCTGATCCAGCGCCGGGTCGGGCAGGTGCGGGCGCGGATCGCGGGCCAGACGCAGGAGTCGTTGTCGGAGTTGTCCGCCATCACCCAGGAGAGCCTGAGCGTGTCCGGCATCCTGCTCGCGAAGTCGTTCAACCGACAGGGCGACGAGTCGCGCCGGTACCGCACCGAGAGTCTCGTGCAGGTGCGGCTGCAGGTGCGGCAGGCGATGAGCGGGCAGGGGTTCTTCGCGCTCGTCGGCGTGATCATCGCCAGCGTGCCCGCCGTCATCTACCTCATGTCGGGCATTTTCCTCTCCGACGGCGCGGACGGCGCCGCCACGATCACGGCCGGCACGATCGTGGCGTTCACGACGGTGCAGGCGCGCCTCCTGCAGCCGCTTATGGGCCTCATGCGCGTGGCGCTCGATCTGCAGACCTCGGCGGCGGTCTTCGCGCGCATCTTCGAGTACCTCGACCTGAGGCCGGCGATCCAGGATTCGCCCGGCGCGATCGATGTCGCTGGGGCTCCCGGCCCGGTCGGGCGGGTGGAGCTGCGGAACGTGTCGTTCCGCTACCCGGGGGCGACCGACGAGTCTCGGCCGACGCTCGCCGACGTCTCGTTCGTCGCCGAGCCGGGCCAGCACGTCGCGCTCGTCGGCCCGAGCGGGGCCGGGAAGACGACCGTGCTGTACCTCGTGCCGCGGCTCTACGAGGCGAGCGCCGGCAGCGTGCTCTTCGCGGGAGCCGACGTGCGCGACGTCACGACCGCCTCCATAATCGATCGGATCGGCATCGTGTCGCAGGAGACGTACCTCTTCCACGCGACCGTCCGCGAGAACCTGCGGTACGCGAAGCCGGACGCGACGGATGCGGAACTCGAAGCCGCGTGCCGCGCCGCCAACATCCACCACGTGATCGACGGATTCGAGCAGGGGTACGACACGGTCGTGGGGGAGCGCGGCTATCGGCTGTCGGGCGGCGAGAAGCAGCGCATCGCCATCGCACGGGTGCTGTTGAAAGACCCGCCGGTGCTGCTCCTCGACGAGGCGACCTCGGCGCTCGACACCGTCTCGGAGCGTCTCGTGCAGGCCGCCCTCGACACGGCCGCGCACGGCCGCACGACGATCACCGTCGCGCACCGGTTGTCGACCGTCGTCGGGGCCGACGTCATCCACGTCGTCGACGGTGGGCGCATCGTCGAGTCGGGCACCCACCAGGATCTGCTCGCCCGCGGCGGGCTGTACGCCGATCTCGCGGCCGAGCAGCTCGCGGCCGCCCGGATCATCGTCGACGAGAGCGCCTGACCGAGCCCCGGTCCGGCCGCGCCGTGACGGGGTGACCCCCCCCGGGCTGCGCTACCAGAGGCGGGCGGCCGCGAGTGCGGTGAGCGCGTCGTCGGCGAGCGGGATGGATCCGCTCTCGGCGCGGTCGAAGAGATCGCGGGTGAAGATGCCGAGCGCGCGGCGGTAGGCGTCATCCGGATGCTCGGCGGCGATTCGCGTGAGGCGCGGCACATCCATCCGTAGCATCTGACCCAGCCGCGCGTGCGCCGCGCGGCGGTGGCCGGTGCTTTCCAGCACGTGCAGGCCCTCGCTCATCGCGTCGAGGCAGTCCCGCAGCACGTCGAGGCGGTTCTCGTGCTGCGTGATCGAGGATCCGTCGCCGCGTTCACGCCAGTGCACGACGACGTCGGGCACCACATCGAAGCGGCGTGCCCGCGCGAACATCGTCTGCGCGACGACCTGGTCTTCGTACAGGCGCCCCTCGGGGAAACGGATGCCGCTGTCGCGCCAGAACGCGGCACGGCTCACCTTCGACCAGGCGACGACGTTGGCGGAGGCGTCGGGGTGCTCTTCGAGCGTGACACCGCGGCGCTCGGGCGCGGTCGCGGCCGCCACCCACGGCTGCACGAGGCCGGGCGCGTATCCGCCGGCACCGTCCGGTCGCAGCCGCACGTAGGCCGCCGCGACCAGGTCGCTGCCGGTCTCATCGAGCACCGCGACCAGGCGGGCGAGCGCGCCGGGGAGGAGCACGTCGTCGGCGTCGAGGAACCCGATGAACGGCGTCTGCACGAGCGCGAGTCCGGCGTTCCGGGCGGCGCCGAGGCCTTGGCGACGGTCGTGCCGGATCACCCGGAATCGCGGGTCGGCCGCGGCTGCGGCCTCGAACATCGCGCCGGTCGTGTCGGTCGACCCGTCGTCGACGAGCACCGCCGTCCACTCGGTGAGCGTCTGTGCCCGCAGCGAGGCGAGCGCTTCCGCCGCCCAGGGGGCGACGTTGTATCCCGGCACGATGATCGTGATGAGGGCGGCGGTGGTCACGGCCCCGAGTGTACGGCGGCGACGGATGCGGCGACCGCATCCGCGACCGCGTCGAGGGACGCGGACAGGTCGTGCGGGAAGGTGAAGCGCACGGCCGTCTGGGCGACGGCGGGGGCGATGCCGAGCGCGATCAGCACGTGCGAGGGCTCGTCGCTGCCGGCGGCGCACGCCGACCCGCTCGAGGAGACCACGCCGCGGCGCTCGAGTTCGAGCAGCACGGCCTCGCCGCTCGTGCCGGCGAAGGTGAAGCTCGCGGAGGCGGGGAGTCGCGCGCTCGGGTGCCCGGTCAGGCGCGCCGTGGGCACGAGCGCGGCGACCCGCGCGATGAACGCGTCGCGGAGCGCGCGCACGCGCGCCGCGGACTCCTCGCGTTCCCGTTCGGCGAGTTCGAGCGCGGCCGCGAGCCCGACGGCGCCCGCGACGTTCTCGGTGCCGCTGCGACGACCCCGCTCCTGCCCTCCGCCGTGCAGGAGCGGCTCGAGCGGGATGCGGCCGCGCACCGCGAGAACCCCCGTGCCCTTCGGCGCGCCGACCTTGTGGCCCGCGATCGTGAGGGCATCGACGCCGAGGCCCGCGAGCGGCAGCCACCCGGCGGCCTGCACGGCGTCCAGGTGCACCGGGATGCGGCGCTCCCGCGCGGCGGCCACGATCCCGGCGACGTCCTGCACGGTGCCGACCTCGTTGTTCGCGTAGCCGACGCTCACGAGAGCCGTGTCGTCGCGGAGCGCGGCGGCGACCGCATCCGGACTCACCCGTCCGTACGCGTCGACCGGAACCCGGGTCGAGGTGAATTCGTGCACGCGTTCCAGGGCAGCCACGGACTCGAGGATCGACTCGTGTTCGAGGGGAGTCGTGACCACGTGCCGTGCGCCGCGGGCGAGGCGAGCGGCGACCGCGATGCCCTTCACAGCGAGGTTGTTGCCCTCCGTGCCGCCGGACGTGAAGATCACGTCTCCCGCGCGCATGCCGATCACCTCGGCGACCCGGGCGCGCGCGTCGGCGAGTGCGCGGGCCGCCTCCTCGCCGACCTCGTGGTGGCTGGAGGGGTTGCCGAACGCGTGCGTCCAGTAGGGCAGCATCGCCTCGAGCACCTCGGGGCGCACGGCCGTGGTGGCGGCGTTGTCGAGGTACAGGCTCGCCATCGGGCGTCAGTCCTCGGTCGGCAGCGCGACGCGCATGTCGAGACCCAGGTCGAGTCCACGAGCCGCGTGGGTGAGGGCGCCGACGGAGATCACATCGACGCCGGTCTCGGCGATCTGGCGCACCGTCTCGAGTGTGACGCCGCCGGACGCGTCGATCGTCGCCCGCCCGGCGACCTGCTCGACGCCGCGGCGCAGATCGTCCAGCGAGAAGTTGTCGAGCATGATCGTGCCGATCCCGGCGGCGAGGACCGCCTCGATCTGGTCGAGTCGATCGACCTCGACTTCGACGTGGGTCGTGTGCGGCAGGCGGGCGATGGCGCTCTCGAGGGCCTGCGTGACGGAGACCCCGGATGCGGTCAGCACCGCGAGATGGTTGTCCTTGGCCATGACCGCATCCGACAGCGAGAAGCGATGGTTGTGGCCGCCGCCGCAGCGGACGGCGTGACGTTCGAACGCGCGCAGACCCGGGGTGGTCTTGCGGGTGTCGGCGATCCGCGCGCCGGTGTGGGCGACTTCGGCCACGTAGGCGGCCGTGAGGGTAGCGATGCCCGCCATCCGCTGCACGAAGTTCAGGCCCACCCGCTCGGCGGTGAGCACGGAGCGGGCGGGGCCCGTGACGACGGCGAGAACGTCGCCCGTGGCGAAGGCCCCGCCGTCGGCGACGAGCAGCTCCACGCGCACCGACGGGTCGGTGAGCGCGAACGCGGCAGCGAAGACGTCGCCGCCCGCGAACACGCCCGGCTCGCGGGCCACCAGTTCGGCGGTCGCGACGGCCTCGGCCGGGATGAGCGACTCGCTCGTCAGGTCGCCCCAGGGGGCGTCCTCGTCGAGCGCGGCCGAGACGACACGGTCGATCGTGGTGCGGGTCAGCATGCGGGAGCCTCTTCCCGGTCGGGCACAGTCGTGCGCGGAGATGCCGTGCGGGTCGTCGCCGTGCGTGATGAGGGCGTGCGCGATGACGGGAGCGCCGACGCCGGGTCGCGCGGCTCGGCGGGTGCGTCGTCGCGGCGGAAGTGGGCACCGACCGACGCGGTCCGTCGTCGTGCTGCGTCGACCACGGCCGTCGCGACCCGCAGGAGGTTCGAGTCCTCGAGCGCGGGGACCGCATCCGTCGCCCGGTCGTCTTCGGCGCTCCAGCCCGCGAGGGTGTCGGCGGCGTGCCGCAGGCCTTCGGCGTCGCGGACGAGGCCGGCGTGCTGCCACATGAGTTCCTGCAGGGCCGCGCGGTGGAACGGGCGGATGCCGGCGGCGTCGGGTGCGCTCGGCTCCGGAGCAGCGACAGCACCGACAGCAGCGATGGGAGGGGCGGCCGGGCCGGCCCACGTTCCGGCATCCGCGCCCGCGTCGGCGACGATCGCGTCGGCCACGCGGGCGCCGAACACCGCGCCTTCGAGCAGGGAGTTCGAGGCGAGCCGGTTCGCTCCGTGCACGCCCGTGCGGGCGGTCTCGCCCACGGCGTAGAGGCCCGGCAGGGTCGTACGTCCCTGCAGGTCGGTGACGACGCCGCCCATTAGGTAGTGCGCGGCCGGGGTGACCGGCACGGGCTCGGTCGCCCAGTCGAGGCCGCGCGCGCGGATGGCGGCGTCGATCGTCGGGAAGCGGGTCGCGAGGAACCGCGCCGTGTCGGGGCGGCCGAGGCCCGTCGCATCGAGGAACACCGTGTCGTCCTGCGCCGCGATGGCACGCGCGACGATGTCTCGCGGGGCGAGTTCGCCGTCGGGGTGGGCGTCCCGCGCGAACCGGTGGCCGTGCGCGTCGATCAGCGTCGCCCCCTCGCCGCGGACGGCTTCGGAGACGAGGAACGGCGCACCGACGGCGAGCACGGTCGGATGGAACTGCACGAACTCGAGATCGGCGACGGCCGCCCCCGCGCGGAGCGCGAGCGCGATCCCATCGCCGGTCGCGACCGACGGGTTGGTCGTGTGCGGGTAGAGCTGCCCTGCGCCGCCCGTCGCGAGCACGACCGCATCCGCGGTGAGCGTGCGGCGAAGTCCGCCCGTCAGCACCTCCACGCCCGTCACGCGGCCGTCGGTCACGACGAGGTCGCGGACGAACGCGTGCTCGATCACGGTCACGTCGCTCTCGGCGAGGCGCTCGAGCAGGGTGCGCTCGATCGCGGCCCCCGTCGCATCGCCCCCGGCGTGCAGCACGCGAGGGTGCGAGTGCGCGCCCTCGAGGCCCGCCCGGAGCACGCCCGCCGCATCCCGGTCGAACGGCACACCCGCATCGATCAGATCCCGGATGCGGGCGGGCCCCTCCTCGACGAGGATGCGGGCCGCGACCGGGTCGGTGAGACCCGCGCCCGCGGTCAGCGTGTCGTGCAGGTGCTCCTCGGTGGTGTCGGTCGCCGTCATCACGCCGGCGATGCCGCCCTGCGCATAGTGCGTCGCCGCGTGGTCGCGGCGGTCCTTCGTTACGAGGGTGACCGCGACACCGTTCCGGGCGGCGCGAAGGGCGGCGGTCAGTCCCGCGATGCCGCTGCCGACGACGATCGCCTGCGCCGTGCGGGCGCGGGTGGTGTTCACCGGCCGAGACCGGTGGGCTTGGCGGCCAGCATCCGCTCGAGCGCGACGCGGGCCGGGTCGGCGACCGACGCCGGAACCGTGATGCGGTTGAGCACCTGACCTGCCACGAGCGCCTCGAGCACCCAGGCGAGGTAGCCGGGGTGGATACGGTACATCGTCGAGCAGGGGCACACCACGGGATCGAGGCAGAAGATCTCGTGCTGCGGGTATTCGGCCGCGAGTCGCTGCACGAGGTTGATCTCGGTGCCGATCGCGAACGTGGTGGGTTCGGTGGCCGCAGCGATGGCCTTCCGGATGTAGTCCGTCGATCCGGCCTCGTCGGCGGCGTCGACCACGGCCATCGGGCACTCCGGGTGCACGATCACGCGCACACCCGGGTGCTCGCGGCGCGCCTGATCGATCTGATCGACCGTGAACCGGCGGTGCACCGAGCAGAAGCCGTGCCAGAGGATGACCTGCGCGTCCCGCAGGGTCTGCTCGTCGCTTCCGCCGAGCGGACGCGTGGGGTTCCACATCGGCATCCGCTCGACCGGGATGCCCATCGCTTTCGCGGTGTTGCGCCCGAGGTGCTGATCCGGGAAGAACAACACCCGGCGTCCGCGCGCGAACGCCCATTCCAGCACCGTGCGGGCGTTGGACGAGGTGCACACGATGCCGTTGTGGCGTCCGACGAACCCCTTGATCGCGGCGGACGAGTTCATGTACGTCACCGGGATGACGGGCAGCAGACCGTCGGCATCCGGAGTGTCCAGGTCACCGTAGAGGTCTTCGAGGTCTTCCCAGCACTCCTCGACTTGGTCGATGTTCGCCATGTCGGCCATCGAGCATCCGGCGGCCAGGTTCGGCAGGATGACGGCCTGGTCGGGGCCGGAGAGGAGGTCCGCGGTCTCTGCCATGAAGTGCACCCCGCAGAAGACGATCGCCTCCGCCTCGGAGCGTGCCTGTGCGGCCCCCGCGAGTTGGAACGAATCGCCCACGTAGTCGGCGTGCCGGATGACCTCCTCGCGCTGGTAGAAGTGCCCGAGAACGACGACGCGATCTCCGAGCGCCGCCTTGGCGGCACGGATGCGGGCATCGAGGTCGTCGTCGGAGGCGTCGCGGTACTCCTGGGGGAGCTGACCCTGGCGGGGCGAACCGGTCGGGATGACGTCGCCCATCGAGGCGCCGGGGCCGTACCCCGGGCGCGTGTCGAACGACCAGGGCCCGGCGGCGAGATCCGTGTTGCACGTCGAGGCGGTGCCCGCCCCGGCGACGATCGCCTGGATCTCATGATCGACCGAAGGGTCGATCGGGCGGGGCTGCAGGGTCAGCGTGGCCTGGCTCATCTCGTGCTCGATTCGTGCGGTGCGGATGCGGGGGAGAGCGGGCCGCGATCGGCGAGCTCGGCGCCCGCGTGGGGGCGGTACAAACGTGCGGGGCGGTGATTTCCGGTGCGGAACGCGTCGGTGCGGACGAGGCTTCCGGAGTTCTCGACCTGACGCCGGAAGTTCGCCGGATCGAGGCGGCGGCCGAGGATCGCTTCATAGACCTCGCGAAGATCGGCGAGCGTGAAGCAATCCGTCATCAGGCCGTGCGCGACGCGGCTGTAGCCGGCCTTGTTGCGCAGCCGCCAGAGCGCGTAGTCGATGATCTGCTGATGATCGAACGCGAGCGGGGGGAGACCGGCGACCGGGAACCAGCGGACGTTTTCGGGCGCATCGCGTCCGGCGGCGTGCGCGGAGACCTGGGCATCGACCTCGTCGGCGCGCAGCAGCGCCCAGTAGACGATCGACACGACCCGCGAGGGGGACCGGTCGACGTTTCCGAAGGCGTAGAGCTGCTCGAGATAGCTGGGGGTGAGGCCGGTCGTCTCGGCGAGGGTGCGGGATGCCGCATCCTCGAGGTCTTCGGCGATGTCGAGCCATCCGCCCGGCAGCGCCCACAGTCCCTCGAACGGATCCCGGGTGCGGCGGACGAGCGGCAGGACGAGCTGCGGAGCGTCGTCGGCTCCGCGGCGCAGGCTGAAGATGACCGTCGACACGGCGACGCGCGTGATGTCGGTCGCGACATCCGCGCGGACGGGGGCGGGACTACCGGTTCGTGTCATGGTGACTTTATCTCCGTGCCGATCTTAGTGTCATGGTGACCTGAAGATCAAACCCGGGTCGCCGCCGAGTTACGGCAACGGCTCAGGAAGTGCCCCGTACCCTGATCCAGGAGGCGGAAATGATCACCATCGTGCTGGACGTCGTGCTGGCGCTCGTCCTGGTTTCCGCGTTGGTCGTGGGGCTCCGCCGCGGCCTCCTCGCGAGCGCGGGCGCGCTCGTCGGACTCGTGCTCGGCGGTCTCGCCGCCTGGTGGCTGGTGCCCGTCGTCGGCCGACTGTTGCCCTCCGATGTCAGCCGCGCCTGGGCGACGCTCGCGATCATCGCCCTTCTGCTCTTCGGCGGCGCCGCGCTCGGGGCGGCCGTCGGCGGCGCGCTCCGCCGCGGGGTCGACCGGATCAAACTCAGAGGGATCGACCGTGCGCTGGGCGGCGTGGCGAACGTCGTCGTGGTCGCCCTCGCCCTGTCGCTCACCGGTCAGGCCGTCGCGACCACCGGCATCCCGTTCGTCTCGTCGGCGGTCGGCTCCTCCGTCGTGCTGCGGACGATCGACGACCTCACCCCGCGCCCCGTCGATGAAGCACTCGCGCAGGTGCGCTCGGTCGTCATCGACGACGGCCTGCCGCAATTCGGGGCGCTGTTCGACACCCTTCCCGTCGGCCCGACGGCGGCGCCGGTCGATCTGGACGACCCGGCGCTCAGCGCCTCCGCCCAGTCCGTCGCGCGGATCGCCGGCACCGCCTACTCGTGCGGTCGCAGCCTCACCGGCACCGGATTCGTGATCGCAGAAGACCGCCTCGTCACGAATGCGCACGTGGTGGCGGGCGTCGACGCGCCCGTCGTGGAGCTTCCCGGCCGTCCCGCACGTGAAGGACGGGTCGTCTATTTCGACGCGACCGCCGACCTCGCGGTCATCGCCGTCGACGCGCTCGACGCCAGCCCGATCGGTCTCGCCCCGAACCTTGCGATCGGCGGCGCCGGAGTCGTGCAGGGGTATCCCTACGGCGGCCCCTTCACGATGGGGACCGCATCCGTCCGCTCGGTCGGCACGGTGCTCGTGCCCGACATCTACGGCCAGGGCGACAATCCGCGCGAGACCTACGCCCTCACGGCGATCGTTCGCCCGGGCAACTCCGGGGGCCCTGTGCTCGATGCGGCCGGAAAGGTCGCCGGCGTCGTCTTCGCCCGCGCCGACGACGGTTCCGACATCGGGTACGCGATGACCACGACGCCGCTCGCACCGGTCGTCGCCGCCGCTCCCGGCCTTTCGGATGCGGTCGCGACAGGCGCCTGCGTCGGCTGAACGGGATCGGTGCCCGCGCCCGCTATGCTGGGCGCCACACGTGAATATCGGCCCCATGATCGTTGCGGGAGAGCCTCGGTGACACCAGCCGAGCACCGAAGGAGCAAGCCTCCCCGCCAATCTCTCAGGTACGCGTACCGCCACGATCAGGCCACTCTGGAAAGCGATGTCGAGCGCGTCTCGGCATCCGCCGACGGTGAAAACCCCCGCATCCGATTCGTCGGCGCGGAGGTGAAACTCTCAGGCCCATGACAGAGGGGGAGTTCTTCAGGCACCCGCCTGCCCGCCCCGATCCGGGAGAACTCATGACCGACGCTCCATCGACCGCTCCTCCCCGATACACCGTGCTCCGCGAGCGCCATGCGGCACTCGGCGCCAGCTTCACCGACTTCGGTGGCTGGATGATGCCGGTGCGCTATTCGTCCGACCTCGCCGAGCACCGCGCCGTCCGCGAAGCGGCCGGGCTGTTCGACGTATCGCATATGGCCGAGTTCGTCATCGAGGGGTCGCACGCCGCCGCGTTCCTCGACTTCGCGCTCGCCGGTCGCATCTCGACGATGCCGCTCGGCAAGGCGAAGTACAGCCTGCTGCTGGCCGACGACGGCGGCATCGTCGACGACCTGATCGTCTACCGGCTGGGCGACGACCACTTCCTGATCATCGCCAACGCGGGAAACTACGCGGAGGTGGCGGGCGCGCTCGCCGCTGCGCTCGACGTCTTCCCCTCTCCGGCGCCCGCCGTCACGGCAGACGGCGCGTTCGGATTCGTCACCGGCACTCACGTGCGCATCGAGGATGCCTCCGAGGCGTCGGCGCTGCTGGCGCTGCAGGGCCCGCGTGCCGCCGCCATCCTGGCGGATGTGGCCGGTCTCGATTTCGTCGCCCCCGCGCGTCGCCAGGGTGACGAGCCGCAGGCTTGGCACCTCGACGAGCTCGGCTACTACGCGGTCCGCGCGGCGGCGTTCGAGGGGCAGCCCGTGCTCGTCGCCCGCACCGGCTACACCGGCGAGGACGGCTTCGAACTGCTCGTGCCGACGGATGCGGCCCCCGCGCTGTGGGACGCACTGCTCGCGGCCGGGGCCGCGCAGGGCCTCGTCCCGGCCGGTCTCGCCGCGCGCGACACCCTGCGCCTCGAAGCGGGAATGCCCCTCTACGGGCACGAACTCACCCGCGACATCGCCCCCGCCCAGGCGGGCCTCGCGCGCGTGATCTCCTCGGGTGACGAGGACTTCATCGGGCGCGCCGGACTCGCCGCGCGAGCGGACGCCGCATCCGCCGTCCTGGTCGGGATCGTCTCCGCCGGCAAGCGGGCAGGACGCGCCGGCTACGCCGTCGTGGACGCCGCGGGCGCGCACCTCGGCGAGATCACGAGCGGTGCGCTGAGTCCGACGCTCGGCCACCCGATCGCCATGGCCTATGTCACCCCCGACGCGAGCGCGCCGGGTACCGAACTGTTCATCGACGTCCGCGGCACCGCCATCCCGGCGACCGTCACCGCCCTGCCCTTCTACCGGAGGAAGAAATGACCGATCTCGACGCCCTGTCCTACACCGCCGAGCACGAGTGGGTGTCGATCGCCGACGGCGTCGCCACGTTCGGCATCACCGATTACGCCGCCGAGAAGCTCGGCGACGTCGTCTTCGTCGAGCTGCCCGCGATCGGCGCCGAGCTCACCGGCGCGCAGATCTGCGGTGAGATCGAATCGACCAAGTCCGTCGGCGAGCTCTACGCGCCCGTCGCCGGCCGCGTCATCGAGGTCAACGGCGCCGTCGACGACGACCCGTCGCTCGTGAACGCCGATCCGTTCGGCGCCTGGCTCGTCCGCGTCGACCTCGGCGACGCCGTGCCCGAGGGGCTCCTGGACCGCACCGCCTACCTCGCCCTCATCGGAGGAGCCGAGTGACGCAGACCTTTGCCGACCGCCACATCGGCACGGATGCGGCCGCGCAGCACACGATGCTGGCGGCGCTCGGGTACGCGAGCGTGCAGGCGCTCGTGGATGCGGCTGTTCCCGCATCCATCCACGCACAGCCGCTCGACGCCTCCGTCATCCCCGCCGCGGCGACAGAAGCCGAGGCGCTCGCCGAGTTGCGCACGCTCGCCGCGCAGAACCGGCCGGCGACCGCGATGATCGGGCTCGGGTACTACGGCACGCTGACGCCGTCGGTCATCTCCCGGAACGTTTTCGAGAACCCGTCCTGGTACACGGCGTACACGCCGTACCAGCCCGAGATCTCGCAGGGGCGCCTCGAAGCGCTCATCAACTTCCAGACCATGGTCACCGATCTCACCGGACTCGCCACCGCGAACGCCTCGATGCTCGACGAATCGACCGCCGTGGTCGAGGGGATGCTGCTCGCCCGCCGCGCCTCGAAGTCCGCCTCGAACGTGTTCGTCGTGGACGCCGACGCGCTCCCGCAGACGTTGGCGTTGCTGCGCCACCGCGCGGCCGCCGTCGGCATCGAGATCGTCGAGGCCGCGCTGGCCGACGACGGTCTTCCCGCGGATGCCGCACCGTTCGGTGTCTTCGTGCAATACCCGGCCGCATCCGGACGCGTCTGGGACCCGTCGACCGTGATCGGCGACGTGCAGGCGCAGGGCGGGCGCGCGGTCGTCGCGGCCGACCTGCTCGCACTCACCCTTCTGCGCTCGCCGGGCTCGCTCGGCGCCGATATCGCGGTGGGAACCACCCAGCGCTTCGGTGTGCCGCTCGGCTTCGGCGGCCCGCACGCCGGCTACATGGCAGTGCGCGCGGGACTCGAACGGCAGCTGCCCGGACGCCTCGTCGGGGTGTCGCAAGACGCCGCCGGCCACCCCGCGTACCGGCTCGCGCTGCAGACGCGCGAGCAGCACATCCGTCGGGAGAAAGCCACGTCGAACATCTGCACCGCGCAGGTGCTGCTGGCCGTCATGGCGGCGATGTACGCCGTCTATCACGGGGCCGAGGGGCTCCGCGCGATCGCGACCGACGTTGCTCGCGCGGCCGACGCGCTCGCTGCGGCCCTCCGCGCGCGGGGGCTCACCGTGCAGCACGAGGCGTTCTTCGACACGGTTCGCGTCGAGGTGCCGGATGCGGATGCCGTCGTCGACCGCGCCCGGTCACGGGGCGTGCACCTGCTCCGCGCCGACGCGACGACCGTCGGTGTCTCGGTCGACGAGACGACGACCGCGGCCGACCTCGCCGCGGTCGCGTGGGCGTTCGGCGACGGGCCCGCGCCCGTGCTCGCGGACGCGGAACCTCTCGCTGCGGTCGCCGCCGATCTGCACCGGGTCGACGAGTACCTGACGCACCCGGTCTTCTCGGCGCACCGCTCCGAGACGGCGATGATGCGGTACCTGAAGACGCTCGCCGATCGCGACTACGCGCTCGATCGCGGCATGATCCCGCTCGGATCGTGCACGATGAAACTGAACGCCGCGACCGAGATGGCGGCGGTGTCGTGGCCGGAGTTCTCGCAGGTGCATCCGTTCGCCCCCGAGGCCGACGTGCACGGCTACCTGGCGATGATCGAGCAGCTCGAGGGGTGGCTGGCCGAGGTCACCGGGTACGACGCCGTCTCGCTGCAGCCGAACGCCGGGTCGCAGGGTGAGCTCGCGGGGCTTCTCGCGATCCGCCAGTACCACCTCGCGCAGGGGTCGACCGAACGCACGGTCTGCCTCATCCCGTCGTCGGCGCACGGCACGAACGCCGCATCCGCCGTGCTCGCCGGCATGAAGGTCGTCGTCGTCGCGTGCGATGAGGCCGGCAACGTAGACCTCGCCGATCTCCGCGCGAAGATCGAGACGCATGCGGCGACGCTCGCGGCGCTCATGATCACGTACCCGTCGACGCACGGCGTGTACGAGCACGACGTGCTCGAGATCACTGCCGCCGTGCACGACGCGGGCGGGCAGGTGTACGTCGACGGCGCGAACCTGAACGCGCTGCTCGGGTTCGCGCGCTTCGGCGACCTGGGCGGCGACGTGTCGCACCTGAACCTGCACAAGACGTTCGCGATCCCGCACGGCGGCGGCGGTCCCGGTGTCGGACCGGTCGCGGCGAAGGCGCACCTCGCGCCGTTCCTGCCCTCGCACCCGCTCGCGCAGCGGGCCGAGCACGCCGGCGGGTTCGTGTTCGAGGGCGGGCCGATCTCTGCGGCACCGTACGGTTCCGCATCCATCCTGCCGATCTCGTGGGCGTACATGCGGATGATGGGCGCCGAGGGTCTGCGGAACGCGACCGGCGCAGCCGTGCTCGCGGCGAACTACATCGCCGTGCGTCTGCGCGACCATTACCCGGTGCTCTACGCGGGCGACGCGGGACTCGTCGCGCACGAGTGCATCCTCGACCTGCGCCCGCTGCGGGAGCAGACCGGGGTCACGGTCGACGACGTCGCCAAGCGTCTGATCGACTACGGCTTCCACGCCCCGACGATGTCGTTCCCGGTCGCGGGCACGCTCATGGTCGAGCCGACGGAGTCGGAGGATCTCGCCGAGATCGAACGGTTCATCGAGGCGATGATCCAGATCAAGGCCGAGGCGCTCGCGGTCGCCGACGGTCGCTGGCCGGCGGGCGACAATCCGCTCGTGAACGCGCCGCACACCGCGCAGGCGGTCATCGTGGGGGAGTGGCCGCATCCGTACACCCGGGAAGAGGCTGTCTACCCGGTGCCGGCGCTCGTGCGTTCGAAGTACTGGCCGCCTGTGCGCCGCATCGACAACGCCTACGGCGACCGCAACCTCGTCTGCGCCTGCCCCCCGCCCGAGGCCTTCGCCTGACCCGCGCGCGGGGTTCGGCCTGGCCGCGAGACTGCGCGGGCCGGGCCGCCGGGCGCTCCCATCCGCCCTCCCCGACCGCGAGACGGGATCTTCGCGCCGAGACAGGGGGGTAACCCCTATGTCTCGGCGCGAAGATCCCGTCTCGCGGGAGGGCGTGGCGCGAGCCGGTCTGCGGTCCTTCCCGGGAACGGGCGTCCGGCGAGCGCATGGCGCATTCCCGCGAGTCGAGCGACGTCCTCGCCGAACGTGCGGACGAGGCCCGCTCCGCGAAGGATGCCGTCGAGCGCCGTGAAATCGGCGACGTCGGTCCATCCCCAGTGGGCCACGGCACGTGCTCGACGGCGGATGCGGGTATCTCGCAGTCTGCGTTCCCGCAAGAGCGCCGGTGCGTCGCCGAAGCGGCCGTCGTACTTCAGATCACCATCCGCCTCGCCCGCCAGACGCGCACCCGGCCACCAGAAATCGGATCGCTCCTCGCCGTATGCGGTCGATCCGAAGTGCCACTGCAGCTCGGGTTCGGGGTAGCCGAGCCATTCCACGGCCGCGCGGCTCGCGGACTCGAGGACCGTCTCGGCCGCACCATCGGCGCGGTGCAGGGCCCAGCGTGCGTGTCGCCGTCCGCGGCTACTGTGACGCGATTCGTTTCGCGCGACCAACGCCTCGACCGTGGCGGTGGGATCGGTCCGGAGCGCCGCATCCGCCGCGCTCAACCCGACGACCTCGTGCCGTGATCGAGCCAGATCGACCGCGGTGTCGATGGGCGAGGTCATCAGGAGGCCGTCCCGCACGTGGAGCTCTCGGGCAGCACCGCCGGTGTGAACTCGAATACCGCCGTTCACTCCCGACGTCGCGCCCGGCCCAGCGATGAGATGCACGATGATCGGGTCTCCGAACACGGGAAGCCCCTGGAGAACGGCGGCCGACTCGTGGCTGAACACGGCATCGGGCCAGCTCACAGCGACGGCATGTACCCGAGCCAGGTATCGGTCCCACGGCGCCAGCGCATTCCAGTGGGTGGTGCTCGCGTAGATTCCCCGCCGCACCGGGGTCAGCTCGCCTCGGGCGATCGAACGTTCCGGATGCGGAACGTCTCGCGCCTTGAGGAGCGGAATCGGTGCGGGCAGTGCAGTGAGGGGGCGAAGAGGTGTCAGCATCCCGCCATGGTCGGCCTCCGTGTGCTTCCGCAGGTGACCCCTGCTCCCATCCGTGGACGATCCCGCGCATCGCCCAGCTGGGGAGGACTGGTGCGCCCGACGCCTCTCCCTTCCCCCTCATCCGCGAGACGGGATCTTCGCGCCGAGACGTAGGGGTTACCCCACTGTCTCGGCGCGAAGATCCCGTCTCGCGGTCGGATGCGGTGTTCCCGGCCTGAGCGACCGACGGCGGCGAGCGGGGCCACCCGCCGCCACGCCAGCGCCGGGGCTAGAAGATGCCGGGCCAGAGCGCGACGGCGAGGGGGTAGCCGACGAAGGCGAAGACGTCGATCACCGTGTGCGCGATGACCAGGGGCATGACCCGTCCCCAGCGTCGGTAGCACCATCCGAAGACGATGCCCATCGCGACGTTGCCGATGATCGATCCGACGCCCTGGTACGCGTGGTAGAGCCCGCGAAGGCCCGCAGTGACCAGGATGATCGTCCACCAGTTCCAGCCCAGCCGGCGCAGGCGGTCGAACAAGTAGCCGAGGAAGATGACCTCCTCGGTGAGGCCCGCACGCACCGCGGCGAGGATGAGCAGCGGCACCGTGTACCAGGCAGCATCCAGCGGCGACGCGACGACGCCGACCGTGACGCCCAGCAGCCGGCCCGCGACGTACAGCCCGAGCCCGGGAATCCCGATCACCGCGACGAGCAGCAGACCGCGGCCGGCGTCGCCGCCGATGCGGCGGAAGTCCAGCCCGATGCGCGCGAGCGCACGTGACCCCGGCTCCCACAGCAGATACACGACGAGCGCGACCACCGCGAGCGAGAACACGATGTCGAGCAGTTGGTACAGCGCGTCCCAGAGGGCCTCGGCGTCGCGCGCGGGGTTGAGCTGCGTCTGCTGCGCCCCGACGGGTTGGTTCGTCTCCAGCGAGCGTTGCACGGTCCGGATGAAGGACAGCACCGAGTACAGCGCCGATTGCCCGACCGATACGGCGAGCACGAGCCAGATCTCCCACCGGATGCGGGTGCGCGCGGCGCCGCCCACGGGCGCGGGATCGAACACTCCGAAGGGGCGCTTCTGCACCCGGTCAGCCTGCCATAGCGCACGCGGCCTCCCCACCCGGGCGGGCACGTTCAGGGTCGACGCATAAAGTGTCGGGGTTCCGTTGCGGGCGTGACGAGGTCCGCGCCGCGGACGCGTAGCCCACCGCCGCGGACATGAAGCCCGCCCCGCGCACACGCGACATCGCCACAGGGCACCATGACCGTACGCGGGCACGACGAGCGGCGACCGGCTTACACACGGCACGAACGAGGAGGACCGCGGATGCGGTGGCGCACGAGGTTCACGGCGACGATCGTGGTGGCCGCCCTGGCGGTCGGGCTCTCCGCGTGCGCTCCCGACGACACCGACCGTCTCGTGCCGGGGAGTGCGATCACGGTCGCCCTCGATGCACCCGTCACGTCGCTGAACCCCGCGGTCCTCGGCCAGGACGGCGCGGCGAACACCGCGCTCGCCGCGCTCACGACCTCGGGCTTCTGGCGCCGCGACGCCGCCGGCGAGCGGGTGCCGCAGGATCGGTTCGGCAGCATCCGCGTGCAGTCCCGTGATCCGCTCACCGTCATCTACACGGTCAACGACGGCGTGCGCTGGTCGGATGGCGCCCGCGTCGACGCCGCCGACCTGCTGCTCACATGGGCGGCCGGAACGACGCACCGGACGGGCGGAAAACCGGATGCGGATGGGCTCCCCGAAACGCGCTGGAACACGGGCGCGGGCCCGGATCGGGGCCTCGACCTCGTTGCCGAGACCCCTGAGATCGGCGACGACGGCCGCAGCATCACCCTGGTCTACACCTCGCCCGCCGCCGACTGGGAGTCGGCTTTCGACGCGCCGCCGGTCGCCGCGCACCGGGTCGCGATGCTCGGTCATCCGGATGACGATCTGGACACACCGGCAGCCAAAGCCGCGCTGATCGCCGCCGTCCAGGACGACGATCTCGACTGGCTCGCTCCGGTATCCCGGGCATACCGCGAGGACTTCGCGCTCGGCGCTGTCGGGGCGAATAACGCGGTCACGAACGGCGCGTACCTGATCGACGCGGTGTCGGCCGACGGCACCCGGGTCGATCTGCGGGCGAATCCGGACGGTATCGGTGGGCCGTCCCCCCGCGTCGAGCGGGTGACGGTCCAGGCGATCCCGAATGCCGCCGAGCGCCTCGCCGCCGTCTCCCGCGGTGACGTCGACATCGCCGCTGCGCCCGCGACGTCCGAATCGGTCGCATTCGCGGGTCAGGCCGCTGGCGCGGCCGTCGCCCTCGGCACGGGCTTCGACCACCTCGACCTGCAGACCGCCGGCGGGGGCGTGTTCGACCCCGCGACCTACGGCGGCGATGAGGAGCGGGCCCGCACCGTGCGCACCGCGTTCCTCGCCACCGTGCCCCGCGCGGCCCTCCTCGCCGCACTCGCGACTCCCTTCGTTCCGGATGCGGAGGTGCGCCGATCCGCCGTGCGCCCTCCCGACCCGGTCGGGGATCCGCATCCGCTGCCGACACCCGAGGCGTCGGCGCCCGCACCCGAGACCCCGCCCTCGCCCGAGACCTCACCCGCACCCGACGACGCCCCCGACATCGATCGCGCGCGCGATCTGCTCGCCGAGGCGGACGTGCCGAACCCGACCGTGCGGCTGCTCTTCCCTGCGAACGACTCCCGGCGGGCGGCGGCTTTCGGGCTGCTCGCGGCCTCCGCGGCCGAGGCCGGAATCACGCTCGTCGACGCCTCGCGCGCGGACTGGGCCTCCAGGCTGTCGACTCCCGGGGAGTACGACGCGGCGCTTTTCGCGTGGGATGCCGATCCGTCGGCTCCGGTGGCGCTCGCCGCGGGCTACGCGACCGCGGGAGCGGCGAACGTCTCCGGCTGGTCGGACGACACCGTGGACGATCTCATCGCGCAGCTGGGCGCGGAGACGGATGCCGACGCCCGCGATCCGATCCTCGATGCGCTCGACGAACAGATCGCGGCGCAGGCGTGGTCACTGCCGCTCGTGCCGGTGCCCATCGTGACGGTCTGGTCGGATGCGGTCACGAGCGTACGGCCCGCCGCGGCTGCGAACGGCGTCCTCACCGGTTTCGCCGACTGGGTGCCCGCATCCGCCGAAACTCGATCCGAGTAGCCGCGAGACTCCGTTTCGCACGGCTGAATGCGCCGTGTGCTCACAGATTGAGCAATCTGCTTCATCTGTTCATGTCGACGTTAAGGCTATGTAACTTTTGCGTCAGCCGTTTTGACCATGGCGAGGCGCGTGCTTATCGTTCTCGTATTCGCGACATGACGATCGCACAGCTTCGTCATGCTCGCATCATCCCTGCACAGGAGGAATAGTGAAGCGCAGCAGAATCGCTCTCGCGAGCATCGCGCTGGTCGGAGTCGGGGCACTCGCCCTGGCCGGTTGCGCGAGCGGCGGTGGCTCGAACGAGTCCACCGGTGGCTCGTCCGACGCCGTCATCAGCGCCAACGGGTCCGAGCCCCAGAACCCGCTCATCCCGACCAACACGAACGAGACGGGCGGCGGCAAGATCCTCGACTCGATCTTCGCGGGCCTCGTCTACTACGACGCAAACGGCGCTCCCGTCAACGACGTCGCCGAAGAGATCACGACCGAGGACCCTCAGCACCTCACGGTCAAGATCAAGGAAGGCCTGACCTTCACCGACGGTGAAGAGATCACGGCTGACAACTTCATCAAGGCGTGGAACTACGGCGCTCTGGCCTCCAACGAGCAGCTCTCCAGCTACTTCTTCGAGGACATCGAGGGCTTCAGCTACGACGAGGACTCCGAGCTCACCGGTCTCGCGCAGGTGGACGACTACACGTTCACCATCGCGCTGAACAAGCCGGCCTCCGACTTCGCGCTGCGCCTGGGCTACTCGGCCTTCTACCCGCTCCCCGATGTCGCGTTCGACGACATGGACGCATTCGGTGAGAGCCCGATCGGCAACGGCCCGTACAAGCTGGCCGCGGACGACGCGTGGCAGCACGACGTCGAGATCGACCTCGTCAAGAACGACGAGTACACCGGTGGCCGTGCGGCCCAGAACGGTGGACTCAAGATCGTCTTCTACGCGTCGCAGGATGCGGCGTACGCCGACCTGCTCGCCGGCAACCTGGACGTCCTCGACGCCATCCCGGATGCGGCACTCGCGACCTACGAGTCGGACCTCGGTGACCGTCAGGTCAACCAGCCCGCCGCGATCTTCCAGTCCTTCACGATCCCGGAGAGCCTCGCGCACTTCGCGGGCGAAGAGGGCAAGCTGCGTCGCCAGGCGATCTCGATGGCGATCAACCGCCAGGAGATCACCGACACGATCTTCCAGGGCACCCGCACCCCCGCCAGCGACTTCACCTCTCCGGTGATCGACGGCTGGTCGGACTCCCTGGAGGGCGCTGACGTCCTCGGCTTCGACGCCGACAAGGCGAAGGAACTGTGGGCCGAGGCCGACGCCATCTCCCCGTGGGACGGCACGTTCCAGATCGCGTACAACTCCGACGGCGGACACCAGTCGTGGGTCGACGCGACCACCAACTCGATCAAGAACACGCTGGGCATCGAGGCATCCGGCGCCCCGTACGTCGACTTCGCGTCGCTGCGTACCGAGGTCACCAACCGCACCATCACGACCGCGTTCCGCACCGGATGGCAGGCCGACTACCCGGGTCTGTACAACTTCCTCGGACCGCTGTACGCGACCAACGCGGGCTCGAACGACGGTGACTACTCGAACGCCGAGTTCGACCAGCTCCTGAGCGACGGCATCTCGAGCACCGACCCGGCCACGGCCAACGAGGACTTCCAGTCGGCGCAGGAGATCCTGCTCCAGGACCTCCCGGCCATCCCGCTCTGGTACTCGAACGTCAACGGTGGATTCGCCGAGACGGTCGACAACGTCCAGTTCGGCTGGAACTCCGTTCCGCTGTACTACGCGATCACGAAGGCGTAAGCCCTCTCGATCACATCCGCGAGGCGGTGACCATAGAGTCACCGCCTCGCGGCCTGTCCAGGAGCAACCCGCGTCACACATGCGGCGCTTATGCTCTACAACGGATGCGGTCGCCCGCGCCGATCGCGCGACGGCGACCTGCTTGCATCCACCCGGCTGGAGGGAGTGAGGGTGCTCGGTTACATCCTCAGACGCATCCTGCAGGTGATCCCGGTGTTCTTGGGATCCACCCTGCTCATCTATTTCCTGGTGTTCGCGATGCCAGGCAACCCCATTTTGGCGCTCTTCGGCGATCGCACGCCGAACCAGGCGGTCATCGACGGACTCATGGCCCAGTACCACCTGGACCAGCCGTTCATCGTGCAGTACTTCTACTACCTCATGGGCATCCTGCAGGGTGACATGGGTACGACGTTCTCCGGGCAGTCGGTCAACGATGTCCTCGCCCGCACGCTCCCGGTCACCGGTCGCCTCGCCGTGATGGCCATCGCGATCGAGTTCACGCTCGCGATCATCATCGGCACGATCTCGGCTCTTCGTAAGGGCAAGCTGTTCGACAACGTCGCCCTCGTGATTTCGCTCGTCTTCGTCGCGATCCCGATCTTCGTGCTCGCGTTCCTCGCGCAGTACTTCCTCGCGATCCAGCTCGGATGGTTCAAGCCCACGGTCGGGTCCTCGAACGACTGGGGCGATCTCTGGTTGCCCGCGATCGTGCTGGGTGTGAGCCTCTACGCCACGAGCATGCGCCTCATGCGCGGCTCCGTGATCGACACGCTCAACCAGGACTGGGTGCGAACGGCGTACTCCAAGGGAATGTCGCGTCGGCGCGTCATCCCGGTGCACGTGCTCCGCAACTCGCTCATCCCGGTGATCACCAACTCCGCGACGAACTTCGGCGTGCTGCTGGTCGGTGCCACGGTGACCGAGGCGATCTTCAACGTGCCGGGAGTGGGTAACACCCTCTTCCAGGCGACGCTGCGCCACGAGGGTCCCACGATCGTGTCGTTCGTCACGGTCTTCGTGATCCTCTACGTGCTCGTCAACCTCGTCATCGACCTGTTGTACGGTCTGCTCGACCCGAGGATCCGCTATGTCAAGTAACTCCGAACTGCCCACGCACTTCGTCGCTCCGGTGAAGGACGCTGTCATCACCGTCGACGCGGTGAAGATCGACGACAAGCCGTCGAGCCTCTGGCGGGACGCCTGGCGCGACCTGCGCAAGCGCCCGACGTTCTGGCTGTCGGTGCTCATCGTGCTCGTCGTGCTGATCATGGCGATCTTCCCGACGCTGTTCACGCAGACTCCGCCGAACAACGACTGCCAGCTGGCGAACAGCAACGGCGGACCGATGTCTGGTCACCCGCTCGGGTTCACGTTCCAGGGCTGCGACATCTGGGCGCGAATCGTCTGGGGATCGCGCACGTCGCTGTCCGTCGGACTCCTCGCGACGCTGATCGGTTCGGTCATCGGCCTCATCATGGGCGCCCTCGCGGGCTTCTACGGCGGATGGCTCGACTCGCTGCTCTCGCGCGTCGGCGACATCTTCTTCGCCATCCCGTACATCCTCGCCGCGGTCGTCGTCATGAGCGTGTTCTCGGACTTCCGGAACGTGTTCACCCTCGCGGTCGCGATCGGTGGATTCGCCTGGGCCTCCACCGCCCGAGTCGTTCGCGCCGAGATCCTCCGCGTCCGTCAGGCGGACTTCGTGACCGCCTCGCGGGCGCTGGGTCAGACGCGGTTCCAGACCCTCGTCACCCACGTTGTCCCGAACGCGATCGCTCCGTTGATCGTGCTGTCGACGCTGTCGCTCGCGGCAGCGATCGTCGCCGAGGCGACCCTCGCTTTCCTGGGTGTCGGACTCGGATCCGATGTCATGTCGTGGGGTGCCGATATCAGCAACGCGCAGCAGTCGCTGCGGAACGCCCCGATGGCCCTCATCTATCCGTCGATCGCGCTGACCGTCACGGTGCTCGCGTTCATCCTGCTGGGCGAGCTGATCCGCGACGCCCTCGACCCGAGAGCGAGGGCGCGTCGATGAGCGACAGCACCACCACCCCATTGCTCAGCATCCGCAACCTCCGGGTCGCGTTCGACACCCAGGCCGGCAGCCGCGAAGTGCTGCACGGCGTGAACCTCGACGTGTTCCCCGGTGAGACCGTCGCGATCGTGGGCGAGTCCGGTTCGGGCAAGTCGACGACCGCATCCGCCATCGTGAACCTCCTGCCCGGCACCGGGCACGTGACGTCGGGCAGCATCACGCTCGACGGGCGAGAGCTGACCGAGCTCACGCCGGGGCAGATGGAGAAGGTCCGCGGTCGCGACATCGGATACGTCCCGCAGGACCCGATGTCGAACCTCAACCCGGTGTGGAGCATCGGTTTTCAGGTGAAGGAAGCGATCCGTGCGAACGGCGTCGCCACCGGCCGCCAGGCGATCACCGACCGCGCCATCGAGGTTCTGCAGCAGGCCGGCCTCGCCGACGCCGAGAAGCGCCTCCACCAGTACCCGCACCAGTTCTCGGGCGGGATGCGGCAGCGCGCCCTGATCGGCATCGGCCTCGCGGCCGACCCGAAGCTGCTGATCGCCGACGAGCCGACCTCGGCGCTCGACGTCACGGTGCAGCGCGTGATCCTCGACCACATGGCGTCGCTGACGCGCGAGAAGGGCACCTCGATGCTCCTGATCACGCACGACCTCGGCCTCGCCGCCGAACGCGCGTCGAAGATCATCGTGATGCAGCAGGGCGAGATCGTCGAGGCCGGTCCGAGCCGCGAGATCCTGCAGAACCCGATCCACCCGTACACGCAGCGGCTCGTCGCGGCCGCGCCCTCGATCGCGTCGCAGCGGCTGCAGGCCGTCGCCGTCAGCCGCGGGATCGAGACCGCGGACGATCTGGCCGATCTCGCGCCGACCGTGCGGGTCACCGACCTCACCAAGGACTACAAGATCCGTCAGGGCGGGTTCCGCAGCGAGCCCTTCCGCGCCGTCGACAAGGTCTCGTTCGAGATCCCGCGCGGGAAGACCCTCGCGCTCGTCGGCGAGTCCGGTTCGGGCAAGTCGACCGTCGCCAAGATGGTGTTGAAGCTCGAGGAGCCGACGTCCGGCGCCATCGAGATCGACGGCACCGACGTGGCGAAGCTCTCGAACCGTGACGCGTTCGCGCTTCGGCGACGGATGCAGCCGGTGTTCCAGGACCCGTACGGCTCGCTCGATCCGCTCCGCAACATCGGCAACACGATCTCCGAGCCGCTCGACATCCACAGCGTGGGCGACAAGGCCTCGCGTCGGGCGCGGGTGCGCGAGCTGCTCGACCAGGTGTCGCTGCCGCAGGACCTCGCGACGCGGTACCCGAGCGAACTTTCGGGCGGTCAGCGGCAGCGCGTCGCCATCGCGCGCGCGCTCGCTCTGAAGCCCGACATCGTGGTGCTCGATGAGGCCGTATCCGCGCTCGACGTGCTCGTGCAGGATCAGATCCTCAAGCTCCTCGCGGAGCTGCAGTCCGAACTGGGCCTGACCTACCTCTTCATCACGCACGACCTCGCGGTCGTCCGTGTCGCGGCCGATACGGTCGCGGTCATGGAGAAGGGTCGGATCGTGGAGCAGGGGACCGTCGACGAGATCTTCGCGAACCCCGCGCAGGACTACACGCGTCGTCTGCTCGACGCGATTCCCGGGGCGACCATCCCGCTCGGCGGGGGAGTGGATCTCTGAGCTCCTCGCCTGGCCACCCGCCCGCGCGGCGCGTGTTCCGCGGCACGTCCGGCACGATCGGTCTGATCGTGTCGGGCGTGATCGCGTTCGTGCTGCTCGGTGACGCGCTGCTGCGGGCGGGCATCGGGGAGACGCTGCTTCTGGCGCCCTGGATCCTGCTGGTGCTCTGGCTCGTGTACGTGACGCTGTACGCGTCGCACGTGACGATCACGCGCGAGGGCGCGGTCGTGCAGAACTATCTGCGCCGCACCACCGTCCCCTGGGGGCGTGTGGCCGACATCCGGATGCGGTGGCAGGTCGTGTTCGTCCTCACCGACGGGTCGGAGGTGAAGGCCTACGGCGGACCCGTCGCGGGTCGTCCGGCGCGCGTGGGGCCGCGCTCCGGAGCGGGTGAGGGCAGGCGCGTGCCTCCCGCGCTGCGCGAGCTCGGAATCATCCAGGACGCATGGGAGTCCGAGCGGGCGGAGAGTCGCCCGGATGCCCCGATCGCCCGCCAGTGGGATATTCCTGCGCTCGTCGCGCTCCTGGTGATCGTGGTCGGTGCGGTGAGCGCGGTGGTCGGTGCGATCTGAGCGCTGTGCTCACCAAAGCTGCTTAGGGTTACCTAACTGTGGGCGGATGGAGCTATCCACAGGGCACATTGCGTAGGGGCCATGAAATGTTACGGTCCTGAGAAGACTCCACCACGACGACGGCTGCACTGAAGCGCCGGGGTTAGGGTCTGTGGGTCGGACTGGTCCGGCACTCCCCCCAGAGCCGCCACCGTGAGGTAGCGGGAGCACTACGAAAGAACGACAATGATCTGTCTGTCTGTACGACGTCGGACCGTTGGGACCATTCGGTGACGGTCTACGTCATCCGGCGGTTCCTGAACTACGCGATCCTCAGTCTGATTGCGACGTGCATGGCGTACATCCTCGCCAGCACGGTTCTCGACCCCGCCGCTCGGTTCTACGGGATGAATCCCCGTCCGCCGCAGGCGTCCATCGACGCCTCCCTCGACGCCATGGGCGTCAACCCCGACGTGCCCGTCATCGTGCGCATGTGGCACTGGTTGGTGAATCTGTTCACCCAGTTCTCGCTCGGCACCACGGTCGGCGGGGCGCAGGTGACCGACGAGATCTTCTCGCGCTCGGGCGCCAGCCTCCGGCTCCTGCTGATCGGATCGATCATCGGCGCCGTGCTCGGTGTGCTGCTGGGCGTGTGGGGCGCTGTTCGCCAGTACCGCGCGAGTGACCAGATCGTCACGTACGCGTCGTACGTCGTGTTCGCGACGCCGACGTTCGTGATCGGCGTTCTGCTGATGATCGTCGCGACGCAGTTCAACACCCTCATGGGCACGCAAGTGATCCAGTTCACGGGGGAGTACACGGCCGGGATCAGCGGCAGCTGGTGGGACCTCGCCTGGGACCGCGGCATCCATCTCCTGCTTCCGACGCTCGCGCTCGTGCTGATGGGCGCAGCGTCCTACTCGCGGTACCAGCGCAGCGTCATGCTCGACGTGCTGGGGGCCGACTACATCCGCACCGCCCGCGCGAAGGGGCTGCCGCGCACGCAGGCGCTGTACCGCCACGGCGTGCGTCTCGCGCTCATCCCGATGTCGACGTTCTTCGCGTACAGCTTCGGCACGCTCATCGCCGGCTCGGCGATGCTCGAGATCGTCTTCAGCTGGCGCGGGATGGGGCAGTTCCAGATCGAGGCCATCCTGAAGAACGACATCAACGCGGTGGCCGGCAGCACGCTCTTCGTCGCTCTGCTGTATCTGATCTCGTCGACCTTCTCCGAAGTGCTCTACGCGGCGCTCGACCCGAGAGTGAGGACCTGACATGTCCGTCATGCAGGAACAGGCTCTCGAGTCTCCTCTCGAGCCGGAAAACACCGTGTCCGGTGCCCGGCGGCCGCTGTCGCGGAACGCCCTGGTGTGGCTGCGCTTGAAGCGCATGCCGCGCTTCTGGATCGGCATCACGGTCGTCGTGGCCATCATCCTGTGGGCGTTCATCGGCCCGCTGCTCTATCCGTACGGCATCACCGACCGCGACGCGCTCAACATGGGCATGGGGCCGACCACGCTGCACTGGTTCGGCACGAACTCCATCGGGCAAGACATCTACGCCCAGACGCTGTCCGGCCTGCAGAAGTCCCTCGTCATCGGTCTCGTCGCCGGGCCCGCCGCCACGATCATCGCGGCGATCGTCGGTTCGACGGCAGGCTACGTCGGCGGATGGGTCGATCGGGTCATCCAGTGGTTCATCCTGCTGCTGCTCGTGATCCCCGCGTTCTTCCTCTTCATCCTCCTCAGCCCGCTCATCAAGGGGCTGTCCTGGGTGGTGCTGATGTTCTACATCGCGCTGTTCAGCTGGATGATCATGGCGCAGGTGGTGCGCAGCCAGACCCGGTCGCTCCGCAATCGGGACTTCGTGCGGGCGGCGCGGTACATGGGCATGCCCACCGGCAAGATCCTGCGGCGCCACATCGTGCCCAACATGGCCTCGATCCTGATCATCGACGCGACCCTCGGTGTCGTCTCGGCGATCATGTCGGAGACGGCGCTCAGCTACTTCGGGTTCGGCATCCAGAAGCCCGATGTGTCGCTCGGAACGCTTCTCGCCGACGGCACCGCCGCCGCGGTCACCCGGCCATGGCTGTTCGTGTTCCCGGCCTTCGTCCTCATCGCGCTGTTGTTCGCCATCAGCCTCGTCGGCGACGCGCTCCGCGACGCCATCGACCCCACGTCTGGAAACAACCGTGACTGACCCGCGCCCCGCGACCCCGACCCGGACCGGAACCCCGCTGCTGTCCGTCCGCGACCTCAGCGTCACCTTCCCGCAGCGCGAAGGTCCGGCCGTGCACGCCGTTCGCGGCATCTCGTACGACGTCTTCCCGGGGGAGTTCCTCGGGATCGTCGGCGAGTCGGGCTCAGGCAAATCCGTTTCGTCGCTGGCCATCATGGGGCTGCTGCCCTCGAGTGCCCAGGTCTCCGGTGCCATCGAGTTCGAAGGCACGTCCCTCCTCGGCCTCGACGACGCCAAGATGTCGCGCGTGCGCGGCAAGGGTCTCGCGATGGTCTTCCAGGACCCGCTCTCCGCGCTCACACCGGTCTACACCGTCGGCGATCAGATCAGCGAGGCCCTGCGGCTGCACGACGGCAAGCTGTCGGCGCAGGCGGCGGCCGCGCGCGCGGTCGAGCTGCTGAAGGTGGTCGGGATCCCGGATGCGGACCGCCGCGCGCGGGCCTTCCCGCACGAGTACTCCGGCGGGATGCGGCAGCGCGCGATGATCGCGATGGCGATCGCGAACGACCCGCAGGTGATCCTCGCGGACGAGCCGACCACAGCCCTCGACGTCACCATCCAGGCCCAGATCCTCGAGGTGCTGGAGACGGCCAAGGAGATCACCGGTGCAGCTGTCGTGCTGATCACCCACGACCTCGGAGTGGTCGCCGGTCACGCCGACCGGGTCGGTGTGATGTACGCCGGCAAGATGGTCGAGCTCGGATCGACCGACGAGGTGTTCGCCGCCCCCCACATGCCGTACTCGATCGGGCTGCTGCGCTCCGTCCCGAACATGATGACGGCGGGAACCCAGCGACTCGTGCCGCTCGAGGGTCGTCCGCCGTCCCTCGCTCACCTTCCCGCCGGCTGCCCGTTCGCCGCGCGCTGTCCGATCGCGATCGACGCGTGCCGCGAGGTCGAGCCGGCGCTGGTCGCGCACGACCCGGAGTCGCCCCTGCATGTCTCGGCCTGCATCCGTGCCGGCGAGATCGCGTCGGGCGAGCTGCGGCGTCCGGAGATCTTCCCCCGCCCCGAGCCCCTTCCGGCCGAGGAGCGCGCGGAGACCGATGGGGCCCCGGTCGTCGAGGTCACCGATCTGATCCGGCACTTCCCCCTCATGAAGGGGTCGGTGTTCCCGCGACGCGTCGGCACCGTCCGTGCGGTCGACGGGGTCTCGTTCACGCTCCGCCCGGGCCGCACGCTGGGCCTCGTCGGCGAGTCCGGATGCGGCAAGACCACCACGATCCTCGAGATCATGGAGATGACGGCGCCGCAGTCCGGCAGCATCCGCATCCAGGGAACCGACGTCGGATCCGCCACGAAGCGGGAGATCAACGCGCTGCGTCCGGGTGTCCAGATCGTCTTCCAAGACCCGATGGGCGCGATCGACCCGCGCCTGCCGGTCGGTGAGGTCATCACCGAGCCGCTGTGGGTGCAGGGAGCGTCGAAGGCGGAGCGAGACGCGCGCGTCACCGAGCTGCTCGAGCTCGTCGGACTCGACCCGGCCATGGCCGATCGGTACCCGCACGAGTTCTCCGGCGGCCAGCGTCAGCGCCTCGGCATCGCACGCGCGCTCTCGACCAACCCGGCGGTGCTCATCCTCGACGAGCCCGTATCGGCGCTCGACGTGTCGGTGCAGGCCGGCGTCATCAACCTGCTCGAAGACCTCAAGGACCGCCTCGGCCTGTCGTACCTCTTCGTCGCGCACGATCTGGCGGTCGTCCGCCAGATCGCCGACGACGTCGCGGTGATGTACCTCGGTCGGATCGTCGAGCAGGGTCCGATCGCCGAGATCTTCCACACGCCCCGGCATCCCTACACGAAGGCCCTTATCTCCGCGGCTCCGATCCCGGACCCGACGATCGAGCGGCAGCGCACGCGCATCCTGCTGAACGGCGATCTGCCCAGCCCGACGCAGGAGATCGAGGGATGCCGGTTCCGCACCCGCTGCCCGCTGTACGCGCTGCTCGATGAGAGCGCGCGCACGCGCTGCCGCGAGTCCGACCCGCAACTCGCCGCGCACGGTCGCGCACAGGTCGCCTGCCATCACGTGGATCGCTCCGCGTTGGTGGAACAGGCGGCACTGGCCGACGCGTCATGAACCCCCCGGTGAAGGCACCACGGCGCCGAGGTAACACAAGGAACACGAGAGGAAACGATCACATGATGAGGACACGAAGGGCCAGGACACTCGGCGCTCTGGCCATGGTCGGCGCGGCTGCTCTGCTGATCTCGGGATGCGCGGCCGGTAACACGGCCGCCCCGAGCGCCAGCACGAGCGCGGCAGACCTGCCCACCGTCGACTGGGACGCGGCGACCGCCGACGAGATCCAGGACGGCGGCACGCTCAACCTCGCGGTCGGCGCGCTGCCGGTCAACTACAACAACCTCGAGATCGACGGCAACGACGTCGACACGAACACCATCCTCGCGGCAACGCAGGGCGGCCCGATCAAGATCACGACGGATGGCGAGCCCGTTCTCAACGAGGACTACGCCTCGTCGGTCGAGCTCAGCAGCGAAGACCCGCAGGTCGTCGAGATGAAGCTCAACCCGAATGCGGTCTGGGAAGACGGCACGCCGATCACGGTCGCCGACTGGCAGGCCACCTGGCAGGCCAACAACGGCTCGAACGAGGCCTTCCTCTCCGTGTCGACGACCGGCTGGGACCAGATCTCGTCGATCGAGCAGGGCACCGATGAGTTCGACGTGATCATCACGTTCAGCACCAAGTACGCCGACTGGCAGGGTCTGCTGGGCCTCGTGCTTCCGGCATCCATTGCCTCCGACCCCACCGCGTTCAACGAGGGCTACCTCACGAAGGCGATGCCGTCGATGGGACCGTACGTGATCTCCGACATCGATCAGACCGGTCAGGTCGTGACCCTCACGCCCAACCCGAACTGGTGGGGCGACAAGCCCAAGCTCGACACGATCCTCTTCAAGGTCGTCAGCCAGGACCAGCAGGGGTCCTCGTTCGCCAACCAGGAGATCGACGCGCTCGAGATCTCGGCCAACGCCGACCTCTACGCGACGGCCCAGGCACGCTCCGACGCGGAGATCCAGGCCACGAACGGCCTGACGTGGACGCACCTCACCATGAACGCCAAGGAAGGGCCGCTCGCGGACGTCAACGTCCGCAAGGCCATCGCCTCGATCGTCAACCGCGAGCAGATCGCGGCCGCGGCCAACACGCCCGTCGGCGTGCCGGCTGTGACGCAGGGCTCCTACATCTTCATGGAGGGCCAGGACGGGTACGAAGACGACGCACTTCCGCTCGACCCCGCAGCCGCCGAGGGCTTCCTCGGTGACGCCGGCTACACGAAGGATGGCGACTCCTGGACGAAGGATGGTGCGCCGCTGACGCTCACCATCACGGTTCCCGCCGACACCGCGACGAACATCCAGCGTGCCGAGCAGGTGCAGGCCGACCTCGGTGAGTTCGGGATCCCGGTGGAGCTGACGACGGTTCCGGCCGCGCAGTACTTCAGCGACTACGTGATCCCCGGCAACTACGAGATGGTCTCCTTCTCGTGGCAGGGCACGGCCTTCCCGATCTCCTCGACCGAAGCGATCGTCTACCCGCTCGACTCCGGCCAGAACTTCACCGGCACGACCGACGAGTCGCTCGGAGACCTGTGGACGCAGGCCAACGAGGAGCTCGACCCGGCGAAGCGCATCGAGATCGCCCAGGAGATCAACAAGACGATCTGGTCGTACGTGCCGATCGTCCCGATCGCCCCGCTGCCCGAGGTCTGGGCCGTCAAGCAGGGTCTCGTCAACTACGGCGCGACGATGTTCGGCGTCTCCGCCACGGTCGACTGGACGCTGGTCGGCTGGAAGAAGTAACACCGGCCCGGTCTTCATGACCGGCCGGAACGGGGCGGGATTCTTCGGAATCCCGCCCCGTTCTGCGTCTGCGGCGGGCTCCCGGGCTCCTCTCGGCCGCCTGCGGTAGGCTGGGAGGGCCGGATCCCGGCGAAACCCCTAATCTTTGCAAGGAACTCTTATGGCGCGCGCCCTCCGCTCCGATCTGCGAAACGTCGCGATCGTCGCCCACGTCGACCACGGCAAGACCACTCTGGTCGATGCCATGCTTCGACAGACCGGGTCGTTCGGCTCGCACGAGCACATGGAAGAACGCGCCATGGACTCGAACGATCTCGAGCGCGAAAAGGGCATCACGATCCTCGCGAAGAACACGACGATCACCTACAACGGCGAGCACACCGACGAGCCGATCACGATCAACGTGATCGACACCCCCGGTCACGCCGACTTCGGTGGTGAGGTCGAGCGCGGCCTGTCGATGGTCGACGGTGTCGTTCTGCTCGTCGACGCGAGCGAGGGGCCGCTGCCGCAGACGCGCTTCGTGCTCCGCAAGGCCCTCGAGGCCAAGCTCCCGGTCATCCTGCTCGTCAACAAGACCGACCGCCCCGACGCGCGTATCGCCGAGGTCGAAGAAGAGGCGCACGACCTGCTCCTCGGACTCGCCTCCGACCTGCAGGACGACGTGCCCGACCTCGACGTCGACGCACTCCTCGACGTGCCGGTCGTGTACGCATCCGGTCGCGCCGGCGCCGCCTCGCGCAACCGCCCCGAGAACGGCGCGCTGCCCGACAACGACGACCTCGAGCCGCTCTTCGAGGCGATCATCGAGCACGTGCCGGCACCGTCGTACGACGACGACGCACCGCTCCAGGCGTGGGTCACGAACCTCGACTCCTCGCCGTTCCTCGGCCGCCTCGCGCTCCTCCGCGTCTTCAACGGCACGCTGAAGAAGGGCCAGACGGTCGCCTGGGTGCGCGCCGACGGCTCGACCAGCAACGCTCGCATCACCGAGCTCCTGAAGACCCGCGCCCTCGAGCGCTACCCGGCCGAGTCGGCGGGCCCCGGCGACATCGTCGCGATCGCGGGCTTCGAAGACATCACGATCGGTGAGACGATCGCCGACCCCGAAGATGTGCGCCCGCTGCCGCAGATCCACGTCGACGACCCGGCGATCTCGATGACCATCGGCACGAACACGTCGCCGCTCATGGGCAAGGTCAAGGGGCACAAGCTGACCGCCCGCATGGTCAAGGACCGCCTCGACCGCGAGCTCATCGGTAACGTCTCGATCCGCGTGCTCGACATCGGTCGTCCCGACGCGTGGGAGGTGCAGGGTCGCGGTGAGCTGGCTCTCGCCATCCTCGTCGAGAACATGCGTCGCGAAGGCTTCGAGCTGACCGTCGGCAAGCCGCAGGTGGTCACCAAGCAGGTCGACGGCAAGGTCCACGAGCCGTTCGAGCACCTCACGATCGACGCTCCCGAGGAGTACCTCGGCGCGATCACGCAGCTGCTGGCCGCCCGCAAGGGTCGCATGGAGAACATGACCAACCACGGCACCGGATGGGTGCGCATGGAGTTCATCGTTCCCTCGCGCGGCCTCATCGGCTTCCGCACCGAGTTCCTCACCACGACGCGCGGAACCGGCATCGCGAACGCGATCTCGCACGGCTACGAGCCGTGGGCGGGTCAGATCACGACCCGTCAGAACGGCTCGATCGTCGCCGACCGCTCGGGTGTCGTCACCCCCTTCGCGATCATCGGTCTGCAGGAGCGCATGTCGTTCTTCGTGCAGCCCACGCAGGAGGTCTACGAAGGCATGGTCGTCGGCGAGAACTCGCGCGCCGATGACATGGACGTGAACATCACGCGTGAGAAGAAGCTCACCAACATGCGTGCGGCGAGCTCCGACTCCTTCGAGTCGATGACGCCGCCGCGCCTGCTGACGCTGGAGGAGAGCCTCGAGTTCGCCCGCGACGACGAATGCGTCGAGGTCACCCCCGAGGTCGTCCGCATCCGCAAGGTCGAGCTCGACGCGACCGTCCGCGGTCGCAACGCCAGCCGTCTGAAGCGCCAGGACGCGAACGCCTGACCCACGGGGCAGCCGCTCGCGAGAGGGCATTCGGCCGGGCCGAGGATATTCCGTCACGGAACGTCCTCGGCTCGGCCGTTTCTCCTCGGCTCGGCGATTCTGTCGCTCTTCCTCAGCTCCTGGCTAGGCTCGAAGGATGGGCAGAACTGCGGATGCGGATGACGTCCGCCGCGCGACCCGTCAGGGACTCGCCGTCGCCCTCGCCACAAGCGCGTACGGCATCTCGTTCGGTGCGCTCGGGGTCGCTTCGGGGCTCGACGTGTGGCAGACCTGCGTGCTCAGCCTCCTCATGTTCACCGGCGGGTCGCAGTTCGCGTTCGTCGGAGTGATCGCGGCCGGCGGACTCGCGGCCGCGCCCGCCGCGATCGCCTCGTCCGCGCTCCTCGGGGTGCGGAACGTCGCGTACGGGATGCGGATGTCGCCCGTCGTGGGTGGCGGGTTCTGGCGCAAGGCTCTCGCCGCTCCGTTCACCATCGACGAGTCCACCGCGGTCGCTCTCGCCCAGACGCAGCCCCGCGCGAGGACGTGGGGGTTCTGGGTCACCGGCATCGGCATCTACCTGGGCTGGAACCTCTCGACCCTCCTCGGCGCGCTCCTCGGCGATGTGCTCGGCGACCCGCGGGCGTACGGACTGGATGCGGCGGCGGCGGCCGCGTTCCTCGCACTGCTCTGGCCGCGCCTGCGGGGGCGTCAGGCGATCGCCGTGGGCGTTGCGGCCGCCGTCGTCGCGACCGTTCTCACCCCGGCCCTCATGCCCGGAGTTCCGGTCCTGCTCGCGGCGGTGGTCGCCCTCGTCGTGGGCTGGTTCAACTGGTGGGATCGGCCGGCGGGCGCGCGCCCTCCGCATCCGGAGTCGAGCGAATGACCCTGTGGAACGCGGTGCTGATCGCCGCCATCGTCTGCGTCGTGCTCAAAACGGTCGGGTACCTCATCCCGACACGCTTCATCGAGGCGCCGCGCCCGGCCCGGATCGCCGATCTGCTGACGGTCGCCCTCCTCGGCGCGCTGGTCGCCGTGCAGGCGCTCGGTGCGGGTCAGGCGATCGAGATCGATGCGCGGCTGCCCGCCCTCGTGGTGGCGGGGGTGCTGCTGGCGCTGCGGGCGCCGTTCCTCGTGGTGGTCGCTGCGGCCGCCGTCGTCGCGGCGCTGCTGCGCCTCCTCGGCTGGGCCGCCTGAGCGGTCGGTCGCCTCGCGGTGGGACCGACCGCGCCCCGAGCGATCCCCACGCCAGCGCCCGCGGGAGCGAGCACCGCGCGTAAGTCCCCGTGCGGCTTCCTGAGACGAGGGCGATCTGCCGGGCCGAGGGCAATTCGCGCCGAAACCCCCTCTGCTCGGCTGATTCCCCTTATCTCGACGGGTGAGCGGACGCGTGCGGCATCCGTGCACGGGCGGCGCAGCATAGACTCCGCGGGTGGATTCTCGTTTCTCCCGTGTCGCCGCCTGGGCGATCGCCCTCGTCGTCGGCGTCGTGTACGGCGCAGCCGGCTCGCTCGCGCATTCCTCGTTCCTCGGCGTCGTGCCGGTCGGCCTGATGCTCGGCCTCGCCGGCTCGGCAGCCCTCGTCGTCGCGCTCCGTCTGCTCACCGGCGACCGCTGGGCCGCGCTCGCGGGCGGCGGCGGCATGATGCTGGCGACCTACTTCTTCTCGCAGCCCTCCCCGGGGGGTTCCGTGCTGTTCACGCAGCAGAACGAGATCCTTGCCCTCGTCTGGATGGCCGGCGTGCCGCTGGTCACGGCGCTCGTCGTCGCGTGGCCCGACCTGCGCGGCGTCGGTCGAGTCCGCTCCGAGGCGAACTAGACTCGAACCCGTGACGTATGTGATCGCTCTCCCGTGCGTTGATGTCAAGGATCGTGCCTGCATCGACGAGTGCCCTGTCGACTGCATCTACGAGGGCGAACGCTCGTTGTACATCCACCCGGACGAATGCGTCGACTGCGGGGCCTGCGAGCCCGTCTGCCCGGTCGAGGCCATCTACTACGAAGACGATCTGCCGGCCGAGTGGCAGGACTACTACAAGGCCAACGTCGAGTTCTTCGACGAGGTCGGGTCGCCCGGTGGCGCTGCCAAGGTGGGCG
The DNA here is from genome assembly GCF_021117345.1 of Microbacterium sp. cx-55. Taxonomy (NCBI): domain Bacteria; kingdom Bacillati; phylum Actinomycetota; class Actinomycetes; order Micrococcales; family Microbacteriaceae; genus Microbacterium; species Microbacterium sp. cx-55. Next base: position 2,120,596 of record NZ_CP088261.1, on the reverse strand, counting down.
TGATCCCCAAGGATCACCCGTTCATCGCGGCGCTTCCGCCGCAGGGCGAGTAGGGCCGGTCGTGGGGGTCGCCGACCTCGCCGACTACCCCTGGGACGCGGTCGCGCCCTACGCGGACATCGCCCGCGCGCACCCCGACGGGATCGTGGACCTGTCAATCGGTTCGCCGGTCGACCCGACGCCCCGACTGATCGCCGACGCCCTCGCCGCGGCGACCGACGCGCATGCGTACCCGCTGACGGCCGGCACCCCGCCGCTGCGCGAGGCCATCGTCGACTGGTACCGCCGTCGACGCGGTGTCTTCGGGCTCACGCCCGCGAACGTCCTGCCGACGATCGGGTCAAAAGAACTCGTCGCCCTGCTGCCGCTTCTTCTCGGACTCGGACCGGCGGATGCTGTCGTGCACCCGCGTGCCGCGTACCCGACCTACGAGGTCGGCGCCCGGCTCGTCGGTGCGGAGCCCGTCGCGTCCGACGACCCGGCGGAGTGGCCGGCGCACACCCGGCTCGTCTGGATCAACTCGCCCGGCAACCCCGACGGGCGGGTGTGGGATGTGGCGGCTCTTCGACGCGCGCGTGAGCGGGCGGCCGAACTCGGAGCGGTCCTCGTGGGCGATGAGTGCTACGCCGAGCTCGGGTGGGAGGCACCCTGGGACACTCGGCCGGTGCCGTCGGTGCTCGATCCTGCGGTCACCGGGGGAGACCCGACCGGCGTGCTGTCGGTCTACTCGCTCAGCAAGCAGTCGAATCTCGCCGGATACCGAGCGGCCTTCCTCGCGGGTGATTCCGCCGTCGTCGCGCGGCTGCTGACAGCGCGGAAGCACCTCGGGCTCATCCCGCCCGCACCCGTGCAGGCGGCGATGATCGTGGCTCTCGCCGACGACGCGCACGTGCGGGAGCAGAAGGAGCGCTACGCCCGGCGTCGCGCCGTGCTGAAGCCCGCGGTCGAGGCCTACGGCTTCCGGATCGATCGTAGCGAGGCCGGCCTGTACCTCTGGGCGACGCTCGACGAAGACGCGTGGGCGAGCGTCGGACGACTCGCGGAGCTCGGCATCCTGAGCGGTCCCGGGCACTTCTACGGCGCGCATCACACACGTCACATCCGCCTCTCGCTCACGGCGAGCGACGAACGGATCGCCGCCGCCGCGCAGCGACTTTCGTCCTGCTCGTAGAAGTTCTCCAAGCGATTCTCCGATCCCTTGGAGGTTTCTATGGTTGGCCGCCACCCCGGCTAGGCTGTAGAACGTCTCGACGCGCCCCACACAAAGCGCGCCGGAGCGGACCCCCATCCGGAGGTCCCCTGACGACCATCGACCGCAAGGAGGCGCCATGAGCGATGCCGATTCGCCGCAGGAGAACGCAACTCTCACCGTCGGAGGTCGTACGGCCAATCTGCCCGTGCTCCACGGCACCGATGGCGCCCCGAGCATCGACGTCTCGACGCTGACGCGTCAAACCGGGCACACGACGCTCGACTATGGGTTCGTCAACACCGCCGCCACGAAGTCCGCGATCACCTACATCGATGGCGACGAGGGCATTCTGCGCTACCGCGGGTACCCGATCGAGCAGCTCGCGAAGAACTCGACCTACCTCGAGGTCGCCTGGCTCCTCATCTACGGCGAGCTGCCCTCGGCGAGCGAACTCGCCGACTTCGATAACCGCATCCGCCGGCACACGCTGCTCCACGAAGACCTGAAGCGGTTCTTCTCCGCTCTGCCGCACACCGCGCACCCGATGTCGGTGCTGTCAGCCGCGACCGCGGCGCTCTCGACCTACTACGAGAACCAGTCCGACCCGCACAACCCCGAGCATGTCGAATTGAACACGGTCCGGATGCTGGCGAAGCTGCCCGTCATCGCCGCGTACGCGCATAAGAAGAGCGTCGGTCAGGCGTTCCTGTACCCCGACAACTCGTTGAGTTTCGTCGACAACTTCTTGAAGCTGAACTTCGGCGTGCTGAGCGAGCGCTACGAGATCAGCCCGGTCATGTCGCGCGCCCTCGAGCGTCTGCTGATCCTTCACGAAGACCACGAGCAGAACGCGTCGACGTCGACCGTCCGGCTCGTGGGCTCGACCGGCGCCAACATCTTCTCGTCGATCTCGGCCGGCATCAACGCCCTCTCCGGGCCCCTGCACGGCGGCGCGAACGAGGCCGTACTCGACATGCTCGGCCGCATCCGCGACTCGGGCGAGAGCGTCGAACGCTTCGTCGAGCGGGTGAAGAACAAGGAAGACGGTGTGAAGCTCATGGGCTTCGGGCACCGCGTGTACAAGAACTACGACCCGCGCGCGAAGCTCGTGAAGGAATCCGCCGACGAGGTGCTCGCCGAGCTCGGTGTCAGCGACCCGCTTCTCGACCTCGCCAAGGAGCTCGAGGAGATCGCGCTCAGTGACGACTACTTCAAGGAGCGTCGTCTGTATCCCAACGTCGATTTCTACACCGGCGTGATCTACAAGGCGATGGGCTTTCCGACGCGCATGTTCACCGTGCTGTTCGCGATCGGGCGTCTGCCCGGATGGCTGGCGCACTGGCGGGAGCTCAACACCGATCCGCAGAGCAAGATCGGCCGTCCGCAGCAGCTGTACACGGGAGCACCCGAGCGCAATTACCCCGGTCTGGGCTGACGCTCACCGGCGCGTACCGGCGTTCGCGGCACCGATGTCGCGACACGCCAGTTTTCACGGCGCACATCCTATTCACAGCGGATTCAAACCCCATAGCGTGAGTCCTGGTCGCAACGCGCGACGTGAAAGGTGACTCCCATGTGGATTCAGACGACGGACCCGCTCGGTAACGCGCTCCTGTCGGCGGTGGTGGCCGCAATTCCGATCCTGGTGTTCCTGCTGGGGCTCGTGGTCTTCAAACTCAAAGGCATGGTCGCGGCTGCGATCGCGCTCGTGGTCGAGATCGTGGTCGCGCTCGCGGTGTTCGGCATGCCCGCACCGGCCGTGGCCGGCGCCGGCGTTCTCGGCTTCCTGACGTCGATCTGGCCGATCGCGTTCATCATCGTCATGGCCGTCTGGCTGTACCGCCTGGCTGTCGCCAGCGGCCGGTTCGCCGTCATCCGGTCCTCGATCGGCGGCGTCTCTCAGGACCAGCGCATTCAGGTGCTGCTGATCAGCTTCGCCTTCGGCGCGTTCCTGGAGGGTGCGGCCGGCTTCGGTGTGCCGATCGCGATCTGCGCGGCCCTGCTCGTTCAGCTGGGGTTCCGGCCGGTCAAGGCCGCCATGATCTCGCTCGTCGCGAACGCCGGAGCCGGCGCGTACGGCGCCATCGGCATCCCGGTCATCGTGGCCGCCCAGGTCACGGGTCTCGACGTGCACGAGCTCTCGCGCATGATGGTGCTGCTGCTCCAGCCTCTGACGCTGCTGATCCCGTTCCTGCTCGTGATGATCCTCGACGGCTGGCGCGGACTCAAAGAGACCTGGCCCGCCACGCTCGTGGTCAGCCTGGTGTTCAGCGGCATCCAGGCCGGCGTGCTGTGGTTCCTCGGCCCGGAGCTCGCTGACATCGGCGCGGGCCTCGGCACGATGGTCGCGGTGTTCCTGCTCGGTCGCGTCTGGCAGCCACGGCGCATCTTCCGGGAGGACGGCGCTGCGGTGCCCACTCCCGAGCGTCACTCGGTGCGAGACATCGTGGTCGCGTGGAGCCCGTTCTACATCCTCACGGCGTTCATCTTCGTGTGGAGCATCCCGGCCTTCAAGGCGCTGTTCGCCGCGGCCAACCCGGCGACGGGCGCGGCGGCCGGTCCGCTCGCGGGAACGGTGTTCACCTGGGCGATCCCGGGGCTGTCCGGTGCCGGAACCCGGCCGAACGGCGACCTGATCACCGCGGCGTGGAGCTTCACACCGCTCAACGCGACCGGTACGGCGATTCTGCTGGCCGTCATCGTCTCCTTTCTGACGACGAGGGCGCTCGGATGGCGCGACCTCTGGGTCGAGCTCGGTCGAACGCTTCGCGAGCTCTGGCAGGCGCTCGTGCTGATCGCCCTGATCCTGATGCTCGCGAACATCGCGAACTTCTCCGGCGGATCCGCCTCGATGGGTGCCGCACTCGCGGCGGCGGGACCGGTCTTCCCCTTGCTCGCCCCGATCATCGGCTGGATCGGTGTGTTCCTCACCGGCTCGGTCGTCAACAACAACACGCTGTTCGGGCCGCTGCAGGTGGCGACCGCATCCGGCATCGGAGCGGACCCCGCTCTGCTCGTCGCGGCGAACACCGCGGGTGGCAACACGGCGAAGGTCATCTCGCCGCAATCCATCGCCATCGCGGCGGGGGCCGTAGGCCTGTCGGGCCGGGAGAGCGAGATCCTCCGGGCGTCGATCCTCTACAGCCTCGGGATGCTCGTGTTCATCTGCGTCTGGAACTTCGCCCTGTCGATCATGTTCTGATCGCGACGAAACAGAACGCGCCGGGTGCGGATCACGCACCCGGCGCGTTCGTTCGTTCGGGTCAGGACAGCTCTGCGGCGTGGTCGGGGACGAGTCCCAGGCCCAGCTCTTCGCGAGGCGGGCGCTCGTAGCCTCCGGATGCGGGGCGCTCCGGGATGTCGATGTGCTCGTGCGGCACGGGGGTCCACGGGATGGCGCCGAGCAGATGGTGGATCATGTTGATCCGCCCGCGGCGCTTGTCCTCGTTGTCGACCTCGTGCCAGCGCGCTTCGGGAATGTCGGTGTGCAGCACCATCGCGTCTTTCGCCCGGGAGTAGTCCTCCCACTTGGTGATCGACATGACGTCGTTCGGGCTGAGCTTCCAGCGCCGCATGGGGTCTTCCGCCCGCGAGCGGAACCGCTTCTCCTGTTCGACGTCCGACACGCTGAACCAGTACTTCAGAAGCAGGATGCCGTCTTCGACCAGCATCCGCTCGAACAGCGGCGCCTGATGCAGGAACCGGTGGTACTCGTCGGGCGTGCATTACCCCATCACGTGCTCGACGCCGGCCCGGTTGTACCAGGAGCGGTCCATCAGCACGATCTCGCCGGCCGCGGGCAGGTGCGGCACGTACCGCTGGAAGTACCACTGGGACTTCTCCCGTTCGGTCGGCGCGGGCAGCGCGACGATCCGGGTGACGCGGGGGTTCAGGTACTGCGCGACGCGCGTGATCGTCGAGCCCTTGCCCGCCGCATCCCGCCCTTCGAAGATGACCACGATGCGCGCGCCGTTGCGCTGCACCCAGGCCTGCATCTCGACGAGTTCGGCCTGAAGACGGGCGAGTTCGGCGTTGTAGAGCTTCTTCTTCAGCCGCCCGCTCATGCGTGCAGCGCTTCGTTCAAGGTGACGCCGACGCCGGCGCGGCGGACGACTTCGATCGCTCCGCTCAACGAGTTCCGGCGGAAGAGCAGACCGTTCCGGCCGGAGAGGGTGGCTCCCTTGGCCGTGGGGCGGGCGCCGTCCGCGCCGGGCGCTTCGTCGGCGAGCACGATCTTGGAGCCGGCCGTGACGTAGAGGCCGGCCTCGACTACGCAGTCGTCGCCGAGCGAGATGCCGATCCCGGCGTTGGCGCCGAGCAGGGTGCGGGATCCGATCGACACGCGGTGCGTGCCGCCGCCGGACAGCGTGCCCATGATGGACGCGCCGCCGCCGATGTCGCTGCCATCGCCGACCACGACGCCCTGCGAGATGCGTCCCTCGACCATCGAGGTGCCGAGGGTGCCGGCGTTGAAGTTCACGAACCCCTCGTGCATCACGGTGGTGCCGGGGGAGAGGTACGCGCCCAGGCGCACTCGCGAGGCATCCGCGATGCGCACGCCCGGCGGGGTCACGTAGTCGAGGAGCCGCGGGAACTTGTCGAGGCTCTGCACCTGGATGCCGGCCGCCAGCAGGGCCGGTCGTCGCGCGGCGGCGACATCCGGATGCACGGGTCCCGCGTTCGTCCACGCGACATTCGGCAGGTGCCCGAAGATCCCGTCGAGGTTCACCTCGCCGGGACGCACGAGGCGGTGCGACAGGGCGTGGAGCCGGAGGTAGGCATCGGCGGTGGATGCGGGCGCCGCATCCGGATCGATCCGCACGGTGACGATCGTGCGCGTCACGCGACGGCGCTCGTCGGCGCCCTCGAACTCGCGCAGCTCCTGCGCGGCGGCGTCCGCGTCGGCGGGGGAATCGCCCGCGTCGATCCGCGGCCGCGGGAACCAGGTGTCGAGGACCGTCCCGTCTTCGCTCGTCGTCGCCAGTCCCGTGCCTGATATCGCTCGCTGTTCCGTCACGGCACCAGGCTATCGGCCTCGCACGCGCGTCGATCAGCGCTCGCTAGAGTGGACGGCATGCCCGAGCTCGATCTGTCCCTGAGCTCGATCGAGCTCACCCGCCTGATCTGCGACGTTCCGAGCGTGTCCGGCGACGAGACGACGCTCGCCGACATGATCGCGGATGCGGTCAGCGCCCTGCCGCACCTCGACGTCTACCGCGACGGCGACACGATCGTCGCGCTGACCGATCGCGGTCGCGCTCAGCGCGTCGTGATCGCCGGTCATATCGACACCGTTCCGATCAATCGCAACCTTCCCACCCGCTTCGCCGACATCGACGGCGTCCCGTCGCTCTGGGGGCGCGGCACGGTCGACATGAAGGCGGGCGTCGCCGTGCAACTGCACCTCGCGGCAGAGCTCACCGACCCCCGGGCCGACATCACGTGGATGTGGTACGACCACGAGGAGGTGGATGCCGACCTCAACGGCTTGACGCGGCTCTCCCGGACCCGCCCCGATCTCTTCGCCGGTGATTTCGCCATCCTCGGCGAACCGTCGAACGGCCGCATCGAGGGCGGATGCAACGGCAACCTGCGCGCGATCGTCCGCACGCACGGGGTGCGCGCACACAGCGCGCGGGCGTGGATCGGCGAGAATGCGGTGCACGCGGCGGCCCCTGTTCTCAGCCGGCTCGCGGAGTACCGCCCTCGCACCATCGAGGTGGAGGGGCTGGAGTACCGCGAGGGTCTGAACGCGGTGCGCATCAGCGGGGGCATCGCCGGCAACGTCATCCCGGACCTCTGCGAGATCGAGGTCAACTACCGGTTCGCGCCGAGCCGCTCGGTCGACGAAGCGGAGGAGCACGTGCGCGACGTGTTCGCCGGGTTCGAGGTGGATGTGGTCGACCGCGCCGACGGAGCGCGGCCCGGACTCGACGCGCCGCTCGCGAAGGAGTTCCTCCAGGCCGTCGGCGGCGTACCGCGCCCGAAGTACGGCTGGACCGACGTCGCGCGGTTCTCGGCGCTCGGGGTGCCGGCCGTGAACTACGGTCCCGGCGACCCGAGCCTCGCCCACCACGACGAGGAGGCCGTGCCGCTCGCTCAGATCGACGACGTCGAACGCGGACTCCGCACGTGGCTGACCCGCTGACCACACGCCTCGCTGCGCGCTGGGCGGGCTGGCCGGCGGCGCTCCGCATCGGCATCCTGTACCTCGCGGCGCGCGCGGTGACGACGGGATTCTTCGTCGCGGCGGCCGCGCTGTCGGGTCCGACCTCGCGATTCGGAGCGAACGCCACGGTCGGCGATCTCGCGATGGGGTGGGATTCGACCTGGTACTGGTTCGTCGCCGTGAACGGCTACCCGGCGCAGCTGCCGCTGACCGACACGGGACTCGTCGCCGAGAACCAGTGGGCGTTCATGCCGCTGTACCCGTTCCTCGCGGGGGCGCTCGGCACGGTGCTCGGCGGCTGGGGTGTGGCCGCCGTGCTCATCTCCCTCGTGGCGGGATACGGAGCGTCCTGGGCGCTGTACCGGATGCTGCGGCTGCGCCTGGACCGGAGCGCTGCGACGTGGGCGGTCGTATTCTTCGCGGCGGGGCCCCTGGCGGCGCTCTTCCAAGTCGGCTACGCCGAGTCGCTCTTCCTGTTCTGGCTGTTCCTCGCGCTCCTGCTCGTGATGCGGCGACGCTACGCGTGGCTGTACCTGCTCGTGCCGGTGATGGGCTTCACCCGACCCGGGGTGCTCGCGTTCTCGCTGTTCCTCGCGCTATTCGGCATCTGGCGCTGGTTCCGCCGCCGCGTCGAGCCGCTGCCCGCGCGCGAGGTCGTGCACATCGTCGCGTTGGGGCTGTGGGCGGCGGTCGTCGGCTTCTCGTGGCAGGTGATCGCGGCAATCGTGACCGGCGATGCCAGCGCCTATCTGGCGACCGAGCTGGCCTGGCGCCGCAACTGGATCCCCGATTCTCCGGGCCAGTTCTTCCCCTTCGACGGCTTCCTCGAGGCGACCCGGTTCTGGGCGGAGCAGTGGGGGTGGCCCGTCGTGCTCGGCTACGTCGTGCTCGGACTGCTGATCGTCGGCGTCGCGGCCGCTCTCCTGTTCGCGGCGCCGGTTCGCCGGCTGGGAGTGGAGATCAGCCTCTGGAGTGCGGCCTACCTGCTCTACCTGCTCGCGGTGTTCTTCCCCCAGTCGAGCATCTTCCGTCTCCTCCTGCCGGTGTCGCCGCTGTGGGGCGCCCTCGCGGTGCCACGGAGCACGGTATGGCGGATCGTGGTCCTCGTCGCCGGCCTCGCCGGGCAATGGTGGTGGATCTACAACATGTACGGTCTCGCGAACACGTTCTGGCGCATTCCGTGACGTTCCGCCGCATCCCATGACGCAAGATGGCGGCAAGAATACGCCCCATATGTGGACGGCGTCCGCGAGTTCCCCGCGGGACGATAAACTTAAGGTTCACGACATCCACGAAAGGGAGCCACGATGGCAGCCATGAAGCCGAGAACAGGGGACGGCCCGATGGAGGCTGTGAAGGAGGGGCGCCTCATCATCGTTCGCGTTCCGCTCGAAGGGGGCGGCCGTCTGGTCGTTTCGGTCAACGACGCCGAAGCCAAGGAACTGCACGGCGTGCTGAGCGAGGTCGTCGGCGCCTGAGCCGATCATTCACTTCTTCATACGCCGAACGGCCGGTCCCGAAAAGGGCCGGCCGTTCGTCATGTCACGCCGGCCGTTCGTCATGTCACGCCGGCCGTTCGTCATGTCACGCCGGCCGTTCGTCATGTAACGCGGGTGCGTTACGCGCGGTTCTCGTCGATCGTCGTGAGCTGCAGGAGGCCCTCGCCGACGATCGACAGTGCGCCGATGACCGCGGGGGAACCCTGGGTCTCCTGGATGAGCGAACGGTAGGCGCTCGTGATCGGTTCCCGGCGCACAGGATCGGCAACGGCGCCGCCGGCCAGCACTCGCGGCACGAGCACGAGACCGCCCGGGCGAACCAGCCGGAGTCCATGTTCGACGTACTCGATGACGCCATCCGGATCCGCGTCCACGAACACGATGTCGTACGACGCCTCGTTCATGCGGGGGAGGACGTCGGACGCCCGCCCCGTGATGAACCGGGCGCGTGCGGGCGGAACCTTGGCATCCGAGAACGCGCGGCGAGCGGTCGCGAGGTGCTCCGGCTCTTTGTCGATGGTGGTGAGGATGGCGCGCGGCGCACCGTGCAGCAGCCACAGTCCCGACACTCCCGCGCCGGTGCCGATCTCCACGATGTTCAGTGCGCGGGATGCGGCCGCGAGCACCGCGACCTGCGCGCCGACGCGAGCGCTGATGGGGTCGGCGCCGATCTCCAGGGCGTGTGTGCGTGCGCGTGCGATGTGTTCGGGTTCGATGATGGCCTCGTGGGCGAACCTGTCGCTGGCGTCGTGTCCGGGCATGCTTCCTCCGCCGTCAGCCTATGCGCGCGGGCGGCCGTCGACCGGCAGGCGCGGCGGTAATCTGGAGGCATGTTCTTCGGGCTCACGATCGAGAAGCTGCTGCTGATCGGCGTGATTGCCGCGCTCCTCATCGGGCCCGAGCGGCTGCCCGGGTACGCCGAGGCCCTCGCCCGGGCGACGGCGCGCACCCGCGACTTCCTGCGCGGCGCGAAGACGCGCGTGCAGGACGAGATGGGGTCCGAGTTCGACGACGTCGACTGGCGCAAGCTCGACCCGCGCCAGTACGACCCGCGTCGCATCATCCGCGAAGCACTGCTCGACGATCCGCCGACGGCGACGGTCCGGGCGGCGGGCACGGCGGCGACCATGGTCGCGACGAATCCGGAGCGACGGGACCTGCCCAAGGGCGAGATTCCCCCCTACGACAACGAAGCCACCTGAGGGCTCAGCGCACTCCGAGCGGGAGGGCGCGTCCCGCGAGGGACGGGCCGGATGCGGCCAGCTGCTCGGCGAGGTGCGTGATCGCCCGACCGGCCGGATCGTCGGGGGCGGCCAGCACGACGGGAAGGCCCGCGTCGCCGCCCGCGCGCAGTGCGGGACTGAGCGGCACGGACGCCAGCAGTGGCACGGCGTCGCCCTCGGCCGACAGCGCGCGGGCCACCGCATCGCCGCCGCCGCTTCCGAACAGATCGAGCACGGTGCCATCGGGCAGGGTCATCGGCGCCATGTTCTCGACCACGCCGACGACGCGCTGACCGGTCTGCCGGGCCACGGTGCCGCTGCGTACCGCGACGTCGGCCGCCGCGTGCTGCGGGGTGGTCACGACGAGCACGTCGGCGTGGGGAAGCAGCTGGCCGACCGAGATCGCGATGTCGCCCGTGCCGGGAGGCATGTCGATCAGCAGCACGTCGATGTCGCCGAACCAGACGTCGGTCAGGAACTGCTGCACCGTGCGGTGCAGCATGGGCCCTCGCCAGGCGACCGCGCGACCCTCGTCGCCCTCGCGTAGGAACATCCCGATCGAGACGACCTTCACACCGTGGGCGATCGGCGGCACGATCAGGTCGTCGATCTTCGTCGGTCGCACCGTTCGGCCCGCGGCGTCCACGAGTCCGAGCAGCCCCGGGATGGAGAAACCGTGCACATCGGCGTCGACCAACCCGACCGACCGGCCGGTGCGCGCGAGCGCCACGGCGAGATTGGCGGTGAGCGTGGACTTGCCGACGCCGCCCTTACCGCTCGTGACCGCGATGACGCGCGTGAGACTGTCGCGGGTGAACGGGATGCCCCGCGCCCGGGCGCCCCGGAGGCGTTCGGTGAGCGCAGCCCGCTGCTCAGGGGTCATGACGCCCAGCTCGACGTCGATGCGTTCCGCCGGCAGCAGCGTGGCCGCGGCAGCCCGGACGTCCCGCTCGATGCGGTCCGACGCCGGGCAGCCGACGATCGTGAGGGCGATCTCGATCCGCACCCGGTCGTCGGACGCGGTGACGCTCCGGATCATGTCGAGCTCACCGAGCGGTCGGCGCAGCTCCGGATCGATGACAGCCCCGACGGCTGTCCGAACCGCGCCGGCGAGATCGCCGTCAGCGGTCACGTGCGTCCCGCTCGGCCTTCTCGCGGCGCTCGGTGCGGCGGCGGCGTTCCTCACGTTTGGCGGTGACGGCGAGGGACTCGCCGGACGCGCGGCCGTCGAGGTCTTCGAGGAGCGCCTTCAGCTCGTCGCGCAGCACATCGCGGGTCACCGCTTCGCTGGATACGTCGGTCATCGCCATCCGGAGGGCCACGATCTCGCGAGCGAGGTACTCGGTGTCGGCGAGGTTCCGCTCCGCGCGCTGCCGGTCTTGCTCGATCTGCACCCGGTCGCGGTCGTCCTGTCGGTTCTGCGCGAGCAGGATGAGGGGCGCCGCGTAGGAGGCCTGGAGGGAGAGCACGAGGGTCAGGGCGGTGAAGCCGTTGTCGGCGGAGTCGAAGCGCAGGTGGGCCGGCAGCATCGTGTTCCAGATGAGCCACAGCACGCAGAACAGGCTCAGCCCGAGCAGGAACCAGGGGGTGCCCATCGCCCGGGCGATCCACTCGGTGAATCGGCCGAACCGGTCGCGCGAGGGCTGCGGCGAACGGTTCATGATCACGGAGCGGCCGCGGGGCGCGTCGAGAGCAGGCACCCGCGCTCGCGAGGACCGGGCCATCAGGTGTGCACCCCGTTCACGCCGGAGGTTGCGGGCGTGCCGGCGTCGCCGGTGCGCCAGTCGTCGGGCAGCAGGTAGTCGAGCACGTCGTCGATGCTCACCGCGCCCACCAGTCGGTGCGCGGAGTCCACGACTGGGAGCGACACGAGGTTGTAGCTGGCGAGGAGACGTGCGACCTCCTGAGCGGATGCCGACGCGGACACCGGCTCGATCGAGTCGTCGATCATGGCGCCGAGGCGCTCGTGCGGGGGATAGCGCAGCATCCGCTGGAAGTGCACGATGCCGAGGAGCCGGCCCGTGGGCGTCTCGAACGGGGGCAGGGTGATGAAGACCGCGGCCGCGAGGGCGGGATGCAGTTCGTGGCGGCGGATGACCGCGAGCGCTTCGGCGATCGTGTTGTCGGCCGACAGCACGATCGGCTCGGGCGTCATCAGACCGCCCGCCGTGTCGGGGCTGTACTGCAGCAGGGCGCGCACGTCGTCGGCCTCGTCGGGTTCCATCAGATCGAGCAGCTCTTCGCGCTGGTCGGCGGGGAGCTGCGCGAGCACGTCGGCCGCGTCGTCGGGCTCCATCGCATCGAGGATGTCGGCGGCCCGCTCCTCACCGAGTGCCTCGAGGATGTGCACCTGCTCCTCTTCGGGCATCTCTTCGAGCGCGTCGGCGAGGCGGTCATCGGGAAGTTCTTCGGCGACCTCGAGCAGGCGTTCCTGCGGAAGGTCGAGAAGGGTGTTCGCGAGGTCGGCGGCCTTCAGCTCGGAGTAACTGGCGACGAGGTGCTCGGCGGACTGGGCCTCGCCGGGCGCCTGGCGCTCGTGCACGTCGTTCCAGTGCGCGAACGTCGTCGCGCCCTTCGCGAACGGGGATGCGGTCGTCTTCGGCTTCCGGAGGAAGACCTGGCCGACGTCCCACGCGCCCATCCGGTCGCGTTCGATCGCGACGTCCTCGATGACCGCCTGCCCGGAACCGTCGGTGAAGGTGACCTTGCGGCCGACGAGTTCGGCGAGCACGCGCACCTCGCCGCCGCGCTGCTGGAAGCGGCGCACGTTAATGAGGCCGGTCGTGATGACCTGACCCGTCTCGATCGTCGTGACGCGTCCGATCGAAACGAACACGTGACGCCGACCCGGGATCTCGACCACGAGGCCGACCACCCGCGGCGAATCGTTCGTTCGATAGATGACGACGACATCGCGAACTTTTCCGAGCCGGTCCCCGACCGGATCGAAGACCGCGCAGCCGGCCAGGCGCGCGACGAAGACCCGTTGTGTACTCACTGTTCCAGCGTAGACCGGGCGGCCGCGACGTGCCGGGCGCACGCGCAGGCGGGCGTGACAAGATGAGGGGATGAGCATGGGTGCACCGTTCACGGCCGGTTCCGCGGAAGCGGGCGAGACCGTCGCGTCGTTCTCGCAGTACGAGAAAGCGCAGAAGGCGGTATCCGCTCTCATCGCTGCGGACGTGCCCGCGAAGGAGATCGCGATCGTCGGTCAGGGGCTCCGCTCGATCGAGCGGGTGACCGGACGCCTCGGTTACGCGACGGCTGCGCGATCGGGCGCGGTCAACGGACTCGTTCTCGGTGTGCTGTTCGCCTTCATCTTCGTTCTCGGCACTCCCACCGTGGCCATTCAGGCATTCGTCGGTGTGTTGCTGGTGGGCATCGCGATCGGGATGCTGATGAGCATCCTGATGTTCTCGATCGTTCGCCGCCGTCGCGACTTCGCGTCGGTGATGCAGGTCGTGGCCGACCACTACGACGTTCGGGTGATGGCCTCCAGTGTGCACCGCGCACGCGCCGCCCTGGGCGCGGCGAAGACGGCCGACTCGGCTCCCGCGGCGCCGCCGCTTCCCGCGCACCCCGTTCCCGCGGAGCCGGGCGATGCGCCCCCCGCGCCCGCGCGACCCGAGCAGGCACCGCCGCGGTACGGCGAGCGGATCGATCCCACGCGTCCCGCGCCCGGGGCGGGCGATACGCCGCAGAGCGCCGACCGCGCCTGACACCGCGAGCCGGGGCGGCCGGCCGCCGCTGACGGCGGCGACCGGGCCCAGAACCTACGCGCGCAGGCGCGCGACCCACTCCTCGATCTCGTCGGCCGTGCGGGGGATGCCGGCAGACAGATTGACCGGGCCGTCGGCGGTCATGAGGATGTCGTCCTCGATGCGCACGCCGATTCCGCGATACTCGGCCGGGACCGTGAGGTCGTCGGCCTGGAAGTAGAGGCCCGGTTCGATCGTGAAGACCATTCCGGGTTCGAGCAGACCGTCGTAGTACATCTCCCGGCGCGCCTGAGCGCAGTCGTGAACGTCGAGCCCGAGGTGATGGCTCGTGCCGTGCACCATGTAGCGCCGGTGCTGCCCGCCCGTGTCGGCGTCGAGTGCTTCCTCGGCGGTGACCGGCAGGAGCCCCCATTCGGCGACGCGGCGAGCGATGACGTCCATCGCCGCGGCGTGCACTTCGCGGAACCGGACTCCCGGTCGTGCCGCGGCGAACGCCGCATCCGCCGCTTCGCGAACCGTTTCGTAGACGCGGCGCTGCACGTCGGTGAAGCGACCGTCGACCGGGATCGTGCGGGTGATGTCGGCGGTGTAGAGGCTGTCGACCTCGACGCCGGCGTCGACGAGCATCAGGTCACCCGGGCGAACGGCGCCGTCGTTGCGCGTCCAGTGCAGGTAGCAGGCGTGCGCGCCGGATGCGGCGATCGTGTCGTACCCCTCGCCGTTGCCATCGCTTCGTGCGCGCAGGTGGAAGACTCCCTCCACGATCCGCTCACCGCGCGGGTGCGCGATGATCCGCGGCAGTTCGCGCACGATGTCATCGAATCCGGATGCGGTCACATCGACCGCGAGCTGCAGCTGCGCGATCTCGTAGTCGTCCTTGAGGAGTCGGAGCTCGGAGACGACCCGGTCGAGGTCCGCGTCCTCCTCGACGACGCGGTCGTCGTCGGCGCGCTCGAGCGCATCGATGTGGGCCGTCGCGATGCCGAGATCGGCGGCGACCTCATCCAGTGACGGGCGCGGTCCGATCCAGAACTCGCCGACGCTCGCGTCACTGTAGAACTCCGCGGTCGTGCGGTCGGCGCGCTCGCGGAAATAGAGGGTGACGTCGTGACCCTCGCCGGGCCGGGGTTCGAAGACGAGCACGGCGCCGGGCTCGGCATCCGTGCCCCAACCGGTGAGGTGCGCGAACGCCGTGTGCGCACGGAACGGATAGTCGGTGTCGTTGCTGCGCACCTTCAGGTCGCCCGCCGGGATCACCAGTCGCGAGCCCGGGAACACGGCGGAGAGGGCATCGCGGCGGCGTGCCGCGTACGCGGCCTCGATGCGCGGCGGCACGACGGCTTCGGGGCGCTGCGCCCAGCCTTCGGAGATCGTCTGGAGGAATCCGGACGGGAACGGCTGCTTGCGGTTCGAGGGCTGCGCGGGTGCGGGCTCGGCCGTCGTGATCGTGGGGATGTCCGTGGGATCTGCCATGCCTCCAGTCTCCCACCGGACGCGGCTGACGTCAGCCGGTGCGTTCGAGTTGCACCACGAGCGGGCGATGGTCGCTGCCGGCGTCGTCGAGCGTGGTCAGGACCACCGAGCCCGTCGGCGTCCAATCGGGCGTCGCGAGCACATGGTCGATCTGCGCGCCGGCCAGGGCGGGCAGCTGCGTCGGCCACGTGCCGACCGCGCCGTTGCCGGTCTGCGACGCCGCGTCGCGGCACCGCCCGAGCACGCCGCCGTCCGCGCCGAGCCGGGCCATGTGGTCGATCGTCGCGTTGAAGTCTCCGGCCATGATGACGTTGTCGTCGGCGCACTGATCGGCAAGCCACTGCAGGTCGTGCCGCCAATCGTCCATCGCGTCCTCGCGGGGAGCGACCGCGTGGGCGGCGACGATGATGGGGCCGTCGCCATCCGTCGGCATGGCGACCGCGCTCGGGACCGTCGACGTGTTGCTCGATCCGTCCTGGGATGACTCGATGACCGAGTAGGTGCCGAGGTTCGGAGACACCAGCAGCGTGGTCGAGTCCGCGGCCCAGCCGTCGGTGCCGTACTCGGTGTGATGGGCCCACATCGGCTGGCCGAGGTCTCGCATCGCAACGGCGACCTGTGCGCCTGTCTCGATCGTGGTCTCGGGCAGCGAGACGATGTCGGCGCCCATCGCGACGGCCGTTTGTGCGATCGTCTCCGCCGACGTCGCGGCCCCCGCGGTGTTCCAGGTCATGACCCGGATGCTGTCGGCCGTCTTCTCCGGGAGCGTTTGCGTTCCGGTTCCGCGGGTGGCCACGATCGCCCCGCCGGCGACGGCGGCCGCGAGCGCGATCACCGCGAGCGAGAGTGCGAACCGGCGAACGGGGCGCAGCGTCGCGAGCAGCAGGAAGACGACGACGAGCACGGCGAAGCCCGCGACGACGAGCACTCGGAAGGAGATGACCTGGGCGAGCGGATACGTTTGTGCGAGGCGGAAGAAGTCCGGCCAGGTGAGGACCGCGGCACCGATCGCGCACAGCACGATCACGAGGATTCCGAAGAGGCGGCGCACCCTGCGAGCCTATGCAGTCGACCTGGGCATCGCCCGACCGAGGCGGTCGTGCCCGAGGATCGTCGCGGTACGCTCGACGGATGGCGAACGGGCAGATCCATGGGCCGGCCGACCTGCACCTGCATTCGTCGCGGTCGGACGGCACGGAGCCTCCGGAGATCGTGATGCGTTCGGCGCGCGCGTTCGGACTGCGCACCGTCGCCCTCACCGACCACGACACGACGGCGGGCTGGGCCGATGCCGCTCCCGCCGCGGTGTCACTCGGGATGACCCTGATCCCGGGCATGGAGTTGAGTTCCCAGCACGCGTGGCGCAGCGTGCACCTGCTCGCGTACCTCTTCGACCCGGACGATCCGGCCCTCGCCGCCGAGACGGCCCGCATCCGGAACGACCGCCGCGGTCGCGCGGAGCGGATCGTGGCGAGCCTGTCGCGCGATTACGACCTGACGTGGGCGGATGTCGTCGCACAGACCGTCGGTGATGCGACCGTCGGGCGGCCCCACATCGCCGATGCGCTCGTCGCGCGCGGAATCGTCGCCGATCGGAGTGCGGCCTTCGACGGCGTGCTGCATCCTCGCGAGGGATACTACGAACCGCACTACGCGCCCGATCCGGCGACCGCCGTCCGCCTGGTCGTCGCGGCCGGGGGAGTGCCGATCATCGCGCACCCGACGCCGGCGGGCCGGGACCGGATGATGCCGCTGCCGTACATCGAAGAGTTGATCGGTCTCGGCCTCGCCGGCTTCGAGATCGACCACCGTGAGAACACCGAGGCCGGAAAACGCGTGCTCCGGGACCTGGCGCGGCGGCACGACCTCATCGTGACCGGATCCAGCGACTATCACGGCGCCGGAAAGCCCAATCGCCCGGGTGAGAACACCACGAGCGATGAGATGGTCGCTCGGATCGTCGAGCGCGGAACCGGAAGCGCCCCCGTCATCGCGTGATGACGGGGCGCTTCGGATCAGGATGCGGCCGGTGCGCCGCCCTCGGGACGGGAGCCACCGCGACGACGACGGCGCCGGCGCGGTGCGGCGTTGCCGTCGTGGTGCTCGGAGCCTCCGCCGTCGTGCGTGCCGCGGCCCTCGGTCTCCGTCGTGCTCGTGGCCGTGCTGCTGCCGGCCGCGGACGGCTCACCGGCGGCCGAGCCGTCCGAGCGGCGACGGCGACGGCGACGCGAGGCATCGGATCCGGCCGCGGCGCCCTCGAGCGTCGGCACGGATGCCGTCGCCGGAACGACGGGGAGCTTCCGCAGCCGCCCCTTGGTGCCGACGGGGATGTCGAGATCTTCGAACAGGTGCGGGCTGGACGAGTAGGTCTCGACCGGCTCCGGCTGGCCGAAGTCCAGCGCGCGGTTGATGAGCGCCCACTTGTGCATGTCGTCCCAGTCGACGAACGTGATGGCGATACCCGTCTTGCCCGCACGGCCGGTGCGGCCGGCGCGGTGCAGGTAGGTCTTCTCGTCGTCGGGGATCGTGTGGTTGATCACGTGGGTCACGTCGTCGACGTCGATACCGCGAGCGGCGACATCCGTGGCGATCAGGATGTCTTTCTTGCCGGCCTTGAATGCCGCCATCGAGCGCTCGCGCGCTTCCTGGCTCATGTCGCCGTGCACGGCGCCGGCGTTGAAGCCGCGGTCGTTCAGCTCGTCGACGAGCTTCTGCGCCGCGCGCTTCGTGCGGGTGAAGACGACGGTCTTGCCCCGGCCCTCGGACTGCAGGATGCGGGCGATGACCTCGTCCTTGTCGAGCGAGTGCGCGCGGTAGACGAGATGGCGGATGTTCGCCTGCATGAGCCCCTCGTCGGGGTCCGTGGCGCGGATGTGGATCGGGTTCGACATGAACCGCCGCGCCAGGGCCACGATCGGGCCGGGCATGGTCGCCGAGAAGAGCTGGGTGTGGCGCACCGGGGCGACCTTCTGGAAGATCTTCTCGATGTCGGAGAGGAAGCCGAGGTCGAGCATCTTGTCGGCCTCATCGAGCACGACCTCGGTCGCGTTCGACAGGTCGAGGAGTCGCTGGTTGTTCAGGTCGATCAGGCGACCGGGGGTGCCGACGACGATCTGCGCGCCGGCCTTGAGCTGGTCGATCTGGCCCTCGTAGGCCTTGCCGCCGTAGATGGCGACGACGCTCGTGGAGCGGTTGGACGTCAGCATGTCCATGTCTTCGTACACCTGCACCGCGAGTTCGCGGGTCGGGACGACGATGAGGGCCTTGACGCCCGGTTCCGGGTTGGGTCCGAGGCGCTGCACGACCGGGATGCCGAAGCCGAAGGTCTTGCCGGTGCCCGTCTTGGCCTGGCCGATGATGTCCTGGCCCGGCATGGAGAGGGGGATGGTCTGTTCCTGGATGGGGAAGGAATCCACGATCCCGCGCGCGGCGAGGGTGTCGATGATGTCCTGGTCCACGCCGAGTTCGGCGAAGGTCGTCACTATATGAACCTGTCTGGTCGATGGCGGTTCGTGACCGCCGGCGGAATGTCCACGCCCTTCTCGTCCCAGGCGCGGTGGCCTCGGTCCGACGCCGAGGCGGATCCCACGATACCCGAGCCGTAGGCTGTAACGCGTGTGGGAATGGTTCCGGCGTCGGCGTGCCCCTGTCGATCGCGCGCTCCGGCTGCGTTCGCGTGGCGAGCTCGACGGTGCGACGCGGGTCGATTTCGCCGAGCTCGCGCCCGACATCGACATTTTCCTGGGCCAGGCCGCGTACCTGCAGCTCGGCTTCTTCGAGACGCTCAGCGAGTTGATCGCCTCGACCCCCGAGCTCGCGCAGAAAGAGGCACTCTCGCGCGCGGCAGGAGCCGCTCTTCGCAAGCACGAAGAGCTGGTCGCCCTCATCCGAGAACGGGGAGACGATCCGACCGCGCTGATGCTGCCGTTCCGCGAGCCGCTCGACGCATTCCGCGCGGCGACCCACGGCATCCGTCCGCAGGAGACGCTGATCTCCGTGCATCTCACGGCGGGCATGCTCGACGACTTCTACCTGGCGCTCTCCGGCGGCTACGGCGAGACCGGCCGCCGGGTGGCACGCACGCTCGGCGGCAAGGACGACCGGCAGGCGATCGTCGAGATCATCACCGAGACCATCGCCGGAGACCCGGAATGGTCATCGCTCCTGGCGATGTGGGGTCGGCGCCTCGTGGGCGACACCCTGCTCATCGCGCGCGCCGCCCTCCGGAGCACCGCGGACGGCGTCCCGTTGGATGACCGCGTGGAGCCGGTCTTCACCCAGCTCATGGCCGCGCACGCGCGGCGCATGGAGGCCATGAACCTCTCGTCCTGAGCGGGCGGCAGCGCCAAGCGCGCGGCTCGGTCAGGCGATTCCGAGGCGCGCGGCCTCGCGGGCGTCGTGCGAGCGTCGGATGCGGGTCAGCGCGACCACTCCCACGACCACCACGACCGCGGGGACGAGCAGCGCCGCAGCCCACAGGACGACGTCATCCGTCGTGAGTCCGGCCCACGTGAGTGCGAGCCAGACGGCGCCGCCGACGAGGGCGCCCACGATAGGCGCGAGCGCCGCGCCGCGGAGCTCTCGCCCCGGGAGGATCGCATGCGCGATCACCCCGAGCGCTGCTCCGAAGACGAACGCGAGCAGGATGTCCATCTGCTCAGGCGAAGAAGCCGACCCGGCGGGTCTCTTCGGTGCCGAGTTCGATGTAGGCCAGGGCGGCGGAGGGCACCAGGTAGGAGTTGCCCTTCACGTCGGTGAAGCTGACGAACGGTGCCTTCTCGTTGAGTGCTTCGGCGATGGACTTCTTCACGTCCTCGGCGGGCTGGGCGGTCTCGAAGTTGAGCTCGCGGCCGGTGTTCGCGATGCCGATGCGGATCTCCACGGATGCGCTCCTCGTGTCGGGGTTCTGGGGGCGTTTTCGAGCCTACGGCACCTCACCGGACGCGGTCCGTCCCCGGGGGGCCTCGGCGGCACGCTGTGGGCGAACGCGTGTCGGCGGTCCGGGTTAGCGTTGCAGGGATGGATGCGGTGAGCGATTCCGTGGCGGCGCCGGAGGCGACCGACCCGGTCTGGGACGACGATCAGGCCGCTGTGCTCGCGCGGCCGGCGTCCGCATCCGGTCTCGTCGTCGGCGCGCCCGGCAGCGGTAAGACGACGGTCATCGTCGAGCGCGCGGCGGCGCTCGTTCGGGCAGGCATCGACCCGGACGCCGTGCTCGTGCTGACGCCGACCCGGCAGACCGCGACCGCCCTGCGAGACCGTCTGTCGATCGCGATGGGGAGCGCGAGGTCGGGGGCCCCGGCGCGGTCCGTGGTGTCGTTGGCGTTCGAGATCGTGCGCGCCCACGAGATCCAGCGCGGCCGCCCCGCGCCGCGACTTCTCACCGGTGCCGACGACGATCAGATCATCCACGATCTCCTCCGCGGTCACGAAGCCGACGACGCAGAGGGTGCGCCCTCGTTCTGGCCCGACGGCTTCGGTGCCTCCGTGCGCTCGTCTCGTGCGTTCCGGAGCGAAGTCCGCGCGTTTCTGGCGGAGTGCGTCGCCCTGCAGCTTTCTCCCGCCCATCTGAGCGAACTCGCCCGGCGGCACGGCGTGCCGGTGTGGGCGGCGCTCGCGGAGTTCATGGTCGAGTATGACGACGTCCGCGCCGACCTCCGGACGGCGTACCGCGATGCGGCCGGACTCACCGACGAAGCGGTGGCGCTGGTGCGCACACTGGACCACGCCGATCCGGCCTTCGCGGCCGTCCGCCGTCTCGGCGCCGTGCTGGTCGACGACGCGCAGGAACTCACCCGGGGCGGGGTGGCTCTCCTCGAGGCGCTGCACGAGCGCGGCGTCGGGGTGATGGCGTTCGGCGACCCCGACCTCGGCTCCGGGGTGTTCCGCGGCGCCCGACCCGAGCACTTCGCCGCGCTGGCGGGTTCGCTCGGCGAGACGATCGTGCTCCGTGCGGTGCATCGGGGCACGGCCTTCAACGCCGACGTCGTCCGCGCGGTCACGCAGCGGATCGGCGCCGCCGGAATCGTGGCGCATCGTTCTGCGCCGCGCGGCGCAGCCGATGACGGCTCCGTGCGAGTACTCACCGCGCGCTCGGTGACCGAGGAGCACGACGCGATCGCCCGCGTGCTGCGGGAGCGGCATCTGCACGACGCCGTCGCCTGGGAGCGGTGCGCGGTGATCGCGCACGATTCGCGGCAGGTGGCGACCCTGGAGGCAGAGCTGTCGGCGCGCGAGGTGCCCGCCCGCGCGCCCGGACTCGCCGAGCCGCTCGGGCGCCGGGGGAGCGTGCGAAGTCTCGTGAGCGTCGTGTGCGCGGCTGCTGACGACGATGAATCGGATCCGGTCGAGACGCTGCTGTCGGCGGGGTTCGATCCCGTCGACCTGCGACGGCTGCGGAGCGCCCTGCGGCAGTCCGAGATCGCGGCCGGAGGTGCTCGCCCGGCGCGGGAGCTGTTCGCCGCCGCGCTCCGGGAGCCCGCGGAGCTCGTGCTGCTCGGCACGCGCGAGGCGCTGCGCGCGGCGCGCGTGGCGGAAACCCTGGGAATGCTGCGCGCAGAACTAGCGAGCGGCGCCAGCGCGCATCAGCTGCTGTGGACGGCGTGGTCGCGGAGCGGCCACGAGCGCTCCTGGGCGCAGACCGCGCGCGGCAACGGCCCGCTGGCCGAGCAGGCCGGCCGCGACCTCGACGCGATCGTCGCGCTGTTCCAGGCGGCGAAACGGTTCGGCGAGCGCGCGGAGGACGGCGGCGTGGCGAGCCCGATGGTGTTCCTGCGCGGCGTGCTCGACAGCGACGTGGCAGACGACCTGTTCTCCGCCCCGGGCGGTCGTCGACGGGTGCAGATCCTCACGCCCACCGCCGCGCTCGGCCTCGAGTTCGACACCGTCGTGATCGCGGGGGTGCAGGACGGCGTCTGGCCGAACACGCGCCTGCGCGGCACGCTCTTGCAGGCGTGGCGTCTGGCGGAGGCCATGCGTCCCGACGCTCCCGTTTCGTCGGCGCTCGACCGCCGCCGCGAGGTCCTCCACGACGAGTTGCGGCTGTTCGCCCGCGCGCTCTCGCGGGCGAACAACCGGGTCATCGTCACCGCGGTCGCCGATGACGCCCACGCGCCGAGCCCGTTTCTCGAGGTGCTTCCGGATGCGGCCCCGGCGCCCGTCGTGCATCCCCTGTCGCTCCGGGGGCTGACCGCCGCGCACCGTCGCACGCTCGTCACGGCGAGCAGCACCCCGGGCCAGCGCGCGCATGCCGCCGCGCAGCTCGCCCTGCTGGCGGACGCCCGGGTTCCGGGTGCCGCGCCGACGACCTGGTACGGCGTGGCTCCGCCGACATCGACCGCGCCGCTCCACGACCCGCGGGCCGAGAGCGTGCGCGTGTCGCCATCGCGCGTGGAGGCGTTGGAGCAGTGCCAACTCGACTGGGTGATCGGTGACCTCGGGGGAGACCCGGGCACGATGACCGCGGGGCTCGGCACGCTTCTGCACCATGCGCTCGAAACCGCCGAGCCGGATGCCGATTCGCTCTGGGCGGCCGTTGCCGCGCGGTGGAGCGAGCTCGAGTTCGATGCTCCGTGGCGCGAGCGCGCTGAGCGCGCCCGCGCGCAGGACCTCGTGCGGCGGTTGTCGCGCTATCTCCGCGAGTTCGAGGCGCAGGGCGGTCGGCTGCTGGGCGCGGAATCGCGATTCGAGGTCGAACTGCCGTTCCCGGACGATGACCAGGCCCTTCCCCTCGTGCTGTCGGGGACGATCGACCGCGTGGAGGCGACGGCGGATGACCGCGTGGTGATCGTCGATCTGAAGACCGGAAAGAGTGTGCCGCACACCGACGCCAAGGTGGCCGAGCATCCGCAGCTGGCCGCGTACCAGGTCGCCGTCGCCGCGGGCGCGGTACCCGACGCGGGCGAGCGGCAGACGGCGGGGGCGAAGCTGCTCGTTCTGCAGCCGGGAACGAAGCACGATTACACGACGCCCACGCAACCCCCGCTCGACGAGCAGGGGAGAGCAGCATTCCTCGCGCGCCTCGACGACGCGGCCCGGGTGATGTCCGGGCGCACGTTCCGGGCCCCCTACGAAGATCATTGCCGCGATGATTTCGGCCACGGGCTGTGCCGCATCCACACGGTCCCCCCGGTGAGTGCGCCGTGACCGCCGCCTCCGCCGACGAGCCGCGCATCGGTGCGGCCGCCATCGCCGCCGCTCTCGGGCAGTTTCCGCCGACGGCCGAGCAGACCGCCGTGATCGAGTCCCCGGCTCGCCCCGCGCTCGTGATCGCGGGCGCCGGCAGCGGCAAGACCGAGACGATGGCAGGGCGTGTCGTGTGGCTCGTCGCCAACGGGATCGTCCGCCGCGATCAGGTGCTCGGCTTGACGTTCACGCGCAAGGCCTCCGGAGAACTCGCCGAACGAGTGCAGCGACGCCTCATCCGGCTGGCGGAGTTCGAACGGCGGGGGCTCCTCGCGCAGCTCCCTGCCCTGCACGCCGACGGCGCGCTCGAGGTGTTCGGGCGCATCGAGCGGGAGGGCGGCGGCGAATCGGCGCGCCGGGATGCGCTCGATGCGCTGGGTGCGCCCGGTGAGGCTCCGGACGCCGCGCCGGCCGATGACCTGCTGGATCGCCCGACGGTGTCGACCTATAACAGCTTCGCCGATTCGATCGTCCGCGAACATGCCGTGCGCATCGGCCGGGACGCGGAGGCGGTCGTGCTCTCCGAATCCGCCGCGTGGCTGCTCATGCGCCGTGTCGTGCTGGCCTCCGACGACCCGGCGCTCGACGCGTTCGACGGGTCCGTCCGCACCCTGGTCGACCAGGCGCTGCGGGTCGCGCGAGACAGCGTCGACAATCTCGTCGACCTGGACGTGCTGGAGCGATTCCCCGAGCGGTTCCGAGACGTACTCGAGCGGCCCTCGGATTCGGCGCGCACCACGGTCTACGCGGATGTTCGAACGGATGCGGCAGCCGTCGATCGGCTGGCGCTTTTCGCGCGCCTCGCCCGCGAGTACGCCGAGCGCAAGCGCCGCCTCGGGGTCATCGACTTCGCCGATCAGGTTTCGGGGGCGTACGAGATCGCGAACGCCGATCCCGCGGTCGCCGCGGAGCTGCGCGACCGCTTCCGTGTGGTGCTGCTCGACGAGTACCAAGACACGTCGGTCGTGCAGACGCTCCTGCTCGCGCAGCTCTTCGGCGGCACGGCCGTGATGGCGGTCGGCGATCCGCACCAGGCGATCTACGGATGGCGGGGCGCGTCCGCCGGCAACCTCGACGGCTTCCCGAGCGCCTTCGCCCCGGACGGCGAGTGCGAACGGTTCCGTCTTCTGACGAGCTGGCGCAACAGCCCCGTCGTGCTGACCGCGGCGACCGCCGTTCTCGCGCCGCTCGCGACCCGGGCAGCCGTGCCAGTCGGGGAGCTTCGCGCCCGCCCGGGCGCCGCGTCCGGGGACGTGCAGATCGTGGCCGAGACCGACCTCGACGCCGAGACCGACGCGGTCGCCCGGTGGTTCGCTCGCGTTCGTGCCGAGCGCGCCGCCGCGGGGGAGCAGACGACCGGGGCGATCCTCTTCCGCGCGAAGAAGCACATGCCGCGGTTCGCGGAGGCCCTCGCTCGACACGGCATCCCCTATCGGATGCTCGGTCTCGGCGGGTTGCTGACCACCCCCGAGATCGTCGACATCGTGAGCGCCCTGCGCGTGGTGAGCGACCCGTCTGCCGGCTCGGCGCTCATCCGGTTGCTCTCCGGTCCCCGGTGGTCGATCGGCGTGGCGGATCTTGCCGCGCTCGGCGATCTGTCGCGGCGCCTGGCGCGTCTGGATGCCTCCGGAGCCCCGATGGAGGCCGACGTTCTCGCGCGCCTGCGGGCCGCGGGCGTCGACGATCGCGGGTCGCTGATCGACGCCCTGGAGTTCTTCTCCCGTCACCGTGCCGATCACGGCTGGCTCGCCGGGTTCACCCCCGATGCCCGAGAACGCCTCCGCGAAGCCGCCGGCGTGTTCTCCGGTCTCCGCCATGCCTCCGGCACCCTGCCGATCCCCGAGCTCATCCGTGCGATCGAGATCGAGCTGCGCCTCGACATCGAACTCGCCGCGAACGAGGCGCGCGGACCCGCCCGCACGGCGTCGGCGCAGGTCCGGGCGTTCGTCGACGAGGTCGGGGCGTTCCTCTCCGCAGATGAGCACGGCAGCATCACGAGCCTGCTGGCGTGGCTCGACTACGCCGAGCGCAGCGACGATCTGGCCCCGCGCACCGACCCGCCCGAAGAAGACGTCGTGCAGCTGCTGACGATCCACGGGTCGAAGGGACTCGAGTGGGATGCGGTCGCGGTGGTGAGACTCGTCGAGGGCGAGCTGCCGACGTCGCCGCGGGAGACCCGCGGCTGGCTCGGCGCGGGGGTGCTGCCCTACGAGTTCCGCGGAGATGCGGCTTGGCTGCCCGACTATCGCTGGCAGGCGAGAGACGCACCGACGCAGCAAGCGCTCAAGCGCGGCCGCGACGAGTTCATCGAGGCGCATCGCGCGCGCACGCTCGACGAAGACCGCCGGCTGGCGTACGTGGCGGTGACGCGCGCACGAGACCACCTGCTGCTCAGCGGTTCGTTCTGGGCGGGCACGCGTCGACCGCGTGACCTCAGTCGGTTCCTCCTCGAGATCGGAGATGCGCTCGGGATGGCACCGCCCGCGCTCGAGCCGGGCGATGACCCGTACGCCGATCTGGTGCGCACGCTGGACTGGCCGATCGACCCGCTCGGCGCGCGGCGAACGGCGGTGACGGCCGCGGCCGCGGCGGTCGAGGGGGCACAGGCGATGGAGCGCGCGCACCCCGACGACGAGCTCGCGCTGCTGCTCGCCGAACGTGACGAGCGACTCCGGCCGGTCGTGGGAGAGGCGCCGGTGCGGATCCCGGCGTCGGCGTACAAGGATTTCGTCTCCGACTACGCGGCGGCTGTCGCCGCCTTCGAGCGGCCGCTCCCGGAGCGTCCGTACGTCGAGACGACGCTCGGCACCCGCTTCCACGCGTGGGTCGAGCAGCGTGCCGGTGTGAGCGCGATGGCATCGCTCGACGACGCGCTCTTCCCGTCGTCCGACGATGACAGCGGTCCGGATGCGGAGTTCGATCGCCTCGTCGCCGCGTTCGAGGCATCCGAGTGGGGGGCGTTGAAACCCATCGAGGTCGAGACCGAGATCGATTTCCGGCACGTGGGGCTCGACGGCCGCGCGCATGTCGTGGTGTGCAAACTCGACGCGGTGTACCGGCGCGCGGACCGCGGCGGGCGCATCGAGATCGTGGACTGGAAGACCGGTCGCGCGCCCCGCGGTGACGCGGAGGTACGCGAGCGGATGGTGCAGCTGGAGCTGTACCGGCGCGCATACCACGAGCGTCACGGCGTACCGCTCGACGAGATCGACGTGGCGCTCTTCTATGTTGCGGAGGACCGCATCATCCGCGGATGATGCACCGCACGGTCGCGCCGGTGTGGCCAGGCGGCGTCCGCCTCAGGACTGGCTCCACCGGCGGAGCGCCGCGCGGGACGCGCGGGCGGCCTCGGCGTGGTCGTCCGACTCGTCGAGGGTCGCGGGCTCGGCGGCTGCTGTCGACGGTGCCTCGGTCGCCGGCGACGTTTCGGCAGCGGCCTTCTCGCGCGGGGCGAGGTCGGGCGTGACGGTCCATTCCGAGAGATCGACCGGCAGCGTGGGGATCGACTCCGCGTCGTCGTCGCCACGGTCGGTGCGCGCGGCGTCGTCGAGGTAGGCGCCGAGCTCGGCGGGATCGTACGCATCCGTGTGCATCGACGTGTCGATCCCGGTGTCGGCCGCCGCCGGCACCCGATCGAGCAACGCGATCGCGTCGTCGACATCCGGACCATCCGGACGCACCAGGTCGGTGTCGGCGGTGGCGTCGGCGAGCGAAGCGAGGAGCCGCTCGGCGTCCTGCATGATCGTCTCGTCCTGCTCGTCGTGGCCGTGGACGAGCCACTTCGCGAACTCGAGTTCGGCAAGCAGTCGTGCCCGCGCCATCAGGTGAGCGTCCGCCGAGCGGTGGGATGCGGCCACGTAGGCCTCGTGCACGTCCTCCGCCGCGAGCGGTGCATTCGCGACCCAGCGGAGGTCGACCGCGGGATCGCCGATCGAGAGCCCCGACCAGTCCAGAAGTCCGACCACCGTGGGAATCGCGTCCTCGCCCTGGTCGGCGAAGACGAACGAGCCCGCCTCGACTCCGCCGAGCACGACGGTCGACTCGAAGCGCCACAGGCTGTCGTCTTCGACGGCGTGACGCCAGCGGTCGCGGAGGGTCTGCGGCACCCGCCCGGTGGCGGATGCGCGCTCGAGAAGGCGCGCGGTCTCGGCCTGCACCTGGTCGGAGGAACGAACCGGAAAGCCCTCCGCGCGGATGACCGTGACGGGAAGATCGTGCACCGCGGCGATCGCGGTGCCGAGGAGCGTCGCGAAACCCGGCCCCGCGGGCACGTCGGCCGCGTCCACGCGGTAACCGTCGAGGAAGTCCGCGACGACCGCGCGCCCGCCACCCGCGACACCCACTTCGCCCAGGAGCTGCGGTGCGCGGAAGGGCAGCAGACTTCGCACCCCGGCCGACAGGGCGCCCAGCACCCGTGCCTCCGCGACGAGCGCGCGGCCGGGTTCGTCGTCGCCGCCGACGCGCACGACGACGCGGCTGCCGTCGTCGAGGTCGGCGACCGCGGAGGCGATCCGCCCGTCGCTCGAGCCGAGGCCACGAGCGCTCACGACGTTGGCTCCCGGCAGAGCCGCCGTCACCGACGCGGCTAGAGTGAGAGGAGAGCGTGGCATGCCTTCAGGGTAGGTCGAACGCCCGGGCGGATCCGGGAGCCACGCCCGTCGAGGAGGTAACGGTGACCGCATCCGGAACCACCCCACCGGCATTCGCCGGCGCCGGTATCGACCGGGCAGCCGAGGAACGCGTTCGTCCGCAGATCCTCGCCGAACTCCGCGCGAACCCGTCGACGCTCGTGCTCGTGGTGCACGGAGACCGCGTTCCCCTGGCCGCGCCCGCGCGTCTGGCGTTCGTCCGGCCGGAGGACGTCCCGGGCGAACCCGAGTGGGCGTTGCTCGGTCGACGCGACGGCGCGGGCGTGCTGGCCGCGGTGTTCGGAGCCGACGCGCCCGAGCCCGCGCTGGACGTGTCCGACTGGGCGGCGGTGCGAGTCGTCGGGGGCGAGCTCGACACGACAGATGCGGCGTTCGCGATCGAGGCACTGAGTCTCGGGCGATGGTTGCTCGACGCTCCCTTCTGCCCCGCGTGCGGCACGCGGACGCATCTCGAACAGGCGGGCTGGGTGCGTCGCTGCCCGCATTGCGGGCGTCAGCACTTCCCGCGGACGGACCCCGCGGTGATCGTCGCGGTGACCAGCGCGATCGACCCCGACCGGCTTCTCCTCGGATCGAACGCGGCTTGGCCGGCCGGACGCTACTCGTGCTTCGCCGGGTTCGTGGAGGCAGGGGAGTCGCTGGAGGCCGCGGTCGCTCGAGAACTCGTGGAGGAAGCGGGCATCGACGTCGTGGACGTGCGCTACCGCGGCTCGCAGGCGTGGCCGTACCCGCGCTCGCTCATGCTCGGATTTCACGCCGCGGCACACGACGACGACGTGGCCCGTGCCGACGGCGAGGAGATCCTCGAGATCCGTTGGTTCACCCGCGCCGAGATCCTCGAGGCGTTCGCGGGACGCGGCGAGTTCACCCTGCCCGGGACGGCCTCGATCGCGTACCGGCTGATCCTCGACTGGGCGGAGTCCGCGGCGTGAGCGAGACCACTCTCGCCGGCCTCGACGACCACCAGCGCGAGGCCGTGCTCGCCGTCCGCGGACCGGTGTGCGTGCTCGCCGGCGCGGGTACCGGAAAGACCCGAGTCATCACGCGCCGGATCGCCTACGGCGTGGAAAGCGGCACGTACTCGCCGGGCCGCGTGATGGCGGTGACCTTCACCGCGAAGGCGGCCGGCGAGATGCGCGGGCGTCTGCGCGCCCTCGGCATCGAAGGGGTCGCCGCGCGCACGTTCCACGCCGCGGCTCTCGCCCAGTTGAACTTCTTCTGGCCGGTCGTCGCCGGATCGTCGGCTCCCGCGATCGTCGACAACAAGGTGCGGCTGCTCGCGCAGGCGGCGGAGGTCATCGGGCTCCATCCCGACACCGCCACGCTCCGCGACGTGGCCTCCGGAATCGAATGGCGCAAGGTCACGATGCGCAGCATCGACCAGTACGTCTCCGATCGGGGGACCGGCGTCGGGTCGCTCGATCTCGGCGCCATCCGGGACCTCCACCGCTCGTACGAGAAGGTCAAGGACGAGCGGCATCAGCTCGACTTCGAAGACGTCCTGCTCGCCTGCGCCGGCATGATCGAGGCGGAACCCCGCGTCTCGCAGGCGGTGCGTGAGCAGTACCGGCACTTCACGGTCGACGAGTTCCAGGACGTGTCGCCCCTGCAGAACCGTCTCCTGGAACTATGGCTCGGCGATCGCCGCGACCTCTGCGTCGTGGGGGATGCGAGCCAGACCATCTACTCCTTCGCCGGCGCGGACGCCTCCCATCTACTCGGGTTCGCCCGCCAGTACCCGGATGCCCGCACGTTCCGCCTCGAGCGCAACTACCGCAGCGATGAGCCGGTGCTCCGCACGGCGAACGCGCTGATGCGCGGACGACCCGGTGCGCTGCATCTGGACACCGACCGCGGGCTCGACGCGCCGGCGCCCGTGCTGGTGCGTTACGACGACGACGCACACGAGGCCGCGGGCGTGGCGCGCCGCATCCGCGCCCAGCTCGATTCCGGGGTCGATGCGCGTCAGATCGCCATCCTCTACCGTGCGCACGCGCAGTCCGCGGAGCTGCTGACGGCGCTCGCCGATCAGGGCGTGCCCACCACGGTGCTCGGCGGTCGACGGTTCTTCGACCAGCCCGAGGTGCGGCAGGCCGTGATGGCGCTCCGCGCGGCGTCGGTCGCACCTCTGGAGAGCGGCTTCCGCGACAGCGTCCGCGATGTGCTGCGCTCGCTCGGGCTCACGAACGAACCACCGCCCGCGGGCGGGGCGTTGCGCGACGCGTGGGAGGCGCGATCCGCGATCCTGCGGCTCGCCGATGACGAGGGCCCCGACGCGACGCTGCGCTCTTTCACCGACAAACTGATGGCTCGCGCGAAGGATCAGCACGAACCGTCGCTCGCCACGGTGACCCTCGCGACGTTGCACGCGGCGAAGGGGCTGGAGTGGGACCACGTGCACCTGGTCGGCCTCGCGGAGGGCTTGCTGCCGATCTCCTACGCGCAGGGGTTCGAGCAGATCGATGAAGAACGCCGGCTGGCGTACGTGGGGATCACGCGGGCCGCGCGTACGCTGTCGCTCTCGTGGGCGGAAGCGTCCGCACGGGGGATGCGGCAACGGTCGCGGTTCCTTCAAGAGATCGGCAACCGCATTCTGGATGAACAGACTGCGCGGCCCACGTCCGGCGGAGGGTCCGCGCGTCGATCGTCACCGCGTGCGAGCGGCTACGGGGCCCGCCCCGCCCGCTGAGCACGCGCGCGGCGAAGCCCAGCGCTTCGGCGAGGAAGCCGGGCGCGACGGGAGCGGCGGGTCTGCCCAGCAGCTGAGCGGCGACGCTCGGCCACGCCGGGTCGGCGGCCCGTCGGTGCGCGACCGAGCAGCCTAGGCAGGGACCGGACCCGGCCTGCAGGAGCGGCCCGATCGTGGCGCGATCGCCCGTGAAGACGACGGGCAGGTGCGGCGCCCCGCTGCGGGCGACCGACAGGGCGCGCTGCGGGTGCACGAGATGTGCGGCGACGAACACGGTCGTCACATCGGATGCGGGTTCTTGCGCGAGCTCGAAATCGGCGGCCAGGATCTGCGCGGCATCGGCTCCGACCGGATGCGGGAAGGTCTCGGCGACGTCGAGGTAGATTCGCGGAGCGTCGTGCCGCGTCACGAGCACCGGACGCAGCCGGTGGAGGAAGGCCGTCACGTCCGCGGGCGGAACCCCGTAGCCGCCGGCGATGGATATTGCATCGGATGCGGTCATCCCCGACTCGAGTGAATGCAACAGGATCTCGTGCCAGGCCTCGACGTGTTCGAGCACGAGGACACCGTCGATCCCGAACTGCAGGGCGGTCTCGTCACGCCAGGCGGGCGGATGCGCGGGGTCGAGTCGGAGCATGACCCGATTCTGTGCGGTCCCGGGAGGAGGCGACCGTTGTCCACAGGATGTGGTCGCCTCCGCGCCCGGGGGAGGACAAGTCAGACCGGTGCGGGTCCGTTCCGGCCGTCGTCCGGACGGTCGTCCGGTGCGGAGTCCGGGTCGCCGTTGCTGCGCCCCTCGTCGGCCAGGAGTTGTTCCAGGGCCTGGTCGAACTCGTCGGGCTCCGGCTGCTCGCCGCGTGCCCGCGCGCCCAGGAGGGCGATGAGGGCCGCCGGGTCGTCGATGTCCGAGGAACTCGGCATCAGGTCGGGGTAGTCCCAGAGCGCGTCGCGAGCGGAGACGCCGACCGCGTCGGTGACAGCCCGCCACATGGCCGCGGCTTCCCGCATCCGGCGCGGACGCAGCTCGAGACCGACGAGCGAACCCAGCGCCTTCTCGGCGGGTCCGCCGACCGCGCGACGGCGACGGACGACCTCGGCGACCTTGTCGGCACTCGGCAGTCGCGACGTGGCGTCGGCGGTGACCACGTCGACCCAGCCCTCGATGAGGGCCAGCAGGTTCTCCAGACGCGTCAGCGCCTGAGTCTGCTGCTCGGAGCGTTCGGGCAGCAGTGCGCCGCTCTCGAGCGCCCGCTGCAGCTCTTCGGGCTGCGACGGATCGAAGCGGGCGGCGAGGTCTTCGAGCGCGCTCGTGTCGACGCGGATTCCGCGGGCGAACTCGGTCACCTGTGCGATGACGTCCAGGCGCAGCCACTTGGCGTGGCGGAACAGCCGGGCGTGCGCGAGTTCGCGGGCGGCGACGTAGAGGGCGAGCTGATCGTCCGGGATCTCGAGCCCCGCCCCGAAGTCGGCGAAGTTCTGCGGCAGGATCGCGGCCGAGCCGGACGGCATGAGCGGAATGCCGACGTCGCCGCCGCTGACGACCTCGGTCGACAGGCGTCCGACGACCTGCCCGAGCTGGCTGGCGAAGAGCGACCCGCCGATCGTCCGCATCATCCGCCCGGCGCCCTGCAACATGCCCTGCATGTCTTCGGGCAGCTGGTCGGAGAGGGTCGCGGTCAGCGCATCGGCGATGCTGGACGCGACGGGCTCGGCGAGTTCGCGCCAGACCGGCATCGTCGCCTCGACCCACGCCCCGCGTGTGATCGCGCGGGCGGGTTCGCCGAGGTCGGAGATCGTGGTCGCTTCGCTGAGCCACAGGGTCGCCAGGGTGAATGCCTGGTCGAGATCGGCCCGCGCGCCCGAGCCGACGCCGAGGTCGCTCTGGTTCGCGATGTGCAGGGCCTGCCGCTGGGCTTCGTCCCACGAGATCGAGCCGTCGCCGGACACGAACGCGGACTGCATCTGCCGCATCATCTGCTGCATCATCGCCGGGTCGATGCCCATGCTGGAGAGCTGCTGCAGCTGCGCGGGGTCGATCCCCTCCGCGCCGAACAACTGCCGGAGCAGTTCTTGGAACTGTTCCTCGGGGCTCCGGTCGTCGTCGTCAGCCACGTCAGGCGCCTTTCAGCCGGGGGATGTCGTTGCGATCTACGCTAGTCGCAGAGAAACATCGCACCGCCGGGCGAGCACGAAGTCGCCGTACGCCGGCCGCGAACGGTCGGGACGGAAAGGCGAACGCGTGAGCTTGTTCGAACAGCACGGCACCGCCGTGCCCGAGGCGCCTCGGCGCCCCATGTCGCGGGGCGCGATCGCGGGGATCTGGGCGCTCGTGGTGGCGCTCCTCGCGCTGCTCGGAATGTCGTTCCTGCCGAGCCCCTACGTCATCGAACGCCCGGGCCCGGTCTACAACACGCTCGGCGACGTGCAGGATGCGGACGGCGCCGATGTGCCGCTGATCTCGATCCCGGATGCCGAGACCTATCCCACGGAGGGATCGCTCGATCTGCTCACCGTGCAGGTCGTCGGCACGCCCGAGCAGCGGCTCTCCTGGCTCGACGTCGGTCTGGCGTGGTTCGACCCGACGAAAGCGGTCGTGCCGATCGAGCAGATCTATCCGACCGGGCAGACGACGAAGGAGCGGAGCGTCGAGAACGCGACACTCATGGTCGATTCGCAGGAGGACGCCACCGCGGCGGCCCTCACCCACCTCGGCTACGACGTGGGCGCGCGGCTCGAGGTCGCCGATGTGCAGGCCGGAAGCGCGGCGGACGGCACGCTCGAGATCGGCGACATCATCGTGTCGGCCGGCGGCACGGCCCTCTCCGATCCGCAGCAGCTGCGCGAGATCATCAACGCAGGCGCCGGAGCGCCGGTGTCGCTGCAGATCGAGCGCGACGGGGCTCCGCAGAGCATCGACGTCACCCCGAAGGAGGGCACCGGGGAGGCGGCGGGCGTCTGGCAGGTCGGTGTCTCGCTGCAGGTCGACTACCAGTTCCCGTTCGACGTCACGATTCAACTGGACAACGTGGGCGGACCGTCGGCTGGCATGATGTTCGCCCTCGGGATGATCGACACACTCACCCCGGGAGAACTCAACGGCGGCGCCGCGGTGGCGGGGACGGGCACGATCGTCGCCGACGGCACCGTGGGGCCGATCGGCGGCATCCGGCAGAAGCTGTGGGGCGCCGAGGGCGCGGGCGCGGAATACTTCCTCGCCCCGAGCACGAACTGCGACGAGGTCGTGGGGCACATTCCCGACGGACTCCGCGTCTTCTCGGTCTCCACGCTCGATGACGCGGTCGGCGTTCTGGACGCGATCTCGTCGGGATCCGACCTCGACGCGCTGCCCACGTGCACCGCTTCGTGACCGGCTGGCAATTTCCGCAGCATCCGCTCGGCGTTCCCCCAGAGGGGCGCTCTTAGGATGGACGAGTGACCTCGACCCCAGCGCCGACGCCCGCCGCCCCGAATCGACCCCGCCGCGTGATCGCTATCTCGCTCGTGGTGATCGCCGCGCTCGCTGTCGCATTCTTCTTGTTCGCGAGCCTCTACGCGGATTGGCTCTGGTACGACCAGCTCGGATTCAGCTCCGTCCTCGTCACCGAGTGGGTCGCGCAGGTCGCGATGTTCGCGATCGGGTTCCTCGGCATGGCGATCCCGGTTTGGCTGGCGATCCAGCTCGCGTACCGGCTCCGGCCGGTCTACGTGCGGCTGAGCTCTCAGCTCGACCGCTACCAGGAGGTCGTCGAGCCGCTCCGGCGCCTGGCCATGTGGGGCATCCCGGTGTTCTTCGGCTTCTTCGCGGGCTTCGCCGCGTCTGCGCAGTGGGAGACCACGGCGCTCTGGCTGAACGGTGTGCACACCGACGCCGCCGACCCGCAGTTCAACATGGACATCGGCTTCTACCTGTTCGGTCTGCCGTTCTACAGCGGACTGGTCGGCTTCGCCTCCGCCGTCGTGCTGGTGAGCCTGCTCGTCACGGGCCTCGTGTCGTACCTCTACGGTTCGGTGCGCATCGGCCAGCGCGAGCTCCGCATCTCCAAGCCCGCCCGCATCCAGCTCGCGATCATCGCGGGCATCTACCTGCTGCTGCAGGGCACGAGCTTCTTCCTCGACCGCTATCGCACACTGACAACGCCCGGCGAGCGCATCACGGGAGCCAGCTACACGGGGGTCAACGCGACCATCCCGGGCCTCGCGATCCTCTCGATCGTCGCGATCATCGTCGCGATCCTGTTCTTCGTCACGGCCGTCATCGGTCGCTGGCGCTACCCGCTCATCGCGACGGCGCTCCTCGTCGTCACCTCTCTCGTCGTCGGCGTCGCCTACCCGTGGATCGTGAACACCGTTCAGGTGCGTCCGAACCAGCGTGCCCTCGAGATGCCGTACTTCGAGCGCAACCTCGACGCCACGAAGTCGGCCTACGGGATCGACGGTCTCGAGACGACCGACTACGACGCGGTGACCGACGCCGAGCCCGGCCAGCTGCGTTCGGATGCCGGCACCACCGCATCCATCCGCATCATGGACCCCGCCATCATCCAGCCGACGGTTCGCCAGCTGCAGCAGTACCGCCAGTACTACTACTTCCAGGACCCGCTCGACGTCGACCGTTACCAGGTCGACGGCAAGGCGCAGGACACGGTCGTGTCGGTGCGCGAGGTCAACACCTCGGGCCTCGGCGACGCGGCATCGTGGCAGAACTCGACCCTCGTCTACACCCACGGTTACGGACTCGTCGTCGCCAAGGGCAACGAGCGGACGACCGATGGTGACCCCGTCTTCATCGAAAGCGGGATCCCGTCGGCCGGGTTCCTGAGCGACCAGGAGTACCAGCCGCGCGTGTACTTCGGTGAGAACTCGCCGACCTACTCGATCGTCGGTGCCCCCGCCGACACCGACCCGATCGAGCTCGACTACCCGTCGGGCACGGATGGCGGCAACGACACCCGCACGACCTTCGACGGCGACGGCGGACCCTCGATCGGCAACGTCTTCAACCGGCTCATCTACGCGCTGAAGTTCCAGTCCGAGCAGATCGTGTTCTCCGACGCCATCAACGAGGACTCCCAGATCCTCTACGATCGCGACCCGGCGACGCGCGTGCAGAAGGCAGCGCCGTACCTGACGCTCGACTCCGACCCGTACCCGAGCGTCGTCGACGGCCGCGTCGTCTGGATCGTCGACGGGTACACCACGAGCGATCAGTACCCGTACTCGACCGCGACGAGCATGTCGCAGGCGATCGAGGACGCGAACAACCCGTCACCGCGGATCGCGCTCGACAACGTCAACTACATCCGCAACTCGGTGAAGGCCACGGTCGACGCCTACGACGGTTCGGTCACGCTCTACGCGTGGGATGAGACGGACCCGCTGCTGCAGGCCTGGCAGAACGTCTTCCCCTCCACGCTCAAGCCGATCTCCGACATGTCGGGGGACCTCATGAGCCACGTGCGGTACCCGACCGACCTGTTCAAGGTGCAGCGGGCGATGCTCGGCGAGTACCACGTCGACACGCCGCTCTCGCTCTACGAGCGCGACAACGCCTGGTCGACCCCGGCCGACCCGCAGGCGGCGGATGTGAACCAGCCGCCGTACTACCTGACCATGCAGATGCCCGGTCAGACGTCGCCGACGTACTCGATGTTCACCAGCTTCATTCCGCAGTCCACGGGCGCGGATTCGAGGAACGTGCTCATGGGGTATCTGGCCGTCGACTCGGACGCGGGAAGCGAAGCCGGAGTGAAGAACGAGGACTTCGGCAAGCTCCGATTGCTGGAGATCACCGCGGACACCACGGTGCCCGGCCCGGGTCAGGTGCAGAACACGTTCAACTCTGATCCGACCGTCTCCGCGCAGATCAACATCCTGAAACAGGGGCAGTCCGAGGTCATCAACGGCAACCTGCTGACCCTGCCGGTCGGTGGCGGTCTGCTCTACGTGCAGCCCGTGTTCGTGCAGGCCTCCAGCGGCACTCAGCTGCCGCAGCTCCAGAAGGTCCTGGTGGCGTTCGGTACCGAGATCGCGTTCGAGGACACCCTGAACGACGCGCTCAACGCGCTGTTCGGCGGCGACTCGGGGGCGAACGCCGGTGACGAGGAAGTGGTGCCGACCGACTCGGCCACGCCGACGCCGACACCGACCGACGGATCGACGGATGGCGGCACCACCGCGCCGCCGGCCGCGGGCGCCTACCAGGCGGCTCTGCAGGCCGCGCAGCAGGCCATGCTCGATCGCGACACGGCGATGCGCGACGGCAACTGGACCGCCTACGGCGAAGCCGACGACCGCCTCACGGCAGCCGTGCAGCAGCTGCTGGAACTCGGCGAGTAGTCCCGCCCGCAGCAACGGCGCCTCTCCTTCGGGAGGGGCGCCGTTCTGGTTGTGGCGAGCAGACCGTGCCGCGGTGCGTCAGCTCTTCGCGACGTCGCGGATGGCCGGATCGAGCTCCGGCCATCGGAACACGAACCCCGCGTCGGTGAGCACCTCCGGCGTCACCCAGCGGCTCTTCAGAACGAGCTCCGGCTCGGTGCGGAGCACCCACATCGCGGGCTCCAGCATCCATCGCCACGCCGGCAGTCCCACCCGCGCGCCGACCGCCCGACGCAGGGTGCGCATGAGGGTTCTGTTGTCGGACGGATGCGGACTCGCCAGGTTCACCGGGCCGGCAATCTGATCGTGGTCCCGGAGGAAGCGCATCGCGCCGACGACGTCGTCGAGGTGGATCCAGCTGAACTTCTGTCGTCCGCGCGTGCGGTGCCATCCGCTTCGCTCGGGTCCGCTCGCGTCCGTGCCGATGCCGCGATAGCGGCGGTGGGAGAACCACCACGAGTCGATCTGCGGCCCGCCGAGACCGATGCGGGCGAGGCGCAGGAGCATGGCGGTGGCGGGTCCGTCGCCGAGGACGATCGCCATCCGGAGTGCGACCCGACGGGTTCCTGGCAGGTCGCCTGCGAAGAACTCCTTCTCCCAGGCGCGGGCGACGTCGACCGAGAATCCGTCGCCGATGACGCCGTCCGACTCGGTGTTCGCGCGGTGCACCTCGTGCCGGTAGATCGTCGCGGTCGACGCGTTCAGCCAGACTCTCGGCGGGTGCGCGGCGGCGGTGACCGCGCGGTGCAGCATCCGGGTCGTGTCGACGCGCGAGCGCAGGATCTCCTCGCGATTCGCG
This sequence comes from Microbacterium sp. cx-55, assembly GCF_021117345.1. Classification (NCBI taxonomy): domain Bacteria; kingdom Bacillati; phylum Actinomycetota; class Actinomycetes; order Micrococcales; family Microbacteriaceae; genus Microbacterium; species Microbacterium sp. cx-55. Next base: position 2,082,625 of record NZ_CP088261.1, on the reverse strand, counting down.
TCGCGGTAGCGGCAATCGACCGACTTCCCGGCGAGGTTCACGAGAACGTCGCTGCCATCGACGGCGCGAGCGATGGCATCCGGATCACTCCAGCGGATGCTCTCGGTGCGGCCGATGCGGCGGACGTCGTACCCGTCGCTCGTCAACGCTTCGACGACGGCGCGACCCACGAAACCGCTCGCGCCCGCCACGACGGCCACGGGTTGTTCCGGCATCCGATCCTCCGTCCGCGCGCCTCGTGGCACGTCGCCCCCGAGCGTAGCGGCGGCTCAGGAGGTCTGCAGCCACCACCAGATGAGTAGAAGCGTGACCCCGAAGCCCGCGATCTGGTTGAGCCACAGGAATCGGCGCCACCCCGCGGTCGCGCGCTCCGCGTCGGCGTCGGAGACGTTCCGGTAGGGCCAGACGGTGCCGAGGTAGAGCAGTGCGAGCAATCCCGCGAGCGGACCGGGCCAGCTCGTGAGGAGCATCACCAGACCGGCCAGCGTGTAGCAGACGAGCGCGAAGCGCACCGTCCACCGGGCGCCCCGCACCGTGGCGATCGAGGCGATGTCGGCATCGCGGTCGGCGACGACGTCCTGCACCGCGCCGAAGGCGTGCGAGGCGACTCCCCACAGCGCGAAGGCGCCGACGATCGCGCCGAGCTGCGGTGTCCAGGTCGCCCCGGCGAGCACGAGCCCGTACACGGCGGGGGAGAAGAAGTGGATGCTGCTGGTCGCGGAGTCGGCGAACGGCACCTCTTTGAGGCGCAGCGGCGGAGCCGAGTAGAACACCACGAAGAACATGCTCGCGGCGAGCACCGCCCAGGAGAGCGGCGACCCCACGACCACGAGATAGACGAGGAACGGCAGGCACGAGAGCCCCGCTGCCCACAGCGTGATGGTGTGCAGGCGGCGGTCGAGCACGGCGCCGTGCGCTCCGCCCTTACGCGGGTTACGAAGGTCGGATTCGTAGTCGAAGACGTCGTTGATCCCGTACATCGCCAGGTTGTAGGGGATCAGGAAGAAGATCGTGCCGACGATCAGCGTGACGTCGATCTCGCGCACCGTGAGCAGATAGGCGGCGGCGAACGGGAAGGCGGTATTGATCCAGCTCACCGGGCGGGACGAGACGAAGAGGGTGCGGGCCACCGTGCCCGCGGACAGCGTGGTCAAGAATTCCTCCGGGCGGGTAGGAGCGCGGCGACGGCGGGTACGCCGAACGCTGCGCACAGCGGGTACGAGAAGTCTTCGATCGGTGCCAGGCCGATCCGGATGCCGCTCAGGTGCTGGTCCGGGTAGGTGAACAGGTCGAGCGCGATCATGAGATTGTCGAACACCGCGGTGAGCAGAAGGAGCACGACGGCCGCGATGAGTGATGCCCGCATCCGTCGCCCGAAGCCCGGCCGGCGGGCGCTCCACGCGGTGACGATGGCGGTCACGAGCACGAAGGGGATGACGAGGAGCGGGTAGGTCACCGGGCGTCCTCCGCGCGAGCAGCCGCGTCGCTTTCGTGGCGCGCCGGACGGAGCGCGGCTCCGGAGACGACGAGGGCGAGGTAGCAGAGGAACGCGAGGAAGAAGGGTTCTTCCAGCGGCAACTCGGGCGCGAGCTGAACGCCGATCAGGAGCGGGCTGTCGCCCTTCACGAACACGCCGGTGGCGATCCCGAACGCATCCCAGACGAGGAAGAACGCCGTGCCGATCAGCACGGCGACAAGCGTGCGCCGGCGGTCGCGCCAGAGCGCGAGACGGAATCGTGCGTCGAGAGCGGCGACCCCGGCCGTACTCAGAAGGATGGCGAGCAGATAGGCGCCCGGCATCAGGAGGCGCTCGGGGACTGTTCCGGCAGTGGGCCCGCCGAGCGGTCCCCGCGCAGCCGCTTGATCACGAGTTCGGCGGAGATGAGGCACATCGGCAACCCGATGCCGGGCAGGACGGACGCCCCCGCGTAGTACAGGTTCGGGACACGCGAGGAGACGTTCTTCGGGCGGAACAGCGCGCTCTGGCCGAGCGCGTGCGCGAGCCCGAGTGAGTTGCCGCGCCAGGCGTGCAGGTCGGCGCTGAAATCGCCCGGGGCGATGGTGCGCCGGACGACGATCCGATCGCGGAGGTCTGGGATCTCGCACCATGCCGCGATCTGATCTATCGCCGCATCCGCGGCGCGCTCGATGACGTCGTCGCCCGCACCGTCGATGCCACCGCGCCCGAGCGACGGATCCGCCGGGATCGGCACCAGGACGAAGAGGTTCTCGTGTCCCTCCGGTGCGACGTCGTCGTCGGTCGCGCTCGGGCGGCAGACGTAGAGGGACGCCGGGTCGGGGATGCGGCTGTCGGCGCCGAAGATGTCGGCGAAGTTCGCCCGCCAGTCCTCGGTGAACAGCAGCGTGTGATGGCTGAGGGCGGGAAGCTCGCCGCGGACACCGAGCAGCACGAGCAGCGCGCCGAAGCTCGGTGTCTTCGACGTCCACCACTTCTCCGGGTAGGTTCGCGCCTCTGCCGGCAGCAGCGCGTTCTCGGTGTGGTGCAGGTCGGCGGTCGAGACGACCAGGTCTGCCGTGAACCGGCGGCCGTCGGTGGTCGTCGCCCCGGTTGCTCGGCCGTCGACGACCTCGATCGTGGAGACCTCCGCTCCGGTCTCGATGCGAACGCCGCGGGCCTCGGCGAGGCGGGCGATCGCCGCGATCAGCGTCGTGAACCCGCCGCGCGGGTAGAGCACGCCGTCGTCGAGATCGAGGTGGCTCATCAGGTGGTACAGGCTCGGCAGGTCGTACGGGGACCCACCGAGGAACACTCCGGCGTAGCCGAGGATCTGGCGCAGGCGCGTGTCGGTGAACTGCTTCTCGATGCGCGTGGCGAGCGGAACGGTCAGCATCGACGCGAGCCGCGCTCCCCGACGGAGCACCGCCGGATCGACGAGGTTCGTGTACGACTCGTACGTGTCGTAGAGAAAGCGCGAGACGGCCAGGTCGTACGCGTCGCCGGCCGAATCGAGGTACTTCTCCAGGCGTGCACCGGCCCCGGGCTCGATGCCCTCGAAGAGGGCGACGGCCTCGTCGCGCCCGGAGACGACGTCGATCGCGGGCGGGGCGATGGAGGTCGCCGCATCCGGCTCTCCGTAGACGCGGTACGCGGGATCGAGCGGGACGAGATCGAGTTCCGCCTCGGCAGTGGTGCCGAGCAGGCGGAAGAAGTGGTCGAAGACCTCGGGCATCAGGTACCAGCTCGGCCCGGTATCGAACCGGAAGCCATCCTGTTCCCAGCTGCCCGCGCGTCCGCCGATCTGATCCTGTCCCTCGAGCACGGTGACCCGGTAGCCCTCTTCGGCGAGGAGTGCCGCGGTGGAGAGACCGGCGATTCCGCCTCCGACGACGAGGGCGTCGCGGCCCCGGGCGGTCACGAGCGGGCTCCGCGCGGTGCGCCGCCGAGCCAGGCGTGTGCGGCGAGCTGAGCCTTCTGCGACGATGGCACCCGCACGCGCGGTGCACCGGGGGTCGCGCGGCGCAGGCGTTCCGACAGGGCGGCGAAGAGGTCGTGCGCCGCGGTCACGGCGCGTCGGCAGTCCGCAGGCAGTTCGGGAATCACCGCTGCGGCCGCCGCGAGGTCGGCATCGATCCGATCGAGCACATCCGTTCGCGTCCTTTCCTGATCATCCACGGCAAGGTAGTCGCGACCGAGCGCACTCGCGTCGTGGTCGAGGTCGCGGAGGAAGTTGACGTCCTGGAACGCGCGGCCGAGGGCGCGCGCCCCGGTGACGACGTGTGCGGGGGGCGGGACCGGGTGCGCCGCTCCGGCGTTGTGGAAGACGGCGAGGCACATGAGCCCTACGACCTCCGCCGAGCCGTAGACGTAGGCATCGTGCGAGGCGTCGTCGTGGCTCAGGGTGGAGATGTCGGTGCGCATCGACGCGAAGAACGGGGCCGTGAGGTCGGCACCGATGCCGCACTCACGTGCCGTTGCCGCGAAGGCGTGCACCACGAGGTTCGTGCTGAAACCGGTGCGCACCGCATCCGCCGTTTCCTGCTCCAGCATGTCGAGAGCGTGCCGTTGCTGCGTTTCGTCGAGGCCCGCCTCCCGCGCCGGACCGTCGACGATCTCGTCGGCGATTCGGACGAGCGCGTAGACGTTGCGGACGTGCGGCCGAGGCCGCGGTCCGAGCAGGCGGGTAGCGAGCGAGAACGAGGTCGAGTACGCGCGGATGACGGATGCTGCCGCGGTCACCGCGGTGCGGTCGTACAGCGACAGCCCCGTCGGTTCGGCGTCGCGTCGGGGGCTCACGGGATGCGTTCTCCGATTCGGTCGGCGATGTCGCGCACGAGGGCTGAGGCCGCGGGGGGCAGGCCGTCCGCGCGGGCGCGCGCTTCGTCGAGCGTATCGTCGATGAGCTGCAACAGGCGCTCGCGCGCGCCGCTCTCGTGCAGCACGCGCTGTGCCTCGAGCACGGCCACCGGGCCCGTCCGCGCGAGCGCGAGGGCGTCGCTGACCGTCTGCCACGACGGGCTCTGCTCGGCGAGCGCGATGAGCGGTGTGCGCTTGGCCTCGCGCAGGTCGCCGCCGGCATCGCGACCGGCCTGATCCGACGTTCCGAACGCGCCGATCAGGTCGTCGACGAGTTGATATGCGAGTCCGAGGCGGCCGCCGCTCGCGCGGAGCGCCTCGAGTTCGTCGTCGCTTGCGCCGGCCAGCAGTGCGCCCGCCCGAAGCGGGGCGGCGAACGAGTACACGGCCGTCTTGTCGTGCGCGGCAGCCATCAGCGAGTCGGCTGGGGAGTCGTGGCGGGTGATCGCGTTCTCGACATCGGCGAGCTCGCCCGCGGCCGAAACGACGACGGCGTCATCGAAGAGGGCCATGAGTGCGGCGCGCCGGTCGGCGCGCACGTCGGCGAGGGCGACCAGACGGGTCGCTTCGTAGAGCAACAGGTCGCCGCCGAGGATCGCGGCGGCCGCGCCGAGGTCGGCAGCAGCCGACGCGTCGGCGCCTCCGCGGGCTCCGCGGGCGCGGAACTCTCCGGCGATGTTCGGCACGCCGCGGCGCTCCACGTCGTGGTCGATCACGTCGTCGTGCACGACGAACGCCGTGTGCAGCAGTTCGAACGACGCGGCAACGGGAAAGACGGCGGGTGTGTCCTCGAGTCGTCCGCCGAACGCGTGGAAGCTCGCGATCACCAGCGCCGGGCGGAACCGCTTGCCGCCGCTCGCGGCGCGGCTGACCGCATCCGCCAATGCTCCGTACGCGTCGCCCAGTTCGGGGGCGCGCAGACGGATGCGGCCGACGGCTTCGTCGATCGCCGCGTCGATGCCGGCGTGCGCTTCGGGGGAGACGTTGCGGATCACGAGCCCACCCGCGCGGTTGTGTGGCCGGCCGCGAAGAAGTCGAGCTGCGCGGCCTGCAGTACGAGCCACGGGCTGAAGGCCCAGGGCGTCGCGCGGAGCGCGGCGGCCAGCTCGGGGGGATCAACCCAGCGGAAGTCGACCACCTCGTCGGGGTTGGGTGTCGGATCGGCGTCCATATGTGCGACGTAGACGGGGCACACCTCGTTCTCGACGATGCCGCTGGCGTCGACGGCCCGGTACCGGAAGTCGGGGAGGGCGAGCTCAAGGCCGTGCAGAGAGAGACGGAGTTCGAACTCGGCGCGGCGGTGGACCGCATCCGTCATCGATTCACCCGGCTGCGGGTGTCCGCAGAAGCTGTTGGTCCAGACGCCGGGCCAGGTGCGCTTGTGCAGCGCCCGGCGGGTCACGAGAACCTGCCCCGCGTCGTTGCGCACGTGGCACGAGAATGCGAGGTGCAGAGGCGTGTCGGAGTCGTGCACGCTAATCTTCGGAGCGGTTCCGATCGCGTGTGCCTCGTCATCGAGGAGAACAACATATTCGTTCTCGAGCATCGGACCTCCCTTTGCTAGCTTAGCTAGCTATCCTGCTCTGAACGATATTACCCACGGCGCTAGGAGGTGTCCACATGACCGGATCCCCCGGCGAGGTGCCGTCTCAGGATGCCGAAACGCTGCGCGTGCTCTACGCCGTCCGTGCCTTCAGCGATGCGATGGAACGCATGTACAGCGGCATGAAGGGCGACATGGACATGAACGCGACCGACCTCGCCGCCCTCCGGATGCTGATCATCCGTGAGCAGCGGGATCAAGCCGTGAGCCCCCACGACATCGCTCGCCACTTGCGGATCTCGACCGCATCGACCACGAAGCTGATCGACCGGCTGGCCGAGACGGGGCACGTGGTGCGGCAGCCGCATCCTCGCGATGGTCGTGCGCGCCTGATCGCGCTCACCGAGAAGTCGCGGAGCGAGTTCCGCCTTCACTTCCGCGACAGCGTCGGAGCCATGCGCGGGGTGGCGGAGGAGTTCTCCGCATCCGACCTCGCCATCGTTTCCGGGTTTCTCGAGCGTCTCTCGGCCGCGATCGACCCCGATCTCTGAGGTGGCGCGGTTGCGTGACTCGCCGCGGGCGACGGGCCGCGAATAGCGCGCAGGGACATGCAAAAGGCCCCGGATCACGAGGATCCGGGGCCTTTCTTTTGTTGCGGGGACAGGATTTGAACCTGCGACCTCTGGGGTTAAGTCACACAGTGCCGACTGATTCTCGGCCCGGCTGCTGGCGATCAGGTTATGACTGATACTGGCCCTGACGTGCGAGAGTGATCATTCGCTCCAGAGGTCGCGGACGGTGGTCTCTGCGGACACGAGCAAGGCTCCGGCTGACGACGCACCATCTCGCGCACGTTTGATGGCGGCGCTGAGTTCCTTCATGGCCGCCGACCACTTGCCCTGGGCCTCGCCGTAGGCGGCAGACGCAGCCCCGTCCCAGTCGGCACGAAGCCCGGTCACTTCCTGTTCGAGTTCTTCGAGGTACGTCTGCATGGCAGCGACGGCAGCTCCGAGTGCATGGACAAACGCTTCGTGCCGCCCGTCGTCGAATGAGATGGTCATGCGTCACTCTTCCGCGGTGTTCCGGGGTTTCCGTCAGTACTTGTCGCTCGGGTGAATGTCATCAGGCAATCGGAAGCACGGCGAAAACGAGAGGATCTCGATTTGTGTGAGGTCTGTGCTGGGCGTCATCAGCCAGCCTGATCCGTGGGGTCCGAGCACGTGAGCAGACGGTGAGCCGTCCACTGCGGTCTCTAGAACTGCGGTGTACGGGTCGTTGCTCGCGTACTTTGCGACCGCGTAGTCGACGATCGCTGCCGTATCCACCTCACCCTGAAGGAACACCATCGTGTGGCCGGCCCACTGAACTGCTCGATCAGGTCCACAGCCCAGGAAAACGCCGACGTCGTTCTGATCGATGGATGCAATCGCGTCTTGGGGAACGAGAGCCGCGAGCTCAAGTTCCATGGCCTGTGTCGTCTGCTTTGCGTCAACAACCGAAAGTGCTTCGTCTACGTCGTAGGCGTCGTCCACGTTGTCCTTTCCGCCGGTGCAAGCAGACAGCAACAGCGCACTCGCCAATGCGATCACGGCGACCACTGCTCTCCGTGAACTCATCTCGTCAGCCTACCCAGCCTTCACCGCGAGCAGGATGTCGCGGAGAGCTGACTGGTTCTCGACTCGGCTGCTGGCACCCGCGACACGCACGAGAGGGGGCAAGCCGCCTAGCGAGCCGAGGATGACGGGTGCGGCGGAGACCAATGCCTGCTGGGCTGCGGGGTCGTTGACGGACGCCCACCACTCACTCACGGACTCCGGGGCCGGCGGGTATTTGCTGAACTGGGATGCCAGCGCCGGATGTTCGTCAAGGAAGGCTCTGAGTTCTGCGGGGTCGCGTGAGGCGAGGTCCGCGAGCGCGGTCAGCGTCGCCCGTTGCACAGCGCTGTTCGCGAGGTTCGTCGCGAGCGTGCCGAGGACCCCGAGTGTCGTCCAATTCACCGCGGGAACGCCGATGTTGGTGCTGGCAGAACGGATGGCGTCTGCGGCGTTCGTAGATCTCCGCACTCGACCGAAGCCGCTGAGCAATGCTTTCCAGCTCCTCCGAATGCGCCGCCCAGGCGTCTGACGACTTCGCCGCGAAAGCACTCGCCGCCTCAGCGAGCCCCGGGTGCCCCAGATTCCCGTCTACGGCCCACTGCGGAGAGTCCGTCCGATCGGATGTCGCCTGCACCTGACCCGCCGCAGCGCGCAGCGCCTCCGGATCAACCGAAAACACGACCAATGTCGCCCCCATGTCTTCTGCGGCCCCGTACCTCGAGCCACCTTAAGAACTTCCTGCTGCGTCGTCTGTAGGACGTTTGGGGGACGTCGTATGGCGTGCTGGAGTGCGAGCCTTTGGACATCTCACCGCGTGCACATCGGCATCCCGCCGCAAGACGATCACGGTCCGGCTGGCCAGGCGTTCGCTAGGCGCGACGTCGTCGGAGAAGTCGGATGTCGCGGACCTCGCGCATGCAAAAGGCCCCGGATCACGAGGATCCGGGGCCTTTCTTTTGTTGCGGGGACAGGATTTGAACCTGCGACCTCTGGGTTATGAGCCCAGCGAGCTACCGAACTGCTCCACCCCGCGGCACAAGAGATAAACCTAGCATGGGTTTCGGGACTCGTCCAATCGAGACCGGGATCGCTGTTTTTCCGCGGTTGCCGCCGCATCCGCCGACGCGGGAGGATGTGCGGATGACTCTCGTTCTTGCGGTCGCCCAGTTCGCTCCCACGGCGGACCGCGCAGCGAACCTCGAGGCGATCGACGTGCTCGCATCCGACGCTGCACAGCGGGGGGCGCGGGTCGTCGTCTTCCCCGAGTATGCGAGTTACTTCACCGATCCCTTCGACCACGACCTGCGTGCTCACGCGGAGGCCGTCGACGGTCCCTTCACACGTCGCCTCGCGCGCATCGCCGCCCGTGATGACATCACCGTCGTCGCGGGACTCGTGGAGGCGGCCGATGATGGGCGGCGCGTGCACAACACCGTCGTCGCGGTCGACGGATCCGGGGTACTCGCGCGGTACCGCAAACAGCACCTGTACGACGCCTACGGGCAGCGGGAGTCGGAGTGGATCGCTCCCGGGGCGCTCGATGAGCCCGAGGTGTTCACCGTCGACGGCATCGCCCTCGGGATCATGACCTGCTACGACCTGCGGTTCCCCGAGGCGGCCCGACGGTTGGTCGACGCGGGTGCCCAGGCCTTCCTGGTGCCGGCGGAGTGGGTGCGCGGCCCGTTGAAGGAAGCGCAGTGGACGACACTGCTCCATGCTCGGGCCATCGAGAACACCGCCTACGTCGCCGCGGCCGATCATCCGCCGCCCCTCGGGGTGGGCGGTTCGACCATCATCGATCCGCAGGGCGTCGCGCTCGCCACGATCGGCACGGCGACCGGTGTCGCGGTGGCGGTGCTGGATGCGGGCGAGCTCGACCGCATCCGTCGCCTCAATCCCGCGTTGGCGCTGCGGCGCTACGAGGTGCGCCCCAAGTCGTGACCCACGACCCCGTGCTCAGCGCTCACCCGTGAGCCGCTCGAGGTGCGCCCGCTCATGGGGCCAGTTCGGCGCGCGCCATTATTCTGCTCCCGCGCCACAGATCTGAAGCGCGGGAGCAGAAAAGTAGCGCGCGAGGCGAGAACCGAACGGCGCGCGGCGGCGGGCGAGGTCAGCGCAGGGTGGCGAGGCGGCGAGCGGCTTCGGCCAGGACGTCTTCTCGTTTGCACGCGGCGAAACGGACGAGTGTCGCGAATTCCGCGCGGTGCGCGGGCAGCACGAACGCGGTGAGCGGGATGGCGACCACCCCGGCCCGCGCGGGCAGCGCGCGGCAGAACTCGTGCGCATCGGTCGCACCGAGGGGCGCCGCATCCGCCACCGCGAAGTACGAGCCACCGGGCCGGGAAACGCCGAAGCCCGCCTCCGTGAGCCCCGACAGAAGCAGATCGCGCTTGCGCTGCAGGGTCGTGGCGATGCCGGCGAAGAAGTCGTCGCCGAGTCGCAGACCGACCGCGATCGCGGGCTGGAACGGGGCGCCGTTCACGTAGGTCAGGAACTGCTTGACCGTGAGGATGGCGTCGATGAGTTCCGCCGGACCCGTCGCCCAGCCGATCTTCCAGCCCGTGGCGGCGAACGTCTTGCCGGCGGACGAAATGGTCACGGTGCGCGGTGCGGCCTCGGGGATCGTGGCGATCGGAACGTGCGTGCGACCGTCGAACACGAGGTGCTCGTAGACCTCATCGGTCACGATGATCGCGTCGTGCCGATCGGCGAGACGAGCGATCTCGTGGCGCACCTCGTCGGCGAAGACCGTGCCGGTGGGATTGTGCGGATCGTTGACGATGATGAGCCGGGTGCGATCGGTGACCGCCGCGCGCAACTCATCGAGGTCGGGCTGGAAATCGGGCCAGCGCAGCGGGATGGTGACCAGCCGTGCGCCCGCGAGTGCCACGACCGCCGCGTACTCGTCGTAGAAGGGTTCGAAGACGACGACCTCGTCGTCAGGGCCGTCGACCAGAGCGAGGATCGTCGCGGCCAGCGCCTCGGTCGCGCCAGCGGTGACGAGAACTTCTCGGTCAGGGTCGGCTGTCAACCCGTAGAACCGCTGCTGATGCTCGGAGATCGCGAGGCGCAGATCGGGGATGCCCCTGCCCGGCGGGTACTGGTTCGCGCCCGCCGAGATCGCGTCGCGGGCGGCTTCCCGCACGGCCGCCGGTCCGTCTTCGTCAGGACAGCCTTGCCCGAGGTTCACCGCGCCGGTTTCGGCCGCCAGGGCACTCATCTCGGCGAAGATGGTGGGGGCTGTCTTTCCGTCGGGGCCGACGAGGCCCGCACCCGTGGCGACGCGTCGCCACGTACCGCTCGGGGTTCGCATTCGACACAGGTTAGTCGCATAGGGTCGTCCCATTCTCGGCATAGGCAACGCACAGACACCCCCGCCACAGTGGATCTTGCCTGCCAGAAGGAGCAATCATGAGTGACACCGAGGGCGAACGCCCCGAATCCGTCGACGCCGCCGCCGACTCCTCCGCCCAGAACGCGAGCCCGACCGCTCCCGCCGCCGGGACCGATGTTCCGGCTTCGACCCCGGCCGCCGCCCAGCCGCCCGTGCCGCCGCGCCCCGAGGCGCCCGTCGCGCCGCAGTCGGTGGCGTCGCCGTCCGGCGCTGCGCAGCCCGTGCCGCCGCGCCCCCCGTATCCGGCCGCCTTCCCTGCCCCGACCCCGAAGGGTCCGCAGCAGTACGCCGGTCAGACGCCCGGCCAGGCGGGTCAGTCCTTCGGTCCTGCCGCCCAGACCGGCCCCACCCTTCCGATCGCCGACGCCACGCCCGCGGCGCCTGCCGCGCGTAAGAAGAGCACGGCCGGTCGCACGGTCGGCCTGCTGCTCGCTGCGGCCATCGTCGGCGGTGCCGCCGGGCTCGGCGGAACCTACGCCGGCACGAGCCTCTGGGGCGGAACGACCGAATCGGCCGCCAGCAGCCCGTCCGTCGTCACGGTGAACGACACCACCAACGTGAACGCCGTCACCGGCGTCGCCGCGAAGGTCGTGCCGAGCGTCGTCACGATCAGTGCGACGTCGACGAGCGGGGCCGGAACGGGTTCCGGTGTCATCCTCTCCGACGACGGCTACGTACTGACGAACACCCACGTCGTGACCCTCGACGGGCAGACCTCCAACCCGACGCTCTCGGTGAGCACGTCGGACGGCAAGGTCTACAGCGCGACGGTCGTCGGCACCGACCCCACCTACGATCTCGCGGTGATCAAGCTCACGGATGCCTCCGGCCTCACGCCGATCGAGTTCGCCGACTCGAGCAACCTGAACGTCGGCGACAACGCGATCGCCATCGGTGCTCCGCTCGGCCTCGACAACACCGTGACCACGGGAATCGTGAGCGCGCTCAACCGCTCGATCGAGATCGCGTCTTCGGCGGCGCCGGACGACGCATCCGAAGGCGACAGCGGCCAGGGCGACAGCAACGAGAACGGACAGAGCGAGAGCCCGTTCCAGTTCGACTTCGGTCAGGGCCAGGGGCAGACCACGCAGTCCTCGACGACCATCAAGATCTCGGTCATCCAGACGGATGCCGCCATCAACCCCGGTAACTCCGGTGGGGCGTTGGTCGACGACGAAGGAAAGCTGATCGGTATCAACGTGGCCATCGCCTCGTCGGGGGGCACGAGCTCGGGCCAGTCCGGCAACATCGGCGTCGGCTTCTCCATCCCCTCGAACATCGCCGAGCGCGTCGCGAACGAGATCATCGATTCCGGGTCGGCCACGCATGGCCTGCTCGGGGCGACGGTTCAGGACGCCGCCAGCATGCGCGGTGCCACGATCGAGGGCGCGTCGATCTCGGAGGTCAGCCCGGACGGCGCTGCCGCCGCGGCCGGCCTGCAATCCGGCGACATCGTCACGCGGGTCGGCGACGTGCCGATCGGTGACGCGATCGATCTGACGGCGCAGGTGCGCGCCGCCGCCGGCGGGTCCGACATCACGCTCACGTACGTGCGCGACGGTGAGACCCGCACGGCCGACGTCACCCTCGGCACCCTTCAGTAAGCACCCGGACGGGCAGGACGCATCCGGAGGCGCCGGACGCACCCGGAAGGCAGGACGCCACCTCGCGATAGGCTCGCGAGGTGGCGTCCTTCTCGTTCGGTGACGGGAACGCGAGGAAGCTCCTCGCGATCCCGCTGTACGCCGCGGCCCGCGTCATCACCGCGGTCGTGCCGCGGTCGGCGGACGAATGGGTCTTCGGATGCGCAGTCGGCATCGCCGACGGGGCGCTCGCCGTGTGGGATGAAGCGCACGCGGCCGGAGCTCGCGCGGTGTGGCTCGTCGACGGCCCCGATCAGGCGCGCGAGGCAGCCAGGCGCGGCATTCCCGCGGTTCGGAAGACCTCGCTCCGCGGCTTCTGGCGAACGGCCCGCGCGCGCGTCGTGATCGTCACGCACGGTTTCGGCGATGTGAACCGGTACGCCGTCTCCGGTGCGTTCATCGCCCAGCTGTGGCATGGCATCCCGCTCAAGCGCATCGGTATCGACTCGCCGGCGACGGTGCGCAGCAGCATCCTCCCGTCGTCACGCCTGGTGCGTGCGGGGCTGGCGGCGATGTACCGCTCCGCGACGCGGCGCATCACGCTGCTGCCGGCTGCGTCGCACCTCGTGCGGGGCCGGCTGGAGTCCGCGTTCTCCCTTCCCGATTCCCGCGTGCGGGTGCTCGGCGAGCCGCGCGTCGATGTGCTCTCGAGGGGCACCGCCGACGAGCGTCGGACCCGTGCGCGTGCGCGCATCGTCGACCTCACCGGCGCGGATGCGGACGCCGCGCTGATCCTGTACGCACCCACGTGGCGTGACGGCGACCTCGACCCGGCGATCCCGTCCGCGACGGAGTGGACGGCGATCGAGCAGACGCTGGCGGCGCGCGACGCGGTGCTGCTCGTGCGTTCGCACCCGCTGGGTGCGGGGGAGTACCGGCCGTCGGCGCCGAGCGGCCGCATCCGGATGCTCGGAATCGACGTCGTGAACGACGTGACGCCGCTGCTCCCCGGGCTCGACCTGCTCGTCACCGACTACTCGTCGCTCGCGTTCGATGCATCGCTGGTGCCGCTTCCGGTGGTCTTCTTCGCTCCTGATGTCGACACGTACGCCGAGCAGCGCGGCTTCTACGGGACGTATCGCGACGTCGCCGGCGACGACTGGGCGACGACTTGGACCGAGACCCTCGCTCAAATCGAGGCGACGCTGCTCGACCCGACCGAACGCCTGACGCGGTCGCGGACGCTCGATGCGCGGGTGCACGCATACCGCGACGGGCGCAATGCGCAGCGCGTGTATCGTGCGATCGTCGACAGCATCGACCCGAAGGCGGGCCGAGAGCGGTCCGGGGAGGACACCGAATGACGAGCGCCCGATGGTCCACGAGCGGCGCGTCCGCTCTCGAACTCCTCGGGACGGGGCCGGCGCCGGCCGCGGTTTCGCTCATCGGCCCGCGTGCCCGGGTGGCCGGCCGGGTCGCACCGACCGACGCCGGCTGGACGGCGACGTTGCCGCTCGCCGCCTCCCGCTGGGGCGGCGAGGTGCTTCCGCTGCCGACGGGAACGTACCGTCTCGAGATCGAGCGGGGCGAGGCGAGTGACGTGCGGGTGCCGGATGCATTGCCGGTCGCGATGATGCCGGACCTCCGTGCGTCGCTCGACGGATGGTCGCTGCGCGTCGGGCCGCCGGTCGATCCGGCCTACGACTCCGGCGAAGGGCAGGCGGCGCTCGAGCGGCGTTACGCGACGGCGCACGAGCCGCGCGAGAACGCCGTCTTCTTCGAGAGCTTCTACGGTCGCAACGCGAGCTGCAACCCGCTGGCGATCGACCGCGAGCTGAGCCGCCGCGTACCGGGGCTGGTGCGCTACTGGAGCGTCGTCGATCACTCGGTCGCCGTTCCGGAAGGCGCGATCCCGGTGGTCGAGGGCAGCCCCGAGTGGTGGCGTGCGCGGGGAGTGGCGCGACTGCTCGTCGTCAACGACTGGCTCCGCCGACGCTTCGTGCGCCGGCCCGGGCAGATCGTGCTGCAGACCTGGCACGGCACTCCGCTGAAGCGGCTCGCACTGCACCGCCCGGGCTTCGACCCGCGCCGCGCCATCGCCGTCATCCGCGAAGCGCGGCGGTGGAACGTGCTGCTCGCCCAGAACCCGTACGCGGCGGGCATCCTGAAGAAGGCGTACGCGTTCCTCGGGCGCCCCATCTGGGTCGAGGGTTATCCGCGCAACGATGTGCTGACGACGGAAGACGGCAGTGATGCGCGGCGCCGGCTCGGCATCGACCCGGGCGAACGCGTGCTCCTGTACGCACCCACCTGGCGCGACGACCGTGAGCAGATCGTCGACTTCGTCGATGCCGCGCGTCTAGCCGCCGACACCGGCGCGATCGTGCTCGTTCGGGGCCATTCGCGCACGCTGCTGCCGGGCGAAGACGCGACGGGTGCGCGCGTGATCGACGTGACGGGTTTCCCCGACACGTCCCAACTGCTGCTCGCGGCGGACGCGCTCATCACCGACTACTCGTCCGTCATGTTCGATTTCACCGTCACGGGTAAGCCCGTGTACCTGCTGGTGCCCGACCTCGAGCACTATCGCGGAGAGCTCCGCGGCTTCTACTTCGACCTCGAGACCTATGCTCCCGGTCCGCTCGTGCGGACCCAGGCGGAGCTGACGGCGGCGCTCGCCGCGGAGCCGGATGCGGGGGTGGCGGCGCGCTACCGTCGCTGGCAGGAGCGGTTCAACGCGCGCGAGGACGGCCGCGCAGCGGAGCGCGTCGTCGACCGCATCCTGGATCAGGGGTTCCTCGACCGCTGACCCGGGCCCGCTTACGGAAGCGGGGTGTTGCGCGTGCCGAGCCGGGACGTGTCGACGGTGTCGTGCGCGCCGGAGAGCGCTCCGACGAGAAAGCCCGCGCCCCACGCCAGGTGCATCGTGGGCAGGACCGCGAGGGTCCATAGCTTGTCGCGCCATCCGCGGCCTCCGCCGGGACCCGCGGCGACCGCCACGATCAGCACCAGATAGGCGGCGACCGGCAGGTAGACGACGGATGCGGCGACCGCACCCACACCGGACACCACCCCGGTGGCCTGCAACACGCCGACGAGGATGCTCGCAGCGACCGCGAGCACGAGCACGGGAGGCGCGAAGAATCGCAGCGAGTTGCGGCGTCCGTACCGGCGCACGAGTTCTCCGCGCCAGGCGCCGGTCGCGCGGAACTGACGGGCGAGCCGCAGCCAGCTCTCGCGCGGCCAGTACGTGACGGCGAGCTCCGGATCGAACCAGACCCGGTAGCCGGCACGGCGGATGCGGAGGTTGAGCTCCCAGTCCTCGCCCCGGCGGAGCGACTCGTCGAAGCCGCCGACCTCGTCGAGCACCACGCGGCGCATCACCCCGAGGTAGGCCGACTCGGCCTCGCCCTCGCGCGTGCCACCGTGATACGCCCCGCCTCCGAGACCGAACCGGGAGTTGTAGGCGCGCGCGACGGCGCGCTGGAACGGTGCGCGTCCGTCGGCCCGCATGACGCCACCGACGTTCGCCGCGCGGACCCGCGCGAGCGTCTGCAGCGCGCGCACCGTGTAGCCGGGAGCCAGTTCGGAATGCGCGTCTACCCGAACGATCGTCGGCAGGGTGCTGCGCGCGATCGCGAGATTCAACCCGGTCGGGATGTCGGCCTCGGGGTTCTCGACGATCACGATGCGGTCGTCGTCGGCGGCGAGACGCCGCGCGAGCTCGGTCGTGCCGTCGGACGACGGGCCCAGGGCGAGGATCAGTTCCATGGGCCCGGGAACATCCTGCTCCAGAACAGTGCGTACGGCGCGTTCGAGATAGGCGATCTCGTTGAGCACCGGCATGACGAACGACACGCCGGCCGCGGAGTCGGGGACGGGCGCGTCCGCGGCTCCACCGGCGTTCGCATGCATCCCTCGATCATCCCATGCGACCCCGGAAGTTAGGCTGGAGGCATGGGATGGGCATCGGATCTTCGCGCCGCCTCAGGACTCCTTCGGAAGGCCCTCGACAATCGTCGGGCGGTGCAGCAGGTTCGTCGGCGCCTCGCGGCGAGCCCGCATCCGACCGGTCGTTACCAGGTCGCCGTGTACTTCGCCGACGGCGCAGTGAACATGTACCAGATGCGTCAGTGGTACAAGCCGCTCGCGGAACTCGCCGAGACCTGGCCGGTCGTCGTGCTGAGCCGCGTGGCCACGGGCGCGCGAGCGCTGGTCGAAGAATCGGGCCTGCCCGTCGCCTTCGTTCCGACCGTTCGCGACCTCGAGCGCTACGTCGCCACCCAGGACATCCGGGTGGTCCTGTACGTGAATCAGAACACCCGCAACTTCCAGATGTTCCGATACGGGCGTCGCTGGCACGTCTTCATCAACCACGGCGAGTCCGACAAGATGTACATGACCACGAACCAGTTCAAGGCGTACGACTACGCCTTGATCGCCGGAGATGCGGCGCGCGAGCGCCTGTCGCGAGTGCTCTGGGACTATGACCTCGACACGCGGGCCATCCCCATCGGGCGTCCGCAGGCGGACCACTACTCGGGCGCGCTGCCCTACACGCCCGACGATCGCACGGTGGTGCTGTACGCCCCGACCTGGGAGGGCGACCGGCCGTCCGCGCTCTACGGCTCGATCGTGTCACACGGTGAAGCGCTCGCGGCGACGCTCCTCGCCTCCCCCCGGCATCGTCTGATCTATCGCCCCCATCCGCGGAGCGGTGTCGTCGACGCACAATACGGTGCGGCGAACGCACGGATCATCGCGGCGATCGCGGCGGCGAACGCCGCAGACCCCGCCGCGCAGCACGTGTTCGACGACGGCCCGGATCTCGGGTGGCAACTCGCGTCGGCGGATGTCGCGATCGTCGACATCTCCGCAATGGTCTACGACCGTCTGGCGGCGGATCGTCCGCTGATGATCACGCGCCCCGCACATCCGGCGGCGCTCGTCGACACGCACGGCTACCTGTCCGCGTGCGACTGGTTGGACGCGGATGCCGCCGCGGACGTCATCGCGCAGACCGATCGCGTTCTGGACGACCCGGAGGCCGTATCGCGCCTCGCGTACTGGGTCGAGCACTACTTCGGCGACACCTCGCCGGGTGCGCCGACCGCACGCTTCCACGCCGCTATCCACGGCCTCATGGACGAGTGGGAGACGTGGAACGCGCGTGTACCCGATGAGGGCGAGGACGAGGCGGAGCTCGACGCCGACGCTTAGGGCGCGGGCGTTCCGATAGCGGCGGAGTCCGCGTCGGGATCGGCATCCGTGTCGTCGTCGCCGTTCTGGTGCCCGCGTCCCAGCGCGCGGCGTGCGCTGCCACCGATCGCGTCGCCGGTGCGTCGCCCGGCCGAACCGACACCGCGTGCCGCCCTGCCCGCCCCGCGTGCGACGGCGCCCACCGCACCCACGACCGCGCCGCCGGCCCGAACGATCCCGGTCCCGGCGATGCGCTCGATCGGCGATGCTCCCGGCAGCGGCTCGAGTTCTGCGGGGAGGGTCAGCGGCGGCATCCCGAACGCCTGTCGCGCCGTCGTGATCACGCGACGGCCGAGGATGTGGTTGCCGGCGCCGCCGACCGCGGCGCCCACCCCGAACGGCAGCGCTTTACCGAGGAAGGAGGCGCCGCCCTTCGCGGCGAAGCGGTGCACGAACGATGTCTTCAGGCGGTCGACCAGCGGCCCCATCGCGGCGCGGGGGAGCGTCTTGGTGATCAGTTCACCCCAGTACGCGTCACGACCGGGGCCATGGCCGCTCGCCTGCCGGGCAAGCTGGGAGACGAGGTCGATGCCCTCTTTGCCGAGCAGCAGTGTCAGCACCAGTGCCCGAGCGCGATCGGGGTTCTCCACCGCGATGCCGTGCACCTCGGCGACCGATTGCGCGAACAGCGTGGTCGCCTCGAGGAAGCCGAGCGTCTCGGCGCCGCTGAGCGCCAGCGTCACGCCCGTCCCGATCACCGGAACGACCGCGGTCGCGCCGACGGCGGCGCCGCCGGTCGTCACCGCGGCGAGGTACCGGCGTTCCAGCATCCGAACGATGTCGACCGTCGCGGCATCCGGATGCCGCAGCCGCAGGCTTCGGAGGTGCGCCAGCACGACGGGCCGCTGCACCGCGAGTACCCGATCGAGTGCGCGCACCGTCAAGGGATGCTCGGCGGAACCCTGCGGCGGAAGGCCGCCGGTCCACGGTGCGTCTTCGGGAAGCGAATGGATCCGATGAACTTTGCGGGTCACCCGAGTGATCCTAGGCACCGGTCCTGGGGGAGCGCCGGGCTTGCGCCGAACGCGACTCAGACGTAGAAGTTGGCCCGCTCGAGGTCTTCTGCGAAATCGACCTCGACCGCGTAGAGGTCGGAGATATCGAGCGGCTCCAGCAGGAGGCCGTCGTGCTGGATCGCCAGTTCGAGGCCGCGCTCGAAGTAATCCTGGTCGCCGACCCGCGTGAGGTGGTGCATGAACGCGCGCTTGTCGCGGCGTGAGATGTAGTTGATGCCGACGGCCTCGCCGATGCCGCCGCGGACGGTCTTGGAGAGTTCGTTGATGAAGCCCTCGGCGGTGACCGTGTACTTGACCTCTTCGTCGCTCACCTTGGAGGTGTTGACGGTCACGAACGACTGCTCGCGCTCGATGAGCTCGGTGGCACGTCCCAGCACGCGCGGGTCGAAGACGACATCGCCGTTCATCCACAGAACACCGGCACGGCCCGTGGCCGACAGCGCGCGCAGCAGGCTCTTGGACGTGTTCGTCTGGTCGTAGCGCTCGTTGTAGACGTAGTCGGCGTCGGGGAAGGCGTCGACGACGGTCTCGGCGCGGTAGCCGACGACGGTTGTAATGCGTGCGTCGTCACCGAACGCGGCGCGGATGTTGTCGTGCTGCTGGCGCATGATGCTGCGTCCGTCGCTCAGCTCGGTGAGAGGCTTGGGCAGGCTGCGGCCGAGTCTCGAGCCCATTCCTGCGGCGAGAATGACGGTTTGAAGTCGCATGTGATGCTCCTGGAGTCTGGAAGTTCATGGTCGGTTCACCGACGAGACACCCCCTTGTGCCTCTGTCATGGTAGCGAGAGGCCCTGGTAAACGACCGGGGCACCCCCGCAATCTGTGGAAACTGTGGCTATCGTTGCCGTTTCGTGACAATGGACGACGATCGTCGCGGCGGCACACGGACGTGTCAGACGAGGTTGGTACCGTGGACCGGTGAGCGATTCCACTCCCGGCCCCGACGTGCCAACGACCGATGATTCGGCCGCTTCGCCGAGCGTTCCGGGTGTCGAATCCGAGGCGGCTCCGGCCGCCCCGGAGCCGAGGAAGAAGCCCGCCCCGCGTGCTCCGCGAACCCCCGCCGCGGGCGGTCGGGCTCCGGCTCGCACCCCGCGCACCGGCGCGGCCGCCGCGAGTGCCAAGAAGCCCGCGCCCAAGCGTCCCGCGGCAACGAAGCGCCCCGCTGCCGCCACGAAGAAGCCCGCCGCTCCGCGCACGCCCGCGACTCGTCCTGCGGCCGCAGCATCCGTGGCGAACGTCGACGCGGTCGTCGATGAGCCGGTCGTTGCGAACGACTCCGCTCCTGTTGCCGCGCCCGCCCCCGTGGCCGCAGACGCGCCGGCGGAGAGCGTTGACGGGCCGGGCGATGCGGTGACAGTCGCACCGTCGGATGCGGATGCGGATGCGGATGCGCCGTCGACACCCGTCGATGCTTTCGTGATCCCGCCGCGTCCGCCGCTTCCCCCGCGTCCGCCGCTTCCTCCCTTGCCTGCGGCCGTCGTCGCGGCCGTCGCAACGCCGGCGCCGGTTGAGGCGAAGCGTGAGCCCGAGCCCGAGCTCGAGCCGGACGACACGGTCGAGATTCAACGCCTCGATCGCGTCACCGTTCCGGGCCCAGCCGAAGAGAACCCGGCCGAGGCGGTACCGGCGGTCGAGTCCGAAACGCTCGTCGAGCCGGAGCTCGAGCCGATCGTGGAGCCGGACCCTGTCGTTGAGCCCGAGCCACAGCCTGAGCTCGTCGTGGAGCCTGAGCTCGTCGTGGAGCCTGAGCCAGAGCTCGTCGCGGAGCCCGAGCCCGAGCCCGTCGCCGAGCCCGAGCCCGTCGTCGAGCCCGAGCCCGTGCCGCTCCCCGAACCGGAGGAGTCCGCATCCGACGACACCTTCGTGGCTGCCGCCGAGGTGACCGAATTGCCGGCCGCGAGAGAACGCGATGCGGAGGCCGACGCCGCCGGCGAGCCGGCGCTTCGAGTGTCGGGGCTGCGCAAGTCCTTCGGGGCGACGATGGCGGTCGCCGGTATCGACCTCGTCGTACCCGCGGGGTCGTTCTACGGACTGGTGGGGCCGAACGGCGCGGGAAAGACGACCACGCTGTCGATGATCGCGGGCCTGCTGCGCCCGGATGCGGGGAGCGTACGGATCGCAGGCCTCGATGCCCGTGCGAAGCCGCGGCAGGCGAAGCGGTTGATCGGTGTGCTTCCCGACCGGCTCCGCACGTTCGACCGGCTGACCGGCCGTCAGCTGCTCTCGTACAGCGGCTTGCTGCGCGGTCTGGATTCGTCGACGGTGGATCGCCGCGTGGCCGATCTTGGTCGGGCGTTCGACCTGACGACTGCGCTCGGGCGACCGGTGTCGGATTACTCGGCCGGCATGACGAAGAAGGTCATGCTGGCGGGAGCCATGATCCATTCGCCGCGCCTGCTCGTGCTCGATGAGCCCTTCGAAGCCGTCGATCCGGTTTCGAGCGGCGTCATCCTCGACATCCTCTCCACCTACGTCGATCACGGCGGCACCGTGCTCCTCTCCAGCCACGGAATGGAACTTGTCGAGCGCGTCTGCACCCGCGTGGCGGTGATCGTCTCGGGCCAGGTGCTCGCCGAGGGCACGGTCGACGAGGTCCGTGGTGAGCGCACGCTCGAGGAGCGCTTCCTGCAGCTGACCGGCGGATCGAACGAGGTGGAGGGCCTGGAGTGGCTGCACACGTTCTCCGACTGAGGTTCGCGCTGCTGCTCGGTGCGCTCCGCGGCGAGCCCGGAGAACGGTTCCGTGCCATCGCTGGTTTCCTGGCGATCGTCGTCGGTGTCGGGGTCGTCTGCTGGGGCATCACCGCGCTCGGCGCGGTGTCGGCCATCGCGGCGTTCGTGGTGACGGTGCTGGGCGGCTCGGCGATCGCCGTCGGCTACGCCCTCGCGGCGCCGATCTCAGGCGCCTCCGATCCGCTCGATCCGCGGCGGTTCGTGACGTTCGGCCTCTCACCCCGCCCGCTGGCCGGAAGCATCCTGCTTGCGAGTGTCGTGAGTGTTCCCATGCTGGCCCTCGCCGCGATCTCGGTCTCCATCGGCGTCATGTGGGCGGAGCGCGGAGCGGGGGCGTGGGCGGTCGTGGGTCCGCTGCTCGGTTTTCTGATCTGCCTGCTGCTGGCGCGAGTCGGTGCGGCGGTCGCTGCCGCACTGGGCGGAGAGCGTCGATCGCGCGAACTGACCGGGCTGTTCATCCTCGCGCTCCTGGTCGTGGTGCTGCCGGTCGGCGTGTTCTTCGCCTCCCTCGACTGGGGCGACCGGGTGCCGTCGCAGCTCACCGCCGCCGCGTGGATACTCACCTTCACCCCGGTGGGCGCCGCGTGGGGACTCCCGGGCGCGGCCATCGCCGGGCAGACCGGGGAGGTCGCGACCGCTGTCGCCGTCGCACTCGCCACGATCGCTCTGCTCACCGCCGCGTGGTTCGCACTCGTCGCGCGGAGCCTGCGCACGATCGATCGTCCGACCGCAGGTCGTGCGCGCGGCACGATGGGATGGTTCTCGGTCACCCCGGGCACGCCGACCGGCGCTATCGCGGCCCGGAGCCTCACCTACTGGCTGCGCGATCGGCGATACGGCGTGAACATCCTCGTCGTGCCCGTCGCCGCTCTGCTCGCCACGGTTCCGCTGATCATCGCCGGAGTGCCGCCGGAGATCGTCGCGCTCGTTCCTGTGCCGATCATCGCGCTGTTCTTCGGTTGGCTGCCGCACAACGACCTCGCGTACGACTCCACCGCCGTCTGGCTGCACATCGCCTCTGGAGTGCGTGGCATCTCCGACCGCGTCGGCCGGCTCGTGCCGATCCTGGTGATCGGCATCCCGGCGTTCGCCATCGTCATCCCGCTCGCGATCGCCGTCAACGGGCGCTGGGCGCACCTCCCGGCTCTGATCGGGGTGACGGCGAGCCTCTTCCTCGCCGCCCTGGGCCTGTCTTCGATTTCGTCGGTGGCCGCGCCCTATGCCGTCTCGCGACCGGGAGACAGCCCGTTCCAGCAGCCGCAGCGCACCGGCTCCGCCGGTCTCGCCGGGCAGGCGCTGGTCATGCTCGGTGCCCTCGTCGTCAGCATCCCGACCCTCTGGTGGGCGTGGCTCGCCGTCACCGGCGATCCGAGCTACGCGGGGGTGGCCCTCGTCTCCGGAATCGTCACCGGCGTCGTCGTCTTCGCGGTGGGCTTGGCGATCGGTGCCGTGCTGTTCGAGCGCCGTTCGGGCGCCCTCATGGAGTTCGTCGAAGCGGCCTACTGATTACCGCATCCGGGCCATCGGTACTCGGCTCGGGCTACACTGGCAGACCATGAGCACGCCTCTCGACAGCCCCGACCAGGGCGGAATCGCCACTCTCGACCGCGAGCTCGAAGAGCTCATCCGCGAGGAGAGTATCGAACCCGGCGATCACGAGCGTTTCTCGCATTACGTGAAGAAAGAGAAGATCCTCGAGTCGGCGCTGAGCGGCAAGCCCGTGCGCGCCCTCTGCGGCAAGAAGTGGACCCCGGGCCGCGACCCGGAGAAGTTCCCGATCTGCCCGGAGTGCAAAGAGATCTACGAGTCCCTGCAGTTCTGACCGGTTCTCACACGAAGACGGTGGGGATCGCGGGGTCCGAGCGGCTGAGCCCCTGCGCCTGGACCGGCAGTTCGGCCCGTGCGACGCGATGATGCGTCCGAGCTGCGCGAACTCCGGCCGGCCCCGTGAACTCCGTGTCGATCTCGCCGCCCTGCACGAACGTCACCTGCAGTGGCCGGGCATCCGGATGCTGCGCCGCAGTCTCCATGGGCTCGAAACCGTCGGCCACGACGATGGTCTCCTCCGTCGCGACGCCACCGACGAGGCGGCGGAAAGCGGCCTTGCGCCCCCCGGTGGAGGCCTTCTCGGCAGACGCTTTCGCGACCGCAACCCATCCGCCGTCGGCGCCCTGACGTGCCACGAGCTTGTAGACCATCCCGGCGGTCGGTGAGCCGGATCCGGTGACGACCGACGTGCCGACGCCGTACGCGTCGACCGGTGAGGCCGCCAGCGCGGCGATCGCGTACTCGTCGAGATCGCTCGTGACGGTGATGCGGGTGCCCGTCGCGCCTAGTCCGTCAAGGAGCGCGCGCACCTCCGCGGCGACGACGGGAAGGTCGCCGGAGTCGATCCGCACGCCGCCGAGCCCCGGGCCGGCGACGCGGATCGCCGTCTCGACGCCGCGGCGGATGTCGTAGGTGTCGACCAGCAGCGTCGTGCCGAGGCCCTGGGCGGCGATCTGCGATCGGAACGCTTCTTCCTCGCTGTCGTGCAGGAGCGTCCACGCGTGCGCAGCGGTGCCCATCGTCGGGACGTCCCACACGCGACCGGCCTCCAGGTTGCTGGTCGCATCGAAGCCGGCGATGTAGGCGGCGCGGGCCGCAGCGACGGCCGAGTGCTCCGAGGCTCGCCGCGATCCCATCTCGGCGAGCGGGCGATCACCCGCGGCGATCGACATTCGCGCGGCCGCGGTCGCGACGGCGGAGTCGTGATTCAGCACGCTGAGGGCGAGGGTCTCGAGGACGACTGCCTCGATGAACGTGCCCTCGACGGTGAGCACCGGCGACCCCGGGAAGTACAGTTCGCCCTCGCGGTAGCCGGTGATCGAGCCGGTGAACCGGAAGGACTCGAGGTACGCGAGGCTGGCCGCATCCACGATCCCGTGGTCACGGAGGTAGCGCAGTTCGTCGTCGCCGAACCGGAAGTCCTCGAGCATTCCGAGCAGGCGGCCGGTGCCGGCGAGGACGCCGAACCGGCGGCCGCCGGGCAGGCGGCGCCCGAAGAGTTCGAACACGCATCTCCGGGTCGCGGTGCCGTCACGGAGAGCGGCCTCGAGCATGGTCAGTTCGTAGCGGTCTGTCAGCAGAGCCGTAGAGGCGGGCATGCCGGTCACTCTACCGAGCGCGGGTAGGGTGGGTTCTCGTGGACGACGCGCCGATCGGGATCTTCGACTCCGGGGTCGGCGGGCTCACGGTCGCCCGGGCCATCTCTCAGTTGCTGCCCCGCGAATCGCTGGTCTACATCGGCGATACCGCGCGATCTCCGTACGGTCCGAAGCCGATCGCGGACGTGCGCCGCTACTCGCTCGAGATCCTCGACACCCTGGTCGAACAGGGCGTGAAGATGCTCGTGATCGCGTGCAACACCGCATCCGCCGCCATGTTGCGCGATGCGCGCGAGCGCTACGACGTGCCGGTGGTCGAGGTGATCGGTCCCGCGGTGCGTACCGCGATCTCGACGACGCGAAACGGCCGGATCGGTGTGATCGGCACATCCGGAACGATCGGGTCCCGGGCGTATCAGGACATGCTCGAGGTGAACCCGAACCTGACGGTGTTCGCCGAGGCCTGCCCGCGGTTCGTCGATTTCGTCGAAGCGGGAGTGACCGATACCCCGGAGGTCCTGGGCGTCGCGGAGGAGTACCTCGCGCCGCTCCGGCACGCCGGCGTCGACACGCTCGTGCTCGGGTGCACCCACTACCCGTTCCTCGAGGGAGCGATCAGCTACGTGATGGGCCAGGGCGTCAGTCTCGTTTCAAGCGATTCCGAGACCGCGAAGGACGTCTACCGGCAGCTCGTGTCGCGCGACTTGCTGGCGCGCCCGGATGCGGTCGCCCGCCACGTCTACGAGGCCACCGGCTCGTCGGCGGATGACTTCATCCGTCTCGCGCACCGACTGATGGGGCGCGAGGTCAGCGCCGTTCAGCTGGTGCAGACCGGCGCGATCGATCTGCCCCGCTGACGGCCCGCCGCGCGCTACCGATGCCCCTGCTGATGCCCCACCCCGCCCCCGGCCGAACCCCCGGCCGAACCATGTCCCAAAAATCCCGCTTCATGTCCCACTTTTTGCCGCTTCGGCCACCGCATACCGACCAAAAGTGGGACACGCTCGCTCCTGGAGGAGAGAAATGACCGACATCATCCGCACCGACGGCCGCACCGTCGACCAGCTTCGCCCGATCACGATCGAGCGCGGATGGAGCGCCCAGGCGGAGGGGTCGGCGCTGATCTCGTTCGGCGGCACGAAGGTGCTGTGCACCGCCTCGTTCACGAACGGCGTGCCGCGCTGGCTCACCGGTAAGGGCAAGGGGTGGGTGACGGCGGAGTACGCGATGCTGCCGCGCGCGACCAACAGCCGCAACGACCGCGAGAGCGTGAAGGGCAAGATCGGCGGCCGGACGCACGAGATCTCGCGCCTCATCGGGCGGGCGCTGCGGGCGGTCGTCGACACGAAGGCGCTGGGCGAGAACACGATCGTCATCGACTGCGACGTGCTGCAGGCGGATGGTGGCACTCGCACCGCCGCGATCACCGGGGCGTATGTGGCCCTCGCCGACGCCATCGAATGGGGTCGCAAGAAGAAGTTCATCGGCCAGAAGTCGAACGTGCTGCTCGACTCGGTCGCGGCGGTTTCCGTGGGCATCATCGACGGCGAGCCCATGCTCGACCTCGCCTACGTCGAGGACGTGCGCGCAGAGACCGACATGAACGTCGTCGTCACCGGCCGCGGTCTGTTCGTCGAGGTGCAGGGCACGGCCGAGGGCGCGCCGTTCGACAAGCGCGAACTCGATGCGTTGCTCGAACTCGGTGTCAACGGCTGCGCCGACCTCCGCGACCTGCAGACCGCCGCGCTCGCCGAGTCCGACTGATGAGCGCGCGGATCGTGCTCGCGACGCACAACCCGCACAAGGTCGAGGAGTTCCAGGCGATCGTGCGGGCGACGCGCCCCGACCTCGAGGTCGTCGGATACGACGGCCCCGAGCCGGTCGAGGACGGCGTCACGTTCGCGGCGAATGCGCTCATCAAGGCCCGCGCGGCGGCCGCACACACGGGGCTCCCGGCCCTCGCCGACGATTCGGGCATCTGCGTCGACGTGCTGGGTGGTTCTCCCGGGGTCTTCTCGGCCTACTGGGCGGGACACAAGAAGGATGCGGCCGCGAACCTCGACCTGCTGCTCGATCAGCTGTCGGATGTCGCCGACCCGCATCGCTCGGCGCAGTTCGTGTCGACGATCGCGCTCGTCGTTCCCGGCGCGGACGAGCACGTCGTCGAGGGGGTTTGGCCCGGACGACTCGCGCTGTCGTCGGCCGGGCCCGGTGGCTTCGGCTACGACCCGATCTTCATCCCCGATGGTCAGCCGACGGATGCGGAGCGCACCGTCGGTGAGTGGTCGGCGGCGGAGAAGAACGCGGCTTCGCATCGCGCCCGCGCATTCGAGGCACTGGGCCCGCTGCTCGCGCAGCTCTGAGCCCGAGGCGTGCGCGGCGGGTGGCCCTGAGAGAATGAGCCGGTGAACGATCATGGCCGCCCGGCCCGACCCGACGTCACCGGCGTGGAGCTCGTGGGCGGGCCGGAAGCGATCACCGTCGCTCTGCATCCGTATGATCCGGCGTGGGCCGCGTATTTCCGGACGCATCACGATCGGATCAGCGAGGCGCTCGCCGCATCCGACGTCGACATCGAGCACATCGGTTCCACCTCCGTGCCAGGACTGTCGGCGAAGCCGATCGTCGACATCGTCGTCGCGGTGCCCGACATCACCGATGAGGGCTCCTTCCTTCTCCCGCTTCTCGCCGCGGGCTACGAGCTGCGCGTGCGCGAACCGGGGCATCGTCTCGTCCGCACCCCGGGGCGCGACGTGCACGTGCACATCTACCCGCGAGGGGCGCTCGCCATCGACGACTACCTGCTCCTCCGCGATCGTCTGCGTTCGGATGCGGGCGAACGGGCGCTCTACGAGCGCACGAAGCGAGAGCTGCTCGCGAGGCCGTGGGACGACATGAACGACTACGCGGACGCGAAGACCGACGTCATCCGCGCCATCGTGCGGCGTGCGCGGGCGGATCGCGAGGCGGCCGGCTGACGCGAGGTTCGCGCCCCGTCGTGACCCGGCGCTCGGACGGTGCGCGGGAGAGAGTGGTTCTCAGTCTCGTTCCCGATTGCGTGAGGTTCCCCCGTGGGGCGGGCCCGCGACCGTAGCCTGGTCGTATGCACGATCACGCACCGGCTCCTGGCGGGGTTCGCGGCGCCGGCAATCGCCGGCTGCTCGCGATCTCTCTGGGCATCACCTCGGTCGTATTCGTCGTGCAGGTGGTCGGGGCGGTGCTGTCGGGTTCGCTCGCGTTGCTCGCCGACGCCGCCCACATGTTCACGGATGTGGCGGCGCTGATCGTGGCACTGATCGCGAGTACCGTCGCTGCCCGTCCGGCGAACGATCGGCGCACGTTCGGGTATCAGCGGGCCGAAGTCTTCGGTGCGCTCATCAACGGCATCATCCTGATCGGTCTGTCGCTCTGGGTCGCATTCGAGGCGATCACCCGCCTTCTGAACCCCGGGGAGGCGGAGGTGGCCGGAGGCCTCATGCTCGCGGTCGCCGCCATCGGGCTCATCGCGAACGCGATCGCAATGTGGCTTCTGAGCGCCGCGCAGCGCACGAGCATCAATGTGCGCGGCGCGTACCTGGAGGTGCTCGGCGACCTGCTCGGGTCGGTCGCCGTCATCATTGCCGCCGTCGTCATCCTGGTGACGGGATGGCTGCCGGCGGATGCGATCGCGTCGCTGCTCATCGCCGCGATGATCGTTCCGCGCGCGATCGGGCTGTTGCGCGAGGTGGCGTCCGTCCTGAGCGAGGCGACGCCCGCGGGGATGCAGGTGCGCGAGATCCGCGAGCACATCCTGGGCACCACGGGGGTCGTCGGTGTGCACGACGTGCACGTCTGGCAGTTGACCCGAGGCGCCCCTGTCTTCTCCGCGCACGTCGAGGTGGACGCCGGATGCTACGCGTCGGGGCGCGCGGACGGCATCCTGACAGAGCTGCAGGGCTGCCTGGCGTCGCACTTCGACGTCGAGCATTCGACGTTCCAGCTCGAGCCGGCGGGGCACGTCGAGCACGACGCGCACGCCTGAGCGGATCGCTCAGGATTCGTCGTGCACGTCGTTCGCTGACTTGTCCGATCGCACCCCGCGCCAGCGCGCGTGGCGCAGCCGGCCGTCGGGAGTGACTTCGGCGTAGGCCACTTCGCCCACGAGCTCCGGACGCACCCACCACGCGTCGGCGGCGTCCGCATCCGGAACGTCGATGAAGGACGTGTCGTCGGTGCGAAGCGCCGCCAACCGTTCGGCGAGTGTGGCGAGCAGGCGCTCGCTGAAGCCGGAGCCGACCCGGCCCACGTAGTGCAGACCCTCCGGCGTCGGAATGCCCATCAGCAGCGACCCGATGCTGCCGCTCCGGCCGCCGTGGCCCGGACGCACGCCACCGATCACGACCTCCTGCGTGCGGACGTGCTTGACCTTGATCCAGTCCGCGCTGCGCTCACCCGGTCGATAACGTCCGTCGGGGTTCTTGACGACGATTCCCTCGAGATGAAACGCCGCGCTCGCTGCGAGCGCGGCATCCACATCGTCGAACGCGGGCGGCGCGGTGAGGACAGGGTCGCCCTCCGCGAGGAGCGCGTCGAGGCGTCCGCGGCGCTCCCTCAGGGGGCGTCCGGTTAGGTCCTCGCCGCCCTCGGCGAGCAGATCGAAGACGTGGAAGCGCACCGGGGTCGCGGCAACCTGCGCGCGGATCTCCGCCGCTTTCGTCAGGTGCATTCGGTTCTGAAGCAGGGTGAAGCTCGGGCGGCCGCCGGCATCGAACGCGACGACCTCGCCGTCCAGGACCACGGGATGCGGCCCGAGGATCGCGGCGGCTCCGGTGATCTCGGGGTAGCGATCGGTGATGTCGGTGCCGCTCCGCGCGCGCATCCGCATCCGCGTGCCATCCCAGAACGCGAGCGCCCGGATACCGTCCCACTTGATCTCGGCCCACTCGGACGACCATCGGCCGGCACTGCTGCGGGCTGCCGCCGGGGAACCGTTCTCGGCGAGCATCGGCCGCAGGCGACCGGGGGAGAGCGCGTCCGGCCAGGGGGGAGCGACGGATGCGGGCGTGGCGGATGCGGGAGCCTCGCGGGTGGGAACGAGAGGGGCGGCGGCGCCGGCCGCGTCCGTTTTCATCCGGTGCAGCAACCACGTGGACTTCTCGCCGCTACCGTCGGTGCGGATCAGGGCGAGGCGCGCGCGACCGAGGGGGCCGGACTCGCGGCCGATGAGCGTGAAGATGACCTCGTCGTCGCGCCACTTCTCGAGCTCGTAGGTGCCGGCGTCCCAGATCTCGACGGTGCCCGCGCCGTACTCACCAGCGGGGATCGTGCCCTCGAACGTGCCGTACGACAGCGGATGATCTTCGGTCATGACGGCGAGGTGATTGCGGTCGGTCGCCTCGGGAACGCCCTTCGGCACGGCCCAGCTGACGAACACGCCGTCGCGTTCGAGACGCAGGTCGTAGTGCAGTCGGCGGGCGTGATGCTCCTGGATGACGAAGCGCGGATCTCCGATCGGCAGGCTGCCCTCGGCCCGCGGGTGGTCCGGCACGGGTTCCGGCGTGCGATCGGCGGAACGCTTCGCGAGGTAGGTGCGCAGCGGAGCGCGTTCGCGGGCGCGCTGGCCGTCACGGAACCCGAAAGCGGCGAGCGGGTCACCGAGGGTGCCAGCGCGCTCGAGCACCGCGGCCATGTCGAGGTGCGCGAGGTCGGGGTCGTCG
This sequence comes from Microbacterium sp. cx-55, assembly GCF_021117345.1. NCBI lineage: Bacteria > Bacillati > Actinomycetota > Actinomycetes > Micrococcales > Microbacteriaceae > Microbacterium > Microbacterium sp. cx-55. The sequence continues at coordinate 2,052,344 of NZ_CP088261.1, read as the reverse complement.
AGTTCGTCCCACGTGCGGGGAACGGCGACCATCGGTCGGGCGCGTCCGCGCAGCGAGTACGGCGCGACCGTGGTCTTCTTGCCGTTGTTCTGGCTCCAGTCCACGAACACCCGTCCGGGACGGGCGGACTTCGACATGGTGCTGACGACGAGGTCGGGATGATCGGCCTCGAGCGATCGCCCGAGCTCCTTCGCCAGCGCGGACGCCTGCTCGCTCGTGTGGCCCGGGGGGAGCGCGGCGTAGAGATGGATGCCCTTGCTCCCGCTCGTGACGGGGAGCGGTGCGAGGCCGATGTCGTCAAGGATGCGGCGCGCCAGCCGGGCGACCTCGGCGCACTCGCGAAGGCCGACACCAGGCCCGGGGTCGAGGTCGAGCACCAGCCGGTCGGGGGCGCCGGGTTCATCGTCGACCGTGAACCGCCACTGCGGCGTGTGCAGTTCGAGGCTCGCCGTCTGAGCCAGCCAGACGAGCGTGGGTACATCGCGCACCAGCGGATAGTGCTTCAGCCCGGTCGAGTGAGTGATGCCGGTGCGCGGGACCCAGTCCGGGGTGCCGCGCTCGAGGTCTTTCGCGAAGAACGAGATCGGCTCGGCAGCATCCGCGTCGCCGACGCCGTCCGGCCAGCGCTTCCGGGTGACCGGACGACCGTCGAGATGCGGGAGGATGAGCGGCGCGATGCGCGCGTAGTAGTCGATGACCTCGGCTTTGGTTGTGCCGGTCGCGGGGTAGAGCACCTTGTCGAGCCGGCTGAGGCGCAGACGGCGACCCTCGATCGTCACGGTCTGCTCCTGCGTCGCCATGCGCCCATTGTGCCGCGCGCTCTCGGATTCCCCCGCCGCGTGCCGCGGCCGGCCTTGTTCCGCGAGACGGGATCGGGGCGCCGAGACAGCGGGGTTACCCCACGGTCTCGGCGCGAAGATCCCGTCTCGCGGTCGGGAGGGTGCGGATGCGGATGCCGGCGCCACCCGCATCCGCACCCGCAAGCCCTACCGGTGGGGTGCGGATCCCCGCTTAACTACGGGTATGAGGTCGATCTGGAAGGGCGCGGTCACGTTCGGACTGGTGAACGTGCCGATCAAGGTGTACTCGGCGACCGAGGATCATGACGTGTCGCTGCATCAGGTGCACCACAAGGATGGCGGCCGCATCCGGTACCAGCGCACGTGCGAGATCTGCGGCGAGGTGGTGGCCTACAGCGACATCGATCGCGCATACGACGACGGCGAGCGCACGGTCGTGCTGACGAAGGACGACCTCGCGTCGCTGCCGTCGGAGAAGTCGCGCGAGATCACGGTCGTCGAGTTCGTGCCGAGCGACCAGGTCGACCCGATCACGTTCGACAAGGCGTACTACCTCGAGCCGGACTCGACCTCACCGAAGGCCTACGTGCTGCTGCGGCAGACACTGGAGCAGACCGATCGCACCGCGATCGTGCAGTTCTCGCTGCGCCAGAAGACCCGGCTCGCTGCCCTGCGCGTGCGCGGAGAGGTGCTCGTGCTGCAGACGCTGCTGTGGGCTGACGAGGTGCGCGAGGCAGCGTTCCCGTCGCTGGACGAGTCGGTCAAGATCTCCGACAAGGAGATGCAGCTTTCGGCCGCTCTAGTCGACAGCTTCTCGGCCGACTTCGATCCGGCGGCGTTCCGCGACGACTACCAGGAGGAGCTGCGTACGCTCATCGACGCGAAGCTCGAGAAGGGCGAGAGCCTCGACACGGCCGAGACCTTCGGTGAATCGGATGCCGAAGAGTCGAGCGGCGAGGTCATCGACCTGATGGAGGCGCTGCGCGCGAGCGTCGAGCGCAGCCGCGCGGCGAAGGGCGACGACGGCGAGTCTGCCGCATCCGCGTCGAAGAAGAAGCCCGCGGCGAAGAAGAAGGCGGACGCGAAGGCGTCGTGAGGTCGATACCCGTCAGACGACGGGAGTCTCGCCCTCGGCGACCGGGGCCTGGCCCTCGGCGATCTCCTTCTTGACCTTCGAGCGCTCGCGGAAGTAGTGCCAGATCGTGACGGCGGCCGTGATCGCGACGACGCCGAGGAGAATGACATCGATGTAGTTGGTGACGATATCGGCGACCCAGGGGATGTAGCCGATGAGGTAGCCGATGAGGGTGAGGCCGACGCCCCAAATGAGCGCGCCGATCAGGTTGTACAGCGAGTACTTGCGCCAGGGCATGTGGCCGACACCGGCGGCGACGGGCGCGAAGGTGCGAACAACGGGCACGAACCGGGCGAGGATGACCGTGACGCCGCCGAACCGCTCGAAGAAGGCGTTGGTGCGTTCGACGTTCTTGGTGCTGAAAAGCCCCGACTGCTTGCGTTCGAAGATCGCCGGGCCCGCTTTGTGCCCGATGAGGTATCCGACCTCTCCTCCGACGAACGCCGCGAGCCCGATGACGAGCGCCACGACCCAGACGTTCACGCCGAAGATGCCGTTCGGGGCGGTGGCGGTGGAGTGCGACAAAAGGCCCGAGATGATCAGCAGGGTGTCGCCCGGAAGGAGGAATCCGACGAGCAGGCCCGTCTCGGCGAACACGATGAACCCGACGGCCACGAGCGCCCAGGGGCCGGCGGCCTCGATGAGGGTCGTTGGGCCGAGCCAGGGGATGAGACCGATGGAGTGCACTGCGTTCCCGTCAGATGGGTGGTCGGCGGAGCAGGGTGCGGCGCTGACGCGGCATCCCCGTGCGGAAGGTGGGACTTGAAATCTAACCGGGTGCTAGATTTCGTCCCGCCTTCTACGGCTTATGCCTGATTAGATCCCTAATTTGAGTCACTATCTTCAACCTCCGATCACGTCAGTTCTCGGGGAAGTGTGGGCAGATCGTGGGCAAACGTCGGCGCATCTGGCACTCGCTGGGGCAATTCTAGAGGGGATGATCTCGTCAGCTACCCGGCTCCCCGGTGAGCATCCACTGAATGAACGCGGTTACCGCGCCACCCGCGACCGCCGATGCGATGGAAACGACTGCAAGCACGATATTCGGTCGCCTCGCGCCATCGACCTCCGAGCGCGTGCGTCGCCGGAACAAAACACCGCCGTGGCGCCAACGGCGGGAAATCGTCCGGACATTGAGCCACGTAAGGAAGCCGAATCCGACGACTAGAAGCGTCCACGTGAGTACTTGATTCCACAGTGCCGGATCGGAGAACGCAGGAATCACGAGCACGAGAAGGGACAGCGTCGAGAGAGGGACGAGGAGCGCCACGGGTCCCATGTGCAGGATGAAAGCGCCAGTGGATTGGTGCCCATGAAGAAGGGCTGAAACGTCGCGAACTAGCGTCCGCGCACGATCTGAGTCCTCCCACGTCGCCACACCGCTGTGTTCCGGCGCAAGCGTGACGGTGATGGCGGGTGATCTCGTTTCCAACCGCAGCGACTCGAGCTCTTTGGGGGTAGCGCTAACCAGGTCGCTTGCGCTGTCCGCGGTGGCGCGTCCTGCGGCGATCTGCACCGACTCACACCGTGTGGAGAGGTAGCGCTCAACAGCGTCCAGGTCATCGAGGTACAGCGTCGCGAATCCGAAACGCTCGTGGAAGTAGCTCGAAGGCCGCTTTGCCGGCGGCGGATTGCGATTAAGCACCATCCGCCAATCATGGCCGCTCCCACTGACGCGCCCGCGAAGGCGCGTCGACTCAACCCGCGCGACGTTGGGACGCGTTACTGTTCCCACCATTCACGACACTCTGTAGCGAGCGCTCGGCGATCGTGATGCCGATGCTGTTGCGGATGTCCACGAGTAGCTGTCGATCGAACGGGGAGAGTTCGACCATCCCGGGTGCGGCAGCGGTTGCCGCCTTGGGCGCCGTAAGCGCTCCTCGGGCATCGCTGCGGACCGTCGGGGCGCCGACACCCGCCAACGGAGTGTAGTTGCCGCTTACAGCGCCGCTGAGCGCGTCCATCGCACGTTCGACGGGGGAGAGCTGCCCGAGGCCCACGGCGAGGCCTTGGACGGTGAACGAGCCGAGTTGCTGGAAGACACGCGAGGGGGAGTGGATGCCGAGCGCAGCCTTGAAGGGGCCGACGATCCAATCGGGCACCATGTCCAGGAAGAACTTGCCGATCTGCGGCAGGAGCTGGCCGGCGCCCTTCACGAGCCCGTTGATGATGTCGCGGCCGGCGTTGATGAGCCAGCTACCGGCACCCGCGAACAGTGTGCCGATGCGGTTGGGGAGGTCGTTGAAGAAGCCGAAGACGTTGTCGATGACACCCTTGAAGAATCCGCCGACAGCCTCGAAGGGCTTCGTGAAGCCCGCGGCGCCCTTCTTGCTCCCGGTGACGAGATCCACGAGCCAAGTGATTGCCGTGGCGATGGCACCGACCACGACGCCGAGGACGCCGGCCACTAGTTCGATTGCGGGCGTGAGTAGCTGAACGAGCGGTGCGATCAACGCCAGGATCGGCGACAGCAAGGTCATGAAGAGATCGATGACGGGCGGGAGGATTGCGCCGATGAGCTGCGCGATTGGCTCGATGAGGGTCAGCAGGGCCGCGACGAGGGGCATGACTGCGCCAACGATCGGCATAACCGCCTTCACCAGTTCGCCGAAGACGGTAGCCACTAGGACGAGCACGGGGCTCAGAGCTTGAAGCACGCTGCCGAGCGCTCCGCCGAGCGCGGTCACTACGACGCCGATGACGGGCGCGAGTTCGGAGATGGCCGCGTTCAAGTTGCCTGCAAGCATCTGGACGATGGGGGCGATCACCGGGAGGAGCGTCGCGAAGACTCCGGCCAACGTGGTCAGCAGGGTTGCGATCACGGGGAGCACCGCCGCCAGGACTCCGCCGAGAGTCGTTGCCAGGGTGTGGGCGAGGTTGACGATTGTCGGCAGGATCTCCGCGAGTGCCCCGCCCAGCGATGCGGCCAGGGTGGTGAACAGCGCGGCGAGCTGAGGGAGTAGCGGTGCGAGGGCAGCGAAGACGATGCCGAGCGGCGAGATGCTCGTCGCCAGGGTCAATGCCTGCCCGACGAAGTCGGCGATCGGGCCCTCGCCCGCGAACAGTGCAGACACGAAGCCATTGATGTTCTCGATGATCGCCGCGAATACAGGCGAATTGCCGATCGCGAGGAACAGCTCGTTGACCTTGCTGAGCACGCTGGTGGCGGAGGGGAGGAGCCCTGCAACGAGCGCCTCCGTGACGGCGCCGAACGAGTTCTTGACCTTCTCGACGGTCCCGAGGAAGGTGCCGCCAAACGCTTCGGCGCTGCCGCCGAACTGCTCGGCCAAGACGCCCAGGATCACGCCCTGAGCGCCGGCCGCGTCGCCCACGGCCGTGAACTGCTCGACCATCGCCTTTTGTTCGGCGGTGAGCTGTACGCCGACCTTCGATAGAGCGCCGATGCCCTTCACCGGGTCATTCAGCGCCTTGCCGACGAGGGTGGCGGCCGAGGTCATGTCGGTGCCCATCGCGACCGACATGTCGAGCGCGGCCTTGGTAGCTGCGTCGAAGTTGTCGCCCTTGATGTTGGTGAAGGTGAGCAGCATGTTCTGGGCGCCCGAGATCACCTCGGCCTCGACGCCCGACATGCGCTCGAGCGAGTCGGCGAGTCCGGTGATCTGCTCTAGGGAGCGCTGTGCGGCGCCGCCCGTCGACTGCAGCGCGGCGGAGGTCTGTGCGTTAAGTCGCTCCACTTCTGCCACGGCTTTGAAGGCCTCGACCCCGAGGGCGACGACACCGGCCGCGACCGCTGCCAGGGCGACGCCGACGCCGACGCCGACGTTCTTCATCGCTTTCGAGAACGGGGCGGTGTCCGCGAGTACCGAGATCGCGATTGCCTGGCCGGCCATGTGACTCCTAAGGGGTGCCCGCCCGGTGCGAGTTCCGGGCGGGCAGTCGTGGGGCGGTTAGCCGCTGCGGGCTTGCCGCTTAAGTTCCTGGGCGATGGCCTCTCGCTCGGCCAGCGTTAACGCCCAGTAGTCGGCGGGAGTCCACTTGAGGGCGACCACGAACGCCGCCATGTCGGCGAGCCGGTCTTCCTCAAGATCGTTCACTCCTCGAGCGCGGGAGCGTCTTCGCGCGTCTCGAGCGCAGTGGCGTCGGCGGTGGTGTCCGTGTCGTCGGTATCGGTGCCGAGGATGGCCGCGACCTCGGGGAAGGTCAGCGACTGCGCGTCGTTCCACGTGTAGGCCTTGTCCTCGCGGTTCTTGAGGACAAGGGCCAGCGCGGCCATCGGGGCGCCGAGGGGAACGTTGCCGCTCGCGAAAGTGGAGACGGGGACGCCGCCAAGCTTCTCGATGCGTGCGATCTCGCCCATCGTCAGGGTGTTGAAGTCGATTGCCATGAGATTTCTCGCTCTCGTTAGGTCAGGTCGTTTTGCCTGAGGATGTCCGCGAGTCCTCGGTCGAGGGTGCGGAAGATTTCGGCGCGCCGGGATTGCAGCGCGTCAGTGAGGAAGGGGCGGGCGGCGATGTTGCGTGCCGGCCAGCCGTAGTGGATGACGCCGGCGTAACGCGCTCTGGCGCCGCCTGCGCGGACGACGGCTTTTGTCTTGCCGCGACCGGCGCGGATGGTGCCGGCGAGCGTGCCGGAACGCTCGGGAGGGTTCGCGGCTTTGACCACGATCTCGCCAAGCTCGTGCATGAGCGACTTCATGTCCTCAGCGTCAGCGCCCGCCTGCGAGAGCTGGCGAAGCGTGCGTTTGAGGCCTTGCACGCGGACGCGGCCGGGCCCGGCCGTTAGCTCGAGGTCGTCGCTCATGAGGGCTCCGGGATCAGGTAGAGGCCGTCGAGCGACTCGTCCGGGTCTTGCTCGGGGAGCGGCTCGGTTACCTCAAGCGGTTCGCCGAGGATGCGCCAGACGAACGCGAACGGGAACCAGCGAGCTCCCGAGTCGCCGCCGAGCGCGGGCTTGGGACCGACAACGAGATCGCCCACATAGTGAGGCTGATCAACGGTTGGGATCGCGTTGCCGTGTGGACGAACGGTGAAGGCGACCACATCGCCCGAGCGGTGGCGGGTGAACCCCCACAACGAGCCGCTCGCAGTGCTCTGGTAAGCCTCGCCCTCGAGGTAGTACACCTGTTCCGGGTTCGGGTCGACAAGCGTCTCGTCATCGTCCTCGCTCGTGATCTTCCAACTCGTCAGCTCGACGGCACGCTCGACACCCTCGAGGGTGATCGAGGGTGTCGAGCGTGCGCCGAGCCGAGGGAAGGTCACGAGAGGGTCAGGCGCCCTCGTCCAGGGCGGGCATGCCGTCGATCTCCCATTCGAATTCGAATGTGGCGGTGGAGTTCACGTCGCCGCCGAGTCCGGGCTTGCGACCGACGGTGAGGTATCCCACGAAGTGGGGCTGCGTGACACTGGGCTCGATGTTGCCGTGAATGGCGAACGCGAACGCGACGCGGTCGCCAGCGTTGTCCCAGACGTAGCGCCAGAACGACGTAGCGTCGGTCGACTGGATCGCGGTTCCTCGCAGGAAGAACTGGGCGGAGCCGTCCGCGATGTCGCCGAACGTAGGGGTATCGAGGTCGTCGGCCTCGATGCGGGCGTTGGTGACGTCCTGCCACACCTCTTCCCCGGGCGTGCCGAGGGTCAGGCGGAGCTTCTTGCCGCGAATTCGGGTGCTGGTCATGAGGGAGCCTTTCTAAGGGGCGATCTGCGTGCTGATGGAGATGATCGAGACGAGGTGCATGCCGCCCGCGTCGGGCTTCCACTCGATCGGCTGGCCGACGTTCTCGATTGCGAGGTCGTCGTCTTCGAGCGCGGCGACTGCCGCCTCGATATGGGTGTCGAGGCTGTCGGATTGCGTCTGGTTGTCGCCGAGTCCGGGGAGCACGAGCCACACGTCAGCCCTCAGCGTCTTGGAGCCGTACACGTCGCCGCCCTCGAGGTAGGGCGAGCCGGGGAGCACCATGGCGAGCGGCGGAATCGGGTTCGCCGGCACGAATGCGAAAGCGGTCAGACCAGAGCCCGCCGCGAGCGTTGTCGCGATCGCTTCCCGTTCGGCCTTGAGGTTCACGCAATGCCCCGTCCGACGAACGGCGCGAGGATCGCGTTTGCGGCGGCCATCGGGTCACGAGAGACGCGCATCGCCCCTCCGCCGTCAGGCGTGGCGAACTGGGCGATACCGTTCGGAGCCTGCCGGCGATGGAACAACTCGGCACCAACCTCGAGTGTTGCCCGTTCCTTGATGACGGGCGGGACCGTAGCGCCGCCGATCCGCTGGGAGACGAGCGCTTCGGCTTCCCCCCAGCACTTGCCGACGAACGCCAGCACCGGGGCACCTAGGGCGGCACCCGGCGAGACGTAGGCGGCGAGATCGGCGGCGGTCATGGTCAGGACGCGGCGAGCTTGATCGGGACGATGCCGGCCGGGATCTCGGTCGCTACAGCGCCGTAGCGATAGACGGCGAACGTCTTCGACAGGTTGACGAGGTTGTCATCCTGCAGAGACACGAGCGGGCTGTCGTACTGCTTGATGGCGCGGCCGTTGACGAAAGCAGCAGCATCGGACGACAGCCCGGTGTCAGCCACGACGCGGATGCCGGCGAGGTTGCCCTCGAGACCCGGGAGGTTGAGCTCGCCGATGCCGCGCTCGGTATCGGACACCTTGAAGACCCGGTGCCCGGTCGTCTCGAGCGCGTTGAGGCGCTTGAAGACGCTCGCCGAGACGATCAGTGCGTCGATGCCGAGGTTCTCCGGCTCGAGCTTCACGGCCGCGTCGACAACCACGTTCGTCCACTGCAGAGCCGTCGAGGCGCCCAGCGCGGCGCCCAGCAGGACAACGCCGCCATTCGTGGCGATGGCCTCGCGGGCCGCAACCGCTGCGTTGAAAGCTGCGCGAAGGACGGCCTTCTTGCGAGCGGCGGCCGCGACGGCGAGAGCCTCGAGCGAGGTGTTCACGACGTTGACCGACGAGCGCTCGACTTCCTGGCGGGTGAGCTGCGTGCCACCCGCGTAGGTCTTGACGGGCGCGGTCTTCGTCTCGATCTGCACCTTACCGAAGGCGATGTCGTCGCCCTCGTTCGCCTGCTCGGCGACGGTGATCGTGTTGCTCTTGAGCTGCGCATACTCGATCGACATGCCGGACTCGGGCAGCGTGCCCTGTCCGAAGATGTTCGCGAGCGCGCCGGACGACGAGTCGAACAGGCGAGTCAGGTCGCCGACCCAACCGGCCTTGGCGACAGTGTCGGCGGTCGTGCCGCCCGTGTACGCGCGCTTGAGAGTGTCCTCGTAACCGCGGATGCTCGTCTCGTCGCCGGCAACGATCGCCTTGAGCACCTCACCCGCGGTGCGTGTGTCGAGGGTGGGGGAGTCGTCCTCGCGGGTAGCGAGCTGCGCAACCGATCGGGAGAGCTCTTCGATGGAGCCGCGGAGTTCGGTTGCCTCGGCGGCGGTGATGGTGTCAGTCATGGGTGACTGCCTTTCTGCGGGCTGGGCCGCGTTGGGGTCGCTCGCCGCCTGGGCGCGAACGTCGGTAACAGGTGCGTCAGCGCCATAGGCGCCGAACGGGACTAGGGAGACTTCACGAACCTCGACGCGGCGGCGGACGATCGTGCCGTCTGCGTCCTCGTCGTCCTCGCGAGGGATGAATCCGACGCTCATCTGCGTCATGACGCCATCGCGGGCGAGAGTCCAGGCGTCGCGGCCGCGGACGGTGTCCGAGAACTGTGCGCGGATCGACCAACCGTCGTCGGTGTCCTCGAAGGCGGTGAGCTTGCCGATCGGTTCGGCGTGACGGTCATACAGCAGCACGCGGCCATCGACGGGCGCCTGGGCGGCGCCTCGTTCGAACCGTTCGCGGATACCGCCAACCGAGATAGCGACATCCCAGGGGACGGCGATGCCGGCCACGGTTCGCGGCTCGGTCTCGTCTGCGCGGATCTCAAAGGAACGGGTTTCGAGGGTCAAGCGGCGGCCTCCTTGGTCGCGGGTGCGCTGATCTTGGGAGCGCGGTCGTCGATGCCATCGATGGCATCGAGGCCTTCGATCTGGCGCACCTCGGATGGCAGGAGCCAGCCGGCGCGGATGCCGGCCTCATGGGCGGCGTAACGAGTCGTGGTGTCCAGGCGTAGGAACGCCTCGGTGTTGAATCGGGCGCGCTGCCCGCGGGGGAGGATCGACGTAAAGGCGTCCTCGATTTCGCGGATGTCGTCAGCGAGCCCGAACCGAATGAAAGCCAGCCACTCTTGGCCGACGTTCGCGTAGGTCTGGGAGTTGCCGTCGAGCGAGACGAGCATCAGGGACGACGGGACGCCGAAGAGTCGGGCGATTGCCGTTGTGTTCCAGTTCTGGCTTTCGATGAACTGCGCATCCGCAGGCTTGACGAGAATCGGATCGAACCTCGCATCGGCCGGCAGCGCCACCACGTCACGGCGACCGCCCTGCGCGTCCTTGAAGCGCTGTTTCGCGACGGCGGCCTCTTCGTCGCCGAGGTAGCCAGAGAAGGAGAGGATGCCGCTGGGCATCTCGCCCGAGTTGATCCACTCGGATGCGTAGGTGCTCAGGTCGATCGCGCCGCGGAGTTCGTTTCGAGCCGCTTCGATGGGGCCCAACCCGTAGGGGGTGCCCGGCACGCGCATCTTCGGGAGGTGGGCCACGTCGGTGGGCTTGAGCTCATCGCCGCGATAGCGGTAGCCGGTGACGCGCCCGCTCGCGGAGGTCTCGATCGTCACTTCGCGAGGGTTGAGAACGTCAAGCGAGTTCACGGCGCCTGCTGCGTCGCGGTAGATCCGCCAATACGCGTTGCCGGCAAGGCTGCGCGAGTTGACGGTCGCTTCGAGGAACGCGCCGAGAGTCATGTCATCGTTTGGGCGGCGGATGACGAGCGGCCTGTCGATGGTCTGTCCGCCGCGTTCTACGTCCAGCGATAGTTGTCGGAGGGCGGTGGCGCGGATGCTGACGGCACGGTAGACCGCGCCGAGGCCGAGCGCTTCGGATGCCCCCACGAGGCCTCGATCCCGCGAGGGGATGACGGGACCGGCGGGCGTCGTGGGGGCATCCTCGCTGCGCTGCGAAGGGGTTTCGGTCGGCGACCACAGCCAGTCAAGAAACCCCATGAGCCCAGTTTAAGGCCTGATCAGAGGTTAAAAACGTGGGCGATTGCCCACCTCAGTGCATAAGCGTGCGTGGCCTGTTCGGGGTGACTTCGAGCGCGAGTGCACCGAGCGCGGTTGCCTTTACTGCGTCGATCTCGATCGAAGAGTCAGTGCGCGAGATCGTGAACGAGTCGCCGACGTTGCGCCGAATCGCCAACGGGATCTGGCGGCTCAAGAGGGGATCGCCTGCATGCCTGAACGTGCCCGCGGCGACGAGCCGGTACAGCAGAGCGGCGGAAGAGATCGCGTCGGACTGACTGCCGATCATCACGGGGTATCCGCGGCGTTGTAGCTCGATACCGAGGCGGCGGAGCAAGTACCCGTCGACGGCGAACGTGATCGGGTTGTGCCGCATGAGGTGGCTCGCGATGGATGCCAGGCGTTCGATAGTCGGGTTGCGTACCGAACCGACGATCTCGGAATGCACAGTGCCATCCTCGCCGCGCGCTGTGGCGGTGATCGTGGCGAAGGAGAGTCCGGGCGTGGCGTCAAAGGTGAAGACGGCGCGAGTCGCCGGGAATGCCTCGCTCTCGCGCCGGGTCACCGCGTGCCACTTATCGGGCGGGATGAACGGGGCCCGCACGCTCTGCAGGAACCGATTGAGCCGGTAGCGGATGAGCTCGGGGTCAGGGTTTGTGCGAGCATCCGAGATGACCGTCTCAAGATCACTGAGGCCAGAGGCGACCACGGGATTCGCCATCGCGAGCCAGCGTCCGAGGGTTTCGTCATCGTCGGGTACGCGGTCTTCGGGAGCTTCCCAGATGAACACGCCGAAGCGGGTATCGGCGTCGGCGGTGGCGTGATCGGCGAGTTTGTACAGGTCGATGAGTAGGTCGCTCTCGGCATCCCCGGCCGTAGTAATTCCGGCAACGAGACAGTTGGGCCGGCCGCCAGTTCCGTTCACGAGGTCAAACCAGAGCGCGCGCCTGATGACGTGCAACTCATCCACGAGCCCGAGGTCGATCGGCAGGCCTTGGAGCGCCGCGCTCTTCGACGCTTTGAGCTCCCATCGTCCGCCGTCCCGCTTGCGAATGCCGCGAGTATCTGTAAGCCGGTCGAACATCTTGCTAAGCGATGGGTTCGCATTGATGGCGAGCATGGCTCGGTCGTAAATGATGCGGGCCTGTTCGGCGCTCGATGCAATGCCGATGACGAGCGCACCAGCCTTACTAAGCAAGCGCCAGAGTCCAAGCGCGGCGGCGATCTCGCTCTTGCCGTTCTGACGGGCAACGCTGATCACAACCTGCCGGTAGCGGAGTTGGCCGGCGCGGGGGTGGCCTTCGGGGTACACCTCTAGCACGGCTCGGAGAAGTGCGACCTGCCAGTTTTCGAACCAGTAGCCGAACGCGACCGCCCAGACGATGCGGAGCACCGGGAGCCACGGATCGAGCGCGCTCGGGAAGTCAGGCGACAGGGGCGCCGTGTACCTGGTTGGCGGCCACGGCTTGATGTCCGCGAACGGCGGCGCGCTCATGCGGCGCGACGCGGGCGGCCGCGCTTGCTGGGCGGGAGCCCCAGTCGCCGAGCGTCGATGCGTCGAAGGCCCGCCGCTCTGGCAGCCTCGGCGTAGGTGCGTCCGGCCTCGACAGCAGCAGTTGCGATCGCATCTCGTTCTGCCTGGCTCGCGGCGTCGCGTGGCTGTCGGCGGTAGGGGAGATCGAGTCGTTCAATGACGTTCTGGATCGTCGCAACGCCAACACCTACCTCGGTTGCGATTCCGAGTTGAGTCGTCGCCGGGTCGGCCCACAGTTCCGCGATGCGAAGCTCAACCGCGGGGGCCAGCTTGTTCGCCGGTGTGATTGGCCGGTAGCCGATACCCAATCGTCGCCGGAGGACGTAGATGTGGCGCTCGCTTACACCCACGCGCCGAGCGATGTCAGCCCAACGGAGTCCCTCGGCGGCGAGCTGACGGATAAGTGCATCCCGTTCGGGCGTCTCTACGCGGTTCATGCGGCCGCAGCTTTTGCTAGTGCGGCCTCGAGCGGATCAACAGTCGCGGGGGTCATGGGCGCGAGCTTCGCGAGGTTGCGATAGGTCAGCCCGAACTGCGCAACGAGCGCGGGGGAGAGATCGCCGGTGTCCAGTTCGGCGGCGAGAGCGCGGAGCGTTGCGAGGGCCGGCGCGTGGGGGGCTCCCAACCAGGGCGCGGCGCCAACGAACTCATCGACGCTCGTTCCGAATGCCCTCAGGTCAGTTCCGGTCATAATGTGCCCCTCGTCTGGGATATTTCGCGCCCCATCCGTGAAAAGTAGAGGTGGGGGCGGGGTGAACTGGGATGCGTCTCAGAAAAACAGCAGGTCATGCTGCGAATCCCTCGGCGAACCAACGTGGATTGAACCAATCCACGCGCAGTAGCGGCGCGTCCTGCTTCGTGCCGTTGCACTTCCGGCACATCGCCGTGAGGTTCGATGGCGTGTCTGTCTCCGCCTCTGTCCATCCGCGGCGGCGTGCATCGTCCTTGCTCACGATGTGATCGGCGGTCGCATCGTGAGCGGGGTTCGGGTGGTTGTCCTCGAGGTGGTTGCCGCACGCGCTACAGATCCAGCCATCACGCTCGAGCACGGAGCGGCGCAACGCCTGCCACTTCGCACCCCTGCTTGACTGATTGCTCATGCTCCCTATTTTACCCGCTGAACTGGGCTTTCTCCCGGCCTAAGCTAGAGGTATGGCGCATGACATGGCGGAGCTAGATGACTCCGGAGTATCGACAGTGGCGGTATGCGAGTGCGGCCAGACATTCCTTGGCGTGGGGGATGGGCGACGCGGGATGGCATCGGGCCTGTGGCGGGAGCATGCAGCGGATAGCGGCAGTGAGCGAAAGGAAAATCCACGGAGCGCGGGTCATTCGCTCGACTACTGGCGGGGGGTCCTTCCTCCGCTATGGGCAGACCGCTCCGTCGATCTCGCCTACATCGGGGATCGCCTGGGCGTGAGCCAGGGGCGTGTGAGCCAGGTCGGCAAGCTTCTCGGTCTGCCACCGAGGGGGCCGTCCCGTCGGGCCGCTTAAGCAACCTGGACGCCACGACTTCTGGACGCCTCTGCACCCCTAAAGGTGTGCAGCGGCTGTCCAGGTCGGATCTGGACATAGAGATACCCGCGGAATTACGCGGTTCCGCGGGTATCTCATCTGGACAAGGGCCGGTTTTACGTGTCCAGAAGGGCCGTCCAGCGTTTGTCCCGGCTCTGGCCCTCAGCGGTTATCCGACCCGCCAGCACGAGCGCATCTAGCTTGCGACGGATGCGCTTGCTCGCGGCCTCGGTACTGTCGCCGCGGGCTAGTAAGAACTCTTGGATGCCGTGGGCACCCGGACCGCTGAGCACCTGGCGCACTGCCTCTTCGTCCGGGTCCGCGATGCCCTCCCGGGCGATGACTGCCGCCTGTCCCACCTGATGGAGGTAGAAGCCGTCGAGCACGTCGGCGGCTCCGTTCTTCTGCTTGCCGTCGTGCTCCACGCGCGTTGAGAGTGTGAAGGTGTCCGACCCGCTGCGCGCTCGAGCGACGATCACGGCATCGGCGTTGTTGCGGATCGCGGACGCGCCGCGGACCTTCCCCCGCTCACCCTTCGAGGTGTGGTGCACGATCAAGACGCTCGTGCCAGGGTGCGCCTGCCGAATGCTCTTCGCCTGCTGAAGCACGGCCGCGAGCTCGGCGTTGTCGTTCTCGGACTCGACGCGCGAGAGCTGCGAGAGGGTGTCCAGGATGACGAGACTGTATCCGCCCTCCGCGACCGCTTCGCGCATGTAATCGACCGCCGCCGCGTCGGACAGGTTGAAGCCCTCGGTGACGTACTGCAGTCGCTCGTCGGGCACGGACGCCCGGTAGTGCTCCTCCCAGGCCGTGACGCGCTGATCGTAGAACTCGACGCCTTCGCCGGCCACGTAGAGCACCCGCCCCCGCTGAACGGGCCGACCGTGCCACAACTGCCCGGTGGCGATGTGCGCGGCCCAATCGATCGCGAGGAACGACTTACCTAGCCCGCCCTCGCCGGCGAGCACGATGATGCCCGACTCCTGCAGCAGTCCGCCGATGATCCATTCAGGACGGGGGAGCGCCTTGAGGTCAGCGCGGGTCAAGATGCGGAACGGCTTTGCGACCGGCGCCACCGTGACCGGCGTAGCGGCCGTCATCTCGGCCAGCATGTCGGCAGTGAGCCACGGCCGACTATCCGGGTCGATGCCATCGAGCTCGGTGGCGTACTGGATCGCGCTCGTGAACGCTCGGGCGGCATCGTGGCGGTGTGCGTCATCGGCCCACGGGCCCGCGGCGTACGCGGCCACGAATGCCTCGAACGCGGCGGCGCCGCCTTCGAAGTCCTCCGCGCTCATCACGATCTTGCGGGCGAATCGGGAGAGATCCGCGTTACCCCACGCGCCGAGGCCGGGTGCGGGGAGATCCGCGACCGCACTCGACAGGCTGCCCGAGATCGGCCCCGGGCGGTTGGCTAGCCAACGTGTGAGGAGATCGGGTGCGGCGTCGGCGGGCGCGGTACGCGCGGCGCTGTGTGTCCAAGCTGGTGCTGGGGCGAACGCGGCGCGGGACTCGGGCACGTCCCCCGTCCAGACGATGTAACCCGCGCCGGCCTTCAGATCGACCCCGGGGAACGGCTTGCTCGGCGCGTGTTGGCCGCTCTCGCTGTAAACGATGTGTCGCCCCTCGCCGGACAAGCTGGCGTGCGACCACGTCGCAGGCAGGTCGACATCCGCGGTGGCGATGCTGCGGAATCCGTTCTCGCCGCCCGCGTGCACGTCGATGTCGACAACGACGAGCCCGGACGCACCGCACGCGACGCCGACCAGCGGAGCCGCCGACTCGATGAAGGCGTCCGCGATGACCTGCGGGTCGGTCGTGGCCGACATGACGCCGAACCGGGGGAGCGCGGGCCGCTTGTCGGCGGCGACCGGGAGCACGGCGAGCCCGCGGGATGCGAGCTGCAGCGCCTTGGTAAGCGGGTCAGGGGTCGACTCATCGCCCGCCGTCAGGGCGGGCGTAGCTGCGACGCTCACTCGGCGCTGTCCTTGTCGAAGAGTGCGACTACGTGAGGCAGCACCTTCGTGGCGAGCCAACGGTTGGGGTCCGCGATGTCCGCCTCGAGGTCGGCGATCTTCGCCGTCAGATCCAGGATGCGGAGCGATGAGTTGAGGCGGTCCCGGAGGTGCTCGGCCTCGGCGATCGTCAACTCGACGTGAACAACGGGGTTCACGCCTCGCGGGGCAGTAGCGTCCGTGGCGCCAACGGTCAGCTCGACCACGGCGCGGCGGTCGTCCTCGCTCACTGTCGTGAAGCCCCCGCTGGCGAGGTCGACCGGTCGGCGGCTCATGCTGCGGCCTCGATGCCCTCGGGGTATTCGACCCGTCCGATGTTGTGCCACGGAATCATTGACGTGATCGGGCCCGTGTTGCGACCGTCGAGCGAGTAATGCAGGGTGATGCCGACTTCGTCCTCTTCGAGGATCTCGGCGTTCTTCATGACCGCGACACCGGAGCCCGGTCGGGGGTAGACGTTGACAATCGTCATGAGTATTTCTCTCTTTCTTCGTCGTTGCGTCGTGGCCCTCCCTAGAGGCTTCGCGCGGGGGTGTTTGTTCTGTTGTTCTTCCAGGCTGACACGGAAAAGGGGGCCCAAAACGGGCCGCCAAACGCATGTAGTCCAAACTCGCAATTGAGAGTGGTTCTCAGTGTGCCCCCGGCTGGATTCGAACCAGCGCGCGCGGAGTAGGAGTCCAGCAGCTCTGTCCACTGAGCTACGGAGGCGGGTGGGCGTCGCGTTATCCCTAGCCGCGACGGCCGTAGGTGCTACTCGTTGAACAGCTCCTCAAGCGGATCGATCAATCCGAACTCAGCCTTGATCGCCTGGATGAACTCGGCTCGATCGAAGGCTACGGCGGAACCGCCCGCGATGTCGATGAACACGAGCTCCGGCGAGGCCTGCGATCGGCCGTCGATCTCGACTGTCCTGGCGCTCGTCGCGATCTTGTGGTCATGTTCGCGGAGGGCCACCGTCATTTTCCTGCTTCCCACTGGTCGTTGATAGCAGCGAGTGCGTCCATTACTGCTTCGTACTGGTTCGAGATTTGCTCGGCTCTCTCGCTCGAGACGCCGGCGCGGGCTTCGGCGATTAGAGCATCGCGACGGTCGAGGAGTTGATCTGCTCGCACTTCTTGATAGGCGCGATTGCGGCCGGCAATGACGCCTATCTCGCCCGCGTTTTCGACGCCGTCCACGAACCGTGCATGGGAGGCCGCTCGGAAAGCCTCGCCGAGTGCTGCGGCATACTGCGCGTCATCCAGGCGCGTCATGCCGCTGCCGTCCCCGTGCGCTCGCTGGCCTCGAGCCAGTCGATAACGTCCTGGCGGCGGTAAAGCACCTTCTTCGCGCTCGGCTTGAGGTACTTCGGCCCGATGCCCTTGTATCGCA
Source organism: Microbacterium sp. cx-55 (assembly GCF_021117345.1). Taxonomy (NCBI): domain Bacteria; kingdom Bacillati; phylum Actinomycetota; class Actinomycetes; order Micrococcales; family Microbacteriaceae; genus Microbacterium; species Microbacterium sp. cx-55. Next base: position 2,034,896 of record NZ_CP088261.1, on the reverse strand, counting down.
TCTGAGCGAGCGCGCCGACTGAGAAACCCGGCGCGATATCCGCGACCTGCTCAGGGGTCAGATAGTCGCTCATGCTGCCGCCTCGCTTACTGCGGCGGTCAAGAGTACGTGCTCGCGGGTCTTCGCCAGCGCGACACCTGGTCCGAACCCGCCCCGGCCGTCCCGGCCAAACCCGCCCCCGAGGTTGTACACCTCGCCGTCGGGCGTGTAAACACTCCATGCGCCGCGCGGCTCCGATCGCACGAGGTGCGCAACTTCGCCCACGCGGAATTGCTCGCCCAGATCAGGTCCGTCGATCACTCGAATAGACGCAAACTGCCAGACCAGATCCTCGAACCCTCTCGCGGCGTCCTGCAGCGCGCGAGCGTCGTCGTTAGTGCGGGCTTCGAGGGCGGCGTGCGCGTACTGCGATGCGCCACGCAGGAGGGTTAGCACCTCTCGCGGCTGCAGGTGTCCGATCATGTTCGTCATTCAATTCTCCTTCTGTCTCGATCCGGCGACATGATTTTCATGTTGTGATCACACAGTAACCGAATGACCATGTTGACGCAACATGAAAATCATGTGACTCTGGTCAGCATGGCTGAACTAACAGATGGGGATGCGGCGTTCGCTGAAGCGATGAAGCGACGCCGGATCGAACTAGGTATTTCTCAGGCTGCGCTAGCCAGCGAGCTCGCTCTGGAGCTTGGACGAGCGGTTAGCCAACAAGCAGTAGCGCTGATGGAGGCAGGATCTCGGCGCGTAACTGTAGGAGAGGCGCAAGTGATTGCGTCAGTCCTGGAAACAGACGTGGATTACCTACTGCACGGGCGCCTCTCGGGGCGCGAAGCGGTCGCCACCCTTGGGCGCGCGCTCGATCGAATCGCGGGCATAGCGGGCGGCCAAGACGTAAGACGAGCTATCTGGTCAGTGATGGGGGAGAGCATCAAGCTCAACCACCTCGACCACGCCGCTTGGATGGAGGGGGGCGACGATGGCAACGATTAGCTCCTACGAAACCGCGAAGGGAAAACGCTACCGAGTCCGTTATCGGACGCCCGACCATCGTCAGACTGACAAGCGCGGGTTTCGCACGAAGCGAGAGGCCGACCTGTTCGCGGCATCTGTGGAGGTGTCGAAAGCCCGCGGCGAGTACATCGAGGCAAGCGCGGCGCGGATCACTGTCGGGGAACTGGCGGGCCCATGGCTTGCGGTCAAAGAAGTCAAGCTCAAGCCGTCCGCATACCGCCCGCTTGAAATCGCGTGGCGCGTCTACGTAGAGCCACGTTGGGGAGCAACGGCAGTCGCCGACGTGCGGCACTCTGACGTGGCTGTGTGGGTGAGCGAGCTGCACAACGGCACGGCCGTCAATATGCGGAGCCCCCGCCGCCGCGTCACGGCCTCAGAGGCAAAACCGAAGTCCGCGTCGACCGTCAAGCGCGCGTTCGGGGTGCTGGCTTCAATCCTCGATGTCGCCGTGAAGGACCGCCGCATAGTCGCGAACGCCGCGCGGGGCGTCGACAACTTGCCGCGCAAGACGAGCAAAGCCCACGTCTACCTGACTCATGAGCAGGTCTCCGCACTGGCGACAGCGGCGGGAGATGAGGCGGGCATGGTGCTCACTCTGGCTTACTGCGGCATTCGATGGGGCGAGCTCGCTGGCCTGCGGGTGCGTGACGTGAACACCGTTCGCCGCCGCCTGTCAATACGAGAGAACGCCGTCATGGTGGGTCGAACGATCGAGGTCGGCTCGCCGAAGAGTCACGAGCGCCGCGACGTGTCCTACCCGGCATTGCTCGACCCGTACCTTCGCCAGGCCATGCGTAACAAGCTGCCCGACGCTTTGCTGTTCCCGGCGCCGCTCGGCGGGCATATGACGCGCCCTAATACCAGTGAAGGTACTACGTCGTGGTTCACCCGCGCGCTCGCGTCGGCGGGGCTGCCGCGCATGGTGATTCATGACCTCCGGCACACCGCGGCATCGCTGGCGATTTCGTCGGGCGCAAACGTCAAGGCTGTCCAACGGATGCTCGGCCATGCGTCTGCGGCGATGACGCTCGACGTGTACGCGGATCTCTTCGAGGATGACCTCGATGGCGTTTCGATCGCACTCAATCAGGCTGCGTCGGCTGCGGGTGTGGGCAAAGTGTGGGCACTGGTCAAACCTGAAAGCCCTGCCTCCGCGTAATTACGCGGCTAAACCCCCGTGCGGAAGGTGGGACTTGAACCCACACGCCCGAAGGCACAGGAACCTAAATCCTGCGTGTCTGCCAATTTCACCACTCCCGCGGGTGCGATCAGTCTAGCCAGCGCGGGTGACGCTGCCGCTGAGCAGACGCCCGGGTCGCTCGGGGTTTCCTGGGAGCGGTGCCGCGGCGGGCGGACGGAGCTGGGGCGGGCGGAGCTGGGGCGGCCGGCGGTGTGGCAGGCGGAAATGTGGCGGGTGGAGCCGAGGCGGCTCCGCAGTCGTCGGACCGGTGGGGCTGTTGTGTACGACTGTGGCTGATGAGGCGGCGGCGGGGCATCGAATCCGACGACTCGCGGCCGATCGGGCAGGCGACTCGCGGTCGATCGGGCAGGCGACTCGCGGTCGACCCGGCAGGGCGTTCGGTGAGCGGGGGTGGCGCTCGACGGGCCGGTGGAGGCGCATGGGCTCCGCAGTCGTCGGACCGGTGGGGTTGTTGTACACCAACGTGGCTGATGAGGCGGCGCCGGGGCGTCGAATCCGACGACTCGCGAGCCCTCGACGCTTGGGCTGTGGATAACTTCGGTGCTCATCGGGGGATCTTGCAAGGATTCTGGGCATGTCTTCGACCGTCGCCGCCGCTCGCGTGGCCCCGCCCGCCCAGGTGGCCGAGCGGGTGCGGGAGCGTCTCCGCGCCGACGGGATCGATCCCACCCGTGATCGTGAGGCGGGAGAGCGATTCGCGCGGGCCGAGGTACGTCGACACAACGATGCGGCACTGGCGCGGGGAGTCGAGACGATCGACGACGAGGACGCGTGCGTCCGCGAGGTGCTCGCGACGGTCGCGGGCTATGGTCCGCTGCAGCCCTATCTCGACGACCCGACCGTCGAGGAAGTCTGGATCAACGCGCCCGACCGCATCTTCATCGCGCGGGGAGGGCGTTCCGAGCAGGTGCCGCTGGTGCTGACCGAGTCCGCCGTCCACGACCTCGTCGAGCGGATGCTGCACGCGACCGGGCGCCGCGTCGACCTGAGCCAGCCCTTCGTGGACGCGTCGTTGCCCGACGGCAGCCGTCTGCACGTCGTGATCGGCGGGATCACGAGGCGCTCGTGGGCGGTGAACATCCGCAAGTTCCTGCCGACCTACCGGCGCCTGCGCCAGCTCGTCGAGGTCGGCACGCTTCCGCCGGCGATCGCGCAGCGGCTCAGCGAGGCGATGCGGGCGGGACGCAGCATCCTGGTATCCGGTGCGACGCACGCGGGTAAGACGACCATGCTGGCCGCACTCATTGCGGAGTGCGCGCCGCAGCAGCGCATCATCACGGTCGAGGAGACGTTCGAGCTCGCCGTCGACGCCCACGACATCGTCGCGTTGCAGGGGCGTCAGCCGAGCCTCGAGGGAACCGGTGAGGTCACCCTCCGCCGCCTTGTGAAAGAAGCACTCCGGATGCGGCCCGACCGCCTCATCATCGGCGAGGTGCGCGACGCGGAAGCGCTGGATCTGGTGCTCGCGCTCAACACCGGAGTGCCGGGTGCCGCAACGATCCACGCCAACTCTGCCCGTGACGCGCTGGTGAAGCTCGCCGCTCTGCCTCTCCTCGCGGGCCGCAACATCGACAGCGGTTTCGTCGTGCCCGCGATCGCCTCGAGCGTCCACCTCGTCGTGCATTGCGCACAGGATGCGACGGGGCGACGCCGCGTCGTGGAGGTCGCGGAAGTGACCGGGCGGGTGATCGACGGGGTCGTCGAGAGTCGCCTCGTGTACCGGTGGGATCGATGACGGTTCTGCTCGGAGCGCTCCTCGGCGCCGGCATCCTGCTGATGCTCGCGCCGAGGTTCTGGCCGGTGCGCACCGCGCCGGCGCCCGGTGCGCGAGAGGGGAGAGCCGCGCGGCTTCTGGCGGAGGCCGGATTCGCGCACCTGAGTTCTGGTGCGCTGGCGGCCGCATCCGTCGCCGCGGCGCTCTTCGCTGCGGCGATCGCGTGGCTGCCGACGCAGGTTCCGGCGTTCGCTGCGCTCGCCGCTCTGCTGGGCGCGGTCGCTCCGTCGCTCTGGCTCCGCGGGCGCAGCCGCAGGCTCACGAAGGCCCGCCGGGCGCTGTGGCCCGACGTGTGCGATCTGCTCGTCGCATCGGTGCGCGCGGGGCTCGCGTTGCCGGATGCGGTCGCGTCGCTGCAGAGTTCGGCCCCGGCGGCGCTCCGCCCGGCGTTCGCCGCGTTCGCGCGAGACATCGCCGCATCCGGCCACTTCGACGCGAGTCTCGATCGGCTGAAGGCGACGCTGTCGGATGCGGTCGCCGACCGGATCCTCGAGACGCTCCGGATGGCGCGCCAGGTCGGCGGAAGCGAGCTCGTGCCCGTGCTGCGCTCGCTCTCCAGCGCCGTTCGCGCCGATGCGGCCGTGCGCGCCGAGGTGGAGGCGCGTCAGTCGTGGGTGCGCGGTGCCGCGGTGCTCGGTGTCATCGCACCGTGGGTGATCCTCGTGCTGCTGGCGCTTCGGCCGGAGGGTTCCCGCGCGTACAGCAGCCCCGAGGGTGTGGTGCTGATCGTCGTCGGCGCGGCCGTGTCGGCGGCCGCGTTCCAGCTCATGCTGCGGGTGGGCCGCTTGCCGGAGCCGCGGAGGTGGTTCGGATGATGACGCTCGTGACCACGCAGGCCGCTCTGGCGATCGTTCTCGGCGGGGCGTTCGGTGCCGGGATCGCGCTGATCCTCTGGGCGACGCCTCGGTGGAGCGCGCCGTCGCTGGCGCGACGCGTCGGTCCGTACCTGCGCGATATCGCCGACCCGCGCGGGCTCACGCCGCTCGCCGCACCGGGCCGTGCGTCGAGCGGCGAGATGTTCACTCGTCTGACGGGACGGTTCGGCGGGGCGGATGCGGTGACCGCGCGACTTCGCCGTGCAGGGTGGACGATGGATGCGGCGATGTTCCGCGCGCGCCAACTCGGGTGGGGTGTGGTGGCGTTGATCGCCGGGGCGGCGCTCGTCGTGGTCTTGATCGCGACGCGCACCGCGACACCCGCGGTGGCGCTCATCCCACCGATCGCGGCCGCCGCGGGGGTCGTGGGATACGATCTCCGGCTCAGTCGCGCGGCGAAAGCGCGCGCGGCGCGGGCCGCCGAGGAGTTGCCGACGATCCTCGAGTTCCTCGCGCTGTGTCTCGCGGCGGGCGAGGGAGCGTACGACGCGATCCGCCGGGTCGCGGCGATCGGGTCGGGCGAAATCGTCGCGGAGTTCCGCGCTGCCGTGGTCGCGGTCGGCACGGGTGCGTCGCTCACCGATTCGCTGTCCCAGGTGTCACGGCACCTCGACAGTCCGCCGGTGACCCGCAGCATCGACCAGATCGTGGCCGCGATCGATCGTGGAGCGCCGTTGGCCCACGTTCTGCAGGCGCAGGCGACCGATGCGCGCGAGGACGCGAAGCGACTGCTGATCGAGAAGGCGGGGCGGAAGGAGATCTACATGCTCATTCCCCTCGTCTTCCTGATCCTGCCGCTCAGCGTGCTGATCGCCGTCTTCCCGGGCGTCTTTATGCTGCGGCTCGGACTGTGATCCCGTGCGCAATCGGGCCATTCGTGAACGACTGAGAGAGAAGGAGACCGCAATGTGGAAACGATTGAAGGAGGCGATGGCGCCCCGCCGTGAGCTGCGGCGTTCGGCATGGGGCGCGCTGTACGACGACGAGCGCGGTGACGTGCCCGGGTGGTCTGCAATGCAATACACACATGACAGAGCCTGACCACGCCCGCGCGGAGGGGCGCAGGACAGTAGGGGATGGCCTCGCGACACGCCGGTAGGCGCGCCGTCCACAGAAAAAATTGAGGAATCTCGTGTTCCAGCGGCTATCTGTGGATAACTAGGCCCGACCCCCGTGATTCCGCGCCAAACGCCGCCATCCGGTTGTGGATAAGCGGTGGATACGTATGTGGAGAACCTGTGGGCGTCGGTGGAGAACTACACGGGTGTAACTCTCGGACGTGCTAGGCCCTGCTTAACGTGCAGAACGGGCCATAGGCTGGTACCGACAACTGAATACAAACCGAAGCAAGACAACCCCGACCTGTCGGGGCTGCCGAAGGTCCGGGGTCGCAAGCGTCAAACTTTCTCAGGGGCTGACCTTTCGATTCTAGACCGGATGCGTAGCGGTGGGTCAAGACCGACTCACCCCGTAGGCCAAGCTTCGGTCTACAAGGAAGGACCAGAGATGGTCACCAGCAACAACAGCCCGCTCCGTCCGGGCAACACTGTCCCCCAGAGCGGCATCTACGGCCAGTTCCAGGGTGGACGCCTCCGCAATGAGGTCACCAGTGTCCAGGGAGAACCTTTCCCTCCCGGACAGCGGGCCGGTACCACCTACCGGCTGATCCGGCCCACGCGGTAAGGGGAAGCGTCATGGCTACGCGCTATCTGACCCTGACCTGCCCGCACTGCCGCCGCACGTTCGGCCCGTTCTCGCCGTCCTACCGGCCCGGTCTTGTCCGGTGCCAGTGCGGCAGGGTCGTACGCCTCACGTGATGTGAGAGTGGATGGGGGAGTTGCCTTCCGGTGCACCCCATCCACTCAACAGGAAGACCCCCTTGGCTTCAAAAGCCTTGGGGGTCTTTCTGTCGGTAGGGGAGTAGTCAGCCGGGGATTCCGTGCTTCGGGCACGAGTAGACCGGAGTCCCCTTGGATGAGGCGGACTTACCTGCCATTGCGATGAGGTCCATGGACTTACCGCACCCCTCCACAGGGCACTTGCTCGGGTCGTACATCAGGCGTGTGCTTCGTCGTACTTCTTCAGGATGTCGTTCGAGAGTCGGCCACGGCCACCCTTCTCCACCAGACCCTGTTCCTCGGCCCACTTGCGAGCACCAGCGCGGTTGGTGCTGCTCTTCGCCTTCGCGGAAGAGGTAGAGCCACCACGGCGAACCAGAGTCGCCGCGTCGATGAACGGAGCCAGAGCGTCATCCATCTTCTTGACGTTGGCCTTGGAAAGGTCGATGGTCCAGCTAGTTCCCCCGTAGGTGAACTCGATGGTCTCGAAGTCCTCTTCCTTGACCTCTTCGCCGGTCAGGTCGTCCTTGTAGATGTATCCAGGGTTAGGAATCTTTGCCATGCCCTGGAAGATACACCTAGAAGAAGCTCTAGAACAACTTCTTAGGGTCTAGCGAGCGTCAAGGTAATCATCCATCGGTAAGGGGTGATGTCGTGCTTGATGCCAGCAATGATGGCGTCCTGTTCCATCCCACGGCGCTGAACAACGATGCGCTGACCTAGCTCTAGAGATTTCGCCTTCTGGGTGTTCTGCTGAACGTTCCAGCGAAGTTCCTTGACGATGAGGCGCGGGTTCTGGCGCTGACCGGTGAGCTTGTCCAGAAGATCGTAGTAAGCCACCGATCCGTACACAGCTTCATCCAGGCCGTAGATGTCCAGCGTGCGGGCGTCTGGAAGCTGAAGGTTGGTCTCAACGGTCGTAGCTCGGATGCCGTACTTCTCGATGGAGACTTCATCTACCCACGTGTAGGTAGCGGTCTCTTCGCTGCCCCAGCGCTCTTTGTCCTTCGTTGATGTCGGCGTCGATGAAACATCCTGAGACTTCTTCAGCGCTGCCCTGACTGACGGGATGGTGTGGCTGTCAATCGAGGAGCCGAACGTGGTGTTGCTGATCGTGAGGTAGTTCACAAGGTCTCTTGTGTCCTGGGTGACCTTGGCGTCTGTGTACTCCAGAACGCCAGGCTGGCGCTGGTCGCTGAAGGTGTTGGTGACGGGCAGGTACTCGGATGGGGGAGCGAAGCGCACCACGCCGGTCCTGTCCGTGTACCAGTAGGAAGCCACGCTGGATGCTGCTAGGTCCAGGTGAGCGTCTAGCGTCGTGTCCTTCATCGACCATGCGAGAAGCTGCGGGAAGACGGTATCCACCTTCTCTACGCGAACATCGAAGATTTGCAGACGGGAGAGAAGCTGAAACGCCTCATCCACTCGGGTCTTCCGGCTGAGCCAGATTTGCAACGTCGCCGTCGTTCCCTGTGCCTTGAACGCCACAGTGCTGGGGAAGTCACTTCCGGTGTTCGTCGTGATGAATGCGCCCGTGTTGGCCTTCACGCCATCTACGCCAAGGAGGATGCCGCGAACGGCAAAGTCACCGATGGTGCCGATTTCGGGAGGGTAGTCACCCTTGACGTTGGCACCGAAGCGGTACACCTGACCAGGCTCTACCTGGATCGTCTTCTGGATGCCGTAGACGTTCTTCTCTAGAGTCACAGCCCCAGTGGCACGCCAGTTGAGCGTGAGCGCGCGAGAAGAGCGAGGAGAGGCGAGAGGGTTACCCCAGCGGTCTCGATTGACTACGGGTGCGCCACGGCCAATCCAGCTTGTGTTGGGCATGACTGCCGTGGGCAGGGGAGTAATGAGACTCCAGCCGTCAGCGGTGCTGGTTGCCGGAAGCTCGTAGACGGTCTCCCACTCGAATGCCTGAGGGAGGGCGATGGGGACCGGCGAGACGGTAGCCAGACGGGCTAGTCGCTCCTCCAGAGTCTGGACGCGCTTGGCCTCGTTCGAACCTGGCTCGTAGTAGAACATCGGCGTGCCCTCGACACGGGTGTTCACCAGCGGGTGAATGGCGTCTACAGCGGTCACCGTGACGTAGGTCAGTTCCTTGCCCGTGGCCTTGTCCAGAACAGCATCGGAGACGACATCCAGAACCTTGCCGGTGAACATCGGCGTGCCGTCTGAGCGCATGACAACGCGCACGGGGACGCCCGTGGTCAGGTCGGCATCATCCAGCGGGTCTTGGTCGTTGAAGAGGCTGATGACCGCTGTACCCACGTCAGTCTTGATCTTGACGCCGTTGACGTTTCCGCCGCGCTGAATCTGGACGCCCGTGGCGTTCGCCAGGACGCTGGTCCAGCCGGTGACATCGGAGAAGTACTGGACATCTAGAAGTGTGTGTACGGGTACTTCACGGATCATGCGGCCACCACCAGACGCCCGCCGCCGTTCCTGTACAGGTCGATGGATTCCATGATCTTGCGGCCTGAGTCCATCGACGGTTCCAGCATGTAAGCGTTGACCGTGATGCTGTCACCGCTGGCGCTGCTGCCGTAGCTGCCACCGCTGCTCATGGTGGCCCGGATGCCACCCGATGAGTACGAAGGGCTGAAGGCTGAAGCTGTGCCGTTCAGGGCGTTCATGGCCTGACGGACGATTCCTAGGTTGCCGGTGATACCTCCAGCCAGACCCTGATTGATGTTCTTACCGAACACCTTGAAGAGCTTGGATGGAGAGGCGATACCGAACATCCGCTTGAAGGCACCGATGGCACCACTAGCGATGCTCGTAAGAGCGCTCACGACACGGCCAGCGCTGCCCTGGAGACCTCGCACCAGACCAGAGATGATCTGTCCACCAGCGGACGCCAGAGCGGGGCCGATGGACAGCACAGCGGCTGTCATCTCGGGGGCCATGCCTCGAAGCGCTGCGGCTACCTGGGGGATGATGACCGGCAGTGCCTTGACCAGGGCACGGAACAGTTCGATACCAGCGGCGATGATGGCCGGGGTCATCTGAATGATGGCGGCTGTGATCTTTGGCGACATCAGGACCACTGCCGAGATGATCGACGGCAGAGACTGAGTGATGGCCTGGACGATGCCAAGGAAGGCCGTCTTACCGGCCTCGAGAATCTGGGGTAGCGCTGCGGTGATGGCTTCCAGGATCGACGGCCAGGCAGAGGTCACGGCCTCAACGATCTGGGGGAGCGCGGTAGCTACAGCCGTCGTCAGAGCCAGGAACAGTTCAATACCGTTCTGGAGTACGGCGGGGTACTGAGCCATGATCTGCGGAATGACCATGGCGAACATGTCAACCAGGCCCTGGATGAGGGCAGGGACGGCCTGAGCTAGTCCGACCACCAGCGCCTCAAACAAGTCCTGGGCGGCGATGATGAGCGACGGGATAGCTAGGAGAATCTGACCGATGAGCGCCGGGATTAGCTCGGCCACGGCCATGAGCACACCGGGGAGAGCCTGAGACAGTCCGGTCACCAGACCCTGGATGAGGGCGATAGCGGCAGTGATGAGAGTTGGCGCTGCGGCGATGATGCCGTTGACCAGAGCGACCACCACGTCACCGGCTACTACTGCGATGCCGGTAGCTGCTGAGGCGATGCCGTCAATGAGAGCCGAGATGATCCCAGGTGCCTGGGAGATGAGGGCGTCACGGAAGGTGTTGAAGCTCGCGATAGCTGCCGTGAAGTCGATACCGGAGAAGTCGAAGTTCAGGTCAGCGAACGTCTTAGAGCCGTCAGACAGACCGTTGATGAAGTCAGCGAACTGAGTAGATGCCGTGCTCAGAACCTGGACGAAGGTGTTGAAGATCGCGTTGTTAGACAGGCCCGCGATGAAGTCGCCGTAAGCCCCTGTGACTGCCGTCACAGCCGGGAGGAGAGCCGTACCGATGACGGAGAACAAGTTCTCTGTTCCAGCCTTGGCGCGCGCCTGAGCACCGGCCAGCGTTTCAGCTTCTCGGGCGAACGCTCCCGTAGCGTCAGCGGTCTGCTGCGTCAGAAGGGCAAGGGTGGCCTGAAGCTTGGCATTCTTCTCGGCCTCACCGGACAGGCCAGATAGGCCCATCTCGGCCATCTTCGCCTTCAGGGCTGCGTCATTGATCGAGACGCCATAGCGCTCAATCGGGTCACGCTCACCACGGAGAAGGGACGACAGCGCCGACACGGCGTCAGAGGTAGACCCACCGAACTGAGCGGCGAGGTCGGCACCCATGCCGATGAGGTCGTTAGTCTGACCGGCCACGGCCTCCATGGGGAGACCCATGTTCTTCAACTGGGAACCGATGACCGTAGCCAGGTCGGCGTACTCAGACTTGGCTAGTCCCAGGTTCGAAGCGGCCTCATTGGCCCACGTCTCCATCTGGCCCGCGTTCTCCTTGAACACGGCGTTCAGACCACCCATGGCCTGTTCCAGCTTGGAAGCGGATGCCACGGCCTTGACGCCCACTGCAACGGCGACAGCGGCACCTACAGCGGCTACAGCGGCACCGGCTGCGGCGAAGCCCTTGAAGCCAGCGCTGACGCTAGCCATGCCCTTCTGGAAGCCCTTGGTATCCGCCAGCACGGAGACTGTGACTGTATTCTTTGGCATTTGGGTTTCACCGCCTTATGGTGTTGGACCCTTCCCCGGCCACGAGTTAGGAAGAACCGGGGAAGGGGGTCTTTGGGTTATCGGTTGGCTCGCCTCTGCGCCTTGTTCGCTTCTTCCTTCGCGCGAACAATGGCGTCCCTCTCGTAGATCGTCAGGCGGTCGTACTCAGAGGGAGACATGCCGAGATGGACTACGAAGAGCGCTTTCTCGTCTGCGGCTTCTTGGGCGAGCCTTCTTCTTTTCCCGCTTCTGAATCCTCATCAGGCTCGGGAGCCGACCAGCCCAGATAGTCGATAGCCGCCTGTTCGGTGAAGTTCTCTGCCTCAACCAGGGGGTAGTCGGGGTTGTGGCGTCGTTCGAAGAGCCAGATGAGAACTGCGACAGCCTCAGGACCGCCTAGAGCGCCTGGGTTCTGGGCGAGGTCAACCAGAGTGCGTCCGGTCATCTCCTCGAACTTCTTCTTTTCGCCAAGGGTTAGGGTGTTGACATCAACAGCCATTTCGTTCTTTTCCTTACTCGTGTTGGTGGCCTGGCTACTTCAGGCCGTTCTTTGCTAGTAGCTCGTCAATCCCGGCTTCCAGAGCCGCGAAGACTTGTGCATGGTTCGCCCTCAGAGCGTCCGTGAGGAACGGATGAGGGGCGATGCCATGGGCGGGCCATCCGTAGTGCTGGACGCCCGCGTAGGGGATGCTGGCGAAACCGGCACGTACAACGGCCTTGGTCTTTCCGCGTCCCGCTCGGATGGAACCGGCAAGGGTTCCGCTCACTACTGGGGGCTGTGCTGCTCGGACGACAATGGAACCGACCTCATGCATGAGGTCTTTCATGTCGTCGGAGCTAGCGCCCGCCTTGTTGAGCTTGCTGAGGACGGCCTTCAGTCCCTCTACGCGGATTCTTGTTCCGCCAGAGGAATACTCAATGCCGTCCCCAGCCATGGCTTACGCCGTCTTGCGTACGGGTTCGCCAGTTAGGTTCCACTCGAAGTCGAACGTGGAGTACGACGTGGTGGAGTTGCTGGCTTCAGCGCTGATAGGTGGCTTCTTGCCGATGGTCACCGTGCCCGTGTAGTGAGGCTGTGCGACCGTGGCAGAAGAGTTGCCCTGAGGGGCGAGCGTGAAGGCTGCCTCAGTCTTGGCGTTGGCCCATACGTAGTTCCAGAACGAACTAGTAGCCATGTCCTGGACAGCGGTACCGGAAAGTACCCACTGGTCAGTGGAACCGGCTGCAACGTCACCGAACGTGATTACGTCGGCGTCTGCATCGGTAGGGGCTAGTCCGTAGGAAACTAGGTCGGCGCTGTACTCGGTAGCACCGAACTTCAGGGTGATCTTGGTCTTACCGTTCAAACGGCTTGCTGCTGGCATTTCTTCATCTCCTAGATGAAAGGGGGTTAGAAGTTGATTGGGGCTGACACGCGAAGGATGACCGTGAGGAACTGGACGTTCTTCACATCGGTCAGGTACGGACCCTCTACCTGCTCCACTGACCAGTTGGCTGTCGTGAGGGCAGGAATGAGGTCTTCTAGATGCGACTCGATGAAGTCCGTGACAACCTCGTTGTCACCCTTCGGAGCGATTACCCAGACCTGGAAGTTGGCCCGGTGCTCCTCGAAGGTCTCGCCTTCCGTGATGTACGGGTTGTTAGGCGTGATGAGGATTGCGGGCGGCGTGTACTTGTCTGGGAAGGAAGAGAAGACCTGTGTCTGAGTCACCCCAGAGATGACGGTCTTCAGCTCCTCGCGGTAGTCGGCTAGCTGTGTCATGCGAACCCCAACTTCAGGAATGGCTTCAAGATGGGGTAGGCGGAAAGCATCGGATCGCGGGCTACGCGAATACCGGTCGTTCCGTCTGGGGTCTGGAACTGAGCGATTCCGTTAGGCGCGCTCTGGCGCTGGAATAGCTCTGCGGCCACCTGGAGGGTGGCTAGCTCCAGAAGCGGGGCGGGGACCACTGAAGTACCGACGTACACGCCAACTAGCCCTGTTGCTGTTTCCCAGCAACGGGTTAGAAGGTCGTTGTGGCTGACACCTGCTCCTACGTATTCGCGTAGAAGGTCGGTGCCTTCCTCGGTCGTCAGTTCCATCAGCGGTCCCCAATCCGGCTTACGAAGCGGCGAGCTTGACGGGAACGATTAGCTCAGGGAACTCATCAGCAACGGCACCGTAGAAGTACACAGAGAACTGCTTGGTGAGGTTGGTGATGTTCTCGTCAGACAGGCTGAACAGAGCGGAGTCGTACTGCTTGATGGCGCGACCGTTGACGAAGTACGCTTCGTCACCCGTCTGACCGGCGTCCAGGTAGACAGGGATACCGGCGAGGTTGCCTGTCAGGCCAGGAAGGTTCAGCGAGCCAGAGGCGTTCTTGTCGGCCACGGTGAACACACGCTCACCGGAGACCGTGAGGCCACGGAGCTTCTTGAAGACCGAAGCGGAGACCACAAGTGCCTCAGGATCAGCGTTTAGGCCGTCGAACTTGATAGCCGCGTCGATGAGCGCGTCTTCCCAGTTACCGGCTACCGAAGCGGCCAGCGTGGCACCCAGGACAACAACGCCACCGTTGGTAGCGATTGCCTTACGTGCGGCGACAGTCGAAGCGACAGCGCTACGAAGCTCGATCTTCTTACGACGACCAGCCTCGATAGCGAGGGCTTCCAGGGTCGTGTTTAGAACGGGAATCGAAGAGCGCTCGATGGCCTGGCGGGATAGCTCGGTGTATCCACCAAACGTCTTGATCGGAGCCGTGGCGTTCTCGAACTGGAGCTTGCCGTAAGCGAGAGTGTCACCCTCGTTGACCTGCTGCTCAACCTTCAGGGTGTTGCTCTTCAGACGGGTGAACTCCAGGTTCATTCCCGTGCCGGGGAGCGTGCCACGCGAGAAGATGCGCGACTGGACACCGGACGATGCATCGTAGATGCGGGTCAGGTTGGCAACGTAGGCGTCACGGACTGGAGCGTCAGAGACGGTTCCACCCGTGTAGGCACGCTGCTGTAGCTCGTCGTACTTGTGCTCCTGAGCACGGTTGTACGCGGTAATGGTGGACTCGTCGCCCTCAACCATTGCCTTCAGCACGGCACCGGCAGAGCGCTGGTCTACTGCTGGCTCGTCGTTACGAACGGACAGACCAGCCTCAATACGACGCTGGATGTCCTCTACGGTTTCGCGGATTTCGAGAATGTCCGCGTCATTCTTGTTAGCTTCAGGCATTTCTGAAGTCCTCTCATTTGGGGTGACCGAAGACGCGGCGCGTACCTCGGAGATGGTGGCGTTAGCGCCATAAGCGCCGAACGGGACTAGGGAGACCTCACGGACTCGAACCTTGGTGCGGGTGATTACGGGAAGGTCGTCTTCGCGCTCTTCAACCTCGTATTCGCCGCCAGGCTCGAAGCCCACGGAAAGCTGGACTACAACGCCGTCACGGGCGAGTGTCAGCGCGTCATTGCCCTGTGCTGTCTCAGATACACGGGCTACGATTTCCCAGCCGTCAGCGGTGTCCTGGGCGCTCTTGATAGCGCCGATGGGGTCAGCGTGACGCCAGTACAGAAGAGCGCTGTCAGAGTCCTGTACAGCACCCTTGGCGAAGCGCTCGATGTAGGCACCGGCAATGTTCGCGTCCTTCTGGAAGGGGACAGCGATACCGCGAATCTCGCGCTTGTCGATGTCTACCGACTCAGCGCGAAGCTGTACTTCACGGGTCAGTAGCTCGAAATTCTTGTTCTCAGGCATCGGCGTTGCCCTCCTGCTGCTGGGGCTGGTTGGTAGCTGGGCGTAGAACATCCCCGCCAGAAATGGGTGACATCTTCTCGATGGCGCGAACCTCATTCGCCGTCATCCAGCCCGCATCAATGGCGAGCTTGTGCGCCTCGTAGCGAGTCTTGGTGTCGGGGCGAAGAAGGGCTTCGTAGTTGAAGCGGGCTACGGTCGTGGTCGAACGGCCAAGAAGGTCAGAGAACGCCGTTTCGATTTCGCGCGTGTACTTGGACAGTGAGAAGCGGTAGTAGGCCAGCCACTCTTGTTCCACGTTCTGGTAGGTCTGAGAAGACCCCTCAACAGAAGCGAGGAGAAGCGATGCTGGAACACCGAAGAGGCTTGCGATACGGGTAACCGTGTAGCGCTGGTTTTCGATGAACTGAAGCTCCTGAGCGGACAGGTAGAAGCTCTTGTAGTCCAGACCTTCGCCTAGAACCTTCACGCCACCAGCGCCAGAATCCGTCCAGCGCTTACGGGCTTCCTCAGCCTGTTCCGGGGTTAGCTGCTGGTCGGTCTTCAGTACACCGGCAGGAACGCCTGAATCTTGAAACCAGTTATTCGCATAGCCGTTCAGGTCCAGAGCGCCGCGTAGCTCATGCTGTGCCGCCTGGATGGGGCCAAGCCCCTTAGCCGATCCGGGAACGCGGGCAAACTTCAGGTGCTGGATCTCGTTCAGCGTGTAGGGAGTCTCACGGGAGCCGTACTTGTAGGAGACAACTTCCCCGGCCTTGTTGGTCTGAGGTTCTACGTCACGCGGGTTGAGAACTTCTAGGTTGCTGATACGGCCCTGGTTGTCACGGGTGATGCGCCAGTAGGCGTTACCGGTGAGGGCGAGAGATACAACGGTCTCTTCTAGGAAGGCTTCACGTGTGCTGTTGACGTTCGGGCGGCGCATCCAGAGAGGGGTGTTCTCTACCTTCTCGCCAGCGCGGTATACGTCAATTGAAAGCTGAGCTACAGACGTGCTGTGAATCTGGACAGCGCGGAAGATGGTGGAAAGACCTAGAGCCTCGTCACTGCCAACGCCACGGTCAAAGTAGGACCGTGCTGGAGGAAGAACACCGGGAAGAATCTCTGGCGCTGGCTCGTCGGCACGCTGAATAACTGGCTCGTTCCAGTAGCCAGTTGCGAAGAAGTTACCTAGTCCCATGAATTACCTCATAGGTACTATCGGCTAAAGCTGACTTGCCTCAATGGGCACGAAAAAAGCCCCCATCCGGTCTTCTGGATGAGGGCTAAATTCTTGTTCTAGAAGACCTGAAGACCTGTCGGCTCTGGAAGCGTCTCCGCTGCGTAGATGCCTTCCATGGTGGCAATGACGGCATCAATCTGACCGGCACCACTGTTGATGACGCGGAAGCGCTCTCCGATGTTCTTACGCTTGGTGCCAGGCATCTGGACAGTCAGAAGGATGTCTCCAGCGTGCTTGACCTTCTTCTGACTCATGAGGGCGTAGAAGCGCGCTGAGGAGGCCATCTGGTCAGACTGGTTGAGCAACATCATCTTGTAGCCCTTCTTCTTCAGAGAGGCACCCAGAGCCTTTAGAAGGCCAAAGTTGTCCATGACGAAGGCGCGGGGGTTGTGCTTGTTCAGTCGTGTGGCGATGTCCTCTAGCTGGCTCAGCCGGGGGTTGACGATGCTGGCGACCAGTTCGGTGTAGAAGATGTCGCCACGCTTGGCTGTGACCGTGATGGATGCGTAGCGCTCGTCCGGCGTCACGTCGATAGTGAAAATCGGCCTGGCGTCCTTCGGGAAGGTGTCATCCAAGGACCGCTGAGCGCTGCCCCACAGGCTGAGCGGGAGGAAGGCGTTCACGCTCTCCACAAAGCGGTTGAGCCGGTAGCGGAGGATGTCAGGCTTCGGCATGGCTCGAACGTCGGCCAGAAGTAGTTCTGGGTCGATGCGTCCTGATGCAAGGGCTGGGTTCGCGGCTCGGAGGTACTGGAGTAGTTCGGCGTCATCGTCGGGTACGCGGGCCTCAGGTGCCTCGAAGATGAACGCACCGAAGCTCTCTAGCTGGGGGTCTCCCTGGGCGGCGTTCTGGGCGTTCTCGTAGAGAGACTTCAGTAGCTCGCTCTCCTCGTCACCCGCCGTGGTGATTCCCACGACGATGCCGTTAGGGCGAGCACCCAGACCATTGACCAGCGCTACCCACAGTTCAGTCTTCAGAAGGTGGACCTCATCGACTACGCCAGTGTCTACGGGGAGACCCTGGAGGGCAGCACCCTTCGCGGCCTTCAGTTCGTAGATGGTGCCGTTGGTACCCTCAATGCCTCGGGTGTCGGTGAGTCGCTGGAACTGCTTCCTCAGGACCGTGCCGTAGATGGCTCTCTGGGTGCGCTTGTAGACGATGCGGGCCTGTTCGGCGGATGAGGCAATACCGATGACCAGGGAGTTGGCCTTACGTAGTAGGCCGATCAATCCCAGGATGGCGGCTAGCTCTGTCTTGCCGTTCTGACGGGCCAGGCTGATGATGACCTGGCGGTAGCGAAGCTGACCGGCGCGAGGGTGACCAGGGGGACACAGTTCCAGAACGTGGCGTAGTAGTTCTACTTGCCAGTCATCCAGCCTCATGCCGAATGCCACACGCCAGACAAGGGTGATGACCTTGGACCAGCGATCCCAGAGGCTGGGGAAGTCGGGGGACAGGGGAGCGGTGAATACGGCTGGGTCAGACTTCACGGTCTTCACCAGCCTTAGGTGGTCGGCTGCTCTGGCGCTTCTGCCATTCCTCTTCCACGACACGGATGACCTCGGCGGCTGTGTTGTTGAGCACTGAGGGCTTGGTGGCTGCCCGCCTCTTGATCCAGTCGAAGATCATGATTCGTCCTCTCGCTCGATGCCGTCGCACAGGGCGAGCGTGGCCGGGGTCGTCTGGTCGTCGGGCCAGTCAGGTGGAGACACCCAGTAGTGGTGTCGGGCGTGTGGGTCGGTGACACTGCATGTGCTCATCACTCACCGGCTTCCCGGAGAGCCTGAGAAAGCTCGTCTTCCTCTTCCACGCCTGTTGGCTTACGGGAAAGAAGATTTCGGTAGACAAGACCGAACTGAGCCACCAAGGCAGGGGTAATCCGCTCGTCTAGCTGGCGTGCCATGGCGTCAAGAGCCACCCAGGCGGGGTAGTCATCATCGGTTGTCCAGCTATCTGCACTGGAACGGAACCTATTGACGGCGGTTAGGAAGGTGATGCGTCTGAATGGCATGGGAACCTCAAATGTTTTCAACCTGCTGCGTGAAAAGGAAGGCTGGGGGCGGGGTCTTCCGTGGGTCTGTCAGAAAAACGGAAGTGATGACGGACCCCGATGGCTTCGTTTTCGTCATGCTGCGTCGTGATGGTCGTTTGGAAGTGAATCAAGGTCAACTGGGATCGCCAGATAGCTTTGACCTTTGTGAGTCAAGATCATTGGTGATGGTGAGCCAGGCAGGGTAGCCAGGTACCGGGTGGCCTGGTCCCATAGGGTGGCTGCTGTTGGGATAGGGCTGAGTCGCTGATGCAACTGCTTGGGTGTTGGGATACTCATGACTCTGGTTCTTCCTGCTCGTCGGGTAGGCGGGTCAGGTGGGTATCTTCCTGATGTCCATTGGCACGGCTGAATCCATCTGTGTCACCTACCTCTAGGTGGGGGGTTTCATCGGGGGCGGGGTATTCGTGAGTGACGACATACCCCCCGCCGTTCTTCAGAATGAAGAGGGGGGCTGTTGAAGTTACACGGTAGGTGTACATCAGTTCTCCTCGCGGGTGTTTAGGTCAGGCTCAATCCAGTTCAAGTCAACGCCTCGGGAGATGTCCCACGTGAAGTTTCCGGCAAGTCGTCCCGGCGCGTGCAGGAACTCCAGTTCTGTTCCCTCTGCGGTGATAGCGGTCTTGCCGTCTTCGCTCTGAGCCAGGGTGTGAGTGCTGGCGGTCATGGCGTAATCCCCTTCATCTGTCGTGATGAGGATGCGTACCTTCGTTACATTCATTTCTTCTTCTCCCTCTTGGCTCACAGGTGAGCGAGCCAGTCTGTGTTCCACCAGTTCTGACGGACCAGTTCCTTGTCTGACTTGTCGTTGTTGCACTTGTCGCATGAGGCCACAAGGTTCCAGGCGTCGTCTGTGCCGCCCTTGCTCTTAGGTGTCAGGTGGTCTGCCTGAGCGTTCGATTCATCTAGGGGCTTGCCACAGTGCTGACAGGTCCAAGCGTCCCGGTTAAGGACGTAAATTCTTGTTTTCTGGAAGGCTCTGCTGGTTGATGAGTACTTACTCATAGCGTCTCGTTCCAGGTTCTGGAGGGGACCGTCTGGCATCCACAGCTAGAGACCTGACCCCGCTGGACGAACTGAGCGATTCGGATTAGCTCCTTGCCACAGATGCACTGAACGCGCCACTGGGGGTGCTCCACACCAGCCTTGTTCTTGAATGGCTCTGCCTGGCCTAGAACGGTCAAGCTCTTAATCCGTTGGCCCTTCTTTGCCTTGTACTCATTGACAGGCTTAGGAGGGCGTACAGCCCGTTCTACGGGTGCCTTTCGAACTGCGGGCTTCTTGCCGCGGGGCTTCTTCACGCGGGGCTTCGGCGCTGCCTTCTGAAGGACAGGCTTGGCTAGGGGTGTCTTCTTAGCTCGGCGCGGTAGGGACGTGCTGCCAAAGCGCATGAGGCGCTTGTAGTGCATGTCGCACAGGCCACGTGCCTTGGCGTCCCGCCCACAGCCGTCCACCGAACAAGGCGTAGGTGCGGCCTTCTTCCTGGTCGGCATATCTGTGGAGCCGTGTCGATAGAAGCGCTGGTAATGCTTGGAGCACAGCCCCCGAGATAGTTCGAAGCGCTCACACCCGTCTACGGAGCACAGTTGGGGGTTCTCGATAGGAATTCCCTTTGGCATCAGTCCTCCAGACGCGGGGCTTCTGCTGGGAGTCGGCGGGGATAGTTGAACGCGTCCTGGTCTCGCTCCATCTGCCACGCGAGGATGTCCACCTGAGCGCGGGTATAGCGGATGCTGTCTGCTAGTAGGTAGTCGTCGTTCACTGGAAGCTCACCGTCACGTCACCGGTCTCCTGAAGGCGTCTGATGACCGCGCTGACCTCCTGAGGGGTGAATGACTGAGCCACGCGGTCTAGCTGCTCGGAAGTCACGGATGCGGGGTCTTCCCCGTCATGGAGTAGGTACTGGGTAGCCATGTATCGACGCACAACCTCTTCTAGGTCTTCTCGGTTGACAGGGTGCTGGTGGCCCTTGCCATCGGTCAGGGTGACCGTGCGCTTAGACATCGGCTGCTCCTCGTAGGGCGTGGTCGTACTCGCGGTGATGGGTGGTGCACCGGCTGCTGTAGTGCTCTTCGTGCTGGCAGTAGGGGAGAAGGAAACCGTTGTGGTAGCCCTGTACCTCGTCTTCACAGCCGCCCTGGTAGCTCCAGCCGGTGCCGGTCTTGTCACAGCCCTCCTGGACACAGGAGTAGTCAGACGCGCTTCCGCGTAGCTGCCTCAGCTTGCGATGCCAAGAGTTGTAGATCATTGGCTTGCCAAGGCGCTTACGGACGGCCCTGAGGCTGTGCTGACCACAGTCCTTCGTGCTTCCACGCGGAATCAGATTCGCGCTGAGCTTGACGCTCATGTTCCCGCAATCACAGACGGTGAGCACTCGTCTGTGCTTCGTGTCCATAGGAACCAAGATGGTCAGGTTGCCTACTCGCTTAGCTTCACGGATCATGGTCTTCTCCAGCGCCTCATGGGCTGTGTCGATATAGTGCGAAATAGGACGAAATATGCCCTACCTCTACTATCGTTCGCTGGGCCGATGCCTCCATGGGGACTCATGTCAACCAACAAGAAAGGCCCCCCGTCAATGAAGACGAAGGGCCATTTCTTGTTTTACGGGGGGCTAGCTCAGCTTGCCTTCCTGGAAGATGGATTCCCGGATGAAGTCAGGCTCATCATCCTGGTAGGTCTGGATGAGGTTCATGGTCAGGTACTCGTAGAGAGACCGGGGGAGGAAGGCCAGAACAAGATTCTCGTTCGTCTTGTCCCGCAACTCGATACCGGTCTTGCCCGTGTCCGCTACGCGGATACCCAGGCCATCCCAGAACGTCGCGTACTCGGCTTCCATCTCGGGGGTCAACTTCAACATCATGTGTCCAATCAGGTAGTGAGAGGAAAGTACCCCTCATACTGTTCTACGCCTCAGGAACCCGTCTGACCAACGCTCAGAGGAAAATTCTTGTTGGGCTTGGTCGTGAGGAAGATTCCAAGATCGTTCTCCAGGTGGTCGATGACCTTATCTGCCCCGTCATGGTCACCGGCTTGAATCAGGGCCATGACTGTTCTCCAGTACTTATCCGTGCTGTTCTGCTCGGTCTTCATCAATCTTTTCCTTCCAGACGGCTGATGATGTGATCTGCCAGTGATTCCAGAACCTCTAGCTTCGCTAGTGCCCTGGTGTTCTGGTCATCCCACTTCTGAAGTAGCTCTGTACCTGTCATTGGTTCTATCCCTTCCCTGGATAGTCAGTTCTTCCACGGGTGTTATCAGAGTGAGGGTCTTGCTCTGACCCCTACCCCAAAGAACCCGTGAACATCGTTTGCGCCATATCACTGTTCGCCCAACACAAGTAGCGCTTACCAAGAGGTAGAGCGCGATGTATCGGCACCAACAGACTTATTCGAAGTCGCCTAGAAGGTGGCTGCCATGTCCCGCTCATGACCGTTATGCGGGAAGCTCACTGGTTAGGGTGTAGGAGCTAGAAGGACCACAGGAGGATGTCTTCATCTACTCAACTGGGGCCTCTGGGAAGCTGGACCTCTGTCAGCGCTTCCCTCGCCTACAGGCCATCGAAATGACCTCAACATCTACTATCGCACTTCTGTCTTCCCCATGCTGGCCTAAAGGTCACCTTTATGCTGAGAGTCTTCTGTGTTGACATGAGTAAACAAGAAGCCCCTGTCATCAAGGGGAAGTCAAGATGACAGGGGCGGTAGCTTCTACCTCATGGGTTGGTAAGCCATACTCAGTATACCAAAGAAGACCTTCCTGGGGAGCTACTAGGACCAGCCAGGAAGGTCTTCTTCTCTCCCTACCAGAGGAGATAGTTGTAGCGGTACCACCACCGGTTCCAACTCTTCTAGGTTACCAGTTCCTGACCCTCCAACTGGATTAGCGGGTACCACTGAAGACGCTCATGACCCCTACCGCCCTGGTTGATTCTGATGCGGATGGCGGCGCGGATGATGTCTCGGCGCTTCTCCAACGGGTGGTTCTTCCAGTGATGCTCAAACATGATTCGGTACTTCTCGCTTGACTCGGGGTTGTTCTCGAACTGCTCCTGAATCTCGGTTGTAGAGAACTCCTTGAACCGGCTGACGAACTCAGCCAGCGCGCCATCCTGACCACGCTGCGCCATGAGGGTGTTCCACTTCTGGCTAGCCTCTTCCAACTCGCCTTCAATGACTGCCAGGTCTGCGCGAGCGTCGGCGTGAATCAGCTTCTGCTTGTAGTCACGGAGGATGCCGGAAACGTGCTCCAGGCGCTCTGTAAGCTCCTGTGTGTGCTCAGAAAGCTCACTGAGGGCTTCCTCTACGGCTGAGTCGTCCTGAGCCTTCAGAGCGCCACTCTGCAACATGGAAGACATAAGCCCTGTCACGAAGGCGTCAGCAATGGCGGTGCTGATGGACGTGTGCTTGTTCTCGCGGTCGGTGAGCGAAACCCGGCACTTGTAGATGTGGGAGACGTACCGGGGCTTGCCCTTCCTCTGGGTGTAGCTCAGCGTGGAGTACGTCTTCTCGCCGCACGTGCATTCCAGGATGCCGCTGAGAAGGTACTTCTCCTTTGGTCCCTTGCGCTGCGGTGCCAGGAGGTTCTTCTGGGCGATGGCGGCAATGAGGTTGTCCCGCTCCTCCCGGCTGATGATCGGTTCAATACGGGACACGGGAAGTTCTGCGCCCTTGTGCATCAGGATTCCGGCGTTGCGCTCACGAATCAGAAGTTGCTTGATGGTCCCGGCTGTCCAGACATCCGGCGTGATCTTCGTCTCACCTGGGCGCGTGCGGTCCTCGCGAACCCTGCCCATCATCGGAGACTTGATACCTTGCTTCGTCCAGCGGGTAGCCACGCCCCAGATGGACTCCTTGCCGCTGGTGACGTTCATAATCGCCGTCCGAAGGTGTGCCGCCTCTGTCGGCTCAACGGGGATGTACTGAGCGCCTTCCTCCCACTCCCAGCCCAGACGCTCAGCGTCCTCAGGAGACAGCTTGGCGCGCCCCTGGAAGCCGAACGGGCGAACGCCCCACAGAGGGAGTCCTACAGCCCTCTCAGCGTCGTAGCGGCGCTTCTGACGGGCTGAGCGAATCCGGCCTTCTCGACGGCCAGAAGCAAAGATGCTGACTGCTGTGTCTTCGCCGGTAGTGGTGGACGGGTCCAGGAGTCCGTCACCGTCCAGGTACCAGACCACGTTTCCCTGGCTGGATGCGTCAATGAACTTCAGGCCGTCCCCGTAGGTGCGAGCCAGGCGCTCACCCTCCACGGTAATGAGGTAGTCCACTTCGCCGGTCCTCAGGAGGTCCAGAAGCGCTCTAGCCTGAGGGCGGTTCTCTAGCGTCGTGTCGTCAGCGCCCTTGCCGGATGCCGCTATGCCGTCATCCGCGAAGATGTGCGCCGGGTCCACGGACCAGCCCTCAGCCTTGGCGATGGCTTTACAGGTGGCTATCTGGTTCTCAACCTTCGCGACCTTCGTATCCTTCTTGCTGATACGTGCGTAGATGGCTGCGCGCTTCGTCATGTGTGCATCTTATGTCTGCCTGGGTGCTCATCACGCTCATGACGGCGGGGCTCGTCGTCGTCATCTGGGCCGTCGCCGGTCCGGCACTTGCGGGCCTGTTCGAACAGGCCATCTCGCGGGTCTCCGGACTCTGACCGACTCATGCCCGAGGAGAAGCGCGGTCTCGGCGCGGACGAGCGGGGTTCCGCCCCGGTCGAGTTCGTGCTGGTCGGCGCGCTTCTCACGGTCCTGACGCTCGCCATCTTGCAGTTCGGCTTTGCCATCTATGTGCGCAACGTCGTGCACGATGCCGCAGTCGAGGGTGCCTATCACGCGGCCCTCGCCGACACGAGCGCCGCGGAGGGGGCGGATCGCACTCGAGAGGTGATCGAGCGCGCGATCGGGGCGGGTTACGCGGCAGATGTGCGGATGGCGGAGGACGCCACAGCGGGCTACCCGGCGGTTCGGGTCACAGTGACGGCAACGCTGCCGCTCGCGGGTCTGTTCGGCCTTCCCGGAGCGTTGGAGGTGCAGGCGCATGCCCCGATCGAGTCCTTCGACTGACTCTCGCCGCGGGGGATGGCGTTCGGCGCTCGCCGACGACGAGGGTTCGGCGTCGCTCGAGTTCATCGTCGGCGGCGTGCTGCTGCTCGTGCCGATCATCTATCTCATGCTCGCGCTGGGCACCATCCAGGGTCAGACTCTCGGCGTCGAGGCCGCGGCGCGTCACACGGCGCGCGCGATTTCCACGGCGACGGATGCGGGGGATGCCGCTGAGCGCGCCGAACTCGTGCTCGCGTCGGTCGCGTCGGAGTACGGCATCGATGCTGGCGAGCTCGATGTCTCGTGGGAGTGCACGGACAGCGCCGGGGAGTGCCCGACGGCGGGCGCGACGCTGGTCGTCACGGTGCGCACGCGGGCCGAGCTGCCGTTCATGCCGCCGATCTTCGGGCTCGACCAGATCGCCGCGGTGTCGGTGGAGGCATCGGCCGTGCAGAAGGTGTCGAGGTTCTGGGGGACGGCGCCGTGACTCGGCTGCGCGAGCTCACGACCGACGAGGACGGCACGATCATGCCGCTCGTGATCGGCTACGTCGTGCTCGCGTTGGCGGCGGTCTTCGTCTGCGTGTGCGCGACCGACCTCTATCTCGCGCAGAAGCGGCTCGACGGAACGGCGGATGCGGCCGCGCTCGCCGCCGCCGACGGGTTCACGCTCGAGGTGCAGGACGGCCAGCCCCGCGCCGAGCTCACCTCGGAGGGGGTGCGGGAGCAGGCAGCGGCGCTTCTCGCATCCGCCTCCGTGGATGCCGCGCTGGTTGCCGCGGATACTCCGGACGGGGTGTCTGCTCGGGTCACGGTGTCGAGCGTCTGGCATCCGCCGCTCGTCTCGGTGTTCGTGCCGCAGGGGGTGGACCTACAAGCGACCGCGACGAGCCGGACCGCGCTGCGGTGACGGCGAGAACCCGTTCGGCCGCACAACCGGATGGGGCCGCTCAGCGCTCCTCGCTCGCGCCGAACCACTGACGCAGGGTCTCCCGGCTGGCGGGATCTCGCCAGGTGGCCCAGGCGGCGGTCGCGAGGCAGCCGCTCCCGACGAGAACGAGGATGATCACGGAGGTCATGGTGGTCTGCTCCTTCGATGCGGGCGGCGGGGCCAGATGCTGTGCGCTCGTCCCATCCTGATCGAAGGATTCGTCGAGCACCAGGGTGACTACGGGCGCGAGCTGTCCACGGAGGCGCTGACGACCCGGCCCGCAGCCGAATCCGTCGCTCTCGGGCGGCCGCCGATGTGCCAGTAGGCGAGCCCGACGATCAGGGCGCCGCCGACCAGATTGCCGAGGCCGACCCACAGCATGTTCGCGCCTGCGATCGGCCAGGTCGCCCCGGGAGCCTCCGCGAGCATCCCGAGCGTGAAGGTCGTCATGTTCGCCACGACGTGCTCGAACCCCGACGTGATGAACGCGAGCAGCGCCCAGAAGATGACCGCGAGCTTCGCGACGTCACCGCGCAGCCGCGCGCACATCCAGATCGCGAGACACACGAGCACGTTGCAGAGGATGCCGCGGACGAACAGCTCGCCGACGGATTCCTCGGCCTTCGCCGCGAGCATCGCCCGCAGCATCGTGTGGGCCGCGAGATTCGCATGGATCACGCCTGACAGGCTCACCAGCGTGCCGAAGACCACAGCGCCGAGAAGATTCGCGACGAACGTGACGCCCAGGGTCAGCGCGGCGGGTCCGACGCGGACCGCGCGCATGAGCACGCCCTGGGTGAGCGTCATCATCGACGACGTCACGAGCTCGGCGCCGGCGAACACCACGAGCGTGAGCGCGACCCCGAAGACGAGCCCGCTCACGAGTTTCGCGGGAGCCTCGCCCGCCGCGACGAACGGCCCGGCCGCGCTCAGCATCAGCACGACGGCGATCCCGACGTAGGCGCCCGCGAGCGTGCCGGAGACGACGAACGCCCCCGGGCGGTGCATCCCGTCGACCTTGTGTCGCGCGGCGTCCGCCTGCCGCTCCAGCGTGCGTTCGATGCCGCGCATCCCGGCCCTCTCCGGCCGCGACGCGCCACTCACGCCACCGCCGCGCACCATCCTCCGCGCTGGCGGGGTCGGCCCGTCGAGGATCGCGCCGTGACAAAGCCGCCGCGGGTGGGCGCGGCGTCCGGCCCGCTACACCCCGAGCGCCGGCACCACGGACGTGTCGATCCGCAACGCCTCGATGAATTCGCGATAGAGCGCGTCGCGGCCGAGGAGTTCGTGATGTGTGCCCGTGTCACGGATGCGGCCACCGTCGAGCACGACGATCCGATCGGCGTCGAGGATGGTGGACAGTCGGTGCGCGATCGTGACGACGGCGCCGGTCTTCGACGCGTCCGTGATGACCCGTTGGATGGCGGCTTCCGTCACCCCGTCCAGCTGCGCCGTTGCTTCATCGAGCAGGAGGACTCCGGGCCGCCGGATGAGGGCTCGCGCCACGGCCAGGCGCTGGCGTTCGCCCCCGGAGAGGTTCGTCTCCGCGACGGTCGTATCGAGACCGGAGGGTAGCGAGCGTACTTTCTCATCGAGCCGGACGGCCGCGAGCGCGTCCCAGGCCTCGGCATCGTCGGCATCGTCCGCGCGGAAGAGCACGTTGTCTCGGACCGTCCCGGGGATGACGGGCGTCTCCTGCTCGACGTAGGCGATCCGGGAACGCACATGATCGATGCTCAGATCCTCGTACGGGATGCCGTCGAGTTCGAGTCGTCCGGACCTCGGGTCGATGAAGCGCAACAGGAGCGAGAAGACGGTGGTCTTCCCAGCGCCGGACGGCCCGACGAACGCGGTGTGGCCACGGCGCGGGATCTCGATCGTCACATCCTCCACAGCCGAGCCGTCCTCGCCGAGGTAGCCGGCCGAGACGGAACGTAGAGCCAGGGCGGGAACGCGATCATCCGCCGGCGGAGTAGCCGGTGCACCGCTGCCGCGCGTGGTGTCCTCGAGGTCGAGGTGCTCGGTCTCGCGGATGCGGGCGGCCGCGGCCAGCCCCGCCTGCACCGATGCGAACGCGCCGGCGAGCGAGGTGATCGGGTCGACGATGTTGAACGCGTAGAGGAGGAACGCGACCAGCGTCGACACGGCGAGCTCGCCCAGGCTCACGCGCCACGCGCCCAGTCCGAGGATGACGATGATCGACAGCTGCATCCCGCCGCCGGCCACGGTCCAGATGAGTGCGGAGTACCAGACGGCCCGGACCGAGTGACGCGCAGACTCCTCCGCGCTGTGAGTGACGCGCGCGATCTCGCGCGTCTCCGCCCGGCTCGACTTGACCGTGCGGAGTGCGCGGATTCCGCCTTCGAGCTGCGCGCCGAGGTCGCCGATCGCATCTTGTGCCCGCTTCGACGTCTTGCCGATCTGCGGCAGCAGAACACCGAACAGGCCGCCGATGACGACGAGCGCCGCGAGCGTCGTGAGGAGCAGCGTCCCGTCCAGGATCGCCATGAGGACGATCGTTCCGACGAGAGACACCGTGCCGTTGACGAGTTGCACGATGCTCGAGGTCGTCGCCGCGCGGAGCAGCACCGTATCGCTCGTGATGCGCGTCACGAGCTCGCCGGTCTTGAACCGCTGCACCTGCTCGAGGCGTGCGCGGAAGAACCGCTGGATGAGCGACCGCCGGGCGTCGAGCACGATGTGCTCGGCGAGACGGCCGAGCAGCACGGTCTGCACGAGCCCGGCGACCGTCCCGACGATGAGGAGGAGGATCAGGACGATCACCGGGGTGCTCAGGTCGAGGTCCGCGCCGAGCGAGTCCAGAACCCACTTGGTGACCATCGGCGTCGCGAGGGTCACCCCCGTGGCGAACAGCCCGAGCAGCACTCCCACCGAGAGCATTGAGAGGTATGGGCGGGCGTACGAGGCGAGGAGGCGGAGCCCGTGCCGGAACGGCAGCTCCGGGGTCGTCGGTGCGATGGGTGGGGAGGACGTCATGGAATTTCCCTCGGGATCGTTGTCGGCGACAGGTCTGACAGGCGTGCGTCGATCGCGAAGCGATCGCGCAGCGCCGTGCGCGCGGCCCACCATCCGCACATGCCGTGCACTCCCGGTCCGGGCGTCGTCGACGATGAGCAGAGATACACCGAGGGGAGCCCTGTCCGCCACGGATTCGGCGACAGGCGGGGCCGTGCGATCAGGCGTGCGAGCGATGCCGCGCCCCCGGTGATGTCGCCTCCGCTCAGATTGCGGTTGTGCGCCGCCAGAGCCGACGCCGGGGTTCCCCAGGACTCGGCGACGAGGTCCCGGGTGCCCGGAGCGTGTCGTTCGAGCTCGGCGAGCACCGCGTCGCGCGGGTCGCGAGACGATCCATAGGGCACGTGCACATAGGCCCACACGATCTCAGAGCCGGGAGCCGAGCGGCGAGGATCGTGCGCCGTGGGTTGCGACAGGAGGATGTACGGACGCTCGGGATGGCGTCCCGAGCGCGCCGCGTTCTCGGCGTGAGCGATCTCCGGCCAGGTGCCGCCGAGGTGGACGGTCGATGCGCCCCCCACACGCGGGTCGGTCCACGGGATCGAACCGCGCAGTCGCAGATCGACGCGGGCGACCCCGCTGCCGGGCCGAAGCGGACGCGGTGCGGCGTCGCGCCGGGCCGCGGGGAGCATGGCACGCAGAGCCGCGGGGGAGACGTCGGCCAGGACGATCGGCGCGTGCATCAGGTCCGTGATGTCGTCCACGGCGGTCGAGGTCTCAATCCGACCGCCGTGCGCCAGGAGATCGGCGGCCAAAGCGTCGGCGACACGCTGCGCGCCGCCCTCGGGGATGCCCCAGCCACGCACGTGCGCATGTGTGGCCAGAAGCGAGCCGGCCGCGGCAGCCGCGAGCGAGCCGAGGGGCTCACCGGCATGCGCCCAGACACCCGCCAACAGTGCGCGCGCCTCGGGAGTGCGCAGAGAGCGCGTTCGCGCCCAGGATCCCCGCACCGCGGTGCGGCCGAGCGCCAGCGCGGCGACCGGATGCCGGGGCACCTGGAGGAGGGAACTGAACGCGGTCGCCGTCACCGCATCCGCGTTCCGCACGAGCGGAGCGAACAGTCGGGACCATTCCCGACCGTCCCGCCCGAGTTCGTCCGCCGTCCGGTCGAGATCGCGGTAGGCGATGGCCGCGCGGGTTCCCAACGGATGGGCGTAGGCGATGTCGGGAACGATGTAGGGCACCCGTTGTTCCAGTCCCCACGCGCGGAAGAAGGGCGACGCGAGGGCGAGAGGGTGCACGGCCGAGTATCGATCGAACAGGGCATCGCCTCGCCGGTGGGACTGCAGGCCCCCGCCGACCGTGGGCTCGGCCTCGAGCACGGTGACCGCGAGTCCCGCTCGCGCCAAGGTCACCGCGCCCGCCAACCCGTTCGGGCCGGCGCCTATGACGAACGCGTCCGGGGTCGTCATACCCGAGTCTGCGGACGCAGATCCGACGGGTCGTCGGCGGCGGTGAGCGCATGCGCGTCGGGTCGGTCGTGACGCGTCGCGGACGACCGACGTGCGAGGACGGCGCGCCACATCGGGCCGAGACCGTCCGTCATCGTCGCCGCACGCCACACCCGCAGCGCGAGCCAGAACAGCGCGATGATGGCGACGGCCATCACACCGCCGGCGACCGCCGCATCCGTCGCGGCGGCGAGCCCCTCCGCCATCCGCACCGGAAGCAGCAGCACGGACACGGGCGGGATGAGGCTTGCGACGGAGATCCAGCCGGCACCCGGGTCGAGCAGCGCGACCATGAGGATGCCGAATGAGGCGAATCCGACCAGCTGGATCAGAATTCCGAGCGACGCCGCGTTCCCACGGAAGAGAAGCACGAACACGACGGCGAGCGAGGTGAATAGGGCGACGCCCGCGCCGGCCCACACGGAGAGCGGGAGGGCGAGTTCCACCACCCGTCCGGCAACCTCGGATTCACCGATGACCGTCAGCGTGCCCGCGGCGATAGCGCCGAGTGCGATCAACTGCACAACGCCCGAAACGGCCGCGGCGACGATCCGACCGCCGAGGAGGCCGGCCGCGGATGCGCGGGCCAGCACCGCGTCGAACAGGCCCAGGGACAGGTCCCGCGACAGGGCGCCGTAGGCCCACGACGCGCGCCCGGTGATCACCGAGAACACCAGCAGAGCCGACACGAGCGTGATGAGACGTGTCACGACGGCCGAGCCGTCATCCACCGCCGCCCGGAAGGCGACCGGCGGCGTCGCGATCCCGGATGCCGCGGACAGGGCGGCGCCGGCGAAGACGTCGCCGACGGCGGCTGCTTCCGCCACCTGCGATGCCTTCTCGACATGCACCTCGACACCGGACTCTGCGACGACGACCGCCACATCGCCGCCGAGGTCTCCGGGCACGGCCTCGACGCCGATCACCTCCCATCCGGGCTGCTCGGAGGCGACGATGCGGACGACGTCGGACGGCGCGACGGCGAATACCCGCGGGGCGGATGCGGAAGCGGCACCGACGATGCCGGGCGCGACGATCACGAGGACTGCGATCACCGCCATCAATACGAACAGAACGAGCTGCGCGGGGGCAGCGAGCTGCCGCCGGATGTCTCGGAGGAGGACTGTTCGGAACGAAGACAAGGCAGACGAGACTGTCATCGCGGCGCCGCCGTGAGAAGTTCGCGCAGGGAGGGCTGGGTGACATCCACGGCGGTGAGCGTGCCGACGGCCGCGGCCGCCGAGACGAGCGTGGGGTCAATGCTGCCTCCGGGGTCGATCGGGATCTCGACGACGACAGAACCCGCACGCCGCTCGATACGTCCGGCTACCCGCTCGGCGAACCCGCGGAGGTTGGGCTCTTGGTCCGTGTCTTCGGCGGCGCGGAACGTGAGACGAAGGGCGCGTTCAGCAGCGCCGAGGACATCCGAGATGTCACCCTCGAGCACCGATCTGCCGTCGGCGATGACGGCGACGCGATCGGACACCGCGGCGACGACCTCGAGCTGGTGGCTCGAGACGAGAACGCCGACCCCGTCTGCCGCCAAGGAGCGCACCAGGCCCGAGACCTGCGCGAGCCCGTCGACGTCGAGTCCGGAGAAGGGCTCGTCGAGCAGAAGATAGCTCGGCGAACCGAGGAGGGCGAGGGCGAGTTGTGCTCGCTGGCGATTGCCGAGGCTGAGCAGCCCGAAGCGGCGTTCCGCGAGCGGGAGGATTCCCGTCCGCTCCAGGACGACATCGACATGGGTGCGGATGCTCCGTCGCGGCAGCCCGATCAGTTCCGCGAAGTGGCGCAGCTGAGCGCGCACCGACTCGTCCGCGTAGAGACCGCGGTCCTCCGGGGAGTGCCCGATGAGGGCTCGGTCCGCCGTCACGAGCGGCCGTCCCGCAATCGTCGCTCGGCCGGCATCCGGCGCCCGAAGGCCCCCGAGGAGGCGCATCGCCGTGGACTTGCCCGCTCCGTTCGCACCGACGAATGCCGTGATGCGACCGGACGGGACCGTGATGGAGTAGTCGGAGAGAGCAGTGGTCGGTCCGTAACGTTTGACGACCCCGACCAGAGCGAGGGATGTCACGCGTCGACGTCCGAACGCTCGGGGACGAGCGTCATCGCAAACAGCGGCGACGCGGAGCCGAGGTATTCACCACCGGCGAAGCTGGCCGTCAGAGCGACGACGCGCAGACCCGCGGCGGCGGCAAGTTCGGTGAGCGCCTCAGGCGGCGTGAGCAGGCTCTGCTCGAGCACCGTGGTGCTCTCGGCGCCGTCGATCCACACCTGACGCATCGTCCAGATCCCAGACTCGACGGAGGAGAAACACACTAATCCGCTCTCGTGACGGGCGTAGGGCACGAACATGGACGTCGGTGCCGCTCCGATCACCTCGTGCACGAATGCCGGGGAGTGGGTTTCGATCACGGCGACACCGGAGCGGCCGAGCATGGCGGCGATGTTCTGAAGCGTCGCGGCTTGTGCGGAACGGTCCGGGAGCATCGAGAACGACGCGCACACGCACAGCACCAGGCTCGCGGAGCCCGGTGCGACGATCTCGGTCAGCCCGGGGTCGCTGAAGTCGGCTTCCACCAGTTCCAGGTCCAGGTCCGAGTACCGCTCCGCGGCGCGGCTCAGCAGGTCAGCGGATCCGTCGATGCCGATGAGGCGTGCCGCACCGGTTCCGGCGACAGCGCGTCCCAGCGCGCCGAGGACGCGCCCCGTGCCGACGCCGAGCTCGACGATCACGCGCGGCTCCTCCGTCATGAGCGCCAGTCCGCGGAGCGCCGCGGCTTCCGGCGACTCGATGTCGAGCTCGCCGTAGATGTCGTCGTAGACGCCGGCGATGGCGGACCCGTACTGCTCGGAGACGGATTTGGCCGTCCCGGCCGCAACCGTCGTCATCGTTGACCGCGGGACCCGAAGGCGCGACGCAGACTGTCGCGACTCGCGGGATCGCGCCAGACAGCCCAGGCTGCCGTGGCCAGGCAGCCGGTGCCGACGAGGAAGAGGATGATCATCGAGGTCATGTGCGGAACTCCTTACAGGGGGCGGGGGGAGGAGACGACGGGTGTCGCCTCGACGGCTACAGCGTCGATGGGCGGAACAGGTGCGGGACTCGGAGGGTCGATGACGGGCGACAGGAGGATGACCTCGGGAGCGACCGAGTCGTCGGACCCGGCGTGCTTGATGATGGCGAACTGATGCGGAGTGGGGCCGCCGGCGGCCGCGACCGTCCGGCGCACGGTCGCGGCGACGACGAGGTACGACGACGAGAGTGCGAGTTCGGCCGGATCCGCGAGCACCGCCAGCTGGGCGAGCTCGGTCGCGTGATCGAAGACGCCTTTGTCGGCGCGGCGTCCGGGGAACCAGACCAGGTGGGCGAGCTTGCGCGGTGCGGGCGGCGAGGTCCGCCGCCACTGATCCCATTCGCCGTCCTCCGTCCGCGTGCGGTGGAAGACCTCGTGGTCATCGGTGGCGGGGATCGGCGCGAAGAACTTCCAGTTCGGAATGAGACCGAAGAGGTCGCGTCGCCGCAGACGGTCGAAGGAATGCCCCGGCAACTGCGAGACGGCCGTCACAGCGAGTGCCGCGCCGAACAGGGGCAGCGTTCCGGCGCGCAGGAGCGTTCGCGGCGAGATCACGACGGTGTCCCCATCTGTCGCGCGAAGGCGAGGATGCGCGCGGCGACCTCGCCGGCGACGAGCGGATCCGTGAGAAGCGTGTCGTGCGTGGCTTCGAGCACGATCGGTTCTCCGGACGCGACGAACGTCGAGGCGAGCTCTCGCTGGAACCGAGCGGCATCCGCGTCCGACATCGTGCGGGATGCCGAGATCACCAGTCCGGCGATACCGGAGCCGGCATCGAGTCGCGGCGGGCGCGGGATGTCGAGCTCGCGTTCCACCGCCCGCAGCTCGCGGTGACCGGCGCGCCACATCCGGCCGTCCCGGTACTGCAGCTCGGCATTGGCGCGGAAGGGGGGAGGAAGGCGTGTCACCCAGGACGGGCGATCGAGGAATGAGCCGAATCCGGCGCGCACCAGGAGGCCCATCTGCGACTGCGCGTCACGGACGAGACGCAGACCCTCCCGCTGCGAGGCCGACTGCGCGAACTGCTCGGGATGCGTGGCGTCGATGAACACCAGACCCTTTACGCGATCGTCACCGAGACGTTCGGCCACGCGTCGGATCAGCTCGCCGCCGTAGGAGTGTCCGGCGAGCACGATGCGCTGGTCCGGGTCGGCGACGTTCTCGATCAGATCGATCAAGTCGGAGACGGCATCGTCGATCCGGAACGCGTCATCGGCTGCTTCGCGGGATGCGCCGTACCCCGCGCGGTCGTAGGTGATGAAGTCGACGGAGCCGTCACGATCGAGGTGCCCGGTCACCCACCCGAAGTGGTCCTGCGTGGAGAACAGGGCGTTGACCAGGAACAGCAGGACGGGGTGCCCGTGCTGCTTGCCGCCATACGCGAGGGTGCTGCCGCGCGATGTCTCGAGGCGCTGGAGGTAGGACGGGCCGTCGAGCACGCGAAGCCGGCGCCGAGTGGCGGTGAGTGCCGTCGCCCCGAGCGCGGCCACGATGGCGGCGCCCGCGACAGCGGGAAGCGCGTCGCTGCGCCCGCGCCGCCGTGCGGTGGCGTCGGTCGTGTAGGCGATCGCAGGATGGAACGCGGCGAAACCCCACACGAATCGACCGAGCCCCATGACGACACCGTTCGCGACATGGAAGCCCATGGCGACCGCGGAGTAGGCGGCGTTGACGACAGGTCCGCCGATGTAGACGAGGGGGTACGAGGACTCGAAGACGAGCATCGCCCGCGTCGCCGTCTTCTCCAGGGCCGGGTGCTTTTGGAAGAAGCGCCACACTCCCTCGTGCCCGTAGGTGTGCGTGCGCATGACGCCGGATACGGCCGTTCCCTCGCGCCACGGCCGACCGAACAGTTTGACCCATCCGGACACGGCGTAGGAGAGGACTCCCTGCAGCGAGAGGTACCAGAGGCCTGCGTCGATGGAGCGGGCGTCGCCGCCGAGACGGGAGATCGTCGCCGCGGTGTGCACCTGGAGCGCCGCCTGGTCGGAGCCGTCTCCGCCGTAGCGGGAACGCGTCTGATTGATCATGCCGAGGATGCTGAGACCGGCGTTCGCGGAGAGCCGCAGGCGGTCGAGCGCCGTGCCACGACCCGGGATGAGGAGGGCGATCCCGAGGGCGCACCGGGTCAGGTGGAAGGCGCGGTCTGCGCGCGGGCCATCCAGCTTGTCGAGAAGTCGGGAGACGAAGGGAGCGTCGGCGGCCAGGCCGCCACGCAGCACGCGCCAGTCGTTGAGTTCGCCTTCGGCGGTGTCTCGGCGCGTCGCGACCGCTTCCATGCTCGCCAGGGTCGCGGTGATGGCGGCGAACGATTCGCTCGCTCGCAGCGCCCTCTCCCGCGACCCCGACGCGCGCCGAAGCCCGGACTCCACACGGCCGTACACGCGCACGGCCGTGCGCCCTCCGTTCTTCGACACCTTCCTCATCGCGACTCAGCCTCCGCGAACCGCTCGGCCGGCCTCGAACGCCGCGACGAGGCCTCCGCCGTACACGGCGCCTCCCGCAAACGCCGCAGCGATGAGCGGGGTCGCCAGCACGGGGCCCTGAGCCTCTCGCCCGATGCGGATGATCGAGACGCCGCCGGCGTCCCCGAGCTCCGCGAGGGCGTTACCCACTCGCGTCTCGAGCGCGCCGTCAATCACCACGATCCGACCGCTCGACCCGCGACATAGGCGCCGACCACGCTGGCCGCCCCGCCGACCGCGGCTGCCGCGAGCTTCCATGTCGCGACCGCCGCCGGCGCCGCGGCCACCGTGGCCGGTGTGCCGAGGACCGGTGCGGACACGGATCCCCTCGCCGTCCCGTCGTAAATCGCATGCACGGCTGCGTCCACTCGCCGTGCGAGTGCGACGTCTCTGGACTCCATCGTCATGTTCACTTGTTCCCCTTTCATCGGCCCACCTGGACGCCCTCAGGGTTGCCGATGCAGGAGCGGTGAACAAGCGATCCCGCGTCAATCCATCCGAAAGTGCTGCCCGGACTCCGACTTTCGGAGGAGGTCCGGCAGATCCGCGGGTAGGCCGGTCGTCGCGCGGTCAGCGAGCGGGGAAAGACGCCCGCATCTGCCAGCCGCCGGATTCCGGCCCCGACTCGAACGAGCCGCCGAGAATCGCGGTGCGTTCGTTCATCCGGACGATTCCGTACCCCCCGCTGACCGCGTCGGACGCGCTCGGGTCGCGCGGAAGCGAGTTCCACACGGAGAGTCGGAGTTCGCCGTCCGACTGCTGCAAGTGGATGCGCACGCGCTGCGCTCCGACGGCGTGTTTCAGGATGTTGGTTCCGGCTTCGCGGACGATGCGCGCGAGAGTCGCGCTCACGAGGCGGTCGACGTCGGCGTCGTCGGGCACCTCGTCGTCCAGCTGGACCCGGTACCCGGCTGCCGTCAGTTCCCGGGCGAGTTCCTGCGCCGCGACGCCGACGCCGCGCTGGTTGTCGGCACCGGTCGCCGGATCCGCATCCTCGCTCGCCAGCAGCACCACGCGCCGCACGTCCGAGAGCGCCTGCCGCGCGGAATCGAGGATCGCGCGCTGGGACGTCCTGCGATCGTCCGGGTCGGGATCCCGTTCGAGAAGGCGGGCGTGCATCGCGATGATGGTCAGATCGTGGGCGACCACGTCGTGCAGATCATCGGCGATCCGCCGACGCTCCCCGGCGGCGACCTCCGCTCGCGCCTGCTCCGACACCAGAAGCTTGCGGTGCGCTTGCATCTCACGCTCCGTGACCGCACGCAGGGTCAACCCGACACCGCTCGATCCGGTCGCCACGATGATGGCGGCGATGAAGCTGGACAGGGGCTCGGAGGCCGGGAAGAAGGCGTGGATCAGGATCGCCGCGCCGAAGAAGGCGACGACGTACGCGGCCTGGATGGCGATCGTGCACGTGCGTGCGATCAGCCCGCTGCCCAACGCCAACGCCAGGATCGCCTCCTGCTGAGCGTCGACGGCGGGGGAGACCGCGAGCAGGATGAGCAGTGCCGCCCCGAACGCCTTCGGTCGCCAGAGAACCAGTGCGAAGGCGAGGGTGAGAAGCGTCTGGAAGACGGCATCCTCACCCGGAAGCCCCGCCGAGGCGGTCAGTACCAGGCCGGCCACCAAGCCCGCGCCGATGAGGCTCCACAGTGCCCACCGCTCGACGCGCGTGAACGCCGCATCGGTGCGCAACGACGCCCACAACGCGCGCAACGACACCTGTCGTCTGCGCGAGTCGTGCGGCGGGACGGTCATCGCTCCATTATGCAAAGGTGCGCTCACGCGATGTGAGCGTGCAGCACTCCGCGAGCGTCAGTTGCAGACACCGAAGAGTCGGCACAGTGCGGTCCAAAGTCCATTGGTCGAGTACATGCTCACCTCCTGTTCGATGTGATCTGTTCAGCATCGCGGGAGGTCAGGCGGCACCGCTTCCGTCGGAAGGCGAGCGCTCTCTCCCCCTTTCGTCGGGGGTGCGGGCGGGGTCCTATCGTGGGAGGCGTGCAAGAACTTCGGGTGCTCGTGGTCGACGACGAATCGCTGATCCGTCGCGCCCTCACGGTGTTCGTCAGCGAGGCCGACGACATCGAGGTGGTCGGAGAGGCTGCGAACGGGGCCGACGCGCTCGCAGCGGTCGCGTCGCTCGCCCCGGACGTCGTGCTGATGGACGCTCAGATGCCCGTCATGGGTGGGGCGGAAGCGACGCGGATCAT
Organism: Microbacterium sp. cx-55; assembly: GCF_021117345.1. Taxonomy (NCBI): domain Bacteria; kingdom Bacillati; phylum Actinomycetota; class Actinomycetes; order Micrococcales; family Microbacteriaceae; genus Microbacterium; species Microbacterium sp. cx-55. The sequence continues at coordinate 1,997,412 of NZ_CP088261.1, read as the reverse complement.
CACCCGCGATCATCCCGCCACCAAGGTGCTCGCGCTGACGACGTTCGGTTCACTCGACGCGATCCTGCCGATGCTGCAAGCGGGGGCGGGCGGTTATCTGCTGAAGGATTCCGAGCCGGAGGATATCGTCGCCGCGCTCCGCGATATCGCACGCGGGCTGCGGGTCCTCTCGCCGGCCGTCGCGAGCATGCTCGTCGCGTCGGTGTCCGCGTCGGTGGGCGTTGGGCAGCTCGTACGTCTGTCCGATGCGGAACGGCTCACACCGCGGGAGCGCGCCGTCGTCTCACTTCTCGCGCGCGGTCTCTCGAATGCGGAGATCGCCAGACAGCAGAGCGTCTCGGAAGCGACCGTGAAATCGCACCTCAGCAACATCATGGCGAAGTGGGATGTGCGAGACCGCGTTCAGGTGCTCATCCGCGCCGCGCGCGCCGGGATCATCACTTTCGAGTGAGCTGATCCCCGGCGCGGGTGACGGCGGGCGCGGCGTTCGCCGCAGCGGCGGCCCGCGGGGGATGCATACTTCTCAGAGCCCGAGTGCGGCGACGTAGTCGTTCCGGAAGACACCCCGCGGGTCGAACTCCGCTCGGAGTGCGGCGAAGTCGTCGATCCGCGGGTAGCGCGAGCGGATGACGTCGGTCGGCATCGTGAACACCTTGCCCCAGTGCGGGCGCGGGTCGAACGGAGCGAGTGCGGCCTCGATCTCGGTGAGAAGCGCCTCGACGGCGGGCTGATCCGGCCGCCAGGTGAAGTGCAGCCCGACGGTGTCGCGGCCGTACGCGCCGCTCAGCCACAGCTCGTCGGCAGCGATCGTGCGCACCTCGTTCACGAGCAGCAGGTCCCCGAGGCGCGGCGCGAAGACCTTGAGCGCGCGGATCGCGTCGGGCGCATCTCTGCGAGAGACGAAGTACTCCGTCTGCAGTTCGGCGCCGCGCGACGGAGTGAACTCGAGGCGGAAGTGCGGAAGCCGGTCGAGCCACGCACCCGCGACGCCGCGCTGCGGGGTCGTGCTGTCGGCGGCCTCCCCGGGCAGCGGATGGCGCTGAGCCGACGCGGGCGACGCGCCCAGCACGGACGCGGGTGCGGGCCCCGCATCCGTTCGCGCCTTCACCCACACCTGGTCGACCGTGTCGGCGTCGCGCCAGGTCGTGAACATGCTGACGCTGTACCCGAGCGAGGTGACGGCGGAGAGGTCGACGAGGGCGTCCTCCCACGCGACCCGCTCATACACGGTCTGGGCGATCTCGTAGGCCGGCTCGATGTCGAGATCGACGTCGAGCACGATCCCGAGCGCGCCCAGAGAGACCACGGCGCCGTTGAATCCGGGCTCGCCGCGGCGCAGCATCCGGATGTCGCCGTCGGCGGTGAGGATCTCGACACCCGCAACGGCCGTCGCCAGTGAACCGTTGCGGTCGCCTGAGCCGTGGGTGCCCGTGGCGATGGCGCCCGCGACCGAGATGTGGGGGAGGGAGGCGAGGTTGCCGAGAGCCCAGCCGTTCGCCTGCAGAGCGCGGGCGACCTCGCCGTACCGCATGCCTCCGGCGACCCGGGCGATCCGACGCGCGGCGTCGATGGATACGCGCGCGGGCAGGCCCGCGGTCGACACGAGCAACCCGGCGGTGTCGGCGATGCGGTTGAAGGAGTGACGCGAACCCAGCGCCCGAACGGCGGATGCCGAAGCGACGAGCGTGCGGAGCTCGTCGCGCGTCGACGGCTCGGCGACAGCGTCGACGGAGTAGGCCAGGTTTCCCGCCCAATTGAACTCGGTCACGGCGTTTCTTCTCCTCCGCGTCGGGGAACGAACCGCGGCACCCAGCGGATGAACGCGGCAGCGCCGACGAATCCCAGGAGCCCCATCGCGCCGGTCGCAACCGACAGTGAAACCGCCGCGGTCAGCGCCGACACGATCAGCGGGGCGACAGCGCCGCCCGCGTCGGTCAGCGTACGCCACGACCCGAGGAACGGTGCCGGGTCGCTGCGGGGCGCCGCATCCGCTCCGAGAGTCAGCAGGATCCCGCTCGACAAGCCGTTGCCGAGCCCCAGCACTCCACCGAGGACGGCATACCAGATGACGGCGCTGTCGAACTCGTGCGTCACCGAGAGCACCAGGAAACCCGTCCCCATCAGGAGCGTCGCCGGGAGCGCCGCCCACAGTCGCCCGAACCGGTCCATCACCTGTCCGCTCGCATAGAAGAGGGCGAAGTCGACCGCGCCGGAGATGCCCACGACGAGCGCGATCGTCTGCGCGTCGAGGCCGAGCGAGAGACCCCACAGCGGCAGGACCACTTGCCGGGCCGAGCGGATGGCCGATAGTGATGCGCCGGCGAGTCCCAGCCGCGACAACACGCCGCGGTGCTGCCACATGGTGCGGAAGACGCCGACGCGCTCGGATGTCGGGATCGAACCCGAGACCGCTTCTCCGGTGTCGTCGTACCGGGCCGCGGGAGCGTTCGACGCCGCGCCCGCGGGGGCGGCGCGCTCGGGATCCGGTCCGAGCAGCACCAGCAGGATCGTCGCGACGAGGCAGCCGAGGAAGAACCAGACGGCGGAAAGTTCGTCGCCGATGGTCGCCAGGAGTCCCGCGGCCACGAACGGTCCGATGAAGGTACCGAGGCGGAACGATCCGCCGAGAAGCGACAGCGACCGCGCGCGGAACGCCACCGGCACCCGTGTCGTCATGAACGAGTGGCGGGCCAGGCCGAAGATCGCCGCGCAGAATCCGATCACGAAGACGGAGAGCGCCAGCACGGCGGTCGACGGTCCGTACAGCATGGCCAGGGCGCCGACGATCGCGAGCACCCCGCCGGCGGCCATCGTCGCGCGCTCCCCGAACCGGGCGACCGCCCACCCCGCCGGGATGTTGCCGAACAGTTGTCCGATCACGAGGAACGAGGTGATGAGGGCCGCTTGCGCGATGTCGGCGCCGCGTTCGGCGGCGAGCACCGGGATCAGCGGGATGACGGCGCCTTCCCCGAGCGAGAAGAGCACGGTGGGGCCGTAGATCATCGGCGCGAACCGCCACAGGACGGAAGCGACGTGATCGGACATGTCCATCCAGGTTAGTCTGGAGTGTCATGCTCGAACTCGATCTCGCCCCCGAAATCCAAGCCCTGCGTTCGACCTTCGCCGATATCCAGGCCGTGGTCGATGTCGAGGCGTTGCAGAACGAGATCGCTCGTCTCTCCGAGGAGGCCGGCGCCCCCGACCTCTGGGACGACGTCGATAAGGCGCAGAAGGTCACGAGCGCGCTCAGCCACCGTCAGACGGAGCTCAAGCGCATCGTAGAGATCGAGCGCCGACTGGACGATCTCGACGTGTTGATCGAGCTCGCGGTCGAGATGGACGACGAGGATTCTGCGGAAGAGGCCCGTAAAGAGGTCGCCGATCTGCAGAACGTCATCGGTCAGCTCGAAGTGCAGACCCTGCTCGACGGAGAGTACGACGCGCGTTCCGCCGTCGTGACGATCCGCTCCGGAGCCGGCGGCGATGACGCCACCGACTTCGCGGAGATGCTCATGCGCATGTACCTGCGGTGGGCCGAGCGCCACAAGTACCCCGTCAAAGTGATGGACACGTCGTTCGCCGAAGGCGCCGGCATCAAGTCGGCGACGTTCGAGATCGATGCCCCGTACGCCTACGGCACGCTGTCGGTCGAGGCCGGTACGCACCGCCTCGCCCGCATCAGCCCCTTCGGCGGCGCCGACAAGCGCCAGACGAGCTTCGCGGCGGTCGAGGTCATCCCGGTCATGGAAGAAGCACAGGAGGTGGATGTCCCCGAGGGCGACATCCGCGTCGACGTCTTCCGTTCCTCGGGTCCCGGCGGCCAGTCCGTCAACACGACCGACTCGGCGGTGCGCATCACGCACCTTCCGACCGGGATCGTCGTGTCGATGCAGAACGAGAAGTCGCAGATCCAGAACCGAGCGGCCGCGATGCGCGTGCTCCAGACGCGCCTCATGCTGCTGCAGCGCGAAGAGGAAGCGGCGAAGAAGAAGGAGCTTGCGGGCACCATCACCGCGAGCTGGGGCGACCAGATGCGCTCCTACTTCCTCTACGGCCAGCAGCTCGTGAAAGACCTGCGCACCGGACACGAAGTCGGCAACCCCGCGGTCGTTCTCGACGGCGACCTCGACGGCTTCATCGCCGCAGGCATCCGCTGGCGCAAGCGCAAAGAAGACTGATTCATACGGTTTTCGGATGCGGAGGCCCCGGGTGTCGCGGACGGCATCCGGAAGAGCCGCGCTTAGGCTGACACAGCCATGATCCGGTTCGAAAACGTCACCAAGCGGTATCGCGGCACCTCTCGACCTGCTCTGCAGAGCGTCGACTTCGAGGTGCAACGCGGAGAGTTCGTCTTCCTCGTCGGGGCGTCCGGGTCGGGGAAATCCTCGTGCCTGCGACTCATCCTGCGCGAGGACGTCCCGAGCGAAGGGCGTGTCGTCGTGCTCGGACGGGACCTCCGCAGCGTCCCGAACCGCAAGGTTCCCTACTTCCGTCGCCACGTCGGTTCGGTGTTCCAGGACTTCCGGTTGCTGCCGACGAAGAACGTCTTCCAGAACGTCGCGTTCACGCTGCAGGTCATCGGCTCCTCGCGCGGGTTCATCCAGCAGGCCGTCCCCGAGGCGCTCGCGCTCGTCGGCCTCGACGGCAAAGAGAAGCGGCTGCCGCACGAACTCTCCGGCGGAGAACAGCAGCGCGTCGCGATCGCGCGCGCACTGGTGAACCGTCCCCAGGTGCTGCTCGCCGACGAGCCGACCGGAAACCTCGACCCCGCGACATCCGTCGACATCATGCAGTTGCTCGCCCGCATCAACGCGGGCGGCACGACCGTGCTGATGGCGACCCACGAGGCCGGATTCGTCGACCAGATGCAGCGACGCGTGATCGAGCTGAAGAACGGCGAGATGGTGCGCGACGAGCGCCACGGCGGCTACGGCGATACGTCCGGCATCCCGCGCCTCGCGCCGCAGGTCGAGCGGGGTGCGGCGGCGGTCGCGGCCCTCACCGCCGTGCTCGAGGTGCACCGCGAGATCGCCGAGACCGGTCAGGTCGAGCCGATCACGCTCGATGCCGCGGTCGCGGCGACCGAGCAGGCGGCGATCGTCGAGCCCGTCGCGCAGGCTCAGCAGCAGGCGGATGCGGATGCCGCGGCATCCCTCGCCGAGAAGCTGCCCGACGCTCAGAAGCCCATCACGCGCCCCGTGCCCGTGGCCGACATTCCGGAGGTCGAGGTGAACGAGCTCGGGCTCGCGGACCGACTCGGTCTCGGCGGATCGGAAGACGAAGTGGGGCCCACCCGATGAGGTTCGGACTGATCACGGGGGAGGCCCTCAGCGGGCTCCGCCGCAACGCCTCGATGGTCATCTCGGTCGTGCTGGTGACGTTTGTGTCGCTGACGTTCGTCGGCGCCGCGATCCTCATGCAGATGCAGATCGGCAAGATGAAGGATTTCTGGGCGGACCGCGCCCAGGTCGCCGTCTACATGTGCGCGAGTGTGTCGACCGCGACCACGTGCGACGGCGGCGTTGCCACGCAGGATCAGATCGACGCCGTGACCGCTCAGCTGACCGGCCCGACGTTGTCGCCGCTCATCCGTGAGTACACGTTCGAGACGAGCGAACAGGCGTACGAGAAGGCGATCGATCAGCTCGGCGCCGAGTACGAGAGCATCATCACGCCCGACCAGATCAACGCGACGTTCTCCATCAATCTCAACGACCAGTCGAAGTCCGATGTGATCGCCGAGGCCTTCGGCGGGACGAGCGGTGTCGAGGAGGTGAAGGACCAGCTGCAGTACCTCGAACCGCTGTTCTCGGCGCTGACCGTGGCCACCTACATCGCGGTCGGGATCGCCGGCCTGATGCTGATCGCCGCCGTGCTGCTCATCGCGACCACCATCCGACTGTCGGCATTCGCGCGTCGAAAAGAGCTCGGCATCATGCGATTGGTCGGCGCCTCGAACAGATTCATCCAGACACCGTTCATCCTCGAGGGCGTGTTCGCCGCCCTCATCGGATCGGCGCTCGCGAGCGTCGGCGTGTGGGCGACGGTCGAGTTCGGCGTCAACGGCTATCTGCGTGAGCGCATCACCTTCGTGACGACATGGGTGGACTACGGGGATCTCGCGGTGGTGATCCCGGTGCTCATCGTGATCGGTGTGGTGCTCGCGGCGCTGTCGGCAGGTTTCGCGATCAGGCGTTGGTTGCGCGCGTAGCCCCTTCACGCGGCCGGTTCTCGGACACGCGCCCGCGGGGCGTGATGCGGCATCGCCGGGTGCATCCGCGCCGGGGTGCGCTGCGGCATCCGCCCCTTGCTAGACTGATGGGCTGCCGTGCGATCGCTCGGCGCTGATGAGGAGAAGGTCATGCCCAGGGAACGCGGAGAGAAGGTCATCGCGACCAACCGCCGCGCACGGCACGAGTACGAGATCGACAAGACCTATGAGGCCGGGCTCGTCCTGACCGGCACCGAGGTGAAGTCACTCCGTCAGGGCCGGGCGAACCTGAGCGATGGCTACGCCTACATCGACGGTGGGCAGGCGTTCCTCGACGCGGTCAACATCCCGGAGTACTCACAGGGGCATTGGACGAACCACTCGGCGAAGCGCACCCGCAAGCTGCTGCTGCACAAAGAAGAGATCATCAAGATCTCCCACGCGGTATCGGCCGGCGGCTACACCCTCGTTCCGCTGAAGCTGTACTTCCTCGACGGCCGCGCGAAGGTCGAGATCGCGGTCGCGAAGGGCAAGCGCGAGTTCGATAAGCGTCAGACCCTGCGTGAGCGGCAGGACAAGCGCGAGGCCGAACGTGCCATGCGCACGAAGAACCGACTCGGCGAGTAGAGGATCGGGCCGAGCGGCAGCGCCGATCAGGGTGACCTCCGCCGTTGGCTCTGAGTGGTAACGCCGATCACGGTGGCGCACCGCCGCTGGCTCTGAGTCTGGCCCACTCCCGGATCGCCGACCGCCCTCCGGGTCGCCATGCCCGGTGGGCGTCTATCCATCCGGGTGGTCGCACCCACGGCACGCCGCGACGCATCTCGATCTCCCACCCGCCGGTCTCGATCGTGCGGTGATGGTGCCAGCACAGCAGCACGCCGTTGTCGGTGTGAGTGGGTCCGCCCCGTGAGTGCTCGTGCACGTGATGGATCTCGCACCATGCGCCGGGAACGTGGCATCCGGGAATGACGCACTCGCCGTCGCGTACCGTGATCGCCCGGCGTTGCGCTGCGGAGAAGACCCGGAGGACGTTGCCCAGCTCGATGATTCGGCCGTCGGGTGACAGCACGAGCCGCTGCACGGCCCCCAGGCAACCGATGTGTCGGGCGACGGATGCAGACACCGGCGCGCCAGTCTGTGCGCCGCCCTGCAAGAAGGCGAGGCCGCGCGGGGCGGCCAGCTGATCGGGAGTGGCCGCGACGATGAGCGTGGGCGCGGCTCCACCGAGACGCGGCATGCTGTCGTGCGCAGCCGCGTTCGTCAGCACGCCAGCCAGCGCATCATGGCGCTTCTGTGCGGGAGTGCGTCGTTCGGGATCGTCGCGGAAGATACCGGACTCGTGCGGAGAGGCGTCGGCGTCACCCGCCCGCGTGCCACCGGACGCATCCGTCTCACCGGTGACGAACCGCGGCCCGTCGCCGACCTTCGGGTTGAGGAACGCGTCGAGCAGACGCTGCAACTGCGCCGCAACCTCGGGGAGCAGAGCGCCGCGCACCGGCACCGTGCCGTTGCGCTCGCGACCGAGCGACAGAGCGCGCTCGCGGTTGCCTCGCTCGTCGGGCAGGGCGCCGTCCTGATCGAGGAACAGTGCCCAGGTCTGCGCCATCAGACGCACGTCGTCGGCGGTCTCACCCGCGAGCGCCGCCGCGACGAGCTCGCACTCGGCCGTCCGAACCGGGTCGGTGCCCGCCATCGCGTCGACCGCGTGCCCGCGCTCGAGCACCGGTGCCAGGTAACTGACGATTGCGGCGGCCGCATCCGTCGACAACGCTCCGGATGCGAGCGACTCACGCACGGAAGGAAAGGCGCCCGGGAGGAGCTCGCCGGTCAGGGTGAAGGTTGACTGGACGCGGGTCGCGAGTTGGATGCGGGCGCGAGCGGTCTGGCCCGAGACGAGCGCCGCGCGCTCCAGCACTTCGGCCGGGGTGCGGCAGCCGCGTTTCGCGGAAAGCCGCTCGGGTCCGAGCGTGGCCCGCGAGCGCTCGACGACTTCTCCCGCGGCGAGGACGCGGAGGCCGTCGACCGCTCGCCCCAGACATTCCGCATCCTGGACGAGCGACAAGAGGGCATCGTCGCTCATCGCGGCGAGTGCCCGTGGATCGATGAGGGGCGCCACCGACTCGCTCAGCAACCCGCTCACCGCGGTGAGCGGGAGGGGGAGCGTGGGAACCGTCGCGGTCATTCCTCCATTGTGACGAGGGGGTCAGACATTCACTCGACGGGTTATCTCCAGGTCAAAGCATGAAAAGTTGTGGATAAGTCGGCCCTGATCGAAGCCTGTGGAGGAGGAGTCAATCGCTCAGTGCGCGATGAAGCGAGCGTCGACCGCCGCGCTCACGACGACGTCTTCGGGGCGCAGATCGACGCCGCCCGCATCCGCCGCCATCGAACGCATCAGCTTCGAGGAGGGGGTCGTGCCGTCTCCGCCGAGCAGGCCCACGTCGGCGATAGCGACGGGCGTCACGGAGCTGAGCGCGAGCGCGGACGCGTACGCGGCCGCGCGATTCACGGCGTCGAGCACGGCGGATGCGGCCACCCGGTCGCGAGCCGCGCCCGCGGTCAGTTCGCTGAGCTCCCATGTGACGGCGTCGATCTGCGTGCCGTCGAGGATGGATACCTCGTCGACCCAGGCGGAAAGAGCCGCCGGGTCAGCGAAGTTCGCGGTGATCTCGACCGACGCGTGATGCACCGGGTCGAGCTTCGCGCCGTCGGGCGCCCAGGGCCGTTCCGTCCAGACGTTCGCGCGAGAACTGGTCCACCGAAGGAGTGCGCCGCTCTCACGGCGTGCGTCGAGGTCGGCACGGACGGGGTGGGCGATCTCGGCGAGCTCCTCGATGACTCGGGGCCGGTCGGAACCTTCCACGCGGATCGTGGCGCGGACGATGCCGACCTCCGCCGCGAGTCGTTCCTCGTGTTCGCCGCGGACCGTGATGGTGACGTCGCTCATGCCGCGACTCTACGCGGCGCTGCCGATCGCGCTGCGGATCGACCCGTGACCTCAGGCCGGGAAGATCTGACCCACGGGCAGCCGCTTCTCGGCCTGGAAGGCGTCTTCGGTGCGTCCGGCGGCCCAGTACGCGGACAACGAGAGCTCGGTGCGCGCGACGCCGCGAGCGGTGAAGAGGGGGCGGAGGGCCTTCATGGCGCCGCGTTCGCCGTGCGCGAAGACCTGCACGCGTCCGGCGGGCCAGGGGAGGGCCTCGACCACGGTGACGAGATTCGCGCCCGGTGCATCGTGCTGCTCGTCGACCCAGGTCACGTTGCCGGCGAGCGTGACTCGATGAGCTGTCGAGCGCGTCTCGATGAGCGCGATCGCGCTGACACCGGACGGCAGCGACTCGAGCGCCGAGGCGATCGCGGGGATGGCGGATTCGTCGCCGATCAGCACGCGCTCATCGGCGTCGAGGTCGGGGGAGTATCCGCCGCCGGGCGACGACATCGTCAACCGGTCGCCGGGCTGGGCGGATGCGGCCCAGGGCCCCGCGACCCCCGTGTCGCCGTGCACGACGAAGTCGATGTCGATCGTCCGTCGGTCGTGGTCGACCTGGCGGATCGTGTATGTGCGAACGGTGGGGAGCTGGTCGAACGGCACCTGCTCGCGGAGAGCGGCGAGGTCGTAGGGCGGTTTCAGCGTGCTGCCCTCGGGCGGGAAGTAGAGCTTCGCGTACTTGTCGGTCTCCGGCCGGTCCGGGAAGGCGGAGAACTGCTCGCCGCCGAGCGTCACCCGGACGAGTCCCGGTGTGAGCCACGCCGTCTCGAGAACGTCGAGGGTGGTCTGTGCGGACGGGGTGCGGGGCGAGGGGATCATCGCATCGATCGTATCGCCGGGCGGATGCGGGGTGGCCGGTTGATCGCGGATGCGGTGGGGCCCGGCCCGGAGCGAGGAGATCTGCCGGAGCGAGGACCGAATCGGCCGCATCCGTCCTCGCTCGGGCAGATCACCTCGCCGCGGGCGGACGGGGTTGGCCCCGGCTCTCGAGACGAGGGCCCGGACGGCTGCCGGGGCGGATGCGGGGACGGTGGACCCGGCGGTTCCGACCGGCCCGGAGCGAGGAGATCTGCCGAAGCGAGGACCGAATCAGCCGCATCCGTCCTCGCTCGGGCAGATCACCTCGCCGCGGGCGGACGGTGAAACGTCGAGGCCGGCGCGCGCCCATCGGACCGCGACGGCGGGAATGGCGGGGGACCCGCATCCGTTGTACGGTAGAACGCTCGGGTGCTTCGGTGGCCGAGGTGACAATTCCACAGCGTGACAGTGGCCCCTTCGGAAGAAGGATCACGGGGATGATCGGTTTCGACATTGCTTGTGAATCTGCGAGAAGCGGGCCGAGGATGCAGGGTTATCTCGTAAACGCTCCCTGCAAAACCATAAGTGCCGAAACCAAGCGCACTGACTTCGCCCTCGCTGCGTAAGCGAGCCCGATAGTCCGTCAGACCGTGTGTGATCCCGCCACGGACCCTGGCGTCATTTAGGGATCTTGCTGAACGATGGCGTCTGGACGTCGTTCGGGACTCTTCCCAGGCTGGGCTCGTCGACTTAGGTGTCTGTGACAAAGGTCGGAGCCGAGCAGAACGTCTGCACAGACTGCGCCCGGAGAAAACGCCGTATTGCAGCGATGGACGGGGGTTCGATTCCCCCCATCTCCACTCAGTCACTGTCACAGAAGAGGGCCTCGGACTCGCAATCACGCGAATCCGAGGCCCTGTTTCGTCGCCTCAGCGATGATTGGGCCGCGGCACACTCATGAGCGGACTCGACCCCTCACGAGCGGGCGCGGCGCCTCACGGCGCGAGCTCCGCGTCGATCGCGTCGGTCACATCCGACCACTGCGTCAACTCGGTCAGTTGCCTGCCGTTGACGAAGAAGGTGGGCGTGCCCGACACTCCCAGGGCGCGACCGTCGGCGAAGTCCGCCTGGACGCGAGCGAGCGTGTCGGGATCGGCCACGGCGCGGTCGTACTCGGTCATGTCCAACCCGAGGTCTTCGGCGAACGTGCGGAACACATCCGCCCGCGACTCTCCTGCCTCGCCCCAGTCCGCCTGGGACTGGAACAGGGCGTGGTACATCTCCTCGAACGCGCCCTGCTGACCCGCCGCCTCCGCCGCGAGTGCCGCGTTCGTCGAGTTCACGTGACCGGGCAGCGGAAAGTACCTGACGACGTAGGTGATCCTTCCGACGTAGTCCGCGCGCAACTGCTCGACGTACGGGTACGCGGCGCCGCAGGCCTCGCACTCGAAGTCGAGGAACTCGACCACCGTCACCGCTCCTTCGCCGCCGCGATCGAGCACGCGGGAGTCCTCGCGCACGACACTCGCCGGGCCCGCCCCGCTTTCCGCCGGCGCCGGGCGGTTCACCGCCATCCAGATCGCCGCGACCAGAACCAGCACCACCACGACCGCACCCGTCACCCACAACGGCTTCACATAATTCCGCACAACATTCCTCGACTTTCGATCGCTACCGCACCTGAACGTCCTCGCACCGAGGACACCGGACCGCCCCGCGAGCGGGGTCCGGGCGCTCAGGTACGGCTGATCGACAGCTGAGTCAGAGTCAGCGCGGGAAGGACCGGGAACGACGGCCGATACGGACGCGGCGCACCGCGCGGCGACGTCGCGACGAGCGCGCGGTGAGCGGTCCTTCTCCCCGCGAAAGTCAGAGCGAGGAGCAGGATGCTGCAGCACGCGGCGATGATGAGGCAGCCCGCGCTCCACAGCGCCGATGAGTCACTCGATGAGACGATCACGTGCTCGCCTACGGCGACAACGTGCTCACCCGCGGCGACGACGTGCTGACCCGCCACGGCGACCGTCGCAGCGGTCGGTGCGCGGTCGACATCGTGGTGCCCGAGGGGAGCGGCGGCGCTGAGCGCCAGGAGCAGAAGCGCAGCCGTCACGAGTTCTATCGCCATCCGCACCCCGTAGCCTCGCTGGCGAGGTCGGTGATCCGCGGTGAGAGACATCTCCGCAAGTCTACGAGCGAGAGCTGCGGGCGGTGATCTCTTCGCAGTCCCCTTACCGCCGCAACCCCCGCGCGCTCCCGCTCAGGCCACGGGCTGCGCGTGCACGTCGGACTCGACGCTGGTGCCGTTCAGATCGAGGTAGAGGTGACGCTCGGTGATCGACACCGTCATCGTGTTGCGTCGCTCGAGCACACGCGCCGCATCCTCCACGAACCCGGGATCGAAGCTGTAGAGCGTGATCTCGTCGGCGCGGTGGATGCGTTTGCCCGCCCACGGCGCCGACACCTTCGCGGGATCGCGGTGCGTGTAAACAGCGGTGCGCTCGGCCTGCGCGCTGCCGAAGTGCAGGCGTGCCGCATCCGGTGCTCCGATCTCGATCCACGAGAGAATCGCGCCGGTCAGATCGCGCACCAGCACGGCGGGCTCGTCGGTCGTCGAGATGCCCTCGCTGAACGCGATGCCCTCTTCGAACTCGAGGCAGTACGCGAGCACGCGGGTCAGCATGAACGCGGCGGTCTCGGACGGATGCCGGGCGACCCGCAGCGAGAGTTCTTCGTAGACGCCGCGGTCGACATCGGCGAGGTTGACCGTAAACGTGTGGATCGTTGCGCCGGCAGCCATAACCCTCTAGCCTACGCGGCGCCGTGCGGCGGCCGAACCGCGCGGCACGGCGGTCGTGCGTGTCAAGGGCGCCCCGCACCCCGCGGCCGATGTGAGAAAGTCTCGAAGGGACGCCGCACACGCGCGCGTCGACGACGACGCGACCGGGTGCCGGTCAGGACGCTCGATGAGCAGGAGAGGATCGATGTGGGGGAGGACACCGCAACAGCGCCCCTGGATCCGCGTGACGGCGCCCTTGCGGGCCGCTATCACCTCGGCGAGGTGGTCGGCCAAGGGGGTTTCGCGCGCGTGTTCCGCGCGCACGACCTGATCCTCGGCCGGACGGTCGCGATCAAGCAGTTCTCGACGAGCATCGAACCGCGCGACCGCGGACGGATGCGTACCGAGACGCTGCTGCTGGCCTCGCTCACGCACTCATCGCTCGTGACGCTCTTCGACGCGGAACTCGACGCCGACCCGCCGTACCTCGTCATGGAATACATCGACGGCCCGACGTTGCGCACCCACCTAGAGACGCACGGAGCACTCTCGTCGACGGATGCGGCGCGCGTCGCCAGCGACCTCGCCGGCGCGCTCAGTGTCGTGCACGCGCGCGACATCGTGCACCGCGACCTCAAGCCGTCGAACGTGCTCATGCGCCCGTCGCACGTGGACGGCCAGACCCCGACCGCGACCCTGGCCGACTTCGGTATCGCCTCGCTCGTCGACGCCACACGTGTGACGGCGACCGGGACGGTCGTGGGAACCGCGGCCTACCTCAGCCCCGAACAGGTGCGGGGAGCGGCACCCGCCACATCCGCCGACATCTACTCGCTCGGACTCGTGCTGATCGAGACGCTCAGCGGTCGCGCGCCCTACCCGGGGAGCGCGCCGGTCGAATCCCTCGTAGCGCGCCTCACCCAGCCTCCGCCCATTCCCGACGGCATCGGGCCGGCGTGGCGCCAGTTGCTGACCGCGATGACGACGATCGCCCCCGACAGCCGCCCGTCCGCGGACGAGGTCGCGGCCGAAGCGCGCCGGATCGCCGCCCGGCCCGACGACGCGAGCGAACCGCAGGCGACGCTCGTCTTGCCGGCCGCGCCCGGAACCGCGTCGACCGCTCTGCTCTCCGCGACACCGGGGCCCGTGGCGCCGGAGCTGCCGACGCGCCCCGACCTTCCGACCGCGGTCACCCCGGCGGCGCAACCCGCCGAACGCGACAGTCCGTCGCGCCGTCGCTCCGGCGACGTCCCGGGCACGGGTGCGCCTCGGCGCGCGCGCCGGACCGCGGTTCTCCTCACGATCGTCGTTGCGCTGCTCGCCTCGGGGATCGCAATCGCCTGGGTCGCCTCGGCCAACCCGGCTCCCGCTCCGGCGCCGTCCTTCCCGACCCTGCCCGACCCGATCAACACGCACATCGACGAACTCTGGAACGAGGTGTCGCCGTGAGGGCTCACCGGCGTTACACCGCGCTCCTTCTGATCGCGGCCGGGACGGCCGTCTTGACCGGCTGCCAGCCCGGCGCGTCGACGACGCCCATGCAGACGTTCGTCGTCGACACCGCGGACCAGATCGCGGCGGGCGACACCGCCGCGGCCGCCTCGACGCTCGATGCCCTGGACGCCGAGGTGAGCCGCGCCCTCGCGGCCGGCGAGATCGACGCTGCGGAGGCAGACCGCATCCGTGCCGCGATCGCGGTACTCCGCGCCGACCTGGCCGCCCTGACGTCGGACGATGCCGGAACCACCGACCCGGACGTGACCCCCGTGCAGACGACCGATCCCGAAGAGACGACGGATCCCGACGACGCAGTCGACACGCCGGCGCCCGTGGTCACTCCCAGCGAAGAGTCCGACGACTCCGATGATGCGCCCGGCAACAGCGGCAACGCCCCGGGCAACGGGGGCACCGCACCCGGCAACGACAAGCCCGACAAAGACAAATCAGGAAAGAACGACGGCCAGTGACGCCCGGCCGATGACCCGCGGTCAGCAACCGTTGGTCAGCCGCTGATGACCGCGCCGAGCATCCCGGCGATCGCGCTGAGCAGCCCGACGATCCACGGTGCGGCACTCCACCGCGTGAGCAGCACGAACCCGACGAGAGCGAGCGCGAGGGGCGCGGCTCCGGTGATCGAAGTGACGAAGAGCGGGTCGTAGAGGGCGGCCGCGAGGATTCCGACCACGGCCGCGTTGGCGCCGCGGAGAAGCGGGGGAGCCCATGACCGCGTGCGCAGTCGGTCCCAGAACGGCAGCACGCCGAGCAGCACGAGGAAGCCGGGAAGGAACGCCCCCGCGAGAGCGAGAAGCGCTCCCGCGATGCCGCCCGGGCCGACGTCGGCGAGAACGCCGAGGTACGCGGAGAAGGTGAACAGTGGGCCGGGAACGATCTGCGCGACGCCGTACCCGGCGAGGAACTGATCCGCGCTGACCCAGCCGGTCTGCACGACCTCGGATTCGAGGAGGGGCAGGAAGACGTGGCCTCCGCCGAAGACGAGCGAGCCCGCGCGGAAGAATCCGTCGAGCAGTCCGATCGCGCCGGAGCCCGTCCATGACGCGAGCAGCGGGAGCGCGATCAACAGACCGACGAATGCGCCCAGACACACGGCGCCCGCGCGCCGCGAGATCCCGAGGCGTGCGCCGGTCGCGGGCACCTCCTGGGTGGTTCGTCGGCAGAGCACGATTCCGGCCGCCGCGCCCAGGATGATCGCGGGAATCTGGCCGATCGTGCTGCCGAGGAGAAGGACGAGAAGAGCCGCCCCCACGGCGATTCCCGCTCGTGCCTTGTCGGGGGTCAGAGTACGGGTCATGCTCCACACGGCCTGTGCGACGATCGCGACCGCGGCCACCTTCAGTCCCGCGATAGCGCCCTCGCCGACCGGGCCGCCGATCAGCGACGACCCGGAGGCGACGGCGACCATCAACACCGCCGAGGGCAGCGTGAACGCGATGAACGCCGCGAGCGCCCCCCGCAGGCCCGCGCGCGAGTAGCCGAGCGCGAATCCCACTTGGCTCGATGCCGGGCCGGGCAGGAACTGGCAGAGCGCTACGAGCTCGCTGTAGTCAGCGTCGCTCAGCCAACGACGTCGCTCGACGAACTCGGTCCGGAAGAATCCGAGGTGGGCGATGGGGCCGCCGAAAGACGTGAGCCCCAGCTTTCCGAAGGCGGCCCACACCTCTCGCGTCGATTCCCGCATCCTTCCAGCACACCAGCGCGGCGTGAACGGGCAGTGAATGAGGTGCTGCGCGGACTCGCTGACCTTCCAGGTGCGCTGCGTGGTCCATCCGTGCAGCGCCGGCCTCCGGGGATCGTGCCGCTAGAGTCGGCAGCGTGTCGCCCCACTCTTGGTTCGTCGAACCCGACCGCGCGAGCATCAGCGCCGATCAGGTCGGCGCGTTCTTCGCGAAAGCGATTCCCGCCGGCCGCTGCGAGTTCTGGTTCGAGCGAGACGACGGCCTCGTGCTCGGGTTTCTCACGAACACCTCGCGGGCACTCGTGATGCTCTTGGCCGACGCAGATGATCCCGGGGAACATGCGGTCAGTCCGACGGCGAGCCCCGCGGTCAGCAGCGGATTCCGGCTGCAGAACGGTCAGGAGGATAGCTATCCGGATGCGGACACGCTGCCGATCGATTCTGCGATCGACGCGGCGGAGCATGTGATCCGCTGTGGCGAATGGCCGACGGAAACGGTCGTTCTCTCGGATCGATGAGTCATGACGGTGTCGGGACGAGCCGCGCGACGCGGACGGGTCGCACTCCGTCGTCAAGGCCCGACCGCGGGTCGCCTCCCCGCCGTAGCGTGGGGGAATGGACACCACGAACGACATGACGGATGACGAGAAGCGCCACGACCAGTTGACCGCCGCACCGAATGCCACCGAAGAAGACGCCAAGCCGCGGATCGTCGTCAGCGAGCACGACGGCGTGAAGCGCATCGACATCGCCGAAGACGCCGCGGTGCGCCCAAGCGATCCTCGGGACTGACCCGAGTACCCGAGGGCCCGCGCGCTCCCGGCTCAGGCCGGGGGATCGATGAGGACGAGGCTCTGCTTGGTGTCGGCCATCGTCACCCACCCGTCGCCGAACTCGTAGGTCAGGCCGTACCCGTCTTCATCCGTCGAGACCGCCGTCTGCGGATCTTCGGTCAGGTAGGTGCCGTTCGGGTCGTCGACCCGCAGCCAGCCTGCCGCGAGCAGTTCGGTCTGGGCGGCGTCGGCATCCGATCCCGAAATGGGCGCCCACGCGAAGATCTGTACGTGGTCGGATGCGACGGAGTAATCGCCCCATACGCACGAGATGCCGTCACTGATCGTGCGCTCGCCCACGCGGAACACATCCTGCTTGTACGTCCAGTTGTGCGAGGCGAACTCGTCTTGGATCGACGTCGGGATGAGGTTCTCACAGGTGACCGCGGTCGCTGCCGCGGTCGGTGTGGTGGTGGCGCTCGCGACCGGGGCAGGGGCCGTGGTCTGCACGGGTGCCGCCGTGGTGACGGCAGGAGCCGCGGTGTCGCCGCCCACGCAGCCGGCCAGCAGAAGACCGGATGCCGCGACGAGGGCGGCGAGCGGTGCGAGGTGAAGACGACGGGTCATGGGGTGGGCTCCGTTGCGGGGCTCTGCTCGAAGAAGTCGAGGAAGGGGTCGTGCAGGATGCGGTTGGTGGCGAGCACCGAGAGCTCGGACAGCGAGTCCGAACCGCTGAACGCCGTCATTCGGCCGCCGGCTTCGGTGATGATCGGATGCAGCGCCGCGATGTCGTACTCCTTGACACCGAACTCGGCGACCATCTCCAGGCGTCCTTCGGCGAGCAGCATGTACGGCCACGCGTCGCCGTACCCGCGGTCGCGCCACACGGCGCGTGACAGGCGGACGACGTCGTCGACGCGGCCGACTTCATCCCACTGCGCGATGCTCTGGAAGCTGACGCTGGAGGCGGCGATCGTGTCGACGCTCGAGGTCTGCAGGCGTTTCGGCGTGCCGTCGACCACGGTCCACGCGCCGTCGCCCTCGGCGGCCCACCATCGCCGCGCGATGGAGGGCTGACTGACGACGCCCACCCGCGGAACCCCGTCCACGACGAGCGCGATGAGCGTCGCCCAGATGGGAACGCCCTTCAGGTAGTTCGCAGTGCCGTCGATCGGGTCGATGATCCACTGCCGGGTGCTCTCTCCCTGCAGTCCGAACTCCTCGCCGAAGATCGCGTCGTCCGGGCGCTCAGTGGCGAGGATGCCGCGGATCGCGCGCTCGGTCGCGAGGTCGGCTTCGGTCACATGGGTCGAGTCGGCCTTGGTGCGGATGTCGAGATCCGCGGCGTCGAAGCGTGCCATCGACGTGCGGTCGGCCGCATCCGCCATCCGCAACGCGAGGTCGAGATCTGCGGCGAATGCTCCCCGCGCGTTCACAGCGGAATCGGCGGGGGAGTCGAGGCTCATGAGGAAAGAATAGCGGGCGACGGCGACCTCGATTGGCGCAGGCGGCGTCGGGGATGCTAACGTTGACCCTCGGTTCGGAAGTTCACTATCCGCTCCGAAATCACGCACCTCTAGCTCAATCGGCAGAGCAACTGACTCTTAATCAGTGGGTTCTCGGTTCAAGTCCGAGGGGGTGCACGGATTAGCCTCGTCGACTCTCGCCAGTCGTCGGGGCTTTTTCATTTCTGCTCTGCGGTGGCACCCGTTGCGCCCCATCCTTCGCCGGGTCCGATCAGCACGCGCCACAGCCACTCCGCCGCGGTATCGGTGCCGGGCAGCGGATCGCGTGCCAGCCAGGCGATCAGCACGCCGAACGCGCTGCCGGCGATGCCGGACGCGACGATGTCGAGGGGAAGGCCGGGGAACGCATCGGGCTTCGCGAGCGGCACCGTATCGAGCACGATCTGCTCGATCTGCCCACGCAGACGCGCGGCCACGAGCGGTGAGCCGTGTTCGCCGAGCACCAACCGGTAGACCGCCGCGTTCTCCGCGATGTGCGCGAGATAGAGGAAGAGCTCGTGCGGAATCGTCGCGCCGTCCGTCGGCGGGCGCACGCGCAGCGTCTCGGAGAGTTGGTCGACTTCTGACTCGAGGGCGTCGGCGAGCAGGATCTCTTTGTCGGCGTAGTGCTGATAGAAGCTGCTGCGGTTCACGCCTGCACGCTCGACGATGTCGGCGACCGAGATATCGTCGAGCGCACGTTCCCGAGCCAGGGTCAGGAGCGCGCTCTCCAGACTCGCGCGGGTGCGGGATGCTCGAGGGTCCATGGTGATGATTCTGCCCTCATCGGGGCGACAGGCGATGCTGACCACGCACCGCGCGCGTCCCGCCGAGGTGGGAGGATGCTCGCAGGTGCCGGCATCCGCGCGCCGCTGCATCCGTGACGCACCGTGAGATTCCGCTGGGGCGAGCGGGCCGGAGACGGGGGAGAACGATGACGTCATTCGACGAACGTCGCGCACGAGGCGCGGCCGCACGCCGCCGCCTGCCGCGGTCGGGGCACGGCTCCTGGCGCCGGCCGCCGGGGGCGACGGACCCGATCGCGCTGCTGGAGGAACAGGCGTCGACTCGCGTGCCCGAGCTCGTGCCGATCCGGTACGGACGGATGCAGGTCTCCCCGTTCACGTTCTACCGCGGCGCCGCGCTGATCATGGCGTCGGACCTCGCCTCCCAGCCGCACTCCTGGCTGACCGTGCAGCTCTGCGGCGACGCGCACCTGACGAACTTCGGGGTCTTCGGCACCGCGGAACGCAACATGGTGTTCGACATCAACGACTTCGACGAAACGCATCCGGGTCCGTTCGAGTGGGACCTCAAGCGGCTCGTGGCGAGCTTCGAGGTCGCCGGCCGACACCGCGGATTCTCGGATGCCGACCGCCACGCGATCGCTCTCACGGCGGCGCGCGCGTACCGCGAGCACATCCGGGTCGCCGCTTCGGGCACCGTGCTCGACGCCTGGTACGACCAGCTCGACGTCGAAGAGATGCTGCGCTGGCTGCGCGGCGAGAAGCGAGCCAAGCGTGCGCGGTCGAAAGAGGTGACGCAGGTCGAGAACCTCATCGCCAAAGCGCGTACTCGCGACAGCATGCGCGGTTTCACGAAGCTGGTCGAGTTCGACGGCTCGGAGCTGAAGTTCCGTGCCGATCCTCCCCTCCTCGTGCCGATCGAAGACCTCGCCGACCGCGCGACGGTCGACCGGCAGGAGTCGATCATGCGCGACCTGCTGCGCTCCTACCAGGCCACCCTGACGAGCCCGCGCCACCCGCTCGACGAGTTCACGTACCTGCACATGGCCCGGAAGGTCGTGGGTGTCGGCAGCGTCGGAACCCGCGCGTGGATCGTGTTGCTCCAGGGGCGAGATCAGAACGATCCCCTGCTGCTGCAGGCGAAAGAGGCCGAGGCCTCCGTGCTCGAACGGTTCCTCGGTGACAGCGTGTACGACAGTCACGGCGAGCGCGTCGTTCGCGGTCAGCGGCTCATGCAGGCTGCCGGCGACATCTTCCTCGGATGGCAGCGCGTCACGGGGCTCGACGGGCAGAACCGCGACTTCTACGTGCGGCAGCTGCACGACTGGAAGGGATCGGTGAACGTGGACCGGATGGCAGTACCCGGCGCGCGCCTCTATGCGCAGCTGTGCGGCGAAGCCCTGGCCCGCGCGCACTGCCGCTCGGGAGACCGCGTAGCCATCGCCGCCTATCTCGGGAGATCCGACACGTTCGATCGTGCTATCGCCGCCTTCGCGAAGGACTACGCGGACCAGAACGACGCCGACTTCGCCGCCTTCGAGGCGGCCGTCGGGAGCGGACGACTGGTCGCTCAGCCCGGCCTGTGACCCACCGCGCAGGGTGGCGCGTTCACTGAGAGTTCTCCGACATCTGTCGGATCAGCGACATCTGTCGGATATCCTGAGCGCGGCCCGACGACGTGCCCGCTCATTCTCGTGAAAGGCATGTCGTGGCACAGCTTCTCTACCGCCTAGGGCGCTTCTCTGCGCGCCGGGCGTGGTTCGTTCTCGTCGGGTGGGTGCTCGTCCTCGGCCTCGCCGGCGGCGCATTCGTCGCCTTCGGCGGTTCGCTCGCCTCCAGCTTCAGCATCCCGGGCACCGAAACGGAGCGGGTGACCGACAGCATGCGCGACGAGCTGCCGGATCTGACCGGCGCCAGCGCATCGGTCGTCTTCCAGGCGGAGGATGGCGCGTTCACGGATGCGCAGAAGTCCGACATCGCCGCGCTCCTCGAGGACGTCGCGACGATCGACGACGTCTCCGCGACGCTCGACCCGTTCGCGACCGAGGCGCAGCGCACCGAGCAGGCCGACACGCTCGCGGCCGGCGAGCAGCAGCTGCAGGACGGGCGGGCGCAGCTCGACGACGCACGTGCCCAGCTCGACGCCGGTCAGCAGCAGCTCGATGCCGCGATCACCCAGGCGCAGGCCGCGGGGCTCGCCGAGAGCGCTGCACCCCAGTTCGCCGCGCAGCAGGCCCAGCTCGACGCCGGACGCGCGCAGCTCGAGGAGAGCGCGGCCACGCTCGCCGCGCAGGCGCCGCAGCTGGAGGACGGGCAGACGTTGCTCGACGCTGCATCCGCCATCCGCACCGTCTCCGAAGACGGATCGACCGCGATCGCGACGGTCTCGTTCGACGAAGACATGTTCACGCTCTCCCAGGAGACGAAGAGCGAGGTTGCCGCCGCACTCGACGCCGCGAACATTCCCGGCGTCAGCGTCGACTACTCCTCGACCATCGCCTCCTCGACCGACGGACTGATCGGTCCGGGCGAGATCATCGGCGTCGTCATCGCCGCGCTGGTGCTGCTCATCATGATGCGCGCGCTCCTGCCGGCCGTCACACCGCTGATCAGCTCGATCATCGGCGTGGGCGTCGGTGTCGCAGGCTCGCTCGCCTTCTCGGGCGTCGTCGACATGGCCTCCGTCACACCGATCCTCGGCATCATGCTCGGCCTCGCCGTCGGCATCGACTATTCGTTGTTCATTCTGAACCGGCACCGGAAGCAGCTGCTGACCGGCCTCGATGTGCAGGAGTCCATCGGGCTCGCGAACGGCACCGCGGGTAACGCGGTCGTCTTTGCCGGCACGACCGTCATCGTCGCGCTCGTCGCGCTGCTCGTGACCGGCATCCCGTTCCTCGGCGTGATGGGTGTCGTCGGCGCCGCGTGCGTGGCCGTCGCCGTGCTCGTGTCGATCACCGTGACGCCGGCTCTTCTCGGACTCATGAAGAACCGGGTTCTGCGCCGCGGCGTGCGCTCGCAGATCGGCCACGCCGATCACGCGCCGCGCCCGCCGCGTGCCATGCGCACGCCCCGCGCGCTGGGTGCGGCCGCGCTCGCGATCATCGCCCTGCTCGTCATCGCCATCCCCGCGCTGTCGATGCGTCTGGGTCTTCCCGACGGCTCATCGGAGGCGACCGACACGACGCAGTACCGCGCGTTCACGGCCGTCACCGAGGAGTTCGGGGCCGGCCAGAACGGACCGCTGCTGGTCGTCGCGACGACGCCCTCTGCGGTCGCGGAAGACGATCAGGTCGCGGTGCAGGCCGACATCGTCACCGAGCTGATGAACCAGGACGGCGTCGTGGCTGTCGCCCCGGCCGCGGTATCGGATGACGGCACGTTCTTCGCCTTCCAGGTCGTGCCCGCCGATGGCCCCACGAGCGAGACGACGGAGACCCTGGTGCGCGACCTCCGCGGTCTGTCGCCCCTCGACGGATCGGCCGTCGGCAGCGACGCGCTCTCCGGCGACATCGCTCTCGGCGTCGCCGGCCAGGCATCCGGCAACATCGACGTCTCCGAGAAGCTCGCGAACGCCCTGCCGTTCTACCTTCTCGTCGTCGTCGGGCTGTCGCTGATCATCATGCTCGTCGTGTTCCGCTCGATCCTCGTGCCGCTGATCGCGACGGCGGGGTACGTTCTCTCGCTCTTCGCCGCGCTCGGCGCCGTGACGGCGATCTACCAGTGGGGCTGGCTGTCCGGGATCTTCGGCGTGCACGACCCCGGACCCGTGCTGAGCTTCGGGCCGATCATCATCATGGGCGTGCTCTTCGGTCTCGCGATGGACTACCAGCTCTTCCTCGTCTCGGGCATGCGCGAGGCGTACGTGCACGGATTGCCGGCCCGTGAGGCGGTCGTCGCCGGAGTGCGCAACGGTCGCGCGGTCGTCACCGCGGCGGCGATCATCATGATCTCGGTGTTCGGCGGATTCGTCTTCAGCCACCTCGGCATGGTGCGTCCGCTCGGGTTCGGCCTCGCGATCGGCGTGCTCTTCGACGCCTTCATCGTGCGGATGGTGCTCGTTCCCGCGCTCATGCACCTGCTCGGCCGCTCCGCGTGGTGGCTGCCGCGCTGGCTCGACCGCATCCTTCCCAACGTCGACGTCGAGGGTGCCGCGCTCGAACGCGCCCACCCGGCGCACGCGGCTACGACCCCTGCGGACGACGCGGTGGTCGCTGCCCGCTAGGGCCTCTGAAGCGACGGAGGGCGGATGCGGCGCGAGCGCCCGCATCCGCCCTCCGTCGTCTTGGTGGTCAGGGCAGGATGGCGTCGACGTAGCCGCCGTCGGCGCGCAGGGCACCGCCCGTGGTGCCGGATGACAACGGCGACGCGAGGTAGGCCACCATGTTCGCGATCTCGATCGGCTCGAGCAGACGCCCGATGAGCGACTGGGGGCGTTGCGTGCGCATGAACTCGCGCTGTGCGTCGTCCCACGGAAGATCGGGGTCAACGAGGGAGTACACGAAGTCCTCCACGCCGGGCGTGTGCGTGGGGCCCGCGATCACGGTGTTGACGGTGACCCCGGTGCCGGCCGCCTCCTTCGCGTAGCCGCGAGTGAGGGCGAGGAGCGCCGTTTTGGTGACGCCGTAATGGATCATCTCCTTCGGCGTCACGATCGCCGAGTCGCTCGCGATCGTGATCACCCGACCCCAGCTCTGCGCGGTCATGGCGGGCAGAGCGAGGCGCGTGAGTCGCGCCGCCGACAGCACATTCACCTCGAAAGCGCGGCGCCAGGTGTCGTCGTCGATCTCGAGTGCGGGGATCGCTTCGAAAATGCCGAGGTTGTTCACCAGGACGTCGACTCGGCCCGCTTCGTTCATGAGCTGCGCCGCGCCCTGCTCGGTGGTGACGTCGGCCGCGATCCCGCGCACGCGGAGTCCGAGATCTGCGTCGATCTGGTCGACCGCGGCGGCGACGCGGCTCTCGCCACGCCCGTTGACGACCACATCCGCACCCGACTCGGCGAGGCGGCGGGCGATGGCGTTTCCGATGCCCTGCGTCGACCCCGTGACGAGGGCGGTGCGACCGGTCAGATCGAGAGCAAGTGACGTCGTCATCGAGAGACCTCCGGCGAAAGGACGGATGGATGTGGCGTGTCGAGCTGGGCGAGTGCGGCGATCCGCACCGAAACGCCGTCGGGGGCGCGAACGAGCGTGAGGAGGGTACGGGTGCACGCGCGGCAGCGCACGATCGCGCAGCGGCCATCGTCTTCGACGACGGTGCCGCCGAGCGGACCCGCGACACCGCAATGCCCGCACGTCAACACGAGGACCGAGGGGTCCACCGAGAACACGTCCGCGAAGACTCCCACGACCGCGTTGCCGTCGAGCTGACTGACGCCGGTATCCGCGCCGTCCGGTACGGGATGGATGGTCGTCATGACAGCCCTCCGAATCGTTCGGTGCGCACGCGCGCGGGGTCATAGCCGTGCTGCACGAGAAGATCGGCCGAGGCTTCGACGAAGCCGGTCGGCCCGCAGACGAACGCGAGCGAGCGACGATCGACGGGCCAGACGGCGTCAGCGAGGACGGACGCTGACAACCGCCCGGGCGTTCCGGCCCACGCATCCGGCGCCGTGCGCGTGTAGGCCCAGGTGAGATCGAGCCCGTCGGCCCGGAGCTGCTCGAGCTCGTCGCGATACATCGCGTCGTCCGCGGATCGCACCGAGTAGAGCAGCCGGAACGGTGCTGCCTCCGGTCGCCGTGCGCGCGCACGGGCCATCGCGAGGAGCGGCACGATGCCCGAGCCGCCCGCGACGAGCTGGACGGGGGAGGGGTCGGTCGGGTCCCACACGAAGTAGTTACCGAGGGGCCCCTTCACTTCCAGGGCATCGCCGGGCAGAACATCGTCGACGAGATACGGCGACACCTCGCCGTCAGGAACACGATCGACGGCCAACTCGACGAGAGTGCCCGCTCCGGAGCTGGCGATCGAGTACGAACGCTCCGCCTGGTAGCCGTCCTCCGCCGTCAAACGGATGTCGAGGTGCTGGCCGGGCAGATTTCCCGGCCAATCCGGCACGCGAACCTGCAGGATGCGGGCGTGCGACGTGCTCTGCACGACCGCTTCGACCAGGCCGGGCAGCCAACCGCCGACGATCACCAGTAGCGCTCCTCGAGCCACGGGTCGCCGTGCGTGTGATACCCGTTCTGCTCCCAGAATCCGGGGTCGTCGTGCTTCTGCATCGTGAGCCCGGTGACCCACTTCGCGCTCTTCCAGAAGTACAGGTGCGGCACGAGCAGGCGCGCGGGGCCGCCGTGCTCCGGGTCGAGGGGCTGACCGTCGAACTCGAACGCGACCCAGGCTTTGCCGCCGCGCAGGTCGTCGAGCGAGAGGTTCGTCGTGTACCCGCCGTACGAGTGCACCATGGCGTATCCGAAGTCGGTGTCGACCGCGGCCAGGAGGGTGTCGAGAGAGACCCCGCGCCACGAGGTGCCGAGCTTCGACCACCGCGTGACGCAGTGGATGTCGGTGTGCACGTCTTCGATGGGCAGATCCATCAGCTGCGACCACGACCAGGTGGTGTCGGGGCCTTTCTCGGTGCGGATGCGGAACGACCACTGGTCGAGCGGCACGCGCGGGGTCGGGCCCGCAGACAGGACCGGGAAGTCGTCGGTGAGGTACTGGCCGGGCGGAAGGGACGGATCGGGCGTGCGGCGGCGTGCTCCGAAACCGCGGGTGAACTCAGCCATGGCGTCCTCTCGTCCGGGTGCCCTTCGCGTTCACTCTAGAACGTCGCCCGCCGACCCGCCCGAAGACCGCGAGACCGCATCCGGGGGTTCAGACAGCTGTCGTAAGCCGCTGTCTCGAAGCCCGGATGCTGTCTCGCGGTCATGAGCGAGGTGGCGGGGAGGGGCGGGAGCGGGGTGTCAGGTCGCGTCGCCGACGAGGACTGCGGCGGCCTCCTCGGCGGCATCCGCCTCCCGGACGTCGATGCGGCCGAGGGAACCGCGACCGAGGGCGATCGTGGCGGTCGCGATCAGCACGGCGGCCGCCGCCACGAAGTACGGCACCGTGGCGTTGAACGCGTGCCACAGGAGCGCGGCGAGCGGGGGAGCAACGGCGCCGCCGAGGAAGCGCACCGCCGAGTAGGCCGACGATGCGACCGAGCGGGGCAGGTCGGTCGCCTCCATGACCGCCTCGGTGAGCACGGTGTTCATGACGCCGAGGAGCAGTCCGCCGACGACGATCGACGCGACCAGGGCCGCGGGGGTCGCCACGAGGAGCCCGCCCGCCACGAGGTCGACCGCGAGCAGCGGCAGGATGACGAGCATCACGGTCGTGCGACGGAAGAAGCGCAGCAGCAGAGGGGCGACCCACACGCTCGTGATCGCGAGGGCCACGCCCCATCCGAAGAACGTGAACCCGATGCCCATCGCCCCGAAGCCGAGCGGGAACGGCGAGAACGCCAGCAGCGTGAAGAAGCCGATGTTGTAGAACAGCGCGGTGACCGCGAGGATCGCGAGCGCGGGCTGGCGAAGCGCTCGGAACGGCGCGGAGAGCGCCACCGGACGGCGTTCCTCGCGCGGGCCGCGCAGCAGCACCAGCACCGCGACGAAGGCGATCGCCATGAGCGCGACGACACCGAAGAACGGGCCGCGCCAGCTGACCTCGCCGAGCAGGCCGCCGAGGAGCGGTCCGATCGCGATGCCGATACCGAGGGCGGCCTCGTACAGCACGATCGCGGCGCTGCTGCCGCCGCTCGCGGCGCCGACGATGGTCGCGAGCGCGGTGGAGATGAAGAGCGCGTTGCCGAGTCCCCATCCGGCGCGGAACCCGATGATGGCGTCGACGCTGCCGCTCAGCGCGCACATCAGTGCGAACACCACGATCAGCGCGAGACCGATCAGCAGCGTCGCCTTCGCGCCGATGCGACTCGAGATCCAGCTCGTGACGAGCATCGCAAGGCCCGTGACGAGTAGGTAACTCGTGAAGAGCATCTCGGTTTCGACCGGGGTCGCCTGCAGCGAGTCCGCGATCGCGGGGAGGATCGGGTCGACGAGTCCGATTCCCATGAACGCGACCACCGAGGCGAACGCGACCGCCCAAACCTGCGCCGGCTGCCGCCAGATCGTCGAAGAACCGGAGTGGCCGCTCATCGTGCTGCTCCTGCCGAGATCGCCGTGCGGGACATCAGGATGTGCGAGGCGCGCTCGAGGGCCTGCCATTCCTCGTCGTCGAGGTCATCGAACAGCGGCGCGAGCGCTTGGCCGAGCTGAGTGCGCCACTCGTCCATGGCGGCGGCGCCCGCATCCGTGATCGCCACGATCGTCACGCGGGAGTCCTCGCTGTCGCGTTCGCGCCGCACGAGCCCGGCCTCGTCGAGGATGCCGACGAGGCGGGTGACGCCCGGCTGCGTGGTGCGACTCGCGCGAGCCAGTTCACCGATGCGCTGCGGGCCCTCCTTCTGGAGGATGCTCAGCGCGCGCCACTGCGCGGCCGGCGCCTCATTGTGGTTCGTGATGGCGGCCACGCGGGTGAGCGCGTGCGCGGCGATGACGATCCTCTCGATATCCTCTGCTCGTGTCATACCCGAAGTATATACCTTTGGTATGTATGTGAGCGTTGTCGCGGGCGGCCACTGCTCGTACGCTGGCCGACGTGCACACCAGAGACCTCGCCGAACGGACAGCCCTCATCACCGGCGGGGCCAGCGGCATCGGGCTCGCGTGCGCGCACGAGCTTGCGGCGCGCGGTGCACACGTCGTCATCGCCGACCGGGATGCGGATGCGGCGGCACGCGCGGCCGCAACCGTCGACGGCGAGGCATGGGTCGTCGACCTCTCCGACACCCGTGCGCTCGATGACCTGACCCGGGACGCCGACATCCTGATCAACAACGCCGGCATCCAACGCGTCGCCCCCATCGAGGATTTCGTGCCCGACGACTTCCGGCTCATCCACCGCCTCATGGTCGAGGCGCCCTTCCTTCTCGTCCGCGCGGTTCTGCCCGGCATGTACGCGCGCGGATGGGGGCGGATCATCAACATCTCCAGCGTCCACGGGCTGCGGGCCAGCCCGTTCAAGTCGGCGTACGTGTCGGCCAAGCACGCGCTCGAGGGACTGTCGAAGACCGCAGCACTCGAGGGCGGTCCGCACGGCGTGACGAGCAACTGCGTCGACCCCGGCTACGTCCGGACGCCGCTCGTCGAGAAGCAGATCGCCGCCCAGGCCCGGGTGCATGGCATTCCCGAGAGCGAGGTGGTGCAGAAGGTCATGCTCACCGAGTCGGCGATCAAGCGCCTCGTCGAGCCCGCTGAGGTGGCGTCGCTCGTCGGGTGGCTCGCGTCCGAACACGCGGGCATGGTGACCGGCGCGTCGTACACGATGGACGGCGGATGGTCGGCGCGATGAGCGAGCGGATGGTGCGCGTGCCGGTACCCGGCGGCGAACTCGCCGTCGCCGTCCACGATCCCGAGGGGGCGCCGACGGGCGCCGTGCTCCTCGTCCACGGAATCACCGCGTCGCACCGGGCGTGGGACTTCGTATTGCCCGAGCTCGCCGACATGCGGCTCGTCGCGCCGGATCTTCGTGGGCGCGGGCAGAGCCGGAACGTCGGGGAAGGTGCGGGGTTCTCCGCGCACGCCGACGACCTCGTGGCCGTCCTCGATGCCCTCGGCGTCGAACAAGCGCTCGTCGTGGGGCACTCGATGGGGGCGTTCGTGGCTGTCGTCCTCGCCCACCGCCATCCGGCCCGCGTCGCGCGCCTGCTGCTCGTCGACGGCGGCCTCCCGCTCGACGTGCCCCTCGGGGGAGACCCGGATGCCGTGATGGCGGGCGTCCTCGGGCCGACGGCGGCTCGTCTGTCGATGCGCTTCGCGAGCGTAGAGGACTACCTCGGCTTCTGGCGGCAGCATCCGGCGTTCCCGCCGCCGTGGCCCGCCGGACTCGCGCAGTACTTCGTGGCGGACCTCGTCGACGACGGTGCCGGGATGCTGCGGCCCGCGACCCGGTACGAGACCGCCGCGGCCGACACCGCCGACATGATCGCCGGCACGGCGCTGCCGTCTGCGCTCGCCGCCCTGCAGCATCCGACGCGGCTGATCACGGTTGGGCGCGGGCTCCAGAACGAGCCGCCGGGACTGTACGCGCGCGACTATCTCGAGGGCGTGCTCGTGCAGCATCCGTCGATCCGGCACGACCGGATCGACGAACTCAACCACTACACGGTGGTCATGTCGCCGCAGGGCGCCCGCCTCGTCGCGGAGGCGGTCCGCGCCGAGCTATCGGCCGACTGATTCCGCCTGTCGGCCGACTGATGCCGCTCAGCGAGCGCCCGCGGCGATCCGCGTCGACAGTTGGTGCGCGTGGGCGAGCAGGATGCGGCCCAGTTCGGCGCGGCGCTCACCGGCGAAACGGAACTCCACGCCGGTGAGGCTGAGCGCCCACTGCGGGTACCCGTCGCGGTCGAACACGGCGGCGCCGAGACCCCAGCTACCCCCGACGATCAGCCCGGGATTCAGCGCGTAACCGCGCTCGGCGGTCTCCCGCAAGCGCGTGCGGAGGCGGACAGGGGCATGCGCGCTACCGAAACGGTCGGCGAGGTCCGGATGACGTTCCAGATAGGCGTCCACATCGTGGGGAGGGAGAAACGCCAGGATCGCGAGCCCGGCGGACGCGACGCCGAGCGGGAATCGGACGCCCTCCGACAGCACGAACGAGCGGATCGGGAAGCTGCCCTCCTCACGAAGGATGCACACCGTCTCGTCGCCGCGGCGAACCGAGAGGAACGCACTCTCCTCCGTGCGGACGGCGAGCGAGCGCACGATGTCACGACCGATGCCCGTCACGTCGTATCGTGCCGCGGCGACCGTGCCCATCAGGTAGAGCTCGGGGCCGGCGACCCATCGGGTCGTCCGGTCGTCGAGGTCGACGAGTCCCTCGTGTCGAAGCGCCGACAGCAGTCGGTGCGCCGTGGGACGGGTGAGACCCGCGCGCTCGGCCGCATCCGGGACCGTTAGACCATCGGTACCGGAGGAGCTGACGAGCCGGAGCAACCGGGCCGCGCGGGCGACGCTCTGTGTTCCGGGGATGACATCGTTGTCCACGATATGGACACTAGGGGCGACGATATCCACATGGCAAGCACGAGCGCAGACGCACACGCGGCCGTCGCGCAGGCTGAGATGAGCCCGACGAGGGGTGCGGAGGAGACACGGTGATCGACAAAGAAGTGCAGACGGCCGAGGATGCGATCCGCGACATTCCAGATGGCGCGAGCCTCGCGGTCGGCGGGTTCGGGCTCTCCGGAAACCCCATGCAGCTGATCGAAGCCCTGCATGCGCAGGGCACCCGTGACCTGTCGATCGTCTCGAACAACTGCGGCGTCGACGACTGGGGGCTCGGCATTCTGCTCGGTGCGCACCGCATCCGGAAGATGACGTCGTCGTACGTCGGCGAGAACAAGGAGTTCGAACGACAGTTCCTCTCCGGCGAGCTCGAGCTCGAGCTCACACCGCAGGGAACGCTGGCCGAGAAGCTGCGCGCCGGCGGGTCGGGCATCGCGGCGTTCTTCACGCAGACGGGTGTCGGCACCCAGGTCGCCGAGGGCGGGTTGCCCCGCCGCTACGACGGCGCCGGCGGTGTGGCGGTCGCGTCGCCCGAAAAGGAGGTGCGTTCGTTCGCACCCGGCGGCATCCCGGGGGAGTACGTGCTCGAGGAGGCCATCGTCACGGACTTCGCGCTCGTCCATGCCTGGAAGGGCGACCGGCACGGCAACCTCGTGTTCCGCAAGGCCGCCCGCAACTTCAATCCGCTCGCGGCCATGGCCGGTCGGGTCTGCATCGCTCAGGTCGAACACCTCGTCGAACCCGGTGACCTGGAGGCGGATGCGGTGCACCTCCCCGGTGTCTACGTGCACCGTGTGCTCGAGGTCGGGCCCGACATCGACAAACGCATCGAACGGCGCACCGTGCGCTCCGCTCCGGAAGGGAACTGACCATGGCGCTGACCCGCGATCAGATGGCGGCGCGCGCCGCGCGCGAACTCGCCGACGGTTCGTACGTGAACCTCGGCATCGGGCTGCCGACGCTCGTTCCGAACCACGTGCCCGCGGACGTGACGGTCGTTCTGCAGTCGGAGAACGGGATCCTCGGCGTCGGCCCGTACCCGGCCGAGCAGGACGTCGATCCCGACCTCATCAATGCCGGCAAGGAGACGGTGACGATCCTGCCGGGGGCGGCGTACTTCGACTCGGCGACGAGTTTCGGGATGATCCGCGGGGGCAAGATCGACGCGGCCATCCTCGGTGCGATGCAGGTGTCGGCGAGCGGCGACCTCGCGAACTGGATGATCCCCGGGAAGATGGTCAAGGGCCCGGGTGGGGCGATGGATCTCGTTCACGGCGCGGGCCGGGTGATCGTGCTGATGGAGCACGTCGCGAAGGACGGTGCCCCGAAGATCGTCGACGCGTGCACCCTTCCTCTCACCGGCCGCGCGGTCGTCGACCGGATCATCACCGACCTCGCCGTCATCGACGTCACCCCGAACGGCCTCGTTCTGGTCGAGACCGCGCCCGGAGTGACGGTCGACGAGGTCGTCGCCGCGACGCAGCCTCCGCTGCGCATTTCCGACGTACGTAAGGTGGATGCATGAACACTGACGACGTGGTCATCGTTGCTGCGGCACGGACCCCGCAAGGCCGGCTCAAGGGCCAGCTCTCCTCTTTCACCGCCCCGCAGTTGGGCGGACTCGCCATCCGTGGTGCGCTCGCCCAGGGCGACATCCCGGCCGAGGCCGTCGATGCCGTCCTCGTCGGGCAGGTGCTCTCGGCGGGTTCCGGGCAGAACCCGGCGCGCCAGGCGGCGATCGCCGCAGGACTCGGATGGGACGTGCACGCCGCATCCGTCAACAAGGTCTGCCTCTCCGGTCTCACGGCCGTGATCGATGCGGCGCGGATGCTGCGTGCCGGCGACGCGCGCGTCGTCGTGGCGGCGGGCATGGAGTCGATGACCCGCGCGCCGCACCTGCTGATGGGGTCCCGCGACGGGTGGTCGTACGGCTCGATCGAAGCGCTCGACCACATGGCATTCGACGGCCTCACCGACGCCTTCGACCAGGTGAGCATGGGTGCGTCCACCGAGCGGCTGAACGCGGCGTTCGAGGTGACGCGGGAGCAGCAGGATGAGGTCGCGGCGCGTTCGCACCAGCGCGCTGCTGCCGCGGCCCGGGCCGGCCTCTTCGCCGCCGAGATCGTGTCGGTCGAGGTGCCGCAGCGCAAGGGCGACCCCCTCGTCGTCTCGGCCGACGAGGGCATCCGCCCCGACACGACGGTCGACGTTCTGGGCCGACTCCGCCCCGCGTTCGCAGAGGGCGGCACGATCACGGCGGGAAACTCGTCGCCCATCTCTGACGGCGCGTCGGCGGTCATTCTCACGACCCGGTCGCACGCTGATGCCGAAGGATGGCCGGTGCTGGCCGCGCTCGGATCCAGCGGTCAGGTCGCCGGCCCCGACAACTCGTTGCACGCTCAGCCGGCACGCGCGATCGAGAAGGCGCTCGATCGGCAGGGTCTCGCCGTGTCGGATCTCGACTTCATCGAGATCAACGAAGCGTTCGGCGCGGTCGTGGCCAGGTCGCAGCGTGAGCTCGGCGTGGGCGATGACATCGTCAACATCCACGGCGGCGGCATCGCGCTCGGGCACCCGATCGGGGCGTCCGGCAACCGCCTCGTCGTGCATGCGGTGCACGAACTGCTGCGCCGGGGAACCGGAACCGCGGCCGTCGCGCTCTGCGGTGGCGGCGGGCAGGGCGACGCGCTCATCCTCACCCGCTGACCCTCGTGTGCTGATCCTGCGGCGTGGAGGGGCGGGCCGGACGAGTCTGCGATCTACTCGAACCAGGGCACGGAACTGAGCCGTTTCCTCTCGATCGCGGCTGCGATCGGGGTGATCGTCAGGTTGAGCCGCGGATCGCCGTCGATCTGCCGAAGAAGGACGCGGTGCCATCCCACGGGTGTCGTCAGACGAACGGCTGCGGGGCCGGTCGGTGACTCATCGTGGAACTGTGCCGCCATGGTCAGCTGCGTGTAGTCGGTCAGCCACAGCCCGCTGGCTGTGACTCTCACGATGCCGACGGCCTCGCGCAGCACCGGTGCCGTGATCGGTCGGTCGGTGACCGCCACCGCGGAGTCGGCATCGTCCGGTCCGGGATAGGCGATGAACAACGCCCCTTCGTTCATCTGGCCGGCGAAGTGTCCGAGGAGTTCATCGAGCCGCCAGTCCTCATCCACGAACCCCTTGTATGCGTCGGGGACGACGAGAACGAAGAACCCGTCTTCGTCTACGCGCAGGGATGCGGCTTCTTCGATGCTCATTCTCGGAACCGTAGCGGACCGTCGTGCAGACGCCCCGCCCGTCAGCGCGCCGACGCGACTCCAGGGTCAGCCGCGCAGGTGCTTCTTCAGCAGCTTCTTCTCTTCCGACCGCGTCAGCGGGGAGTCATCGGGGATGACGTGACCGCGGCCGGCGCGGAAGGTGTCGACGATCGAACCGATCGCGAGCGCGAGGGTGATGCCCCAGCTGAGCCAGGCGAGCGCCTGCCGCCAGGTGAAGCCCTCGTCGCTTCGGAGGCTGCGGAGGAGGGTCATTCCGCTCATCACAGAACTGAGGAGGCCCGAGCCGAAGAGGTACTTGCGCATGCGCCCACGCTACCGCGCGAGGGTAGCTGCGGACCGCGCTTGACGCCACCGACCCAGTCGTGGCACGGCCCGCTGTTAGCCTGAACGAACCCCCGCGAACCGAGGAGCTTCTGCGTGTCTCAGGCCGATTTCGTCGTCGTCGCCAACCGCCTTCCCGTCGATCGAGACGCGGATGGCGGATGGCGCACCTCTCCGGGCGGTCTGGTCACCGCGCTGGACCCCGTGATGCGAAAGAGCGAGGGCGCCTGGGTCGGGTGGCCCGGTCAGGCTGACCTGGAACTCGAGCCGTTCGACTTCGGCGGAACCCACCTCGTGCCCGTCTCGCTGTCGGCAGAAGACGTCGAGCTGTACTACGAGGGCTTCTCGAACGACACGATCTGGCCGCTTTATCACGACGTGATCGCCGCTCCGCGCTATCGCCGCGAGTGGTGGAACGCGTACGTGGCGGTCAACAAGCGATTCGCCGAAGCGGCTGCTGCGGCGGCGGCTGAGGGCGCTACCGTCTGGGTGCAGGACTACCAACTGCAGCTGGTGCCGAAGTTCCTCCGCGAATCGCGACCGGACCTCACGATCGGGTACTTCCACCACATCCCGTTCCCGGCATATGGGCTCTTCTCGCAACTGCCGTGGCGCCGGCAGGTACTCGAGGGGCTGCTGGGCGCCGACGTGATCGGCTTCCAGCGGGTCGCCGACGCGGGCAACTTCGCCCGCGCGGTCCGCCGCCAGCTGCGGTACGAGACGAAGGCGTCCGGCATCCGTGTTCCCGAGGAAGACGGCTCGACGCGCGTCGCCCTCGCCCGTGCGTTCCCGATCTCGATCGACGCGGAGTCGTACGTCGAGCTCGCGCAGCGCCCCGAGATCCAGGCCCGCGCGAAGGAGATCCGCGCCGAGCTCGGCAATCCGAAGCGCGTGCTGCTCGGCGTCGACCGCCTCGATTACACCAAGGGCATCCGTCACCGCAT